>DATKQY010000021.1:0-29578 GCA_035532475.1 Acidimicrobiales bacterium | reverse complement strand
CTTCTCCCAGATCGACAGCCCCACGCCGTGCCCGTACTGGAGGGCGAAGGCGGCGAGCTCGTCGGGGAAGCCGAACTCCTCGGCCGCCGGCCAGACCGAGACGATGTCCGCGGTCGTCGCCCCCGGGCGCACGAGGTCGATCGCCTCGTCCATGTACGCCCGGCAGCGCCGGTAGGCGTCCCGCTCGGAGCGGCTGGCGCTGCCCACCGCGAACGTCCGGCAGTAGCAGGTCCGGTAGCCCATGTAGCCGGCCAGCAGCACCGCGGGGAGGCCGTAGAACATGCTGGCGGCGACGTAGGTTCCCCACACGTAGGCCTGCGTCCGGATCCCAGCGACGTATGCGCCGGAACGCTCGTGCCGACGGCGATGAAGCGGCGGCCTGCGACGGTCGTCCTAACGGGGAGCGCCACGACGATCACGACGCCCGCGGCGACGAGCACCGTGTTCGGGATGCCACCCGTCTTGCCGAAGCCGAGGCTGGTGAGCGCGGGCGCGGGGCTCGAGGTGGAGCTGCCGTTCGTGATCTGGAGGATCGTCCCGGTGAAGCGTCAAAGGTCACTGATCGCTGTTCAGCTCCATTCACGCTGCACGCGGCCAGCCGCTCCCGACTTTCCCGCCACCTGTGGCCACGCCGCTCGCAATCGCGCCGCTGCACGCCTACCGTTCTCTGGTATACGTCAGCGATCGCGCGACGTCCGGAGAGGGGCCATTCTCCGTAGTACCGGTCGAGGAGCCGAGCCGATGAACAGAGCGACGGCGAGGTCGAGCCCGCGCCATCGACGGGTCCGACTGTGCCCCCAGGCGGCCGCGGCGCTCGTGATCCCCGTGCTCGCGATCATGCTGTCGGGCTGCCTCAGCTCGGGCTATGCCTACTTCAGCCGCCGGAACCCCGACGGCACCGAGCTGTACTTCAAGCTGCCCTCTCGATGGTCGACGTTCGACCCGAAGCAGATCATCGAGGCGTCGAACGGCAAGCTGAGCCCGAGCCAGATCGCCCAGATCGAGGGCTCGGGATGGACCTTCGCCTTCTCGGGCGCGCAGGACGTCTCCCTAAAGCAGCTGAACGCCGAGGGCATCGAGGGGAACCGGCGCCCCACGGGACTCGTCATCGCCGCCGCCATCAGCGGGAGCTACCGCGACAGCCTCTCGTTCTCCTCGCTGCGGTCGACGTTCCTCGGGACCGACCCGCTGACCGCGACCAACTCTTCGATGTCCGTCCTCAGCTACAACGAGTTCTCCGGCTCAGGCGGCCTGCGCGGCAGCAAGATGGTGGTCAACGTCCCGAAGAGCGGGCTGGTCACCACGATCGGCCAGATCGTGGTCGTCGACCCCGCCACCAACTGGATCTTCGGGATCGAGATCGGCTGCCGGGCGAGCTGCTGGGGCCCGAACCAGGGCCTGATCAACCAGATCCTCAACGCCTGGACCGTGAAGGAGCTGCGATCATGAGCAACGGTCCGGGAGAGCCACCCGGCGCCACCGGCGAGCCGGAACCCGGCACATCAGCACCACCGCAGGACCCGACGGCCGAGGGCGACGACGTCGCGCTCGACTGGCTGCCCGTCCTCGACCCGAGGACCGCGCCCCGCCTCGGCGAACCGAACCTCCGGCGGCGAGCCACCACGTGGGACCGGACCAAGATCCTCCTGCTGCTCGTGGCGCTCTGGTGGGTGCTCGCCTGGGCGAACTCCACCAACGACCCGATCGAACCCTTCAGCGTCGTGATCGGCCACGAGCTGCGCTCGCTTTGGTGGCTGGAGGCGCTCGCCGGGCTCGAGCTCCTCCGCCAGGTCCACTACCTGATCAGCGAGCACTCGGCGAGATGGCACCGGTTGTGGTCCCGGGGCGTCTTCGGCCGGCTGTCGCGTCTCACCGGCCGTATCGGCGACTGGAACCGGTACCGCATCGGCCGGGTGCTCCGCGTCCTCGTCTTCCTGGCGCTGCTGGCGATCATCCTCGGCGCCTGGTACCACGTCTCGCCGGTCGTCTCGCTCTTCCAGGTGCCCGCGGCCATCTACACGGCCCTGCCGTTCGTCGCGCAGTTGGCCTTCGGCTTCTTCTTCGTCGCCTTCCAGTTCATCGGACTGTTCTGGCTGCTGTCCCGGGGCGGCGTCGACGTCTACTTCCCCGGCGACGTGAAGACGCGCTTCAGCGACGTCTGGGGCCAAGACGCTGTCTTGCAGCGGGTGAAGGAGAACATCATCTTCTTGAAGGACCCCGAGTCGATCGAGGCCCGCGGCGGCTACGTGCCCGGGGGCATCTTGCTGTGGGGACCCCCCGGCACCGGCAAGACCCTGATGGCCGAGGCCGTCGCAGGCGAGACCCAGAACCCCTTCGTCTTCGTCGACCCCGGCGCCTTCATCAACATGTTCATGGGCGTCGGCATCTTGAAGGTGAAGAGCCTCTTCCGCAAGCTCCGCAAGCTCGCGCTGCGCTACGGCGGCGTCGTGGTGTTCTTCGACGAGGCCGACTCGCTCGGCAACCGCGGCGCGCTGACCCCGGGCGGGATCTTCGGGGGCAACAACTTCGGGGCGGAGGGCCCGTGGTCGACGACCACCTGCCACGGCGCCTCCTACCTCGGACCTGGGTCCTCGCTCGAGCTCTTCGGCCCGCCGACGGCGCACAGCGCCATCGAGCCTCCCGTGCACCGGGGCATCTCGCGCATGATGGGCGGGGCGATGATGGGTGGGGGCGGGATGGGCACCCTGCAGTCGCTCCTCTCGGAGATCTCCGGATTGAGCAAGCCACGGGGCCTCGTGAACCGGGTCGTGCGCAGGGTGCTCGGCATGCGACCGAAGCCGCCGCCGAAGTACCGGATGCTCATAATGATGGCGACGAACATGCCGCAGTCGCTCGACGAGGCGCTGCTGCGCCCCGGCCGCATCGACCGGATCTACAAGGTCGGCTATCCGTCGAAGGCGGGCAGGATCCGCACCTACGAGGGCTACCTGGCCAAGGTCCCGCACGAGCTGAGCTCCGCCGACGTCGAGCAGCTCGCGACCATGACCCCCTACGCCACCGGCGCGACGATCAAGGACCTCGTCAACGAGTCACTGATCAACGCCATCCGCGACGGGCGGGAGGTGATCACCTGGCACGACGTGCTCAAGGCGAAGCAGTTGAAGGAGCTCGGACCGCCCGAAGACGTCGAGTACATCGAGCGGGAGCGCCACGCTGTCGCGATCCACGAGGCCTGCCATGCCGTCGCCGCCGCCCGCCTCCCGCGAGACCTCGCGATCGACATGGCGACGATCGAGAAGGGCGGGAGCTATCTCGGCATGGTGAAGAGCGTCCGTGCGGAGGACACGTTCACCCAGTGGAGGTCGGACTACGAGTCGGACATCATGGTCTCGCTCGCGAGCCTCGTCGGCGAGCGGATGTTCTTCGACGGCGACTCGGCGTCCGGGGTCTCCGGTGACCTGGCCGCCGCGACGCGCATCGCGACACTGATGGAGGGCTACTGGGGCATGGGCCAGACCATCGCCAGCCACGAGATCACCCAGCAGGCGGGCGTCGGCGGCGGCGGCAACGGCGGCGGCGGACGCAGGGGCAGGAATCCCGAGGACGAGATGTTCAAGAGCCTCGGCCACCGGATCGAGACGAAGCTGAGCGAGCTGCTCCGACGCACCGAGACGCTCTTGGCCGAGAACCGCCTGGAGGTGCTGTCCGTCGCCCACGCGCTCGAGTCGCACAAGACGATCACCGGCGAGGACGTGCTGGCGATCGTCCATGGCCGCAAAGGCCCGCTCGTCGACGGGCGTCGCTACCAGTCGGAGGACTTCAGCCGACTCGCAGAGTCGTACCACGACGCCGTCCTCGCCGCGCACAAGGCGCGGGTACCCGTCCAGGTCCCGCTGCCCGAGCTGCCGCCGGGCGACGCGCCCGAGACCGAGGCGGTGCTGGCCTTCCCGACCTGAGCGTGGGGCGCCACCACGGGTCATCGTCGTCGGGCCCGGGCACTGACGGTCGCTTCGGCCGATCGCTCGGTGCCTGCGAGGCTCGTCTCCCCGCTCTCCGGGGGCGGGACCCGCCGCAACCGCCCCACGGCGCGGGCTCGACGGGTCGCGCTCGGTGCGGATCTCGGTCGGGGCCCCGCCGAAGGAGGCGTTAGGGCGACGGCGGCAGGTCGATGAACGACTCGCGCCGCTTGAAGCGCCAGCTCCCGTCCTCGCGGATGTACTCGTCGTCGTAGTGGCCGATCTTGTCGATCACGGGGGCTCTGCCCTCGCCGCGGACCACGAAGATCCATCCGGCGCGACCGGTGGCCCGGTCGCCCTCGAGGTCGATGACCGCGTTGGCGTCGATGTGGATGTCGCCGAAGGGCTCCGGCGCCATGAACGGCCCGACCATCCCCCGCACCATCTCCTCGATGGCCGCGTGGCCGACCGCGCGGTACGGCCCGCCGACCCACTCGCCCTCCTCGGCGAACAGGCGCGCGTAGGCACTGAAGTCCTTCTCGTTCATGTGGCGCGCATAGTCGACGACCAGTCGCCGGATCTCCTCGGTGTCGAGCAGCCGGGCGACCTTGGCCGCGACGCTCTCGTCGGCTCCACCCATCTCCAGCATCCTTCCTCCCGGCGCCGCGCCGGCCCGGGCCCCGGCGCGCTCAGCGCTGCTTTGCCGCCTCGAACATGTTCCAGAACTGACCGAGCTCGGTGAAGCCGCCGTCGACGGGCAGGTCGACCCCCGTCACCTGGCTCGCCGCGTCACTCGCCAGGAAGAACACCACCGCCGCGATCTCCTCGGGGGTCGCGACGCGCCGCAGCGGCGTGTGCGACCGCATCAGCTCCACCATCGCGGGCGCGCCCTGGACCATCGGCGTGTCGACGATCCCCGGGTGCACGGCGTTCACGCGGATGTGCCAGTCCGCCAGCTCGAAGGCCGCCGCCTTCGTCAGCCCCCGCAGCGCCCACTTCGAGGAGGTGTACGCGGCGATCGGGTTGCCCGTCACCGCCGCCGAGGAGCCGACGTTGACGATCGCGCCTCCGCCACGCTCGCGCAGCAGCGGGGCGAGCTCCCGGATGCCGAGGAAGGCGCCCTTCACGTTCACCGCCAGCACACGGTCCCACTCATCGGGATCGAGGTCGACGAGCCGGGATCCGCGCTGGGCGACCCCGGCGTTGTTCACGAGAACGTCGGGCCCCGCCTCGCCCGCCACGAGGAATGCCGCCAGCGCGTGCCAGTCCTGCGGGTCCGTGACGTCCAGATGGCGGTAGTCGGCACGACCCCCTCGTGATCGGATCTCCGCCGCGACCTGCTCGCCGTCCCGGTCGAGGACGTCGGTGACGACGACCCGTGCCCCTCCGGCGGCGAACCGGCGAGCCGCGGCGGCTCCCTGCCCACGACCGGCACCCGTCACGACGACGGTCTTCACCTCCATCGCGTCCTGCACCGGCCCTCTTCTCCCTCCCGCCCGGTTTCGCCGGGCTGCGCCGACAGGCGTCTCTCGCGCTCGTTGGCTCGCTCTCGTGCACGAGGGTCGCGGCCGACCGGCGCCGGAGCGGCCGCACCCGGCTGGGTGCGGCCGCGTCCGACGTGCCGGCTCGGTCGGACCGAGGGTGCTTAGAGGTTGCCCGGGGTCCCGGGCTGGTTGAAGTACTGGTTGAGGTAGGAGTCCTCGCCGCCCCAGGACTTCAGCGGTCCCTTCGGCTCCACCTGGGAGGTGAGCGCCTGGCCGACGTTGACCCACTGGGCCAGGTTCGCGTTGGTCACGACCGGCGTCTCCACCGGGATGCCGTTGACCTTCAGGCCCTTGCCGCCGAGGACGCGGACGAGCGCCTTCGTCACCGTATAGCCGGTCTGGAACCCGTTGAAGCACGTCCCGACCGTCTTGTAGGTGGACCGGTGCGCCCACCACCAGGCGAGCTCACCACCGCCGCACCCGCCATCGTCGATCGGCGGCGGCGTCTTGCCCGCGGCGATGTACGCCTCCAAGATGCCGACCATCGTGGCGCCGTTCTGCAGCACGGCGGCCAGCTTGGCATCGGGATGCGAGGCGAAGAACTGCTGGAAGGCGGTCTCGGCCCCGGCCGTCGTCCAGTTGCCGGGCAGCGTCGCGATGATGTGGACGTTGGGGCAACGGGCGACGGCCTTGAGGAGGCTGTCATTGAAGGCGACGTCGGACGGCTGCCCCGGAGGACCGGTCAGGTTGACGACGTCGCCCTTGCCGCCGATCAGCTTCAAGACGCCGTTCTGCGCCGCGGCCTGGTTCTGGGACCAGACGTTGATCGCGTACTGCGATGCCCCGATGACGTTGTCGATCAGCGCGACGGGGACCCCCGCCTTGCCCGCGGCGGTGATCGCCGGCGCGAGCGGGGTCGACGAGGTCGGCAGCAGGAAGATGCCGCTCACGCCCTCACGGACCATCTGCTGGATGGCCGAGATCTGCTGCGCGGGCGTCGCCGCCGCGCTCGTCGGCGCGACGTTCATCAAGAGCTTGCCGGTCGCCAGTCCTTCGGACTTCAACTTGGCGATCTCCGTCTTGATCTGGCTCAAGATGTCGATCTGCCACTGGGTGTAGATCGGGAACGAGATGAAGCCGAACGTCCACTTCTTCTTCACGCCCTTGAAGTGCGCCCAGGCGCTCGGGAGCAATGGGAACGGCCAGTTCCCGTAGGTCGCCTGCACGGACTTCGGCAGCGTCGAGTAGACGCCCTTGACGTTGTCTGGCGGAACGCCGATGTTCTGGCCGCAGGTGCTGCCATTGGATGCCTTCGCGACCTTCGCCGTGCTGGCCGAGCTCGCGGCCGGCGACCCGATCACCGCGAACGGCGCAGCCAGCATCGCCACGCCGGCGACGCCCGTCCACAGGCGCCTCCTGCGAGATCGCTCCCGTTTGCTCGTTGGCTTGTCGGTCATGGACCATCCCCCTTCTTGTCGTGTTGACTGTCTGATGCAGGTGTTGTCAGGTTCGATCAGCAGCTGGCCGAGCGACCGGCGGCTCAGATCCGGTCCCTCACCCGGCGCTGGCGGCCGTAGAGGGTCATGGTCGCCATGAGGATGACGCCGTAGAGGATGTCCTCGTCCGCGGAGTCGGCCCCGTGGCCCACGAACACGGTCGTGAGCACGGTGAGGAACAGCGCACCGATCACCGACCGCGTGTAGTCGCCCGGGCCGCCGAAGACCGTCCCGCCGACGATCACCGCGACGACGCTTTGGAACAGGTACGGGTCCCCCACCGTGGGATCGATCGCCGCGACCGAGCCGGCGATCAGCGCCGCCGCCAGCGCAGAGGCGATGCCCGAGAAGGCGAAGCACATCGTCCACATGCGGCGCGTCCGGATCAGGGAGTACTCGGCGGCACGGGGGTTCGCGCCGGTCGCGAGCAGCCTGCGGCCCGGCACCGTCCGATGGACGAAGACCCACATCACGACGGCAACGAGCACCCAGATGAAGATCAGCGGCGGCACGCCGAGCCCGAACGTCTTGTCGATCGGCGAGACCAGGCGTGTGAGCCACAACGGCGCGCCGCCGGCGAGCGCGCCGACCTGGAGCTGGATCAGGCCGACCGCGATCGTGCCCATCGCCAGGGTGACGATCAGCGGCTGGATGCGGTAGCGGTGGCAGAGCTGCCCGGCGATGGCGCCGAGCACCCCGCAGGCGACGGCCGCGATGAGCAGCGCGACGCCGAAGGACAGGTTGTACTTCTGCGTCAGGGTCGTCATGACGAGCGCGCTCGCGACGATGAACCCGGAGACCGACAGGTCGAAGCCGCCCATCAGGATGAGGACGGTCTGGCCGACCGAGGCGAGCCCGGCGAGAGCCGCCAGGACCAGGATCGTCCGGAGGCTCGACCAGCTCGAGAAGCCGGGGAGGCTGATCGAGCCGTAGAGGAACACGGCGATCAGCGCGAGGAGCTGGAGGACCGGGATCCTCGACTGCACCTGGCTGAGTCGGTGCGTCACGAGTCGGCCGCGCGCCCCCGCCAGCTGCTCCATCTCGACGGCGCTCATGCCGCCTGCTTCGCCGGCAGGGCGAGCTTCCCACCCACCACCACCGCGACGAGGAGCATGCCGCCGTACATCACCTGGAGCCAGTTCGGGTCGACCTGCAGCGCGCTCAGGAGACTGCCGAGCAGGTAGATCACGACGGCACCGAGCATCGACCCGAGGAGGCCCCCGCGTCCGCCCCAAAACGACGTCCCGCCGAGTCCGACGCCCGCGATCGCGATCAGGGTGTAGGTCCCCGACAGGCTGGAGTTGGTCGACAGCACCAGGCCGGTCAGGGCAAGCCCGCCGATGCCGGCGAAGAGGCCGCCGAGCGCGTAGGCGCAGATGCGCACGAGGCCCACGTTCACCCCCGTCGAGTACGCCGTCGCCTCGTTGCTCCCGACGGCGAACATCACACCCCGGTAGGGGATGAACCTCAGGGCGAACCAGATCACGAAGGGGGCGCCGAGCGTGAACAGTGCGCCCGGGATCGGGCCAACGGAGCCGGAGAGGTGGGTGAGCCAGCTGGAGCTGATCGAAACCGCGTTCGGCGCGATCTTGTAGTCGACGCCGATGAGGATGAAGTACAGGCCAAGTGTCACGACCACGCTCGGGATGCGGAGCACGATGATCAGGACCGCTTGCAGCGCCCCCACCGCGGCGCCGAGCGCCAGCACGATCGGCACGGAGATCGCACCGCCGAGCCCGTGCGGCAGCAGCCAGATGACGAACACGGCGTTGGTGAGGAAGATGAGCGGCGAGATGGTGAAGTCGAAGCCGCCCGAGATGATCGCCGGCGTGCTCGCGATCGCCGCGAGACCGAGCGGCGCGAAGTCGGCCATCTGCTGGGTCCAGCCGAACCCGCCGGACTCGGTGAGCAGGTTGGCGATGAGCAGCGCCAGGGACACGAGCAGCGCGAACCCGAAGCTGTAGGTCCGGAGCAGCCGGCGCACGGTCGGGACCACCCCGGACCTAGATCTCGGCGAGAGCGCCGGTGGCATCTTCGTCCTCCTCTCCCGCACCAAAGAACGCCGCGACGAGGGCCTCACGCGAGAGCGAGCTCCGCTCGAGCTCTCGGAACAGCTCGTGCTCGCGAAAGACGAGCACCCGGTCCATCAGCTCGAGGTGCTCGTCCACCTCGGTCGAGATCATCACGACCGCGAGGCCCTCGCTCGCGAGCGAGGTGAGGAGCGCGTACAGGTCGCGCTTCGCGTTCACGTCGACGCCGCGAGTCGGGTCGTTGAGCAGCAGCACCTTGGGGCCCGCCGCGAGCCAGCGGGCGACGACCACCTTCTGCTGGTTCCCACCAGACAGCGTCGCGATCGAGTCCTCCGCGTCGCCGAGGACGATGCCGAGGCGGTCGACGTACTCCTGCAGCCGCCGGCGCGTCGAGGCGGGGCGGAGGATGCCGAACCGGGTGTCCTTTTGGAGGGTGGGCATGCCGAAGTTCTCGCGGATCGACATCCAGCCGAAGAGCGAGTCGACGCGCCGTTCGCGCGGCACGTAGGCGATGTCGTTCGCCGCCGCCTGGGCCGGCGAGCGGACGACGACGTCACGGCCCTGCTTGTGGCGCACCACCTCGCCGGGCACTGTCCGCTCCCCCCAGATGGCCTCCAGGAACTCGGTCTGGCCCTGACCCTCCAGGCCGGCGATGCCGACGAGCTCACCGGCGCGCACCTCCACGTCGATCGGGCGCCGCCCCTCGCGCAAGGTGAGCCCGCGGACGCTCAGCACCGGCTCGCCCCGGCGGTTGGCGAAGGACGCCGCCTCCTCCCGGGCGAGCTCCTCCAGCACCTCCGAACCCGTCATCAACCGCACGAGCTCTCGTGGCGTCCAGCCGCCGCTTTCGAGCACGGCGACGCTCCGGCCCGATCGCATGACGGTGATCCGGTCGCCGATCTCGCCGATCTCGTCCATACGGTGCGTGATGAAGATCACGCCAGTGCCCTGGCGGCTCAGCCGTCCGACGATCGCGAAGAGCCGGTCGCGGGTGTCGACGTCGAGCGCCGAGGTCGCCTCGTCGAGGATGAGGATCCGGGGCTCGCGCAGCAGCGCCCGCGCGATGCCGCACGCCTGGCGGTCACGTAGGGAGAGCTCCTCGACGGGGCAGTTGAGGTCGAGCGGGTCGGCCAGGAGCTCCTCCAGGACCGCGCCCGCCCTGGCCCGCTTTTCCCGAGCGGAGAGCTGCGAGCGGAGCAGCCCGTCAGCGCCGAGCCAGACGTTCGCGAGCACCGAGCGGGCCTCGGCGACGAGGACCTCCTGGAACACCGTGACGATGCCGGCGTCCTGGGCGGCGTGGGGGTTCCGCAGCCGCACCGGCTCGCCGGCGAGCTCGACGGAGCCGGCGTCAGGCGCATGGACACCGCTCAGGATCTTCACGAGCGTGCTCTTGCCGGAGCCGTTCTCACCGACGAGCGCGTGGACCTCCCCGGCCCGCAGCTCGAAGGAGCAGTCCCGCAGGGCTTGGGTTGCGCCGAACGACTTCGCCAGACCGCCGACCCGCACGAGCACTTGCGCCGGTTCGCCCGAAGCCGACGAGGCGTCGCTCCCGCTCACCGCGCCCGCCCGCCCGCGGATCCGGGCGCAGCGCGGGCGGCGCAACGGCTCCGAGGAGGAGCGCTCGCGCACCGGCCTGCCCACAGCTGCGTCGACAACCGTCCCCCCTGCTGTCTCGCCAGGACGTCTGCGGCGGGTCCGACGCCGTGAGACGCTCGAGCTAGATCGTATACTTTATGCTCGACGATCTTGCCACAAGCATTGCGGGCGCGCTACTTCTTCGCTCCAAACTGGCACTTCTATACCGGCAAGAGGGTAGCTATCGGGACCATGGGGGCGCTCCACGGTGCCTGCGGGGCAGGCCAATTCGTTGCCTGATATCACATCAGATCCCATGTACTGCGCCGTCGGCTCGCGTGGCCCGGGGCGCGTCAGCGGCGTGCTTCGAGCGCCACGGGACCGCATCGCGCTCGCCGGCCAGTGCGTCAACTTGACCGTCCCGGCGAGTGGCGGCCACGGGGACGGCTGGATACCTCGCTCCCGGCACGACCGACGAGTCATGGACTCGAGCGTCGCTCGGCGGTCGCGCCGCAGGTGGAGCGAGGGGCGCCTCGGGGTCGGCGTCGGGCCGACCGTCCACGGCACGGCCGAGTCCGGCTGCCCTGCCGCGCGACCGGGCGCTCGTGGCGGGCCCGCCGCCGCTGAGCCGGCTCGCGCCGCTACTGCTTGATGCGGAACACCCGCTCGGCGTTGGCATGGTAGAGCTTCTCGAGCTCGTCGTCGGTGACCGGCGCCGAGTCCATGAACACCACGGCGGGCGCCGACGGCTGGTACGGGTAGTCGATCGCCCACAGGACGTTGTCGACCCCGAGGGCCTTGATCGAGTAGTCGAGCGCGAGATGCGACTCCACGCCGCTCGTCGTGATGACGAAGTTCCGCCGGAAGTACTCGCTCGGCGTGAGCTCGAGCTTCGGGCCGTGACCCCAGGCCTGGGCGCGCCCCTGCATGAAGTCCAGCCGCCAGAGCCAGAACGGAACGGCCTCGCCCATGTGGCCGATGCAGAGCTTCAGGTCGGGGAAGCGGTCCAGCACGCCGCTCGCGATGAGCCGGACCGCGTGGGTCCCGGTCTCGACGCCGTAGCCCCACATCGCCGCATAGAGGCCGTACTCGCGAAGAGGTGCCGCGAGGCCCGACGACGGCGAGCGCGGGTGGATGTAGATGCAGGCGCCGAGCGCCTCCGCTGCCTCGAGCACCGGCCAGTACTTCGGATCGTCCATGTACTCGTTGTTGGTGTGCGAGTTGACGACGAAGCCGTTCAGGCCGAGCTCTTCGATCGCGCGGCGCATCTCCTCCGCGGCGCGCTTCGGCGAGTGGGGAGCGAAGCTCGCAAGCCCCGCGAACCGGCCAGGGTGCCGGGAGACCGCTTCGGCGAGGCGGTCGTTCGCAAGGGCCGCGAGCCCGGTCGCCGTGTCGGCGTCGAACATCTGGACCCCGGGAGCCGTCAGCGAGAGGAGCTGCATCGCGACCCCGTTCTCGTCCATGTCGGCGATCCGCTCGTCGTCGAGGTCGAGCAGACGGCCGAGGAAACGCGATCCCGAAGGGCCCGGGTCGTAGATGCCGCGGACCAGTGGGAGGTCCAGGCTGTCACCGGGGCCGCGTGCCACGTCGCGCAGCGCCTCGGCGACCTCGGGGATCACGAAGGCCTCCTCGGTGGCGATGCGGCGAATCTGGCGTCGAGCCGGCGTGGACCCGTCTGCGTGCGACATCAGCGAACCCTCCTGGTAGTTGTCGTTGCCTTGCCCGAGGTGAGGCGCGGAGCACCGATGCGCCTCACGGCAACATCGCGTCGAGCGCGGGTGCCAGGGGTGTCCCGCGCACGACGACACGCCGCATCACGCGCCGCATGCCGTTGTAGTCGTTCGGATCGCATCAGGCCTTCGAAGCGCTCGCCCGCCTCGCCCGTCAGCTTCGCACCGGCGACCGGCGCGGTGCCGCCCGCGGACCCGCGGGCGCCGCCAGCTCCGCCAGCGCCTCCGGGACCGGGGCCAACCAGCTAACGACGCACCGCGGCCCTCTTCGTGCCGTTCGTCGAAGGTGGCTTCGGCGGGCTCGCGGCGAGCAGGCCGCGCAGCGAGTACGCGATGACCCGCTCGGCCGCGGCAGGGCCCCCGCGCCCCGCCCGCAGGAACTCCCAGGCCCACCACGACGTCGCCGCGTCCAAGGCGTCGATCAGCTGGCGTCGATCCGGCCGACCCTGCAGCGCTTCGGCGAATGTCCGCTCGAGGTGCCTGCGCCGCAGCTCCGCGACCTGCCGCCCACGCGCGGCGATGTCGGGCGACGCGAGCTCGCCGAGGAGGAGGGAGCGCCGCAGCGGGCCGATGGCCTCGAAGAGCCGGCGAAGCTGGCGCACGAACACGGTGACCTGCTCTGCGACGGCGATCGTCGGGTCGATCGGACGAAGCAGCCCGACGTGTCGGTCGATCTGGAGACCGAATGCCTCCGAGCGCAGATCGTCGACCTCAGCGAAGTGGTGGTAGAGGGTGCGAAGGGCGACGCCAGCGCGCCTCGCCACCTCCTCGGCGGTCGGCCGCCTGACGCCCTCGGTCACGAGGGAGATCGTCGCTTCGAGCACGGCGAGGCGGGTGCGGGCACCGCGCGCCTGCCGTCCATCCACGTGCCGGCCGCGGTCGGCTGCTGCGGCGGTCATCGCCATCGGCGGGCCGGGAGATCAGGCCGCGATCGTGGCGCCCCGGCGGGAGCAGCGACGGTCCTCGGTTCGCAGTCCGGCCGCCCCCTCAATGGAGCGCGACTGGACCGATTGGCTTGTATGATTGTTGCATAGTGCAACTCACAGTACTCGATCTCGAGGTCCAGCGACGCGCGATCGACGCGGTCATGCGCGCGGGACGGGTTCTCGCGCGGATCAGCGCCCAGGCGTTGGCCGACGCCGGCGACGGCGTCACCCTCTCGCAGTACCGGGCGCTAACGGTGCTAGCGAGCGGCGGACCGCTCAGCCTCGCGGCCCTCGCCACCGCGCTCGGCGTCACGCCGTCGACCGCGACGCGGATGTGCGACCGCCTGGTCGCCAAGGAGCTCGTCACTCGTGAGCCCGACCGGGGCAACCGGCGGCAGATTCGGATCGTGCTCACCGAGTTCGGGCGGCGAACCGTCGATGACCTCACCGAACGTCGCCGGATCGGCATCGGACGGGTGCTGTCGGTGCTCCCGACGGCGGAGCAGATGGCCATCGCCGAATCGCTCGGCCGCCTCGCCGCGGCCGGCGGGGCGCAGCCGGAGGAGCATCCGGGCGGCGCCGCCAGTGACGGTACGCTCGGTAGTCGCCGCTTCACGACGGGCACGAGCCCGCCGGCGACCAGCATTTGAGGGAGAACCGCGATCGCGACCCGCAGGTTTCGAGACGTCGGCGACTGCGCGCCGGGGGCGCGCGGCCGGCGGCGTGAGCGGCTCGGACCGTGACCCGGCCTCCGGTTCCTCTCGTCGGCGACGACCTCGCCGTCCCGTGCGCCGACGGCCGCGAACGGACCTACCTCTCCTTCGACGCAGCCGCCTCCACGGCCGCCCTCCCCTCGGTGCTCGCGCGGGTGGAAGCGTTCATCCCGTTGTACTCGAGCGTGCACCGCGGCGCCGGCTACAAGTCCCAGCTGGCGACGGCCGCGTACGAGAACGCGCGCGACGCCGCGCTCGCCTTCGCCGGGCGGAGCGACCGTGACGACGTGGCCATCATCTGCCGGAACACCACCGAGGCCCTGAACCACCTCGCGTACCGGCTCCGGCTCACCCACAGCGACGTGGTGGTGACGACCGTGATCGAGCACCACGCCAACCTCCTGCCCTGGTCGCGCCTCGCGCGCTGTCGCTTCGTGGAATGCGCCGAGGACGGCACCTTCACCGTGGCGGCTGTCGAGTCGCAGCTCGACGAGCTGCCGCGTCCGCGCCTGTTGGCCGTGTCGGGCGCTTCGAACATCACCGGCTGGCTGCCGCCGACGGCCGAGCTCGTCGCCGCGGCCCACCGCCGGGGCATCCCGGTCGTCGTCGACGCCGCCCAGCTCGCCCCGCACCGGCCGCTCCCGGTCGACGCCGACTTCGTCGCCTGGAGCGGCCACAAGATGTACGCCCCATTCGGCGCCGGCGTGCTCGTCGGCCCTCGGGTGGCCTTCAGCGAGGGCGATCCCTTCCTCGCCGGCGGTGGCGCTGTCGATCTCGTCGACCTCGACGAGGTCGTGTGGACGGACCCGCCCGAACGCGAGGAGGCGGGTTCGCCCAACGTGGTCGGCGCGGTCGCGCTGCACGCCGCCATGGACGCGCTCGGGGCGATGGGCTGGGAAGCGGTCGTCGAGCACGACCGCCACATCGCCGGGCTGCTGCGCGACGGGCTCGCCTCGATCCCCGGCGTGCGGCTCCTCGGCCCCGCGCCCGGTGAGGAGACACTCCCGGTCGCCACCTTCGTCGTCGAGGGGGTCACGCATGCGCTCGTCGCGGCACGCCTCGCCGTCGAGGACGCCATCGGCGTCCGGCACGGCTGCTTCTGCGCGCACCCCTACCTCGTCCGACTGCTCGGGCTCTCCCGTGACGACGTCCTCGCGTTCCGGACGGCCGTGGGCCGCGGGGACCGCAGCCGGCTGCCAGGGGCGGTCCGCGCGAGCGCGGCGATCAACACGACCGAGGACGACGTGAACCGCCTTCTCGCCGCCGTGGCTCGGGTCGCTTCGGGGGACAGGGCGCCGATCGACTACCACCTCGACGCCGCGACCGGGGACTTCCACCCTGACGCCGCCGCGGCACCGTGGCACGCGGCGATGCGCACCCACCGCGCCTCCTGCTCCCCCGGCTGAGCCCTCGCTGCCCCGGGCCGCGGCGCTCAGGTCGGCTGCTGCCAGGGCGTGAAGACGAGCGTGGCGACCCGCCAGGCGCCACCCGTGCGCTGCAAGGTGGCCTTCGCCTCCACCTTGCCGGTGGCTACCGACGCCTGCAGGCGCTTGCCCCCCGGCGAGGCGCTGAGCTGGTCGTGCTGCTGCCACTCGTCGAGGAGCACGTCGGCGCTCGCCGAGGTGCCCCTGACGTCGACGGAGTACCAGCGCTTGGGCCGCACCCCGCCCGGAGAGGAGAGCGCCGCGGCCGAGCGCTGCTCACCGGCCACGATCGAGTCCAGCTGGGCCACGAGCTGCGCCCGCTCGTCACCCGTGGCGACCGCGTCGATCAACCTCCCCTGGGCGCGGCGCAACGCCGCCGCCTGCGCCGACGAGAGCAGCTCGACGGCGCCGTGCGCGCCGACCCAGACGTGCTCGGGCCGGGCGAGACGGAGCGGCTGGCCCCGGCCGAGGGGGTCGCCGGCGAGCGCCCAACTCGCGTCGGCGCTGCCCGCGGGGGCCGGCGCGCCCACGTCCGCGGCAAGGTTGCCGACCTCGATGACGACCCGCTTGACGGCGTTCACCTGGCCGGGGGCGGCAGGCGCGGCGGAGCTTGAGCCGAGCGCCAGGACGAGCGCGAGGGCGCCGGCGGCGACGGCGAGGACGCCGACGCCGAGCGCTGCGCGGCGCTGGCCGCGCAGCGCTCGGCGCTCGCGCACGCCCGTCTCGGGCGCCGGTGACCACGAACGCTCGTAGCGCATCTCGCTCCCAACTCGTCCCGCCGCGACCCTGCGGCGTTGCCCGGCAGCGTAGCGACCGCAAGAGCGCCGGTTCCCCGCCGACGACGCCGCTCCCGTGCCTCCCGGTGCGCCTACCATCGCTGCAACTCGGCCGGCTCCGAAACCGGGCGGCCCGGTACGGACACTCGCCGCATCAGCGACGCAGGAGGTGAGATGCCGAGCGCACGACAGCCAAGCGCCTCGAAGGCCGGCGCCGCCCTCGAGCACGACCTGGGGCGGCCGGCCCCGCGCCGGGCGCCGGAGCCGGCGGGTCTCGCGCTCTTCGACACACCCGTCGGCCGGTGCGGCGTCGTGTGGGGCGACTCGGGCATCCTCGCCATCCAGCTGCCCGAGTCCCGCGACACCGCGACCCGGGCACGCCTCGTGCAGCGGTTCCCCGGCATCTCCGAGGCAGCGCCGCCTCCCGAGGTGCGCCGTGCGCTCGACGCCATCGTCTTGCTGCTTCGCGGCGAGGCGAGCGACCTCTCCTCCGTCGTGCTCGACATGACCGGGGTCCCGCCGTTCCACCGGCGCGTCTACGAGGCGGCGCGCGCAATACCGCCCGGGACGACCCTCTCCTACGGCGAGCTGGCGACCAAGCTCGGTTCGCCGGGCGCGGCTCGTGCCGTCGGACAAGCGCTCGGACGGAACCCGTTCGCGATCGTCGTCCCGTGCCATCGCGTCCTCGCCGCCGGCGGCAGGATCGGTGGCTTCTCGGCCAACGGTGGCGTGGTCACCAAGCTCCGCCTGCTTTCGATCGAGGGGGCGGGGGCTGGTGCTGCGGCAGCGCAGTTCGACGGGGATGGGGCGCTCGGCTTCGACCCGGAGGTCGCGACGGCGCACGTCCGCGCCGCAGATGGCGAGATGGCGCGGCTGATCGATGCCGTCGGGCCCTTGGGTCTGCGCGTCGACCAGACGCCGAGCATCTTCGGCGCGCTGGCCGAGGCGATCGTCTACCAGCAGCTCACCGGCAGGGCCGCAGCGACCATCTTCGCCCGCGTGCGGGCGCTCTTCCCCCACTCGCACCACAGCCCGACGCCCGAGCAGATCCTGCGCGCGTCGGAGGAGAAGCTGCGCTCGGCGGGGCTGTCTCGCTCGAAGCTGCTGTCGTTGCGCGACCTCGCCCGCCGGACCGTGGACGGTGAGCTGCCGACGCTCGCCGAGGTGCAGCGCCTAGAGGACGAGGAGGTCGTCGAGCAGCTGACCGGGGTCCGAGGGATCGGCCGATGGACGGTGGAGATGCTCCTCATCTTCCGTCTCGGGCGGCCGGACGTCTTGCCCTCCGATGACTACGGCGTCCGAAAGGGCTTCGCCGCCATGATGGGCAGCCAGGACCTCCCGACGCGCGCCGCGCTGGAGACGCACGGCGACCGGTGGCGCCCCTACCGCACCGTGGCCTCCTGGTACCTGTGGCGGGCGGCGGAGGGCGCGCTCTCGTCGGAGACCCTCCTACCGCCGGCCACCTGAGCGGCCCGAAGGAGCCGGCGAGCGCTCGATGGTTCTGACCGGCCTCGACCGCGACCTCGGGCGGCGCTGTCACGGCCTGACCCAGGTCCCGCCGAACGCCCCCGGCGCGGCGCGCGCCGCGGGCGAGGAGGAACGTGATGGATCGTCACCTGTTCGACGCCGACCACGACGAGTTCCGAAAGATGGTGCGGTCCTTCGTCGAGCGCGAGGTCAGCCCGCACCTCGAGGCGTGGGCCGAGGCGGGGCGGATCGACCGGGACCTCTACACGAAGGCGGGGGCGACGGGGCTGCTCGGCTTCGAGGTCGACGAGCGGCACGGCGGCCTCTGCCTGCACGACTTCCGCTGCAACGTGATCATCGACGAGGAGCTCGCCGGCGTCGGCGCCCTGTCGGTCGCCATCGGCCTCGCCGCCTTGAACGACCTCGTCGCGCCCTACCTGCTCACGCTGGCGAAGGAGGAGCAGCGACAGCGCTGGGTCCCTGCGCTGTGCGCCGGGTCAGCCGTCGCGGCGGTCGCGATGACCGAGCCGAACGCCGGCAGCGACCTGCATGGCATGCAGACCCGAGCGGTACGAGACGGGGACGAGTGCGTCATCAACGGCTCGAAGACGTTCATCGGCAACGGGCTGACGGCCGACGTCCTCGTGGTCGCGGATCACGGCCCCCGGTGTCGCCGGCAGCTTCACCGACCTCCGCGCACGCTTTGGCCCGTCGAAGCCGGCTGCGGTCATCTACGAGGGCGGCGACCTCCCGACGCTGCTGGCGCTCGTCGCGGCCGGCCACGGCGCCGCCCTCCCGCCGGCTCCGGCATGCGACGGGGCGGTGGGTGTCGTGGCGATCCCGCTCCGCAACCCCCGGCTCGTGCACCGCACCGAGCTGCTCGCGCTCCGCAATGCGACGGCGGACCAGCGTCGATTGGTCGACGCGCTCCGCGCCCGGGCATCGTACGCCTGAGCGAGCCGCCCGACGGGTCGAGCAGGCCTTCGGGGCCGTGCAGCGCCGCAGCCCAGCTGTCAGCGGCGGCGCTCGAGCCGGGCGTGCACGGCGCTCCGTGGCCGCAGCGTCACCGTGGCCTTCGGCTCGATTCGATCGGGCTCGACGACGCGGACGCGCCAGCCGGCGCACACCGTCGCGACAACGAGGACCATCTCGGTGAGCGCGAAGGTCGAACCGATGCAGTTGCGCCGGCCGTAGCCGAAGGGCAGGTAGGCGGGGTGCGCGCGGGCCTCGGCGTTCTCGTCGAGCCACCGGTCCGGGTCGAAGCGTTCCGGATCGTCCCAGTAGGCGCCGTCGCGGTGGAGCGCGAGCGGGCTCGCGAGCACGAGCGTGCCGCGCCGAAGCGGGCAGCCTTCGATCGTCGTGTCCGACGTGGCCTCCCGGCTGAGGAACCATGCGGGCGGCCAGAGGCGCAACGTCTCGCGGACGACAGCTCGCGTGTAGCGGAGGCGAGCGGCGTCCTCGGGCATCGGCGAGCGCCCGCCAAGCACCTCGTCGAGCTCGTCGAGGAGCGCCCGCTCGACCTCCGGATGGCGCGCTAGCTCGACGAAGGTCCACGTGAGCGCCTGGGCGGTCGTCTCATTCCCGGCGAAGAGGAAGGTCACGATCTGGTCCCGCAGCTCCTCGTGCCGGAGCGGCTCCCCGACGTCGTCACGGGCGGCGAGGAGCACGTCGAGCAGGTTGGGCGGTGGCGCGCCCGGTTCCCGGGTGGTGCCGACCTCGCCGCCTCTGCCGCCGGTGGAGCGTCGCGCGCTCCCGCCTCCTCCCGATCGAGTGGCCCGTTCCTCCAACAGCGAGCGAACGAACGCATCCACGCGGGAGCGGGCGGCGAACAACCGCCGGTTCGCTCCGCTCAGGCGCGTGCTCCACAGCACGTCCGCGAGCCGCCGCGGGAGCACGAGCCGGTAGAAGACCCGGGTGCCGGCGTCGAGCACCGCCCCGAAGTCGTCCAGTTCCGCCGCGCCCTTCAGGCCGAGCAGTGCGCGCGCCGCGACCTCGAGCGTGAGACGGCTCATCGCCTCGTCGACGACCAGCGGCTCGCCGTCTTCCCATGCTCGTTGGAGCTCCGTGGTCGTGGCGACCATCGTGGCCGCATAGGCGGCCACCTGTTCGGGTCGGAACGCCGGGGCGAGCAGTCTCCGCAGCCGGCCGTGCTCGGCTCCGGCGCAGGTGACGAGGGATGTGGTGCCGATCACGCGGCTGACGTCCTCGAAGAACCGCCCGCGCTCCGCGAGGCCGGTCACTCTGGTGTCGAGCATCGAACGGACGGACTCGGGCCGGGCGACGTAGGCGACCGGGTAGGGACCGACGTCGAGTCGCACGGCGCCGGCACCCCCCTCGTGGACGCGGCGAAGCGTCCCGGGCAGGTCGAGCAGGGCGCGCAAGTTGGCGATCCTGCGCCCCGCTCCCGGTGCGGAGGTCGCCGCCGAAGCGGCTGGGTGCGCCACCTCCCCAGTTGAGCATGGGAAGGGGTGAGCGCACGAACGGCCGGTTGCCGCTCCTGACCCGGCTCCGGCAGCTCCGCCAGGTGGACACGGCCTCAGTACCACGTCGCTTGGAGCTTGCACGACGGGTGCGCCGCCTCGGAAGATCGCGCCGGCCCCGAGAGGCGGAAGGTCCCGAAGTCGCGACCTGCCCGTCGCGACGGTCAGCGCCGAGCCCCACGCTCCGGGGAGCACCGCCTACGTGGGCCGCAGGGGGCTCGAGCACGGAGCGGCGTTCACGTGGTCTGCTCGAATCGCCGAGCGGTCCTACCTCAGGCTTTGTCCGCTCCGGCATGGACGACCACGACGGGAAGGCGCGAGATGCTCAGCAGCTCGTGTGAGACGCTCCCGAGCACCGCGCTAAGGAGCTCACCGTGGCCGCGCGTGCCGACAACGATGAAGTCCGCGTCCTTGCCCTCCGCGGCGCCGGCGAGCGCCGCGGCGATGTTCCCTGTGCCCCGTTCGTCCCCGAGATCGAGCTCGGCTTGGACGCCCCGCGCCCGGGCGGCTGCCGCCGCCTCCCCGAGGACCGGGTCGGCCGCTGCGATGCGCTGCTGGGACGGCCCGTTCTCGGGGTCCTCCTGGAACAGCGATTCGGCAAGCGGTGAGAAATGCATGAACACGACGTCAGCGCCCGATCCTGCGGCGAGCTCGAGGCCGACCTCGACCGCTCGGTTGGCCGCAGGCGAGCCGTCCACCCCGATCACCAGCCTCCTCATCACGCGCGAACCGTAGCAGCGGCCATCCTTCGTCGCCCGAGCTCGAGGCCGTCCGACACCGTGCCCTTCCCGGCGCGCTCGAGCACCGGGGAGCGCTCCGCTCCGCTCGGGCGCGAGCGGCGGCGGCACGACGCCCGCGACAGGGAAGAATGGTCGGGTGCTCACCGTCTACGGCATCGTCGCGCTCAGCTTCATGATGGCCATGTACGCGCTGGAAAGGCGTGGCCGCATCTTCGTCCTCGCCTTCGTCGCCGGTTGCGCGCTGTCGAGCAGCTACGGCTTCTTGTCACGCGCGTGGCCGTTCGGCGTGGTGGAGGCGGTCTGGACGCTCGTCGCGTTCCGTCGTTGGCGCCTGCTGGCACCCACTGCCTGACGCAGTCACGAAAGGGGGCGCCAGGCTCCGCCGGCCGGGCCCACCCGTGCCACGCACGCCGCGTCCCGCCGCGAACGCGTCCCGCTGGCCCGGTCGTCCGAGCTCGCACGACACCGTTGCCCGGAGGGTGATCCGACCGCAGCCCGCCGCGTCGGGAAATCCCTGTGGGCGAGCCGGGGCGAATGCCCTGGGCCAGCGGGCGAATCGCGTGCCTCGCTTATATGGATTGACTCCACCAAATTGGAGGATCTAGTGTGATGCGCGATGACGGAGGGCAGGGAGTCGAGCGGCGAGCAGGCGCGTGCGCTGCGGGCCAGCGGGCTCCGGGTGACCGCCCAGCGCCTCGCCGTGCTGCGGGCGTTGTGCCGGCGACCGCACGCGGACGCTGAGACGGTGATCCGGATCGTGCGCGACGAGCTCGGCTCGATCTCGCCCCAAGCCGTGTACAACGTCCTCGCCACGCTGGCGGGCGTCGGCATGGTTCGGCGCATCGAGCCGGCGGGTAGTGCCGCGCGGTACGAGCTTCGCGTCGGCGACAACCACCACCACGTGGTCTGCCGTGGGTGCGGAGCAACGGCAGACGTGGACTGTGTCGTGGGCAGGCGGCCGTGCCTCAGCCCTGCTGAGACACACGGGTATGTGCTCGACGAGGCGGAGATCACCTTCTGGGGGCGGTGCCCGACCTGCCAGCACGCCGGCCCTCCGTCAGCGGAGCAAGAGCCGAGGAGCAACCGAGGAGAAGTCCGATGAGCGACAAGCTTCCCGTGACGACGACGGACGCGGGCATCGCCGCGACGAGCGACGAGCACTCGCTCACCATCGGGCCCGACGGCCCGATCCTGCTCCAGGACCACTACGTGATCCAGAAGATGGCCCACTTCAACCGCGAGCGCGTCCCGGAGCGGGTGGTCCACGCCAAGGGCGGCGGCGCCCACGGGTTCCTCGAGGTGACCGAGGACGTCAGCCAGTGGTGCAGGGCCGCCTTCTTGAGGAAGGGCACCCGGACCGAGGCCTTCGCCCGGTTCTCCACGGTGGCCGGCGAGCTCGGCTCGGCCGACACCGTGCGCGACCCGAGGGGATTCGCCCTCAAGTTCTACACTGCCGAGGGCAACTACGACATGGTGGGCAACAATACGCCCGTGTTCTTCATCAGGGACCCGAGCAAGTTCTCCGACTTCATCCACTCGCAAAAGCGCCGGGCCGACACCCATACGCGCGACAACAACATGCAGTGGGACTTCTGGACGCTCTCCCCCGAGTCCGCGCACCAGGTCACCTGGTTGATGGGCGACCGTGGCATCCCCCGTTCCTGGCGCCACATGAACGGCTACTCGAGCCACACCTACATGTGGACCAATGCCGGTGGCGAACGCTTCTGGGTGAAGTACCACTTCAAGACCGACCAGGGGATCGACTTCCTGCCGGACGCCGACGCGAAGGCCATGGTGGCCGAGGACGGCGACTTCCACCTTCGCGACCTCTACCAGTCGATCGCTCGGGGTGAGCAGCCGTCGTGGACGCTGCACATGCAGATCATGGGCTTCGAGGAGGCCGCCGACTACCGGTTCAACCCCTTCGACCTCACGAAGGTGTGGCCGCACGAGGACTACCCGCTGCACAAGGTGGGTCGGCTCGTGCTCGATCGCAACCCGGTGAACTATTTCGCCGAGGTCGAGCAGGCGGCATTCGAGCCCTCCAACATGGTGCCCGGCATCGGCCCGAGCCCCGACAAGATGCTGCTCGGAAGGTTGTTCTCCTACCCGGACACCCATCGCTACCGGATCGGCCCCAACTACCTGCAGCTGCCGATCAACGCACCGAAGGTCCCGGTGCACAGTTACAACGCGGACGGCCCGATGGCCTACCGCAACTCCCCCGATCCGGTGTACGCGCCGAACGCCTTCGGCGGACCGAAGGCTGACCCTGCGCTGTTCGAGCCGTCATGGGCGGTCAGCGGAGAGATCGTGCGCGCCGCGTACACCAAGCACCGCGAGGACGACGACTTCGTCCAGCCCGGCGTCCTCTACCGGGCCGTGCTCGACGAAGGCGCGAAGCAGCGGCTCGCGTCCAACATCTCCGGCCATCTCGGCAACGGCGTCACCGGAGACGTGCTCGCCCGGGCGCTCGACTACTGGCACAAGGTCGATGCCGACCTGGGCGCCCGCGTCGCGAAGGAGATCGGACACAGCGGCTGAGCCGAGCCGCTACGAATTGCCGCCGCTGCGGGACCACAGGAGCCAGCGACGGGCAATCGAGCCCTCCCCATGCCTGCGGCCCCCCTCGTCGCCATGCGAGGCACCGGCCGCGGCGGGGCTGCAGAGCGTGCACGGAACGGGCCCGGGCCCGGCGTTCGTTGGCTCGGCCCGTCTCGGCGGCGCGACCGGTCCGTGCTCAGGCCCGGCGGCAGCTCGACCCGTCGCCCGCTCGCGTTCCGTCGGCGGTCCATCCGGCGCGGGACGTCGAAGCTGGGGCTGCAAACGACGCACGCGGCTCCCGCCGCCGGGACGTGCTGTCAGTGGTGGAAGGCGGAGCCTTCCTCCGGGCTTTGGAGCGGGCCGTGCTGGCGATCAAGCTCGGGCAGCAGGCGGCTCAGGTCCTCGAGGAACAAGCCCGCCAGGTCGTGGGAGAAACCGTTGCGGACGACGACCCGCAGCACGCTGAGATCGGTCCGGCGCTCGGGGAAAGTGTAGGCCGGCACGAGCCACCCTCGCTCACGCAGGCGCCGCGACACGTCGAACACGTTGTAGGCCGTGATGTCGGGGCGCGTGGTGAACGCGAAGACCGGTAGTTGGTCCCCTCGCGTGATGAGCTCGAAGGGTCCCAGCTGGCCGACCTGGTCGGATAGGCCGACGGCGATCTCGCGCGACGCCTGCTGGACGGCCCGAAAGCCCCCGAAGCCGAGCCGCAGGAATGCGTAGTACTGGGCCACGACCTCAGCCCCCGGTCGCGAGAAGTTGAGCGCGAACGTGGGCATGTTGCCGCCTAGGTAGTTGACGTTGAAGACCAGCTCGGCAGGAAGGGCTTGGTGGTCGCGCCACACCACCCAGCCCACCCCCGGGTAGACGAGGCCGTACTTGTGCCCGGACGTGTTGATCGACGCCACGCGGGGAACTCGGAAGTCCCATCGCAGATCCGCGTCGATGAAGGGCGCGATCATCCCGCCCGATGCCCCGTCGACGTGCATCGGGATGTCGAGTCCCGTGCGGGCCTCGAGATCGTCCAGCGCCGCGGCGATCTCGGCGACCGGCTCGTAGCTACCGTCGAAGGTGGACCCGAGGATCGCCACGACACCGATCGTGTTCTCGTCGCAGAGCGCCGCCGCTTGGTCTGCGGCCAGGTGGAAGCGGTCCCCCTCCATCGGGACAGTCCGGGCTTCCACCTCCCAGTAGTTGCAGAACTTCTCCCAGCACACCTGCACGTTCACGCCCATGACCAGGTTCGGGCGGTCCGCAGGCTGACCCGCCGCGGCCCGTCGCCTTGACCAACGCCGCTTGAGCGCCAACCCGCCCAACATGCAGGCTTCCGACGATCCGGTCGTCGAACAGCCGATGCTCTGATCCGGATCTGGTGCGTTCCACAGATGAGCCAGGATGCTCACGCAACGCCGCTCGAGCTCTGCCGTCTGGGGATACTCGTCCTTGTCGATCATGTTCTTCTCGGCGCACTCGGCCATCAGCCGGGCGGCCGGGGGCTCCATCCAGGTCGTCACGAACGTCGCCAGGTTGAGCCGGGCGTTGCCGTCAAGCATCAGCTCGTCGTGGACCAGCTGGTACGCGGTCTCGGCCGGTATCGGATCATCACGCAGGCGGTGCGTCGGGAGCACCACCTCCTCGCCAAGGACCGGGTTGTCCAGCGTGAGCAGAGGATTCCCTCGGTGACGACCCGGGTGACGAGCAGGTGTTCCGTGGTGGAGAGCCATCGCGCCAACCTCCTGAGTCCGTGCCGCCGCGGCCACAGCTGTGACCGCATCCTCCCAGGCGGCGAGCGGCCGCCGCCCGCGGGCGGGCCCAGATCGGAGGGAATGCGCCTTCGAGGTCGTCCTCGGACACGCCGAGCAGGCCGGCCGACCTGCCACGGCGTCGCGACTGACGGTGGCGCCTCCACGCTCGCCCCGCCGGTGAGGCAGGACGCACCGTGGTACCTGCGCCGGCGCTGCCCGCCAAGCGCGCGCCGCGTCTCCTCGCGAGGTGCGATGGATGCAACACTCGGATATGGGCTCCGATGCGATCGCGGTGGCACGACGGCTCGTCGCCTCGAACGAACGCGTCCTCGTGCTGACGGGGGCGGGGATCTCGACCGACTCGGGGATCCGCGACTTCCGGGGGCCAGACGGGGTGTGGACCAGGGATCCTCGAGCCGAGCGGATGTCGACGCTCGAGAACTACCTGTCGAGTGCCGAGGTCCGCCGGCAGTCGTGGCGATCGATCATCGCCTCCGGCGCACTCGGCGCAGAGCCGAACGGCGCGCACCTCGCGCTGGCCGAGCTCGGACGGCGCAAAGCGCTCTCCCTGCTCGTGACCCAGAACACCGACGGCCTGCACCTCGACGCCGGTCACGACCCGGAACGTGTCATCGAGATCCACGGCTCGAGCCGGTGCACGCGCTGCATCCGGTGCGGCTCGACCGTGCCGACCCGAAACGTCGTGGAGCGGGTGCGTCTGGGCGAGGACGACCCGGGCTGCCTTGAGTTGCGCCCGCAGGGCCCGTGTGGCGGGATCCTCAAGCGGACAACCATCCTCTTCGGCGAGTCACTCGTGTCCGCGGACCTACGGCGAGCCGAGGCGTATGCACGAGGATGCGACCTGCTGCTCGCCGTCGGCTCGACGCTGTCGGTGTATCCCGCAGCCGGGTTGGCGACACTCGCGCACCGCGCGGGGGCGCCGGTCGTCATCGTCAACGGCTCCCCAACCGATCAGGACGACCTGGCCACGGCGCTGGTCAGGGGGGCGATCGGCGAGATCCTCCCGGCGATCGTCGCCTAGACACGCGTCTCACCGCTGCGTCGGCCGCCGCGACGTCGGAGCCGACGCAGAGACCGGACCTGCGGCGTTCCCCGCCAGCGCGCTCGCTCGGGGGCGTCCCGGTCCGTGAGCTCGCCCACGAGTGCGGTGGCGGGCGCGCCACCGAGCTTCGGCAGGTCGCGAGCCGGACCGCGCGCACCGCCACGTGCTGTCCTCATTCGGAACGACGCCGGGAGGCGATCCTCGGCTGGCACTGGGCCGGTCGTCCAGGTGGGCGACTCGGGACCTCGCCGGCGACCCGGGAGAGTGCGACCGATCGGGGCAGAGCCCGACGGACGTGTCGTTGTCGCCGACGGCCGTGGGGCCGCTAGCTGGCAGGGAGCTTGGCCACCGCCTGCTGCAGCGCGGCAATCAGCGCCTCGTCCTGGGACTTCAGGTGCTTCTGGATCTCCAGCGCCTCGCTCAAGATGGCCTCCGCGTCCTTGTAGGTGTTCTCCGATCGCTGGTCAGAGGCCGCGGCAGCGATGTTCTGGCCCACGATGATGATCGAGAGCAGCACGAGCTGGAGGAAGGTCTGAGCGATCCACGCGATGATCCCTTCGCCACCCGGTTTCAATGCGGCGGGCAGACCTATGAGCGCGAGCGCTGCGAACAGGTAGGCGCACCACATCGTTCCGACGCCCTCGGTGATCTTCACAGCGAGCCACGCGTTGAACTTCGTGGTGGCCTTCTCCTTGATGACGTCAGAAGAAGTGACCGGCTTGTCTCGGTGCTCAAGGCGCTCAAGCGTGTGGGGATGAGGAACGTGCTCGTAGCTGCTCATAGTCATGCCCTTCTTCGTCCACGTCGCCGCACGGAATAGTTCGCCGCGAATGGTAGGCAGTCAGCGGCCCGCCCCGGCGGCACTCTTCTGCGCTCGAAGCCCCCGGGCCCGTACGGTGCACCGTCGTCGAAGGGGGCCGAGCGGCCACCGGTAGCCCCATGCCGCTCGTGGCGTCGAAAAGCACCGAGGTACCGCACTTCCCTGCGCCGCCCGCGGGCCTCCCTCGCTCCCGCGGCGACTGGCGCTAGCTTCAGCACCCGTGCGCAAGCTGAACCTGCCCTCGGCAGTCCGCCCGGCGACGGTCCGATCGCGCCGGGGCGTCGGGTTTCGATGATCCCCACCTCGGCGGAGCGGATATCGACCGCCCGGTCGGACGAGCACGATCAGGCGCCCGCGAGCGGCGGCACGCGCTCGACGGTGCTGGCGGTCGCCGCGCTGGCTGCGTGCCTCATCGGCGTCGTGATCCTGCTCTACGCTGCCGCCGCCCACGTGGCCTCGGGCAACTCCGACGGGGCGACGGTCGTGCTCGAAGGCCAGTCGCTCAGCTCCGGCAACCTGTCGCTGCACGGGTGGTCGCTCTCGAGGGACTCCTTTTGGAGCGTCGACGCCCTCTTCTACCTCTTCGCCGTGCTGGGACAGGGCGTGCGCTCCTCACAGCTCGACTCGGTTCCCGCGGTGATCGCCGCGCTCGTGGTGGTGGTCGGCGCCGTCCTCGCCCGGGGAAGCCGGCGTGGCGGCGCGGGCATCGCGGCGATGGTGACGGTCTTCACGCTGCTGGCGCTGCCCAGCCGCGCCATGTCCATGTTCCTGCTCCAAGGTCCGCTGCACGTCGGAACGGCACTCTGGGCCCTCGTCGCCTTCGCCGGTCTGCGCAGCGGCCGATTCGGCTGGGGCTGGATCGTGGCGGTCGTGCTGCTGGCGGCTGGGCTGCTCGGCGACTTGCAGATCGCGGTCTTCGGGGTCGCACCCGCGGCATTGGCTGGCCTCGCGGCGATGGCGCGCCGTCGCAACTGGCGGAGTGGCCTCGCCTCGCTGAGCGCGGCAGCAGCGAGCGTCGCCCTGGCGTTCGTCATTCGGGAGGTTGCCGACCTTGTCGGCACGTTCGGAATCAACCCGGTGAACCCGACCGCCTCGCCGAGCCAGATGCTCGCCAACCTGGCGGACATCTGGCGGTATGGCCCCGCCCTGCTCGGCATCGACGCGGGACCGTACGGGGCGACCGGGGTCCCTGCGGCCCTGCGCGCGGTCCACGTGATCGGCCTGGTCGTCATCGTCGCCGGCGTCCTCGTTGCGCTCGGGGCACTGCTCCACGGATCCGTTGCGGGCCGTCCTGGCCGCCTCACGACGGATCGAGACTGGCACGTCGACGACCTCCTCCTGTTCGCGTTCCTCGGCGACCTCGGCGTCTTCGCACGACTCGACGAGGTGGGCGTCGATGTGTTCGCGCGTTACCTCACGGCCGCTGTCATCTTCGGCGCCGTGCTCGGCGGTCGTCTCGTCGGGAGGGTCGGCGAACGCCTCGCGCAGCCGGTGGCGCGTCGCGGCGCCCTCGTCGCCGGAATCTCCGGCGTGCTCGCCTACGGCGCGGCGCTCGGCCTGAGCTTCCGGTTACCGTCTGCCGGCCAGACCCCCCGTCAGCTCGCCGCCTTCCTCGCCGACCACCGACTCACGAAGGGCCTCGGCGACTACTGGTCGGCGTCCATCGTGACCGTTGCCTCGAACGCTGAGGTCGTCGTCCGCCCCGTCATCGACGGCCCTTCGGGCCGCGTCGTCCGCTACGAACGCCAGTCGGACGCATCGTGGTACACGGGACAGCGCTTTCAGTTCATCCTGTTCAACGCGGCGCTGCCCCTCGTTAGCGCGAGCGTTGCCGCCGGCACCTTCGGCCCACCGACCACGATGTACTCGTTCGGCGATTACCGGGTTCTGGTCTTCAAACACCCGATCTCGGTCTCGTCGATCGGCACGAGCACCTAGTGACCCGAGTTGTTCGTGCGGCGATGTCGAGAACCGCGTAGCGGTTGACCGTGCCGAGCCGGACGGCGTCATGTGTCTGAGACTCGGGCATGCCCGGGCGCATCGGGAAGACGGGTGCGCAGAGCTGCGATCGGCGGACGATCAGATTGCAGTCGGCCGCACCTTCTAGTGCAGCGTGGTGCAACGAGACACCCTGTGCACGAAGGGGTTGCGAACTGCTCCCGGCGATCCACCTAGACGTGACCGAACGTGTGTACGCTTGTGCGCGTGAAGCTCGCCGAATGGGCCCGTTCGTACGGCGTCCACCAGAACACCGCCTACCGCTGGTTCCAGGACGGCACGATGCCGGTGCCCGCCCGACGGCTGGCGTCGGGCACGATCGTCGTCGAGAGGCACGCGCGAACGCCGCCGGCGGCCGGACCGTCGCCTACTGCCGGGTGAGCTCCCACGACCAGCGCGACGACCTCGAGCGCCAGGCCGGGCGGGTGAGCCTGTGGGCGTCCGAGCACGGCCTTTCGGTCGACGAGGTCGTGAGCGAGGTGGGCTCGGGGCCCAACGCGAGGCGTCCGCGCCTTGCCCGTCTTCTCGCGGACGGCGGGGCTGCTCGCATCGTCGTCGAGCATCGGGACCGGCTCGCTCGTTTCGGCGTCGAGCATCTCAGCGCCGCGCTCTCCGCCGAGGGACGGGAGATCCTCGTCGTCGAGGAG
>DATKQY010000020.1:0-21385 GCA_035532475.1 Acidimicrobiales bacterium | reverse complement strand
GGGGGGGGGGGCCCACGACCGCGTCCGGCTCCGCCGGCCCGCCCGCGGCTCGGATCCCGTGGAGGACTGTTGCGCAGCGTGGTCAGAACATCACTGAAAGCGGCCAGATTCGCCCGAACTCGGCCTGCTACGGTCTAGCGGTGCGGACGGGACAACGGTCGTTTCGTCGTCGTTGATGCCGGGAAACGACCGGTGCGACTCGAGCGTCACGACCCGTAGAGCACGTCAGGGGAGGCTCCTCCTGGCCGTACCGCTGACGTCTCCTCGTGACGACCCGGAGGTCGAGGCGGGGAGCAGGGGCGGAGAGGGCGGGGGGTCCGGTCGGTCAGGCGCTCGCGTCGGGCGTGCCAGCCCCGGCGCGCCTGCGGGCCGCTCGCGTCACGACAGCGACACGCGCAGTAACAGCAGCTCCTGCACGGGGTGAGGAGCCGCCGCGGTCCGAACGCGGTGGAGCACCACGTCCGGGATCGGGCACATCGCGAAGGATCGACCATCATCGAGAGGACCAGCATGCGCATAGCTCGGAAGCCGAGGGTGTTCACCGTGCTCGGACTTGCGGCACTTCCGCTTTCGGCGTTGGCGGTGACGCTCGTGGCGACCCCGGCCGGGGCGCAACAGAGCGGGTGCGCACCAGCTCAGCTCACCTCCGGCTCGCCTCCGGCGGAGGCGACCGCCGGACAGCCGTTCAGCTTCGTGTTCACGGCGGCCGGGTCGCCGGTGCTGAGCTGGGCCCTCCAGGTGACCCAGGGCGCGCTGCCCGCGGGCCTCGCCTTCGATCCGGCAACGGCAACCCTTTCGGGCACACCGAGCGCGCCGGGCGTAGCCGCGTACTCGGTGACCGTCACCTCGATGTGCCAGCCGGTGGATAGCGACCCGGCGAACGACGTGAACGACAACGACAGCGACGACCAGCCGGTGATCACCACGTCGCAGGCGGTCTACGTGCTCCTCGTGCAAGCCGCACCGTCGACTTCGACCGGCGGGTCCCCGGGCCCGTCGTCGACGACGACGAGCACCACGACCACGACGACCCCCACGGGCGGGGGCGGAACGCCCGGTGCGGACGCACCGGGGGGCGCGACGCCCTCGCCGGTCGTTGCGGCCTCTGGCGGCGCATCGGTCCTCCCCATCAGGGGAGCGAGCGTGGCGCTGTTCGTGAAGTTCGACAAGGTGACGGTGGGCAAGTCCCGTCTGCTCAAGTTCCAGGCGGTGTTCGCACCGCGTAGCCCCTTCTGGACCGCACGCCTGCACATCGCGCGCTGGCGCTGGAAGGCCGCTTCGCATCGGTACGTGCACGTCGGGGACTTCACGACCGGCCTCCACTCGGCCGTGTCGATCTCGCCGGGCAACGCGATCAAGGTCCGTGCGTGGCTGTCGGACGGTCAGTTCTCAGAGGTGCTCGTCCTCAGAGCGTGACCGACCCCGTCCGGGTCTCGCGTCCTCTCCGAAGCCGGCTGACGTTGGTGTGGTGCGCGGCATCGCGTGGTGTGCCCGGCAATGGTGCTCGAGCCCGAAGCCGACCGGTTTTCGCGGGCAGACACGCCGCCGAGTACCGGAAGCACCGGGCGCGCCGCTTTGACGGGCTCGAGCGCGGTCGCGCGCCCGCGCTCGGCGAGCCCGTCATCAGCCTGATCGCGGCGCGGCACGGGGTGGTGACGCCCTCGCCCGGCTCATCTGGCGATATGGCATCTGGCGCCAGCTGTCGGCGAACGAGACGCCCCAGAATGTTGACAAGACTGCGAGCAATCGGTTAGCTTCGCCCCCGCCAGGCCGGGGGCCGAACGGCGGACGACGACGTCCGTCGAGCGCGGGCCTAGGCCGCGACGCCCGGCCGCTCGCGGTGGCCAGCCACCTGCCGGGCGCGCGCCGCTCCGAAGGGGGTTCCACGGCCGTGAAGTTCCACGCCTTCCACCTGATGCCCTATCCGAACCTGCCGGACGACTTCCGGCAGCGTTACCGAGGCGTGTGGGTCGACCTGCCCGCGTCTGAGCTGTACGACCCGGTCGTCGGTCACCGCGTGTACCACGACTACCTCGACGAGCTCGAGTTCGCCGACCAGATGGGCTTCGACGGCATCTGTGTCAACGAGCATCACCAGAACGCGTACGGGCTCATGCCTTCCCCCAATCTGATGGCGGCGACGCTGACGCGTCGGACCAGGCGGGCGAAGATCGTCGTGATGGGGAACTCGGTCGCGCTCTACAACCCTCCGACGCGCGTCGCCGAGGAGTTCGCCATGCTCGACGTGATGTCGGGCGGGAGGCTCGTCGCCGGTTTCCCGGTCGGCACGCCGATGGACACCTGCTACGCGATGGGCCAGACGCCGACCACCTTGCGCGAAAAGTACCGCGAGGGCGTCGACCTGATCCTCAAGGCGTGGAAGTCCGAGCAGCCGTTCGCGTTCAACGGGCGCTTCACCCAGCTCCGCTACGTGAACGTCTGGCCCCGTCCGATCCAGCAGCCCCACCCGCCGGTGTGGATCCCGGGCGGTGGAAGCGTCGAGACGTGGGACTGGTGTGTGCAGAACGGCTTCCTCTACGCCTACCTCTCGTTCTTCGGCTACCTGCGTGCCCGCCAGGTGCTCGACGGCTACTGGGAGGCGGTCGACCGTCTCGGCGCCGAGGCGAACCCCTACTCGGCGGGCTTCATCCAGTTCATCGGCATCGCGGACTCCGACGCCCAGGCCGAGGAGCTGTACGCGGAGGCGGCCCTGTACTTCTTCAACCGCTGCCTGCACCTCTATCCCGGCTTCACCAACCCGCCGGGATACACGAGCGTGGCGACGATGCGCAAGGGCATCGTCGGCCAGGTGGAGCAGGCCGCGCGGCGGGCCTTCGCCGACGACCTCACGTGGCCCGAGATCGTCGACCGTGGCTACGTCGTGGCCGGCAGCCCCGAGACCGTGACGGAGCGCCTGAGCGACATGGCCGACCACCTGCGCGTCGGTCACCTGATGGTCAATCTCCAGTTCGGCAACCTGTCGCGTGAGACCACCATGGCGAACATCGAGCGCTTCGCGACCGAGGTGGCGCCGAGGCTGCGCGACCGGTTCAACGAGTACGAGGACCGCTGGTGGCCGACCGACACCCTGAGCGAGCTGGCGCGGCCGGCGCCGCTCGGGGGGGAGGCCTGATGGCCACCGCCGCGGGCACGACGAGCAGGGACGTGCCGCTTCCGAGCGGCCTCGTCTGCCGGGTCATCGAGGCCGGCCCCGGTGGCGACGCCGCGACGGTCGTCTACCTCCACGGCGCCGGCGGCGTCTCGGAGCAGGACGAGATCCTTGTCAACCTGGCGCGGCGCTGGAACGTCGTCGCCCCGATGGCTCCCGGTTTCCGGGACCTCGCCGAGCTCGGCGAGATCGACGACGTGCACGATCTCGCGATCCACTACGAAGAGGTGTTCGGGTCGCTCGGGCTCGAGAACGCGGTCGTGGTCGGCCACTCCTTCGGCGGCATGGTGGCCGCGGAGCTGGCAGCGCACTACCCGTCGCGCGTCGGGCGGCTCGTCCTCCTCGCTGCGGTCGGGCTGTGGGACGACGATGAGCCCGTCGCCGACGTGTTCGGGGTCGGGGTCACCGAGCTCGGCGGCCTTATGTGGGGCGACCCGGACGGCCCGGGCGCCCGGGCGATGCGCGAAGGCCTCGAGACGATCGACGTCTCCGACCCGAAGGTCGTCGACGAGCTGCTGATCCCGATGATGCAGGGCTTCTCCGCGGCCGCGAAGTTCATGTGGCCGATCCCCGACAAGGGCCTCGCCAAGCGCCTGCGCCGGATCGCCGCACCGACGCTGCTGGTGTGGGGCGCGAACGACCGACTGGTGCCCGCCGGCTACGCGGCCCGGTTCGAGCGGGCGATCCCTGACGCTCGCGTCCGGATCGTGCCGGGCGCCGGTCACATGGTGCCGATCGAGGTGCCGGAGGAGGTCATCGCGGCGATCGAGCGATTCCTCGGTTGACCACGCCTTCGTGCGGCGCGATTGTCGCGCCCGAGCCCGGCCTGAGCGGCGAGGAGATGCTCGCCAGGGCCCGGGCGATGCGCGGGGTGCTGCGCGAGCGCCAGGAGCGCTGCGAAGCCCTCGGGAGGCTGCCCGAGGACACGCGTGACGATTTTGTGGACGCCGGGTTCTTCCGCGTCCTCCAACCGCGACGCTTCGGCGGCTACGAGCTCGGGCTCGGTGTCTTCCACCAGGTGGCGACCGAGCTCTCCCGGGGGTGTCCGTCGAGCGGCTGGGTCTACGCGCTTACAGCCGGCCACCCGCACACGTTCGCCAGCTGGCCGGAGGCGGCCCAGATCGAGGTCTACGGGGACGACGGGAACGTCGTCATCCCGCTCTCGGGCCTGCCCGTCGGGAGGATCACGCCGGTCGAGGGCGGTTACCGCCTGAGCGGGGCGTGGGACTACAGCTCCGGCTGCGACATCGCCACCCATTTCATCGGCGTCGCGCTGCAGACCACCGCCTCCCCGGCGGACGCACGCTTCTGCCTCGTCGAGCGCGAGCGCTTCTCGATCGTCGACAACTGGGACGTCCTCGGCATGCGAGGCACGGGCTCGCGGCGCGTCGTCGTCGAGGACGTCTTCGTTCCCGAGTACCGCACCCTCGTGGCCCCAGGACCGGAGGGTGCGGCCTTCGATCGTCCCGGGACCGCGCTGTACGAGAACCCGATCTACTCGGGCCCGTTCGGCAGCTTCCTGCTCTCCGAGGTGGTAGCGGTGGCAGTCGGGATCGGCTGGGCGGCGCTCGACGTCTACGAGGAGATGCTGCGGGCGAAGAAGATGTCCTACCCGCCGTCCTCGCAACGGAGCGAGGACCACCTGTACCAGGAGTGGTACGGGCGCGCCTATGCCCTCGTGGACACCGCCGAGGCGGCGCTGGTGCAGACCGGGCGGGACTACGAGGAGTGGTGCCGTCGCCAGCGCGAGGACGGCGTCGCGTTCGACGACGAGCTCAACCGCCGACTGCTGCTCCGCGAGCAGTCCTGCGTCCAGCTGTGCTGGGACGCCGTCGACATCCTCTTCCGCTCGGCGGGGACCAGCGGCACCCGCAGTGGCGACCGGCTGCTGCGTTGCTTTCGCGACCTCGCCGAGGTCAGGACCCACATCACGTTGCAGCACGAGCGCTCGGCGGAGAACTTCGGACGCGTCCGCTTCGGGATGGTGCCGACCACGTTGTACTGAGCCAGGTCAGGGTGCGGCGCGCCGCGGCCGTCAGTCGGGCCGCCCGCCCTTGTACACCTCGAGCACGCCGTTATCGGCGTCGACGCGCACCCAGTCGCCCGTCTCGATCACCTCGAAGGGGTCCTGGTCGAGGCGGGTCATCGTCGGAACGTGGGTGACCACGGCGCCGAGCGCCATCTTCGTGTTCATCAAGGTGAAGATCATCGCCTTCGGCGCCGTGCCGGTGAGCCGGGCCATGTGGAACATCGCCGACCAGCCCGACGAGCCCTTCGCCCCCGGGAAGACGAGGACACGGTCCTTGAACGACTGGCCGCACAGCTCGTGGCGGGTCTCGATCACCGTGCCGGTGCGCGGGTCGATCCCACCCCAGCCGGAGATCCGCTCGCGGGTAACGAGCGCCTCGCCTTCGGCGACGCCGCCGACGATGCTGTCGCCGCGTACGCGCACCACCTTCATGCGATCCCCCCGTTCCACGTTCCGGTCACCGCTGCTTCGACGCAGTCCACGGTCGAGCCGAACAGCCCCTGGACCTTCATGATCGCCGGTAGATAGTGGACCTGCTTCGCCGAGTCGGTCGCGACGACCCGGGTATCGGGCGGAAGGAACTGTCCGATCGCCGGGCAGGTGTCGCTCATCAGGTGCGCCCCGGCATCGCGCAGGATCTTCGCGTAGCCGCTGCGCTCCGCGACCTCTCGGATCGCCCGCGGGGTGAACACCCACAGGTCCGAGTCGGCGTGGATGCGTCGACCGTCGAGCAGACGGCAGACCTCGCGGATCTGCTCGATCGTCGCGTGCGGGCAGCCGATCATCACGAGGTCGACGTCGCGGTCGCGCGCTGTGGAGTTCAGGTGCTCGTAGGTCTCGCGGCGTTCGCGCTCGCCGAAGTGCAACGTCTCCACCGGACGGCGCGGGCCGAAGGCCTCCTCCACCGTGCGGACCTCGGCCGTCATGCCCGGGATGTGGTAGAGCTCGACACCGCCGGATGACGACGCCGCCGCCCCGAAGTGCTTCAGCTTCACGAGGTTTGGCACCTCGCTGATCCCCTGGATGACCGGGATGCCGTCCTCGATCGCCTCGCCGACGTAATAGCCGAGCAGGCCCCAGTCCATCACGCTTGAGACCTCGCGGTCGACCTCGACGAGGTGCGTGCCGAAGCGGTTCTCGTCGAGGTGCAAGCCCCAGTAGGGGATCCTCCTCGTGAGCATCGCCGCCCCGGTGCTCTCGCGGCCCTCGGTGTTGGTCCGAGCGCCGAGGACCGAGTTGATGTACACCACGGCCGAGGACTCCATCCACGCGCAGTGCTCGCCCTTCACCGGGACGTTGCCCACCTGGTAGGGGGTGCAGGTGCTCATGAGGTGGATGCCGTGCCGGGCGCTGTAGTCCTCGCTCGCCATCACCGTCGCCCGGTCCTCGGCGCTCACGCCTTGGAGCTCCCAGTTCTCGATGTCCATCGGGCCGATCAGCTGGCAGCTGTACGCCTGAACCGGCGGGATGTCCAGTACCTCCTGGCTGTCGAGGCTCCACTCGGAGAACGCTGCGTCGTTGTCGGCCTTCTTCAGCAGCCGGACCTGGCGCGCCGCCATGACGTTTGCGCCGCAGACGTTGTTCGTCTCGATGAGCCGGTCGGCCCCGAGCGCCTCCCCGTAGCGGACGAGCAGGTCCATCGCCGCCTGCATCGCGCGCCCGGATTCGCCGTCGAGCAGCTTCTTCTCGTCGTCGGTCAGCTGCATGCGCGTCTCCTCGTCCGTGCCGCCACGTGGGCGCTCACCTCGGTGCCGCCAGTATCGCCCGCCGGAACGGCGCTGCCCCACCCGCCGCCGCTCCCGGACTCCATCGTGGCCCGCCGTCGCCGCCCGGGCCATTCGCGCCGAGGCCGCGGGGTCGTGACGTGCTCGAGCCGACGGGCGTGCCCGAGCAGCTTCGGGCGAGGGGTGCCCACGAGAGCGGTGCCCGTATAGTGCGGTCACGGAGCGAAGGGAGCGACAGGTGGCGGCAGGCGAGCAGGGTCGGATGGTCGAGCCGAGTAGGACCACCCCCGTCATCGGCGAGTTCGAGGTCGTCGTCGTCGGAGGCGGCCCCGCCGGGATGATGGCCGCCGCCGCCGCGGCGCGCACCGGCCGTTCGACGATCCTGCTCGAGCGGTACGGCTTCCTCGGCGGCGCCGGGACGGCTGGCGGGCTCAGCACCTTCTGCGGACTGCACGCCAACGTCCATGGCGAGCACCGCCAGATCATCCATGGGCTCGCCGACGAGTTCTTGGAGCGTATCGGCCGGCTCGACGGGCTGAACGATGCGCACCTGTCCTTCGCGAACCGGATCACCGCGCAGGCCTACGACATCTCGGCGTACAAGATCGCGGCCGACGAGCTGGTGCTCGAGTCCGGCGCGGCGGTGCTGTTCCACGCGCTCGCCGTGGGCGTCGTGATGGGTGCGGAGCATGCGATCGACGCGGTCCTCGTCGAGACCAAGTCCGGGCGAGGCGCGGTACGCGGGCAGATCTTCATCGACTGCTCGGGAGACGGCGATGTCGCAGCGTGGTCCGGCGCACCGTTCGAGAAATCGGAGAAGCTGAACGGGATGCTCTACCCCTCGCTGATGTTCCGCATCAACGGGGTCGACCCCGAGCGGGCGGGCCGCGCATGGGAGGTGATCCCGAAGCTGATGGCCGAGGCCGAGGCGGCCGGGACCCACACGTTCCCCCGCCGAGGCGCGATCGTCCGGCCGCAGCGCAACCCGCTCGAATGGCGGGCCAACCTGACCCAGGTGAGAAACCCCGACGGGAGCGCCGTCGACGGGACCGACGCCGCCGAGCTCAGCCACGGCGAGATCGAGGGACGCCGGCAGATCCGGGACACCTTCGCCTTCATCCGCCAGGCGACGCCTGGATTCGAGGAGGCGTACATCGTCGACATCGCCCCCCAGCTCGGCATCCGCGAGACGCGCCGCATCGTCGGCGAGTACCAGCTGAGCGGGGACGACATCCTCGACTGCGCCGACTTCGACGACTCGATCGGTGTGAACGGCTGGCCCGTCGAGGCCCACCTCGCCGGCACCGTCGAGATCCGCTGGCCCCGTGATCCCGACGCCCGCGGCTTCAACCAGATGCCATACCGCATGATCGTTCCCCAGCAGGTGGAGAACCTCTTCGTCGCGGGACGCTGCGCCTCGATGACCCACGAGGGCCAGTCCTCGGCGCGGGTGTCGGGGCCGTGCTTCGTGATGGGCCAGGCCTCGGGCACCGCGGCCGACCTGGCGCTGCGAGAAGGCGTCGCGGTGTGCGACGTCGACGTCGCCCGGCTCCAGGAGCGCCTCGAAGACGACGGCGCCTACCTCGGGCGGAAGTGGTAGGTGGGGCGTGGCGATCCGCCCGCTCAGAGCGTGAAGCCGCCGTCCACGCCGAGCACCGTGCCCGTCACCCAGCGGGCCTCGTCGCTCGCGAGGAAGAGCGCCGCGTTCGCGACGTCGATGGACTCGCCCATCCATCCCATCGGCACATCCGGGCTGAACCGGTCGACCCATGCCTGCATCTCGGCGTCGCTGAAACCGTAGAACTCGTTGGCCACTGGGCCCGGCGCGACCGCGTTGCAGCGGATGTTCTCGCGCGCCACGCCGAGGGCGGTGTTCTTGGCGAGCATGACGATCGCCGCCTTGCTCGCCCCGTAGAGCGGGCTGCCAGGGAGCGCCCGGTACGCCGCAGCCGACGCGGTGAGCACGATCGCGCCCCCGCCGGCGCGACGCATCGCCGGGATGGCGTACTTGCAGGCGAGCCAGGTGCCTTTGACGTTGACGTCGAACTGGGTCCGGTACTGCTCCTCGGTGATCTCCTCCAGGCCGGCACGCACGAGGACCCCGGCGTTGCCGACCATGATGTCGAGCTTGCCGAAGCGTTCCTCGGCAAGGGCGACGAGCGCCGCCATCTGCTCGCCGACGGTCACATCGGTGCGGAGGAACCGGGCGCTCCCGCCGGCCTGCTGCACCGCCTCGACGACGGCGGCGCCCTCGTCCTCGAGGAGGTCCGCGACGACGACGCTGGCCCCCTCGGCGGCGAAGCGCTCCACGATCCCGCGGCCGAAGCCTCGTGCGCCGCCTGTCACGACGGCAACCTTGCCTTCGAGCCTCACCGTCTGCCCCCCGGTCCGCGTCTCTGCCGGGACGGTAACCAGTTGCTCACATTGTTGTCAACAGAAGTGCTGGCAGGTCGAGGTCGACCCGGAGCGGCCGTCCCGACGGGCGAGCGGTTCGCCGTGGCTGGTCTCGAGGACAACGCAGTGAGGGTCTCTGGCGGACTGGTCGCCGACCGCGGCCGCGAGCACCTCCTCCCGGCGGACTTGGCGATCATCGGGATGCGGGCGATCCGGTCAGCGCAGCAGGCGGGAGAGGCGCCGGTCAGCGAGCACCCGGCCGTTCGTCTGGCACGACTTGCAGTAGACGATCTCGTGTGAGGCGAACGAGACGCGCAGCAACGTCTCGCCGCAGCGCGGGCACGGTTGTCCAGCCCGGTTGTGCACGGCGAAGCGGTCGCCGAGGCGCGCCTCGGAGAGGCCGCCGGAGCGTGTCCGTTCTCGTTCGAGGCCCTCGGCGAGCGCCGCGCGGACGGCCTCGACCAGACGGGAGCGCTGCCCGGGCGTGAGCGAGCGGAGCGAGACGAAGGGCGAGAGCCCGGCGAGGTTCAGCGCGTCGTCGACGTAGCCGCGGCCGACGCCGGCCACGGTGCGCTGGTCGCGAAGCACGGTGTGGAGCTGGCGGCTGTCGTCGCTCCCGATCAGCAGGTCGGCGAACGCCTCCTCTGCCGGCTCCGGCCCAAGGGCTGCCAGGGGCCCGTCGTCACCCGCTGCGAGCACCCACCAGCCGGCCTTGCGCTCGCTGCCGTACTCCCGCACGAGCAGGGCGTCGTCGCCGAACACGAGCCGGACGACGCCACCTCTCGGTCGCGTGCTCTTGGCGGGCGACTCGAGGTCGACCCGGCCCGCCTGGGAGAGGTGGACGAGGATGCGCCCTCCGTCTCCGAACGACAGCACGAGGTACTTGCCGCGGCTCGTCGCGGCAGCGAGGGGGCGGCCGACCAGCTCGTCCGGACGCGGGCTGACGGTCTTCAGCCCTGAGAAGCCGAGCGCCTCGTAGCCGGTGAGGGTGCGGCCGGCCAGCGTCGCCCCGACGCGCTCGGCGAGCGCACGCATCTCCGCGAGCTCCGGCATCGCCCCGTCCGCCGTCCCGGTCCGTCCGCCGCGCCTGCCAGGGGCGGACCGTCGGCCCCAGCCTCGCCATGGTACCGGCGCCCTGCGCGTCACGAGGCGAGGACGCCGCCGTCGGAGTGATCAAGATGCGCGGGGACGGTGACGTTAACGCGTTAGACAGGGCGATGACCCGAGTACGTCTTTTGTACAAGCACCCGGCGGTACAAGATCACTTTGGATCCAAGGTGAGCATGGCAGGAGCCTGGGGGAAGCAGTGCACTCCGAACAGGAAGATGGCGAGGGCCGACGCAGCGCCGCCAGGCGTCGGAACATCCTGTCCACCCACCCCGCCACCGAGCGCCGAGGGCGGCGCCGTGGGACGCAGGCGTCACCGGAGCTCCAGGTGCGGCTCGCCTCCGCGGTCGCGGCGACGGCCGAGGCCGTGGTGCACGCGACGTCGCCGAAGGGGCTCTTCGACGCCGCCTGCAGGATCCTCGTCGAGCACGGGGGGTTCCGGCTCGTCTGGGTAGGCCTGGTCGACCCCGAGAGCGGCGAGGTGGGCAAGGTCGCCGAGGCGGGTGTGGCGCGCCGCTACCTCGACGCAGCGCGCATCACCTCCGTCGCGAACGAGCAGGGACGGGGGCCGACGGGCGTGGCGCTCCGTACCGGCCGGCCCGACCTCTGCAACGACATCGCGTTCGAGGAGCGCATGGCGCCGTGGCGGGCGGCGGCGTTCGGGGCGGGTCTGCGCGCCAGCGCCGCCCTTCCTCTGGTCGTGGAGGGCAGGGTCGCGGGCGTCCTCTCGCTCTACGCCGGGGATCCCGGCTCGTTCGACGCGTGGTCGATGGCGACGCTCGAGCGGCTCGTGGCGAACGTCGCGCACGGCTGGCGCGATATCGAGCACGACGAGGGGCGCCGGGACCGCCACGGCGGTGCCGAGGTCGGCACGCACCTCGCCCAGCGCTTTGCCCAAAGCGGCGTCGCGAGCATGCTCATCGGTCTCGACAACCGCATCACCCTCGTCAACCGCGCGATGTGCGACCTGCTCGCGAGGAGCCCGGAGGAGCTGGTCGGCACCTTTGCGCTGGACCTCGTCCATCCGGACGAGCGCGTCTCGGCCGGGAGGACGATCGAGGCGGTCACGACCGCCACCGACGTCTCCTTCCAGGTCACCGAGCGCAGGCTGTTGCGTTCGGACGGCGACTTCGTCTGGGCGATCGTCTCGAGCACGCTGGTGCGCGACGTCGACGGCGCTGGCCGCGAGCTGTTCGTCCAGATGCAGGACATCACGAACCGGCGTCGCGCCGAGGAGCTCGCGGCGCGGCGCGGCTCCCAGCAGGCGGCCCTGGCCGAGCTCGGCCGTGCCGCCCTCGCCGAGACCGACCTCGACGCGCTGTTCCGTCGCGCCGTCGAGTTGATCGCGTCGCTCGCGTCGGTCCAGATCGTGGACCTGCTCGAGCTCGGCGAGGACGGGCGCTCCCTCGCCCGGCGCGCCGCGATCGGCTTCGAGCGCGGGCTGCTCGCCGGAGCTCCCGGCGCCGTCGGCCTCGACTCGCTGGCCGGCCTGGCGCTCGGGGGCTCGGGGACGACGGTCGTGGCCGACCTCTCGCAGGACCGCCGGTTCCCGGCGTCGGCCCTGCTGCGTGCACACGAGGTGTGCTCGAGCATCGCGGCGGTCGTCGACGCCGGGGGCCGGCCCTTCGGGGTGCTGGAGGCCCACGCCACGTCGTCGAGGGCGTTCGACGAGGACGAAGTGCCCTTTCTCGAGGGCGTCGCCAACGTGCTCGGCGCGGCGATCGCCCGGCGCGACGTGGAGACCGAGATGCGCCGGCGCGCGCTCCACGACGCGCTCACCGGCCTGCCCAACCGCTCGCGGCTGCGCGAGCGGCTCGAGCAGGCGCTCGGTCGGCGGGCGTGGCTCGCCGGCGAGCTCGCCGTGCTCTTCGTCGATCTCGACCGCTTCAAGGTCGTGAACGACAGCCTCGGTCACGTCGCCGGCGACGAGCTGCTCGTCCGAAGCGCCGAGCGGATCGTGGAGGTGGTCGGACCGGACGACTTGGTGGCCCGTTTCGGCGGCGACGAGTTCGTCGTGGTCTGCGAGGGGGTCGGCGGTACGGAGCGCGCGCTGGAGGTGGCAGAGCGCGTGCTCGCCTCGTTGGCTGTGCCGGTCGTCGTGGGCGGACAGGAGCTGGCCTCGAGCGCGAGCGTGGGGGTCGCGTTCAGCGACGACGCCACCCACCAGCCTGACGACCTGCTCCGCAATGCCGACATCGCGATGTACCGCGCGAAGGCCGTCGGCGGGGCGTGCGCCGTGATCTTCGACACCGCGATGCGCCTGCGCCTTCGCGAGCGGCTCCAGCTGGAGACCGAACTGCGTCGCGCCGTCGAGCACCGCCAGCTCATCGTCTACTACCAGCCGGTGTTCGACGTCGTCTCGGGCGAGATCGTCGGCGCCGAGGCGCTGGTCCGTTGGCAGCACCCCACGTGGGGGCTGGTGCTCCCCGCCGCCTTCATCCCGGTCGCCGAGGAGACCGGGATGATCGAGCCGATCGGCAAGCTCGTCTTGGAGCAGGCTTGCGCCGACGTCGCCAGGTGGACGGCGGGCGGGCGCGACGTGGCCCTCGAGCTCTGCGTCAACGTCTCGGCGCGCCAGCTGCGCTCGCCCGGCTTCGCCGCCTCGGTCGCCGCCGCGCTCGGGGCGAACGGCCTCGCCCCGGCGACCGTCTGTCTCGAGATCACCGAGTCGGTGCTGATGGAGGACACCCTGACGACCCAGGCCGCGCTCGAGGCGTTGAAGGCGCTCGGCGTGCGGCTCACCGTGGACGACTTCGGGACCGGCTACTCCTCGCTCAGCTACCTGAAGCGCTTCCCGATCGACGAGCTGAAGGTCGACCGCTCCTTCGTGTCAGGTCTTGGGCGGGCCGGCCCCGAGGAGGCCATCGTCACCGGCGTCGTCCAGCTGGCGCGGGCGCTCGGTCTCGGCGTCGTCGCCGAGGGCGTCGAGACCGAGGCGCAGCTCGCCCACCTGCGCGAGATGGGGTGCGAGCGAGCCCAGGGATTCCTGATGTCGCGGCCGGTCCCGGCCGCGCACTTCGAGCGGCTCGTGCGCACGGAGCGCGGCTCGTGAGCCGGTCGGGCCCCTCCGTGCCTGACTGGCTGTTGTGGGTCGTCGGTGGCACCGGCGAGCTCGCACCGGCCCGCCGGGCTCGCGTGCCCGGATGGCTCTTCGTGGTCGGCGCGCTCGCCACGCTCGTCGTGCTCCCGTCCTCGCACCTGAGCCGGGCCGACGCCGCCGGCGTCATCGGCCTCGACGCGGGCGGTCTGGGCCTCGGCGTCGCCCTCGTCGCCTGGACGAAGGACCCCTCGGGCCGAGCGATCGAGGCGTTCCTCGCGCTCGGCACGCTGTGGACCGGCGCCCTCGTCTACCTGCTCCACTCGCCCCGGGGCAGCGTCTACGCGCTGTTCTTGTGGTTCGCTCCGGTCGCGTTCGCGGTCCTCCCGACGAGGCGGGCGTTCGGCCTGCTCGTCCTCGCCGCTGTCGTCTCCGCAGTGCTGCGTGTGGCGACGCACTCGAGCGGTGCGAGCTGGCTCGCCGACGACGCCGGCCAGTGGTTCGTCCTCACGGTCACGATGGTGGTGCTCTGCGTGCTCGTCGACCGCTTGGCGCGCAGCCTCGGCCAGCGCGACCGGCTCTTCCGCGGGGCGTTCGACCAGTGGTCCGTCGCCATGAGCATCACCGACGGCGCGTCGCGCTGGCTCGCGGTCAACCCGGCGGCCTCAGCCATGCTCGGACGCAGCGCCGACGAGCTCATCGGGCGCGGCGCACGCGACGTCCTCCATCCGGACGACGTCGAGTCGAGCGAAGCCGCGCGCCAGGAGCTGCTGCGGGGCGAGGCGACGACCTCGGTCCACGAAGAGCGCTACCTCCGGCCGGACGGCTCGGTCGTGCATGCGCTGACCACCCTCTCGCCGATCCGCTCGGGGCCGAAGGGCGAGCCGGTCGTGCTCGGCCTGGCGCAGGACGTCACGCAGCAGCGTCGCGCCGAGGGACATCGGCTCCACCTCGTCCGCCAGCTGCTCCGGGCCCAGGAGCAGGAGCGGGCTCGTATCGCCGACGACGTCCACGACGATCCGCTCCAGTCGATCATCGCGGTGTCCATCCAGCTCCAGATCCTGGCGAGCCGTGTCGAGGACCCGGCCCAGATGAGCCTCGTGGAGGCGATGCGGCGCTCGACGGCGGCCTCGATCGAGCAGCTCCGGGCACTGCTGTTCGAGTTGCACCCGCCCGCCCTGCAGCTCGGAGGACTGCTCGAGTCGCTGCGGGAGTACCTCCGGCGCTACGAGGGCATCGGTGGCCCGAAGGTGCGCGTCGAAGGACACCTCGACAGCGACGCCTCGCCCGAAGAGGCGATGGTGCTCTTCCGCGTCGCGCGCGAGGCGCTCGCCAACGTCCACAAGCACGCCGCAGCGAGCGACGTGTCGGTGCTCGTCACGGAGGCCGACGGCGGCGTCGAGGTCGTCGTGACCGACGACGGCGTCGGCTTCGACACCGGCGGAGAGAACCTGGCCCCTGGCCACGTCGGGCTGGCCTCCGCCCGGGAGCGGGCCGAGCGCGTCGGCGGGCGCGTCGAGGTCGAGTCGAGCCCCGGGAACGGGACTCGAGTCAGGGCGTGGATCCCACGGATCCCGTCGTAGCGCGCTGGGCCGCCCGGCGGATCGCGGCGAGCACGTCGAGGATGGGGCCGTCCTTCAAGACGTAGGCGGTCGCGCCGGCGGCCGTCATGTGGTCACGCGTCGTGTCGTCGTCGAAGGCCGAGATCGCCACGATCCGCGTGTCGAGCCCGAGCGCCCGGATGGAGCTCGCGACCGCGGCGCCGCCGCCGTAGGGCATGCGCACGTCGAGCAGCGCGACGTCAGGCGCGGTCTCCTCGCACACGCTGAGCGCCGCGACCGCGTCCCGGGCCGTGCCGACGACCTCGATGTCGGGAGCGACAGCGAGGAGCTGGACGAGGGCCTCCAGCATGACCGCCTGGTCGTCCGCGACCACGACCCGGATGGCCATCGACGCGCGTGTGTCCCTCAACCACGCTCGTCAAGCGAGACGAGCCCGTCGCGTGCCGCCAGCGCCACCGCCTCCAGCTTGGAGTGGGCGCCGAGCTTGTTGAGGATGTTGCGCACGTGATTACGCACCGTGTGGCCGGAGAGGAACAGCGCCGAGGTGATCCCCTCGGTCGACATCCCCTTGGCCAAGAGCCGGAGGACCTCCAGCTCGCGAGGCGTCAGCTCGCCGGCGCGCCCCTGGGTCGAGCGTCGCAGCCGGCCGAGCAGGCCCGCCAGCACGGCGGTCGGGATGAGCGACTCGCCCCTCCACGCGGCGCGCACGGCGGTCGCGACCTCGTCGGCGCCGCGGTCCTTTGGGAGGAAGCCTGAGCAGCCCGCCTCGATTGCCCGGGCCAGCAGCTCGTCGCTGCCGGCCGCGGACAACATGACGACCTTCGTCCCGGGCCAGCGGCGCAAGATCTCCGAGGTCGCCGAGGCGCCGTCGCCGTCGGGGAGGCGGTAGTCGAGCAGCACGACGTGGGGGCGGGTGCGCTCTACCAGCTCGAGCCCCTCTCGGACGCTCGCCGCGGTGCCGACGACGTCGAGGTCCTCCTGTCCGCCGAGGAGCATCGCCAGGCCCTCGGCGACCATGGCGTGGTCGTCCACGACCGCGACGCGGATCGGACCGCTGTGCGAGGTCGCTCCGTCCCCGTCGTTCGCCCCCTGCACGGGGGCAATGATCCCACGCGACGTGCCCCCGGGGACAGGACCGTCGCCGAGCTCCGCCCGTCCCGTCCCGGCGCCCGACGATGTCGAAAGCCCCGTGCCCACTCGGTTCCTCCGCGTCCTGGCGCGCAGCCACGCGCCGTGGCCGCCGGAGACGTCCCGGGCCGGCCGCCACGTACTGTGCACCGCCGGGCACGCGTCACGCATGACGCAGATGGGTCATTGGGTGCGGGATGCATCGACAGCGCGCGGCGGCGCCGGCGGCCGGCGGCGACCTCACGGCCGGTAGCCGGACGGGCCCTCGAAGGCCTCGACCCGGTCGGTACCGCCGACGACGAGGAGCCCCTCGCCCGCCGCCGGCGCGACGTAGTGCTCGACCGGGATGCTCGTGCGGGAGACCACGACGCGCCCGCTGCGCAGGGCGAGCCCGCTCAGCTGGTCGCCCGAGACCAGCCAGACCAGGCCGCCGGCGATCGTCGGCGAGCCGTCGAGACCTCCCGGCGCCCTCCACGCGACCCTGAGCGAGGCCGTCCCGGCGCTGACCGCGGTGAGCGAGACGTTCGGGCAGCTCACGTAGACGAAGGGTGCGAGGTAGGCGTCGCCGCCGATGGAGAAGCACACCTCGGCGGAGGCGAGCTGGCCGCCGATGCCTCCGAGCCGGTTGGCGTCGAGGAGGTAGCCGGTCTGCTCCTTGCCGACGACGAACACCCGCCCGCCCGGGAGCACGGTCGCCGGTCCGGAGCCGAGGTCGCCGTCGTCGCCGTTGTCCTGCGCCCAGTTGGACGGGGCGAAGAAGGACACCTTGCGCATCGTCGGCGAGAGCGCGAAGACCGCGTCCCCGCCGTCGAAACGCGACGTCGAGGCGCCGTTGCCCGTCACGGCCAGCACGTCGCCGGCCGCGTCGACCGAGAGGCCCGCGGGTGCCCATACGGCGCCCTCGCGGGACGTCGGCACCCGGAAGACCGCGGTCGGGCCGACGCCGGTCTCGGGGACCGACATCACGTAGCCGTGGTACCGGCCGCAGTCGCCGTAGTTCCCCCCGAAGCCGACGACGACGCGCCCGGCGCTCAACGCGAGCGCCGGCCGCTGCAGCTCAGCGGCGGCGTCCCAGCCCGGACGGTCGAGATCGCGCTGCCAGAGCAGCGCGCCCGTCGACGGCCGAAGAGCGACGAGCACGTGGTGGACGGCACCTCCCGGGTCGGTCGCGGCCGAGGCGAAGAGCTCGCCACTCGCCGGGTCGAGGACCATCGTGGAGGTGATCCCCACGGTCGGCGAGATGTCGCCGCAGGGGAGCGCGCCGGCGGGCACCGCGACGCCGAGATGGCGCGACCAGATGATCCGCCCCGAGCTCGCGGCGAGCGCGTAGACGGTGTCGGCCTCCGTCGCCACGAGCACCTCGTGGTCGAAGATCAAGGGCTCGCCGTAGATTGCGCCGTCGAGCCCGGGCGAGCGCCAGCGGGCGCGCAACGGGCGCAGCGACGGGCTGGCGGCCTGGACCGAGTCCCGGGTGGAGCTGCCGCCGTAGGTGGTCCATTCGCCTCCCGCCGTCGCGGCCGCACGGGCGGTGCGCGTCCGTGGCGACGAGGCCGACGCAGCCGACTGGAGGGCCGCCGCGACCCCGGCGGCCGAGACGACGGCGAGCGCCACCACGGCCGCACGGCCCGAGGCGCGCCGCAGGGTCCGCCCGGCGCGTGGCCGGGGCGTGAGGAGGGCGGACGGGCGCGTCGCGCCGCGCCGGATGAACGCCGGATCGGTCTTCGCCATGGCGACATCATCGCGAAGCTCGCGCCCTTGGCACCGCAGCTCGCTCCGGCCTCCCGCCGAGCACGGCGCATCCGGGGGCAGGAGGCGCGGCCGCTGCCGAGGGCACGGCGAGTCGCCGCGCGCCGCCGCCGTGGTAGGACGTTGGGATGGACCTCAGGATCTTCACCGAGCCGCAGCAGGGCGCCACCTACGAGACGCTCCTTGCGGCCGCGCTCGCCACCGAGGCCTCCGGCCTCGACGCGTTCTTCCGTTCCGACCACTACCTGGTGATGGGGGAGGCGCCCGCGGGGGCAAAGGCGGGGCTCCCGGGACCCACCGACTCCTGGGTGACACTCGGTGGGCTCGCCCGTGACACCGAGCGCGTGCGGCTCGGGACGCTCATGACCTCGGCCACGTTCCGGCTCCCGGGGCCGCTCGCGATCTCGGTCGCGCAGGTTGACGCGATGAGCGGCGGCCGGGTCGAGCTCGGGATCGGCGCGGGGTGGTACACAGCCGAGCACCGCGCCTACGGGATCCCCTTCCCCGAGAGCGTCAGCGAGCGCTTCGACCGCTTGGAGGAGCAGCTGGCGATCATCTCCGGGTTGTGGGAGACGCCCTTCGAGGACACCTTCTCGTTCAGCGGCCGCTACTACGAGCTGATCGACAGCCCGGCGCTACCGAAGCCGGCGCAGCGGCCTCGCCCGCCGATCATCGTCGGCGGACGGGGGACGCGGCGCACGCCGATGGTCGCGGCGCGCTACGCCGACGAGTGCAATGTCGGCTTCGGCAGCCTCGACGAGGTCCGAGCGGTGTTCGCGGGCCTCGATGCCGCCTGTGCCGAGATCGGGCGCGATCCGGCGACCGTGCGGCGCTCGGTCGCCCTTGTCCTCTGCCTCGGCACGAACGAGGGGGAGTGCGAGCGGCGCGCCGGAGCGATCGGGCGCGAGCTCGGCGAGCTGCGGGCGAACGGTCTCGCCGGGACGCCGGAGGAGGCCGCCCAACGCGCCGCCGAGTTCGCCGCGCTCGGCGCTAGCCGCGTCTACCTCCAGGTGCTCGACCTGTCCGACCGCGACCACATCCACCTCGCCGGCGAGGCGCTGCAGCCGCTCGTCGCCGGGCTCTGAGCGGGCGCGAACGGGCCGCCTCGCGCGAACCGGCCGCGGTGCTTGACGTCCCCACGGGGCCCAGCGTGCACGCCACGTTCCGCGCGCTCCTCGCCGCCGAGGCCGACGGGACGCCGGCACGCATCGTCGAGCTGGAGGAGGCGGACCTCGACGAGGGCGACGTGACGATCGCGGTCGCCTGGTCGAGCCTCAACTACAAAGATGCGCTCGCGGTGACGGGCCGCGCCCCGGTCGTGCGGCGCTTCCCGATGGTCTGCGGCGTCGATCTCGCCGGTCGTGTGGCAGCTTCGTCGAGTCCCGCACTCGCGCCGGGCGACGAGGTGCTCGTCGTCGGCTGCGGCCTCGGCGAGGATCACGCGGGGGGCTACGCCGGCCTCGCCCGGGTGCCCGGAGCCTGGTGCGTCCGGCTGCCGCCCGGCCTCGACCTGCGCCGCTCGATGGCGATCGGCACCGCGGGCTTCACTGCGATGCTGGCGGTCCTCGCCCTCGAGCGGGTCGGCATCTCCCCGATAGCCCTTGTCGAGCGTCCCGTGCTCGTCACCGGGGCGGCGGGGGGCGTGGGCTCGATCGCCGTCGCACTCCTGGCGCGCCTCGGATACCGGGTCACGGCGTCGACGGGCCGGCCAGAGGAAGCTGCGTACCTGCGACGGCTCGGCGCCTCCGAGGTGCTCGCGCGCGCCGGGCTCGCCGAGGGACCGGGGCGGCCGCTGTGCAACGAGCGCTTCGGCGCGGCAATCGACGTCGTCGGCGGCGGCACGCTTGCCAACGTGCTCAGCCGGGTGTGCAGGGACGGGGCGGTGGCTGCCTGCGGTCTGGCCGGCGGCGGGGAGCTCCCGACGAGCGTGTACCCGTTCATCCTTCGCGGGGTGACCCTTGCCGGGGTGAACTCCACCTGGCCACCGCCGGGCTGGCGCGAGCAGGCCTGGCAACGCCTCGCTAGGGACTTGCCGGCCGAGCTGCTCGGCGAAATGACGACGGTCGAGCCGCTGTCGCGCGTCCCGGAGCTCGCGGCGTCGCTGCTGAGCGGGGGCGTCCGCGGTCGCGTGGTGGTGGAAGTGGCGAGTTAGCCGCCTGCCGGCGGCGGCGTCGCCTCCGCCGGCGCGGTCGCCAGGTCGCGTGCCTCGGCAGGGAGGACCGGCGAGTCGTCGGGGGCCGCCGCGCGATCCGCGCCGGGGGACGGGACCCGGAAGAAGTGGTCGCGGTAGTACGCGAGCTCGGCGACGCTCTCGCGGACGTCGCCGAGGGCTCGGTGGTTGCCGGCCTTCTTCGGGGCCTTGCCATAGAGCGACGGGTACCAGCGCTTGCAGAGTTCCTTCACCGTCGAGACGTCGATCGTCCGGTAGTGGAGGTACTCGTCGATCTCGGGGAGCTGATGCCGGAGGAACCGCCGGTCGACGCCGATCGAGTTGCCGCACAGCGGCACGCGCCTCGCCTCTCGGATGTGGGTGCGGATGAAGTCGAGCGTCGCCTTGCCGGCTTCCTCCAACGTCATCGTGGAGGCCTCGATCTCGGCCGCCAGCCCGCTCTCGGTGTGCATCTTCCGGACGACGTCGTCCATCGCCGCGAGCTGCTCCGCGCTGGCCGCGACCACGAGATCCGGGCCCTCGGCGACGACCCGCAGCCGGTCGTCGGTGATGAGGGTCGCGATCTCGACGATGACGTGGCGGCTCGGGTCGAGACCGGTCATCTCCAGGTCCATCCACACGAGCACGGCACGATGGTAACTGGTGCGTCCGCGCACCCCGGTGACCCGCCCCCTCACCAGCGCGCGCCGCCGCGGGAGCGGGTTCGCGGACGCTACCGTGCACCGGTGACCGACGTGCTGATCCGACTGCTCGACCCGGCATCGATCCCACCGTCGTACGCGCGCCCCGGTGATGCCGGTGCCGACCTCATCTCGCGTGTCGACGTGCTGCTCAGGGCGGCGGGTGGCCGTGCGCTGGTCCCGACCGGTGTCGCGCTGGCACTACCTGAGGGACATGCGGGTCTCGTGCTGCCCCGGAGCGGCCTCGCGGCCCGTCACGGCGTGACCTGCCTGAACGCGCCCGGCCTCATCGATTCGGGCTTCCGCGGCGAGGTCCAGGTGCTCCTCGTGAACACCGACCCGAGCGCCGACTACGAGGTGCACCGGGGCGACCGGATCGCCCAGTTGCTGGTCGTGCCGTACGCAACGGCCAGCTTCGCGCCCGTCGACGAGCTCCCCGGCACCGAGCGAGGCGACGGGGGATTCGGCCACACCGGCCGCTGAGGTTCCGCCGAGCTGGGGGTGGTGCAGCGCTGCGCCAGGGCTTGGTACCATCGTGATCACACGCGGACGTGGCTCAGCTGGTAGAGCATCACCTTGCCAAGGTGAGGGTCGCGGGTTCGAATCCCGTCGTCCGCTCCAAGCGAACTAGCTGGTAGA
>DATKQY010000019.1:0-14748 GCA_035532475.1 Acidimicrobiales bacterium | reverse complement strand
CTTGAAGGTCGGTGAGTAGTTGCTGCAGCAGTGCTGTTCCGGCGCGCAGGCCTCACGGCGCCAGCGAGTCTCGGGCCGCGGCCACGGTCGCGACGCCGCGAGCGGGGCGTCGTCACGCTACCAGATTTGGCCGTACAAATCGTGTTCGCGCCCGCCACTGGAGCGCCACGCGGTCAGGACGGCGATGCCATCGGTTCGGAGCAGCCTCGGGATTGGTACCGTTCGCTTCGACGATGTCCACGCACCCCGCGAGCCCGCCCGCCTACCGGCGCGTCGCCGACGAGCTACGTGCTCTGCTCACCGATCCCGCCGGCCCGCAGACCAAGCTGCCAACGGAAGCGGACCTGTGCCGGACGTACCACGTGAGCCGACAGACCGCCCGACGCGCCTACCAGGAGCTCGTCGCCGAGGGACTCGTCGAGCGGGTGCCCGGACGAGGCTCTTTTCCGGCACCCCGGAGCCCGTACATGCGCTCGTTCGGCTCGATCGAGGACCTGATGGCCCTCTCGAGCGACACGATCATGGAGGTCGTCGAGCCCCTCGCGCTGGGGCCCGCGAGCGCGCGTGCGAGGGCCGACCTCGGAAGCGACGTGGTGTGGCACCTCGCGATCCGCCGGCTCACCGGCGACGCCCCCTTCGTATACACCGAGATCTGCCTCCCCCGGGCGCTCGGCGTCAAGCTGCGTAGGACGTTCCTGTCGCGCGCGGGCGCCCGGCGTCGTACCACCGTGCTCCAGCTGCTCGAGCCGGTGCTCGACGGCCAGATCGTCAGCGCCCTGCAGGAGGTGACCGTCGACCGCCTCCCGCCGTCGGCGGCCGAGCAGATCGACATGGCGGCCGGCCGCCCAGCGCTTCGGATCGACCGCCGTTATCTCGATGGGCGCTCCACCCCTGTCGAGTCGACGACGAGCTGGTTCAACCCCAATCGCTATGCCTACCGCCTCGAGCTACGCCGCTCGGGCGCTCACCGTCCGCAATAGCGCCTGATCCTCGAACGCACGCCCGGCGCCCACGACTCGGCCGAGCTCGGATCGCGCATCGGTGGCGGCCGCTCCGTGATCGACCTCCCGCCGGGCGGATGTCGAGGCGCTCCGTGACGGACGACGAGGACGGTGCTCGCCCGCACCGCGCCGGGGTTCAGCTCGGCTATACGACGGGGAAGACCGCGTTCACCTGCCCGGTACCCGAGCTCGCGAACCAGGGCGTGATGATCTCGACGGCGCCGACGTACCCGTCCCAGCCGAGCGCGCCCAGTAGCATCGCCGTGTCGTGCATCATCCCCTCGCCGTAGCAGTGCTGCGCGTACTCGGGGAGCATCGCCACGAACTCCTTGAACCTGCCGGCCTGCCAGAGCTCGAGCACCCGCAGGTCGACCTGGCGGTAGAACTCCCCGCTGATCGTGAACAGCCCCTCCTCGGCGTCGCGGCTGTCGTGGATCCGGTGCGAGAGCGAGCCACTTGCGACGATGGCGGCGCGGCAGTCGCTCGCTTCGATGGCCTCGCGCACCGCGTTGCCGACGACCCGGCTGTCCTCATGGAGGTGCCACGGGCACCATGCGGCGACCGAGACGACGCGCAGGCGGTTCTCGGGATCCATGTAGTGGACCGGGACGAGGGTGCCGTACTCGAGGTCCAGGCTCTGCAGGTGGTGCGAGCGGACCGTGACGCCACCTGCCGTGGCGAGCTCGGCGATCGCGTCGCCGAGCGCGGGATCGCCCGGGATGTCGTACTCCATGTTCTGGATGAGGTGCGGGAACTCGTTGCTGCTGAACACCCCCGAGTATCGCTCGCAGCTGTTGACGTGATAGCCGCTGTTGACGAGCCAGTGCGTGTCGAAGACGACGAGCGTGTCGACCTCCTGCTCGCGCAGCCTCCGCCCGATCTCGCGATGGCCCGCGATGGCGTCGTCGCGCAGGCCGAAGTACCTGCCCGGCATCTCGCAGATCAGCATCGACGGGACGTGCGTCACCTTCGCAGCAAGAACGAGCTCCCCCATGCCTCCCCGACCTCCGCGGGCCGTGCGGATCGACCCGCCGCGCGGACCGGTTGTTTACTTCACATGTTAACTGATTTGCGGCACGAGCGGATAGTCCGCGAGGGCCGAGGAGAGTCGTGATGACGACGGATGGGAAGCAGCGTGTCCCGCTCGATCATCCCGACCTGCCGCGGCTCGTCCGGGAGGCGCTCGAGTCCCTGCTGTCGCTCTTCCGGCCGATCATCAACCACTTCGGGCTGACCGAGCAGCAGTGGAGGATCCTGCGCGTGCTCGGCGGACTGAGCGGGGCCGAGCAGCACGAGCTCGCTCGCGCCTGCCAGATCGTCCCGCCGAGCCTGACGGGCGTCTTATCGAGAATGGAGCGGGACGGGCTCGTCGAGCGCTCGCGGGTCGCGAGCGACCAACGACGGGTGCTCGTGACGCTCGCGCCGAAGGGCCGAGCGACCATCGCGTCGCTGGCGCCCCTCATCGATGCCCAGTACCAGGCGCTCACCGACGCGCTCGGCACGCCACTGGCAGCCGACCTCGAGCGCGTGCTCAACGAGCTGGTCGCGGCCGTGCCGTCACGAGTGCGCCGCGTCGGGCTCGGCGCGAGCGACGGGCCCCCCGGGCCTTGACGCGCCCGCCTTGCGTGCCGGAAGCCGCCGCGCGGGGGCCGGTCCCATGCATAAGCCGACGCTGGCGTGCAGAATGTCTTCGTGCCAGCTTGCCTGCCGGCGCGCGCGCCAGGGGCGCGACGCGAGTAGCGGTGCGCCCGTGACCTCCCCGGACACCGCATTCAACAAGGCCCGGAGCGACGAGGGGCTCATCGTCCACCTCATGCACCCCGGCCCGGAGGTCGCGCGCCGGTCGCGCCAGGTCGTCGGCGGGGTGCTCGCCGACCGTCCCGACGGCTTCCGCCAGGTCGCCGAGCTGCTCACCTCCGAGCTGGTCACGAACGCCCTGCTGCACACCCGCTCGTCCGTCTGGCTGCGCGTGCGTATCGCCGAGCAACGGCTGGCCGTCGAGGTCGCGGACCTGAACCGGGCGGCGAGCGTGGCGCCGGTGCCGCGCGAGCTCCAGGACGAGCACGGTCGCGGACTCGTGATCGTGGAGGCACTGGCCAGCCGATGGGGCGTCCAGCGTTCAGCGGTCACGAAGACGGTCTGGTTCGAGCTCGACTTCTGAACGTCGAGAAGGACGTCGCGCGCCGCGTCGGCCGCGGACGGCATCGCGGCCGACGCCATCAGCGGCTCCCCGACCCTCCTCGCTCTTGACGGACGCCTCAGCCGTGCGATCCTGTTGCGGGAGCTTCGGCATCGAGAAGGGATGACGCATGATCGCTCGGAGAGGGAAAGGGTGCGCACGACCGGCGGGCGACCCGGCGCGGCGCCGATGAAGGAGCTGCTCGCCGACATCGACCGGTGGCGTTCGGCCAACAGGCGCGTCGCGCTCGCGCGCGTCGTCGGCGTCGAGGGGTCCGGGCCCCGAGACGAGGGTGCGGCGATGGCGGTGTCGGAGGACGGCGAAGTCGCCGGGTCGGTGTCCGGCGGCTGCGTCGAAGGGGCTGTCGTCACCGAGGCGCTCGACGCGCTGAGCAGTGGGCGGGCGCGCCTGTGCACCTTCGGGTACAGCGACGAGGAAGCCTTCGCCGTCGGCCTCACGTGCGGCGGGACGGTCCGCGTCTTCGTGGAGCCGTTGGACTGGTGAGCGGCCTCTTCGAGTCATTGCGCGAGTGCCTCACCCTCGAGCTGCCCGTCGCGCTCGCGACCGTCGTGACGGTCGACCCCGCCGCCGGAGCGGGCGCCCCGACGCTCGGCGCGAAGCTGCTCGTCCGCCCGGGAGAATCCCCCCTCGGCTCGCTCGGCGACGCCGGGCTCGACCGTGTAGTGGCACGCGACCTCGCAGCCGCGCTGGAGGTCGGCCGCACGACGACGCGACACTACGGGCGGCACGGCGAGGCCCGTGCGGACGAGGTGACGGTCTTCCTCGAGAGCTTCGCCGCGCCGCCGCGCATGATCGTGTTCGGCGCCATGGACTTCACCGGCGCGCTTGCGCGCCTCGCGAAGCTCCTCGGTTACCGGGTCACCGTCTGCGACCCGCGGCCGGTGTTCGCCACCCGGTCGCGGTTCCCGATGGCCGACGAGATCGTCGTGGACTGGCCCGACCGCTACCTCGCCAGGGTCGGCGACGCCCTCACGCCGCGCGACGCGCTCTGCGTCCTCACCCATGACCCGAAGTTCGACGTGCCGGCCATCATCGGGGCGCTACGGACCGAGGTCGGCTACATCGGGGCGATGGGCTCGCGCGGCACGGTCGCCAAGCGCAACGCGCGCTTGTCCGAAGCCGGGGTCAGCGCCGAGGAACTGACACGCGTCATGGCGCCGATAGGGATTGACATCGGCTCGCGAAGCCCCGAGGAGACCGCCGTCTCGATCTGTGCCGAGATCATCGCCGTGCGCTCCGGGCGCGTCAGCGCGGCGTCGCTGCGGGATCTCGCAGGCCCCATCCACGCCGGTCGGCGGTGACCGCGGCCGTCGTCCTCGCCGCGGGCGGCGCGAGCCGTTACGCGGGGGGCGGGCACAAGCTTCTCGCCTCGTTCCGCGGGCGGCCGCTGCTCGCGTGGGCCGTCGAGCACGCGCTCGCCGCCGACATCGGGCCGACGCTCGTCGTGACCGGCGCCGTCGACATAAGCGGCGTCCTGCCCCTCGACGTCACCGTCGTCCCCAACCCCGAGTGGCGCCGGGGGATGGCGGCGTCGATCCGGGCCGGGCTCGACTGGGCCGCGCGCGCCGGCCACGAGGACGTCGTCCTCGGCCTCGGCGACCAGCCCCTCGTCCCCGCGTCCGCCTGGCGGGCGGTCGCCGCCTCCAAGAGCCCGATCGCCGTCGCGACCTTCGGCGGTGAGCGACGACCTCCGGTGCGCCTGAGCGCCGAAGTCTGGCCGTTGCTGCCACACGAGGGCGACGTCGGCGCCCGCTCGCTCATGGCCGCCCGGCCGGAGCTCGTGGCGGAGGTGCCCTGTGAAGGCGAGGCGGCGGACGTCGACACCGTCGAGGACCTCGCCCGGTGGGGCTGACGTGAGCCCGGCCGGCAAGATGGGGCGGCCCGGGATGCCGGTCGTGACGTCCGCGAGCGCCTCGGGCGCGAATGGTTGAGCTGCCCGGCCCCGCGACGGGGCGCGTGCCGACCGTCGGCGCGCGCCGCGCCGACGCGTCCTTCGCGCCGGGCGGAGGCCTGACGGGAAGGGTGGCCGGGCCGGAGTCGATCGAGCAGCTCCAGGAGCTTCTCGGGACGCAGTCCTACCTCGCCGACCGCGGGCTCGCCACGGCGGTCTTCCTCGCGCTCTCGCTCGGCCAGCCGTTGCTGCTCGAGGGTGAGGCCGGCGTCGGCAAGACGGAGGTGGCCAAGGCGCTGGCCGCCGCGTACGGCGTCGAGCTCATCCGGCTGCAGTGCTACGAGGGCATCGACGCCAGCCAGGCACTCTACGAGTGGGACTACGCGCGCCAGCTCCTCTACGCGAGGGCGCTGCACGAGCGCGGTTCGAGCGGAGACGACGCGGCCGAGGAGATCTTCTCCCCGCGATTCCTGATCGAGCGGCCGCTGCTGAGGGCCCTGCGGGCCGGTGAGCGAGCGGTGCTGCTCATCGACGAGATCGACCGGGCAGACGACGAGTTCGAGGCGTTCCTGCTCGAGGTCCTGTCCGACTTCCAGGTCACGATCCCCGAGATCGGCACGATCCACGCCGAGCAGGCGCCGCTCGTCGTGCTGACCTCGAACCGCACCCGCGAACTCCACGACGCGCTCCGGCGACGTTGCCTCTACCACTGGATCGACTACCCCGACGCTGCCCGGGAGGTCGAGATCGTCCTCGCCCGCGCCCCGGAGGTGGCCGCCGAGCTCGCAGCGCGAGCGGCCGCATCCGTCGAGCGCCTGCGCGGGCTCGACCTCGTGAAGAAGCCCGGGGTGGCCGAGACGATCGCTTGGGTACGTGCCCTCACCCTGCTCGGGGCGACGACCCTCGAACGCGGCGTCGCCGCCGCGACCCTCGGCTCGGTGATCAAGGACCACGACGATCAGCTCGAGGTGGAGGAGCGCCTGGACGAGATCCTCGGTGCCGCGCCCTGAGGGCGCTGTGCTCGTCGCGGCGCTGACGGGCTTCGGCGACGAGCTCCACCGGGCCGGGGTCCCGGTCGGGGCCGGACAGGTGATCGCCCTCGCCCGTGCGATGTCACGCCTCGATCCCGCCGACCCTGACGACCTCTACTGGGCCGGGCGCGCCTGCCTCGTCTCGCGCCAGGAGGACATCGCCACCTACGACGCCGTCTTCGCCGAGCTGTTCGGCGGTGGCCGCCACGTCGCGCTGCGGGTGACGGGCGAGTTCGCCGGCCTCGCCGGGGCACCGAGTGGCCGGTCGAAGGCGCCCCGACCGGGCGAGCGGGCACGCCCTTCCGACGCCGAGACCGGCAGGCTCGCCTCCGACCTCGACGTGCTGCGCGAGAAGGACTTCGCGAGGTGCAGCGAGAAGGAGCTTGCCGACATCGCCCGCCTGCTCGCCCGGGTCTCGGCGGCGCCGCCGCTCCGGCGTGTGCGCCGGACGCGCCCGGCGCGAAGCGGCGTCCGGCCCGACCTGAGGCGCCTGCTGCGTGAGCTGCTCCGCCAGGACGCCTCTGCGCTGCCGAGGCGATGGCGGCGCCATCGCGTCCGCCCGCGCACCATCGTCTTGCTCCTCGACGTCTCGGGCTCGATGAGCGGTTACTCGCGAGCGTTGCTCCAGTTCGCCTACTCGATCGCGAGCGGGCCGAGCCGGGTGGAGGTGTTCTGCTTCGGGACCCGCCTCACGAGGGTGTCCGCGGCCCTCGCCCGGCGCAGCCCCGACGAGGCGCTCCGGCGCGCCGCGGCGGCCGTGGCCGACTGGGACGGCGGCACGAGGATCGGCGAGTCGGTGCACGAGTACGTGCGGGGCGCCGGCCGGCGCGCGGGGCTGCGCGGGGCGGTCGTGATCGTCTGCTCCGACGGACTCGAGCGCGGGGACCCCGAGCTGCTCGCCCGAGCGATGGTGCGCCTCGGCCGGCTCGCGCACCGCATCGTGTGGGTCAATCCCCTGAAGGGCGATGCGGGCTTCGAGCCGATCACCCGCGGGATGAAGGCGGCGTTGCCCGCCGTGCACTTCCTGGTCTCCGGTCACAACCTTGCGAGCCTCGAGGATCTCGCCGGGCTCGTGGACGCGCTCGCGTGAGGTGAGCCCCGGCGTCGGCGGGATGATCGCGCCGTAGCCCTAGCGCGGCGGCGCTTCACGCAGTAGAACTGGTCTGCCCCGAACGGGGGAGGCGACGAGACGGCGTCGAACGCCGTCTCGAAAAGGGGGTGGGTCGGTGTACCCGGCGACGTTCGATTACCTTGCCCCGACCTCGGTGGAGGAGGCGCTCTCGATCCTCGCCGAGCGTGGCGACGAGGTGAAGGTGCTCGCTGGCGGGCAGAGCCTCATCCCCATGATGAAGCTCAGGTTCGCCAGCCCGTCGACGCTGGTCGACATCGGGCGCCTGCCCGGTCTCAGCGACATCGGCGAGACCGACGGCTACCTCCGGCTCGGTGCGCTGGTCCGCCACAACGACGTGGTCGACTCCGAGCTGGTCCGCCGCACCAACCACACGATGACCGCCGCGGCGCCGTGGATCGCCGATCCCGTCGTCCGCAACCTCGGCACGATCGGCGGCTCGCTCGCCCACGCCGACCCCGAGGGTGACTGGGCATCGGTGGTGCTCGCCTGCGGGGGCGAGATCGTCGCGACGAGCACGACCGGGGAACGTGTCGTGCCGGTCACGGAGTTCATCGCCGACATGTTCACGACGACGCTCCGGCCCGACGAGCTGCTCACCGAGGTGCGCGTGCCGAAGTACCAGGGGCCTGCCGGCGGCACCTATCTGAAGCTCGAACGCAAGATCGGCGACTACGCGACAGTGGCCGTGGCGACACACCTGGAGCTCGGCGGCGACGGGCGGATCACCAACGCCGGGATCGCGCTGACCTCGGTCGCTCCGAAGAACACGAAGGCGATCGACGCGGAGCGGCTCCTCGTCGGTCAGCTGCCGGGTGACGAGCTGTTCGCCGAGGCGGCCGAGCTCGCGGCGCAGGCGTCGGATCCGAAGACGGACGTGCGCGGCCCGGCCGAGTACAAGCGCGACGTGGTCCGTGTCTTCGTGCGGCGCGGCCTCGCCAAGGCCGCCGAGCTCGCCAGCGCCGCCTGAGGAGGGGGAGAGATGGAGACGACGATCACGATCAACGGCGTCGCGCGCACCTTCGACATCGAGCCGAGGGTGCTCCTCGTCGACCTGCTGCGGACCCGCGCCGGGCTCACCGGGACCCACATCGGCTGTGACACGACGAGCTGCGGTGTGTGCACCGTCCTGCTCGACGGCAGGCCGGTGAAGTCCTGCACGGTCTTCGCCGTCCAGGCCGCCGGGCGCGAGGTCACCACCGTCGAGGGGCTCGTGAAGAACGGCGAGCTCCACCCGATCCAGGCCGCCTTCAAAGAGGAGCACGGCCTCCAGTGCGGCTACTGCACCCCGGCGATGATGCTCGTCGGCATGGCGCTCATCGAGCGCAATCCTGACCCGAGCGACGAGGAGGTGCGCTGGGCGATCTCGGGCAACCTCTGCCGGTGCACCGGCTACATGAACATCGTGAAGGCGATCCGGCGAGCCGCGAGCGAGATGCGCCGCGCGGCCGAGGGATCCCCGGTCGGCTGAGAAAGGGGGGGCCATGACGACAACGGAGGTCCCAAGCGAGCTGTCGACTCCTCCCGAGATCGGGGGCCTCGGCCACTCGCTCAAGCGCAAGGAGGACGCCCGGTTCATCCAGGGGGCCGGCAACTACCTCGACGACATCACCCTGCCGCACATGCTCCACATGGCGATCCTGCGCAGCCCGGTCCCCCACGCCCGCATCAACTCGATCGACACCGCCGCGGCCCAGGCGCTTCCCGGCGTCGTCGCCGTCGTCACCGGTGCCGACCTCGCGGCGCACGGCCTGGCGTGGATGCCCACGATGTCCGGCGACACCCAGGCCGTGCTCGCGACCGACAAGGTCCGGTTCCAGGGCCAGGAGGTCGCCGCCGTCATCGCCGAGAGCCCGTACATCGCCTGGGACGCGCTCGAGCTCATCGAGGTCGACTACGACCAGCTCCCCCCCGTCGTCGACCCGCACCAGGCGATGGCCCCCGATGCGCCGCTCATCCGGGACGACAAGGAGGGCCAGGCCGACAACCGCTGCTACCACTGGGAGGCGGGGGACAAGGAGGCGACCGACCGCGCCTTCGCCGAGGCGGACGCCGTCGTCGCGCTCGACACCCACTACCCGCGCTCGCACCCCTCCCCGCTCGAGACCTGCGGATGCGTCGCCGACGTGAGCCCGGCGACGAAGCACGTGACGATCTACATGACCTCCCAGGCCCCCCACGCCCACCGCACGGTGTTCGCGCTCGTCGCGGGCCTGCCGGAGGAGAACATCCGGATCATCTCGCCGGACATCGGCGGCGGCTTCGGGAACAAGGTCCCCGTCTACCCCGGCTACGTCGTCGCCACCGCCGCGTCGCTGCTGATCGGCCGCCCGGTGAAGTGGGTCGAGAGCCGCAGCGAGAACCTGATCTCGACGGGTTTCGCCCGCGACTACTACATGCACGGCGAGCTCGCCCTGAGGAACGACGGCCGGATCCTCGGGCTTCGCGTGGGCATGGTCTCCGACAACGGCGCCTTCTACGCCGACGCCCAGCCGACGAAGTTCCGGGCGGGCCTGTTCCACATCGTCACGGGGTCGTACGACTTCCCGGCGGCGCACATCGTCACCGACGGCGCGTACACGAACAAGGCGCCCGGCGGGGTCGCCTACCGGTGCTCGTTCCGCGTCACCGAGGCGTCGTACCTCATCGAACGCCTCGTGCAGAACGCCGCCTACGAGCTCGGCATCGACCCGGCCGAGATCCGGATGCGCAACTTCATCCAGCCCGAGCAGTTCCCATACCACTCGGCGACGGGGTTCGTCTACGACTCGGGGAACTACCCGGCCGCGCTGAAGCTGGCGCTCGAGATGGTCGGCTACGACGACATCCGCCGCGAGCAGCAGGCCGCGCGGGCCGAGGGCCGGCTGATCGGCATCGGCATCGCGAGCTTCACCGAGGTGGTCGGCGCCGGCCACAGCAAGGACTACGACATCCTCGGGCTGAAGATGTTCGACTCCGCCGAGCTGCGGGTCCACCCGACCGGCAAGGCGATCCTGAAGCTGGGCGTGAAGGCCCAGGGCCAGGGGCACGAGACGACCTTCGCCCAGATCGTGGCGAACGAGCTCGGCATCCCTGCCAACGACATCCTGGTGATGGAGGGCGACACCGACAACACCCCCTACGGGCTCGGCACGTACGCCTCGCGCTCCACCCCGGTCGGCGGGGCGGCCACGGCCGTCGTCGCCCGCAAGCTGCGCGACAAGGCCCGCAAGCTCGCGGCGCACCTGCTCGAGGCCGCCGAGGAGGACCTCGAGTGGGAGCCCGGTCGCTTCTTCGTGAAGGGCGCCCACGACCGCGGCGTCACGATCCAAGACGTCGCCTTCGCCGCCTACACGAACTTCCCCGAAGGCATGGAACCCGGCCTCGAGGGCGTGCACTACTACGACCCGCCGAACATGACGTACCCGTTCGGCAGCTACGTCGTCGTCGTCGAGGTCGACGCCGGCACCGGGCAGTGGAAGGTGCTGCGGATGATCGCGGTCGACGACTGCGGGGTCCGCATCAACCCGATGATCGTCGAGGGCCAGATCCACGGCGGCCTCACCGAAGGCTTCGCCATGGCGAACATGCAGTTCATCACCTTCGACGAGGACGGCAACTGCATCGGCTCGAACTTCATGGACTACCTCATCCCGACCGCGTGGGAGACGCCCCATTTCGAGCTCGGCCTGACCGTCACCCCCTCGCCGCACCACCCGATCGGGGCGAAGGGCGTGGGCGAGTCCGCTACCGTCGGCTCGCCGGCGGCATACGTGAACGCCGTGGTGGACGCGCTCGCCCACCTCGGCGTGCGCAACCTCGACATGCCCGTGCTGCCGCACAAGGTGTGGGCGGCGATCAACGAAGCGGGGGCGCGCTCGACCACATGACGGACGTGCTCGAGCTGGCCGCCGGCCTCGCCCGGCGCGGGGAGCCGTTCGTCCTCGCCTCGGTCCTCTGGCGCCGCGGGCCGACCTCGGGCAAGCAGGGGGCGAAGGCGGTGATCCGCCCCGACGGCAGCGTCCAGGGCTGGCTCGGCGGGGCCTGCGCCGAGCCGACCGTCGTGCGCGAGTCGTTGCTCGCGCTCGGCGACGGCCAGCCGCGGCTGCTGCTCATCGGGCCCGCCGCAGAGGAGGGCCGGGAGCGGGAGGGCGTCAGCGTCGTGCCGATGACCTGCGCGAGCGAGGGGGCGCTCGAGGTGTACCTCGAACCGGTCCTTCCGGGCCCGAGCGTCATCGTCATCGGGCGTTCGCCGGCGGTCGACGCCCTGGCGTCGCTCGCGTCGGCCGTCGGCTGGCACGCGACGATCGTGGACGACGGCGGCAGCGCCGCTTCCCACCCCGAGGGCATGACCGTGCTGACCGCGCTCGACCTCGCCGCCCTCGGCGTCGGCGAGGGTACGGCGATCGTCGTCGCGACCCAGGGCCACTACGACGAGCGGGCGCTCGCGGCCTCGCTCGAGACGCCCGCCGGCTACGTGGGCCTCGTCGCCTCGAAACGGCGGGGCGCCGAGGTGCTCCGGCTGCTGCGGGAGGGGGGGGTCGCCGCCGACGCCCTCGCACGCGTCGAGGTCCCCGCCGGCCTCGATCTCGGTCAGATCGAGCACCGGGAGATCGCGGTGGCGATCCTCGCCCGGCTCGTCGGGCTGCGGGCCGACGGCCGGCTCGGCGGGGCGGCCGGCGCCGTCACCCTTCCGGAGGACGCGACCGATCCGGTGTGCGGCATGCTCGTGGACGTCGCCTCCGCCCGCTACCGTGCCGGGTACGGCGGACGGACGTTCTACTTCTGCTCGGCAGGTTGCGAGCGCCGCTTCGCTGCCGGCCCCGAGCAGTTCGCCGGCGCATCCAGCTGATCGACGATCGCCTGAGGAGGCTGCACCGCAATGTTGATCGAGAGCTCCTTTGAGTCGGCCGCCCCGCCGGAGCGGGTCTGGGCGACCCTGCTCGACGTCGAACGCGTCGCACCCTGCATGCCGGGCGCTCAACTCACCGAGGTCGTGGACGAACGGACCTGGAAGGGCAAGGTCACGATCAAGATCGGCCCGGTGAGCCTCTCCTACAGCGGCACCGTGGTGCTGCAGGAGCGTGACGAGGCTGTCCACCGGGTCGTGCTCGCCGCGAAGGGCACCGAGGCCCGGGGCAAGGGCACGGCGTCGGCGAACGTCAGCTCGACGGTGTCGCCGCGCGAGGGCGGCGGGACGACCGTCGCCATCGAGATGGACCTCACCATCACCGGCGCGGCCGCCCAGTACGGCCGGGGGATGATCACCGACGTCTCCCAGCGCCTGACCCGCGAGTTCGCCAACTGCCTGGAGCAGCTGTTCGTCGTGCCCGAGGTTCCCGAGGAGGGGGCGGAGGCCGCTCCGTCCGGCGAGCCGGGCGCGTCCGCCGCCCCCGCGGCGCCGCCGGTCGCGCCCCGCGAGGTGGGCGGCATCAGGCTCGGCGTCTGGGCCCTCAGCAGGGCGCTGCTGCGCGGGCTCGAGCGTCTGCTCGCCAAGGTCACCGGATCCCGCGGACAAAAGCCCGCCCCGTAACCGGCGCGCCTCGTCCCGCCCGGCCGCCCCGGCGCGCTCAGGCGCCGGCCAGCTCCGCGCGAACGATGGCCGCCCCGCTCGCGAGCGAGGACAGCTTGGCGCGCGCCGCCTCCCTCGAGCGCGGCATGAGGCCGCAGTCGGTCGAGGGGAACAGGTGCTCCGGCGCCACGTAGCCGAGCGCCTCCCGGATGCGACCGGCGACGACCTCCGGGCTCTCGACCTCCTCGGTCCCGACGTCGATCGTCCCGACGACCAGGTCCTTGCCCCGAGCGAGGGCGAGCACGGACGGGTCGACGCCCGAGGCGGCGCACTCGATCGAGATCTGGTCGATCGTGCTCGTCCGGAGCAGCGGCAGCGTCCGGTGGTAGTGCGTCCAGTCGGTGTTCTGCTGCTTCCACGCGAGCACGTTCGGGATGCCGTAGCCGTAGCAGATGTGCACGGCGGATGTGGCCTGCACGCCGGCCGCTGCCAGCTCGAGCGCCTCGATACCCCACTCCTCGACCTCGTCGAGGTAGACGTTGAAGCACGGCTCGTCGAACTGGACGATCGCGCATCCCGCCGCCGCGAGCTCGGACGCCTCCTCGTTGAGGAGGCGCGCCAGCTCGAACGCGAGCGTGCGACGGTCGCCGTAGTGCTCGTCGGCCACCGAGTCCGCGATGGTCATCGGGCCCGGCAGCGTGACCTTCACCGGGTGATCCGTCTGGCCGAGGACGAACCTCAGCGCCTCGAGCATGACCGGACCCGGGCGCCGCACGGGGCCGGTGACCCGCGGCGCCGCCACGAGTGAGCCGTAGCGGCCGCCGCGCGTGCGGATCTTCACGAGCCGGGTGTAGTCGATGCCGGAGAGCCCCTCGCAGAACCCCCAGATGTAGTGGCGGCGGCGCTGCTCGCCGTCGGTGACGATGTCGAGGCCCGCTCCGACCTGGTCCGCCACGGCCAGACGCACCGCGTCGTCCATCGCCTCCTCGAGCGCCGCGCCCTCCTGCTGCCAGGAGGTGAAGATCACGCCGGGCTCGGCGAGCCAGCTCGGCCGGGGCAGGCTGCCGACCACCATGGTCCGCAGTCGCTGCTCCCCCATCCCCGCCTGGTCCGTCATCGTCACGCTCCTCGTCGTCGGCCGCCCCACAGAGCATGCCCGGCGCGAGCCGTCGCGCGCTCGGCGGATCAGAGCGCCAGTCCGCCCGCCTCCCCGACCGGGACCTCGCGCCGGGTCGCCCGCACGAGCGCCGTCGTCGAGACGACGGCGATCGCGAGGAACGCGGCGCTCCACACGAACGCCGAGGTGTACCCGTGCACGAGGCCGCTCGCGCTGATCGCAGCCGTGCGGGAGCGATGGACGAGGTACGTCGCCGTCGCCGAGGCGGCGACGGTGTTGAGGAGCGCGGTCCCGAGCGAGCCGCCGATCTGCTGGGTGGCGTTTACCACCGCGCTCGCAACCCCGGCGTCGTGGGGGGCCACGCCGATGAGCGCCGTGCTCGAGAGCGGGACGAAGGCGAGCCCGAGCCCGAAGCTCGCGACGAGCTCGGCCGGGAGGACGTGGGCGACGTAGCCGGTGTCGACCCCGATTCGGGTGAACCAGGCGAGGCCGAGGGCCCCGAGCAGGAGACCGCTCGCCATGAGCGTGCGGGGGCCGAAGCGCGGCAACAGCCTGCTCGCCAGGCCCGCTGCGAGGATGATCCCGCCGGAGAACGGCAGGAAGGCGAAGCCGCTCTTAAGCGCCGAGTAGTGGAGCGTCCCCTGCAGGTAGTAGGTGAGGAAGAGGAACGTCCCGAACATCGCGATCCCGACGAGCAGTGACGCGAGGAACGAGCCGCCGCGGTTGCGGTCGAGCACGACGCGAAGAGGCAGCAGCGGGTGCGCGGCGCGGCGCTCGATGATCACGAGGCTCGCCAACAGGACGGCCGCGGCGGCCAGGAGCTCGACGGTGATCGACGCCCCCCCATCCGTCGGACTCCGCCCGGGTGAAGCCGTACACGAGGGCGAC
>DATKQY010000018.1:0-35578 GCA_035532475.1 Acidimicrobiales bacterium | reverse complement strand
AAGTAAGTGGGCGATCACACCACGAGAGCGGGATGACTGACCAGGCAGCCCAGATGGCTGACGAAATCACTGCTGTACGCGACGCGGTTGTCGTTGCCTGCAGAGTCCTCGAGGCAGCCGGACAGGGAGACATGGTCTGGGGCCACGTGTCAGTCCGCGATCCCCGCGGGCGAGGTCTTTGGTTGAAGGGCAGTGATCTGGGTTTTGACGAGGTCCAAGCAGACGAGGTGATCCTGGTCGACTTCAACGGGAACAAGGTCGAGGGTTCGTCCGGGCTCCATGCCGAGTACCCCATCCATACTGAGATCATGGCTCGTCGTCCCGATGTTGGAGCCGTTGTCCACACCCATCCCTTGTACTCGATCGCCTTTGCGGTGACAGGCTGGCCACTGCGTGCTCTTTCACACGCTGCGTACCATTTCGTTCCGCCGGACATTGCCCGTTTTGAACTGACGGGTGACCTCATCAAAACGAGGGAAATCGGTGCAGCGCTGGCGGACTGCATTGGGTCGCGTAACGCTGTGCTGCTTCCCCATCACGGGATCGTGACGGTCGGGCCCAGTGTGGGACAGGCCGTTGCAGCCGCAACGCATCTCGAACGAGCTTGCCAGATTGCTTTGCTTGCCGGAGAGCACGCCCTTGCAAGTTCAGACGAAGAGTCGCTCGATAAGCGGAAACGCTCGGCGAGACACTTGGAGAGGGCGTGGTCGTATCTGTCGCGGACGGTCGACAAGCGCAGCTGATGACGGCTTTGCGTAGGGGTATTGTGACAGGCTCGGGTCGGCGAGTTGTTTCTGTCCGAGTGGCGCCTCGTGCCATGAGGCCGGAGAGATAGCACCGGCCTGAGCGAGCCTGGACCTTTGGTGTCGTTCGCCAGAGGACTCTGGTTCCCTCGGTTCGTGCCGCCTAGCCCGGATCATTCGTCCAGATAGCCGAGAAATGCTGGCGATAGCCGCGTAAAAGCCCTCCTCAACTGCGAGAATGTCGGTCGCTGAACACGCATTCGTCGCAGAAGAGGAGGGCTCCTTGAAGGTGCACCGTAGTCGCTCGGCCCGTCGCGTGGAAGTAACGGCGGACGGGAAGAACCTCGTCTCCCACGCCGGCACCGCGCTCCTCTGCGAGCTCGCCGATCGCAGCGGCCTGACGAGGGCGATGTCGGTCGCGATGGGGAGCTGCGGGATCTCGTGGCACACCCACGACCCCGGCGTCGTGCTCACCCACCTCGCCGTCGCGATCGCCGACGGCGCCGACTGCCTCTCCGACCTCGCCGCCTTGAAGCTGCAAGAGCAGCTCTTCGGGCCGGTGGCCTCGGTGCCGACGGCGTGGCGGGCGCTCCAGGCGACGAGCTCGGAAGAGCTGCGCCAAATCCCGAGAGCGATCGCCGAGGCCCGGGCGAAGATCTGGGCGGCGGCCCCGCCGGGAGAGGGCCTCGTCCTCGACTTCGACGCGACGCTCGTCACGGCCCACTCAGACAAGCAGGACGCCGCCTCCACCTACAAGGCAGGCTTCGGCTTTCACCCGCTCGGGGTGTGGTGCGACACGACGTCCGAGCCGCTCGCCGCGATGCTTCGCCCGGGCAACGCCGGGGCGAACGACGCCGAGGATCACCTCGAGCTGCTCGACCAGGCAATCGCCGCGCTCCCGGCCGAGTACCAGGCCGGTCACGAGCCCGGTGACGACCCGGGCGCCGTTGTCCACCCGATCCTCGTGCGCGCCGACTCGGCCGGCGCGACCCACGGCTTCGTCAACGGCCTCGTCGAGGCGAACTGTGAGTTCTCGATCGGCCACCGGATCGACAAGCGCGTCCGTGAGGGGCTCCTGCTCGCCCAGGAGGAGGACTGGGTCCCCGCCGTCGAGGCCGATGGGAGACGCCGTGACGGGGCGTGGGTGATCGAGCTCAGCGCCCTCGTCGATCTCAGCTCCTGGCCAAAGGGCACCCGGCTCGTCTGTCGACGGGAGCGCCCGCACCCCGGCGCCCAGCTGTCGCTGTTCGACACCGGCGAGGGCTTCCGGCACACCTGTTTCATCACGAGCTCGACGAGCGCCGACATCGCCGCCCTCGAGTGCCGTCACCGCGGCCACGCCCGGGTCGAGGACCGGGTCAGGAACTGGAAGGACTGCGGGCTACAGAACCTGCCCTTCGAGGACGTCGTGCGCAACATGGCCTGGGTCCAGGTCTCCCTCCTCGCCGGCACCCTGCTCGCCTGGGCGCAGATGACCGTGCTCACCGGCAAGCTCGCCAAGGCCGAACCGAAGGCGCTTCGCAACAAGATCCTCCACGTCGCCGCCGTGCTCGTCCGCCGGGGCGCCGCCGCGTGCTCAGGGTCGACCAGAGCTGGCCCTTCGCCGACGAGCTCGCCGCGGCGTTCACCCGCTTGCGAGCCGCGTTCCCCTGAACGACCGGGGTCCGGCGCCCACCCCGATCCGAGCGGCAAACCACGGGCGTGACAACCGACGACGAGCACGACACCTTGGACCGTCACGGCCCCAGTGCGGTCAACGACGCCGAAGGGCCCTTGATCCCGACCACCCCGAATGTCAGGCGACGGTGACCGGGGCGGGAAGAATGATCCGGGCTAGCCAGACTGGCTGCTCGTTCCTCCGTCAGCCGCGTGTCGCATCTCGAGGGCTCGTCCGGCACGGCGCCACCGTGCTGCTCCTCGAGGCCCACGATCCGTGACCTCAGGCGTCCGGTATCCGCCAGACAAGCACGTCTCCCGTTCCCATCGTGGAAGGCGACACCTACGGAGCGGTTCCGCTCGAAACGGCCATCGGCGAGCCCCCGCGCCCTTGGTGATCTCCTGCGCCGTGCTGGCCGTCGGGCTGCCCGGCTGCAGGAGCGGCGCGAGATGGTCGCTGCTTCCGGAGCGCTGATTGCGTAGCGCTTCCCCGTGACGCCTCGCTCGGCGATGATGGCGCATGGGCGACGTCATCGTGGTCAGTCGCGACGAGGTCCGCCAGCTGCTGGACCCCGGCGAGCTTCGCGACGCGCTGTCGGTCGCGCTCACGGCGCTCAGCAGCGGCGAGACCTCGGTCCCGGCTCGGGTCGCCGCAGTCGCGCCGAATGGCCTGCTCGGAGCGATGCCCGGCTACGTCCCTGGGCTCGGGCTCGCGGCAAAGCTCGTCGGCGTCTTCGCGGGGAACGCCACCCTCGGCCTGCCGAGCCACCAAGCGGTCATCGTCCTGTTCGACGCGGAGACCGGCTCGACCGTGGCGGTGATGGACGGCACGGAGATCACAGCGGCGAGGACCGCGATGACGGCGGCGATCGCCGCGTCCGCCCTCGCGAGACCCGACGCCAGGGTGCTCGCCATCCTCGGTGCCGGCGTGCAGGGAACGGCGCATCTCGCCGCGTTCGAGCATCTCCTCGCGATCGGTGAGGTCCGGGTCGCCTCGAGGGACGACGGGCGGGCGAAGGCGCTCGCGGCACGTCACTCGACGGGAGTGGCCGTGGAGGGCTTCGAGGCGGCCGTGCGCGGGGCCGACATCGTGTGCTGTTGCACCGACGCCCGCTCCCCCGTCGTCGACGACGCCTGGATCGCTCCCGGGACCCACGTCAGCTCGGTGGGGATGGGCGCCGAGCTCGATCCGGCGACGATCGAGCGGGCGGAGGTGTTCGTCGAGTCCCGAGCGGCATTCGACCCGCCGCCAGCCGGGGCGGTCGAGCTCCAGGGTCGCGACCCGTCGAGCGCCACCGAGGTCGGAGCCGTGCTCGACCAGCGAGCACCCGGGCGCTCCTCGGTGGATGCGGTCACCGTCTTCAAGGCGGTGGGCAACGCCGCTGAGGACGTCGCCGCTGCCGCGGTGGTGCTCCGGCGCGCCCGCGCCCTCGGTCGCGGCATCACCATCGCCCTGTAGGGGACCTGTCACCGGAGCGCCCGATCCGGGCTCGATGCCGCTGGGCCGACCACTCGCCGAGCGATGACGACCAAGCGCCCGCGACCTCCACGACCCACGCCGCCCCACGATGCGCCGCGCCGAGACGCGTCACGGCCGCGGCCCAGCTCCACGTGGCGGGCTCCCCGGTCCGCGTCGGCGGCCGAACCGGCCTCGTCGCGGGCCGCGTCCGCCCGGTACAAGCGCTGCCCGGCTGGCCCGGGCCCGCCCCACTTCGGTGGCGAGCAGTTGGCTATCGTCTGGCGCTCACGCGATGGCACCGAAGGGAGCGCGCCCGGACATGCGCGAGGTGACGGAGATCAAGGTCGCGAGGGCCGCCGCCGGGCGGCATCGGGACGGGGTGCACCCCCCGGCTCCCTCGGCGCGACGAGCTCCGTCCACGAGCTCGTGAGCCGGACCTGGCTCCTCGGAGCGACGACCGTGCCCGCGGACGAGGGCGATGCCGCCGTCCGGCCCTGAGTCGCGCGCCGGCGGCCCGACGCGCCCGGGAGGCGCTCCTCGCAAGCGTCCGGGCCGCCCGACCGAGGCGGAGCTGCGGGCCCGGCGACGGCGGGCTCGCCGCGCCGGGCACGCCCGCCTCGCCGTGCTCGTCTCGGCCGTGCTCGCCGCGGTGCTCGTCCCCCTGCTCGTCGGCTCCTCGAACACGACCCGGACGCCCCCAGCCCAGCACCGCTCTGCCGGCGGTACGGCCCGGGGGGCGACGAGCAGCGTCCTGCCGTTCCCCTCGCCAGCGGGTCGCGGGATGCGGCCAGGCCCCTACCTCGCCCCGGGGTCGAACCCTTCCGTGCTCCCCGGCGACGTGCTCATCGCCGACGAGGGCAACGACCGGCTCATCGTCGTGAACCCCGCCGGCCAGGTCGTCTGGCGCTTCCCGCGCCCGGGCGACCTCGCACCCGGCACGACGTTCCTGTCGCCCGACGACGCGTTCTTCACACCGGACGCCAAGGGCATCCTCGCCACCGAGGAGAACGACCAGGTCGTCTCGCTGCTCGACGTGCGCCACCACCGCATGCTCTGGCGCTACGGCCAGCCAGGTGTTCCCGGCTCGAAGCCGAACCAGCTCTCGAACCCCGACGACGCGATGATGCTGCCGAACGGCGACGTGCTCATCGCCGACATCAAGAACTGCAGCCTGCTCATCGTGCGCGGCGGCACCCACGTCCCCGCCGAGCGGATCGGGACCCAGAACACCAACTGCCTTCACGACCCGCCGCTGCGATTCGGGAGCCCGAACGGCGCCTTCCCCCTGACGAACGGCAACTACCTCGTCACCGAGATCAACGGCGACTGGGCGGACGAGATCACGCTCCAGGGCAAGGTCCTGTGGTCGACCCATCCGCCAGGAGTCGCCTACCCGTCGGACACCAACGAGATCTCGCCGGGGCGCTACCTCACCGTCGACTACTCGAGCCCGGGCCAGATCGTCGAGTTCGACAAGCGCGGCCGGCTGCTCTGGCGCTACGGGCCGACGAGCGGTCCGGGGATGCTGCGGACTCCCTCTCTTTGCGAGCCGATCCCGACCAACGGGGACGTCTTGTGCAACGACGACGGCAACGACCGCGTGATCGTCATCGATCCGAGGACCGACAAGATCGTCTGGCAGTACGGCCACGACGGCGTGGCGGGAAGCGGCCCCGGCTACCTCTCCGGTCCAGACGGCGTCGACCTCGCACCGCCGTACTCGCTGCTCGTGCGGCACGGCCCGACGATGGGCCTGCCCCGCTTCAGCTGCGCTCGGGGCGAACCGGGCGGCTCCTGCACGATCTTCGCGACACGCTGAGCGCACCGTCGCGGACCCTGCTCCGGCGCCTCCGCGCGCGCCCGCCACGATCCCCCCGAGCTTCGTCGGGCGCTCCTCGTGGCCCGGTGGCCCACCCGCCCGCCGCCCCGCCCGCCGTGCCCGTCCGCGGCGAGGAGCGGATCGAGGCGAGCTTCGGCGCCGCGACGCTGCACGCGGCCGGTGCCGTCAGGGTGCTGGCAGCGTGAGCCGGTACGCCAGCTGCGTCGACGACGTCCCGACGAAGAGCGTGTAGCTGCCCGACACGGTGGAGAAGCGTCCGTGCAAAAAGGCCCAGAACGCCGATCGGGGGAGGTCGAGGACGACGCGGACCGAGGCGCCGGGGGCGAGGGTCACCGCGTCGAAGGCCCGGAGCTGGCGGGGCGGTTCCCCGGCCGCAGGCGGGTAGCCGAGGTAGGCCTGCACCACCTCCGTGCCGCGGCGCCGCCCGGTGTTGGTGACCCGCAACGCCACGGTGTCGCCGGAGGATCCGGAGCCCAGCACCGGCGGCGACAGGGCGAACGACGTGTACGTCAGGCCGAAGCCGAAGGGGAACAGCGACGAGACGTGGTGCGCCTGGAAGTAGCGGTAGCCGATGTCGAGTCCCTCGCCGTAGTGCACGGTCGAGTCGACTCCCGGAAAGGCGCGCGGCGACGCCACGGCGGAAGCCGTCTCGCTCGCCGGGAAGGTGACGGGCAGGCGGCCGCCGGGATCGACCTTCCCGAACAGGACCGCCGCTGTGGCGGTGCCGTCGCCTTGGCCCGGATACCAGGCTTCGAGGACGCCCCGCACCCGGTCCAGCCAGGGCATCAGGACGGCGCCGCCGGTGTTGAGGACCACCACCGTGCGCGGGTTCGCCTTCGCGACGGCGACGACCAGCGCGTTCTGGTCGCCGGGGAGCGCGAGCGACGGGCGGTCGACGCCCTCGCTCGTGAAGTCGTTCACAAAGACGACCGCGACCTTCGCCCGCCGTGCCGTCGCGGCGGCGGCCCGGATGAGCGGGGTCACGTCCTGCCAGCCGAGGCGGGGGTTGTGGGCGCCGTCGATCGCGAACCACGCGACGCGCAGCCGGTAGTGGCGGCCCCGGACGAGCTCGACGGTCGTCGACGAGGCGAAGCGTCCGTGGAGCCCCGGGAAGGACAGGAGCTGGCGGCCGTCGAGGTACAGCCACGTGTCGCCGTTCTGCTCGAGGGAGATCTCGTAGAGACCGCTCCTCGGCGCGACGACGGTCGCCTTCCAGCTCGACCAGTCGCCGCCTCGCCCCGGCAGCGCTGCGGTGGCGGCGGCCCTCGTCACCGAGGCCGCCGCCTCGACCGACAGGTCCGAGGTCCCCGGCTCGCCGCGATGGCTCTGCGGCGTCTCGGCCGGGAGCGGCGACCCGCTGACGATGTCGGCGGCCGGGATCGGGGGCAGCAGGTGCGACGACGGCTCGCCGGAGGCGTAGAGGACCCGCGCCCGCTTGCCGAGCATCTGACGGATCGCGCCGAGCGGCGCGATGACGTAGGGCGGGACGACGTAGGCGCTCCCACCCCCCGCGCTCATCGCCCGCGTGCTCGCGTCGGCACCGATCAGCGCGACCGAACGGAGCGAAGGTGACAGCGGCAGGATCTGACGCTGGTCGCGGAGCAGGACCATCGAGCGCTCGGCCGCCCGGACGGCGAAGGCGGCATGGGCGCTCGTGCGGACGACGGCGAGAGGGGTCTCGCGGCGGGGGTGGGCGATGAGCCCGAAACGGAACATCTCGGTGAGGGTCCGCAGCACCGCCTCGTCGATGGTGGCGACCGCGATCTTGTGCCGGCGGACGAGCGAGCGCAGCGCGCGGACCGTCGCCGGCTTGATGAGGTCGAGCCCCGCGTTGAAGGCGGCCGCCGGGCTGACGACCGCCGCGAGGTCCGAGCGGACGAAGCCGGAGAAGTCCCAGCTGCGCAGCGCCCGGTACAGCTTCGGGTCCGAGCAGTCGTTCACGCCGTCGATCGAGCCGTAGGCGCACATGATCGAGGCGACGTGGCCCTGCTTCACCGCCGCGGCGAAGGGCGCGAGGTAGAGCTCCTCGAGCGCCCGCGCGGGCACGGCCTCGTTGAGGATGAGGCGCGCGGTCTCCTGGTTGTAGGCGGTGAAATGTTTGGCGTCGGCCATCACCTTCTCCGACTGGATCCCTCGGATGTCGGCGACGCCCATCTCGGAGACGAGAAAGGGGTCCTCCCCGTAGCCCTCGAACTCCCGGCCGCTCTCGGGCACCCGGTCGAGGTTCAAGTTGGGGCCCTGCACGACGTCGATCCCCTTGCCCCGTGCCTCGGCGCCCTCGACCTGGCCGTAGCGGTAGGCGAGCGACGGAGCGAAGCTGGCGGCGATCCCGAGGGAGGCGGGGAGCTGGGTGACGCCGGTGGCATGGGCGGAGACGCCGTTCGGGCCGTCTTGGAGCGTGAGCGCCGGCAGACACAGCGTCCGGACGCCCTGGTTGATGTTCTCGTACCCGGCCCTCGGGTTGAGCACGAGGAAGCCGAGCTTCTCCGAAAGGGTCATCCGGTCGACCAGCTCGAGCGCGAGCTGCTTGGCGTGCTTGTGGCGGAGCGCCGACGCCGAGGCCCAGGGGCAGTGCGAGACCCGCTTCGCGGCCGCGGTCCCCCGCAGCGTCACCACCCGTCCGGTCGTTTCCGAACGGCCCAGCCGGTGCTCGACGCGCCCGGCGGCCCGTGAGCCCGGCGCGGCCGGGAGCAGGCCGCCGAGGGCCACGAGCGCGACGGCGGGGACGAGGGTGCCCGGCCGCCAGAGCCCGCCGCCCGGCATCAGCGCGCGTCGGCGCGTCCGGCCGGGGTGGCGCCGGGTCCTGCCGGATCGGGGTCGCGTGGCGACGCTCCCCTCCGGCCGCCGCGGGATGGCCCCGCCGATCGCCTCCGACAACGCCGCCTCCGGTCGATACCCAACGTGCAGAAAGGTCGGCCGGTTCTCGGTTCGTCGCGCCGGACGCCAGAACAGCCGCCAGCACGGTAGCCGTGGGGGCGCCGGAGGTGGGCGCGCCGGTGCGCCGCACCGTGGCGAGCCGCGTCCCCGGCGATCCTTCATGTTTTCGTAATGTGTCCGTGATCTGATCGACATGAGAACGGCCGGAGGCCCCGCCCCCACATCGGGCTCGGAGCACGGCCCAACAGGAGGAACAACGAGCATGGGCAAGCTACTGACGAGGATCGCTCCCGTGGCCGTCGCCGTGGCGGCGCTCGGTGTGACGGCGTCGCCAGCGTTCGCGGCGACCCATCCGACGAAGCGCCCGACGCATCACGCCACCGCGCACGCGAAGACGTTCTCGCTTCGCGGCCGGGTCGTCTCGCTCGACGCGAAGACGCACCGGTTCGACCTTGCGGTCGGCAAGAAGGACGTCGCCCTCGAGTTCACCGCCAAGACGGTCTTCGTCGTCGGCCACAAGAAGGAGACCGAGGCTGCCCTGAAGTCCGGCAAGACGGTCACCGCTCGCGGGGACATCACGGGCAACCTCCGGGTCGCGACGAGCGTGACCGTCGGCTGATCGCTCGAGGGCGCGTTGACGCCGACGCGTCGCAGTGCAGGACGCCGGCAATCGCGGTTGCCGGCGTCCTGCAGCTTCGCCCGTACGCGTCGTGATCCGGTCGCTCGGATCCCACGAAGCACGTTCCACCGCAGCTGTTCTGCTGTAAGAGGCGGCCGCCGACGCCGCGCTCAGGCGACGTCGGTGCTCGGCACGCACGGGCACGCCGCCGTGATCGATGGTGATCCTTCCGAGCTCGGCCCGACGGGCGCCTCGGCGATGAGGTGCCGGTGAGCCGAGCGCTGCGGGAGGAGATCCCGACGGATGTCCGCCCCGGGCGCCTCGGTCCCGACGCCCCGGATACGTGGGCGCGGGGCACGTCGGCGCGGATCGGGCGTGCCGTCCACTCGGCGAGCGCGAGCGCTTGGGAGGGGGCCGCGGCTCACGGCGGCGGGCGGGGCGGCAGCTGCACGAGGTGGCCCGGGACGGCGGCGCGTTCAACGACGATCGCCCAGACACCGGCGCGGCGGGAGATCAGCCTGCCGTGGTAGCGGGTGAGCAGCGCGTGGGCCGCTGCCCATGCGACGGGCGCGGCGACGGGCTCGATGCCGACGGCCGGGGCCAGGACGAACAGGACGCGAGCTGTCCCGAGCGCCACGGTCTGGTTCGCCGCCTCGTAGGCGTATACCTCGGACCGGCCGCCGAATCGGCCTGCGATGCCCTGGGAGGCGGCGACCTCCCACCCGGTGGGCACCTGGCGCAGGATCGCGTCGAGCTGCCGGGCGCTGGCGGGGGGTACGCGGAGCCAGGTCGCCGTCATGGCGCCGTCGTCACGTGCCGCGAGCACCACGGCCGTCGAAAGGGCGGCGAGCCCGGCGAGCACGGCGACGACCGATCCGGCCCGCCGCCCGGTCCAGCGAAGCGGCCGGGCCTTTCGAGCGAGCAGGAACGTGCGTTCCCGCTCCGCCAGCCAGCAGACCGCCAGGGCCGAGCCGACGATGACGAAGAGCACCGCCGGGAGGTTCTGGAAGCCGCCCGAGATGAGGGACGTGAAGCTCGGCGCGGAGTTGAGCCCGTTGGTGAGGACGTCGACGAGGGCCACCCCGGCGCCCCACCCGCTGAGCACGCCGAGCACGCCGCCCGCCGTGAAGATCACCGAGAGCGCCGAGCGCCTCGACCAGAGCATGTGCCAGGCGGTGCCGGGGTGCGCGAGCACCCCGCCCGCGATCGCGAGCGCTGCGGAGAGCCCGTTGCCGATCGCCTTCGGACCCGCCAGGTAGCCGTAGGTCGGACCGAGGAGGGTGCCGCTGTTCGCCCCGAGCACGACGACGAGCGCCGTGAAGGCGACCGCCATGCCCGCGAGGGCGAGCCCCCGCCGCCAGCGCCCCGAGCCGGTGGCGGCGGCGCCGACCCCGAGGCCGAACGCGAGGGTGGCGCCGGCGGTGCAGGACGCCATCGCCAGCAGGCCCCACACGTACGGGCTGACACGCCGGCCCCGCCAGATCGCCCGGCCCGCCAGCAGCAGGAACAGGGCCGCGAGCGGCTCGGCGTGGTAGTCGAAGTAGGCGGTCTCGAACGCCCAGGGGTCGAGCACCAGCGCGGCGGTCGTGGCGAGGATCACCGCGAGGCCGGTCAGCCGACGCCCCCGAAGACGCGCCTCGACGGCATCGCAGACCCACCAACCGGCGACGAGGCTCGCCAGGGCGATCGTCACGTCCTGGACGACGAGCAGCGTGAAGGACGAGTGCGACACCGCGAAGAGCAGCCCGAGGGGCCAGAAGGTGAGGTTGAACTGGTCCTTCCAGAACGGGTGGCCGCCGATCGTGTCGAACGGGCTCAGGTGGCCGTGGCCGAGGAGCCACCAGGCCTGGTGGAAGACGGCGAAGTCGACGGTGAGCGAGAAGTCGTCCCACTGCGACCGGGAGCGGGCGACGAGCATGGCGCACTGGGCCACGGCGCCCGCGAGGACGACCAGGCGCATCGTCGTGTCCCGTGGCCGGGACCGGAGCTGCGCGACCCACGTCCCGATCGGGCGGAGCGGCCCGGGTCGTCGGGACCGGGCGGTCGCGACGGCGTGTCCCTGCACCTCGGTCGTCGCCATCTCGGAGAGCATGCTCCTGGTGGCCGGCGCAGGGCGCGCGGACCCGCGGACCTCGCTCGGTCGGCGGGCTCGCCGACGCCGCCGCGCCTCCGTACCAGCGCTCCTGCCTGCCCGAGCTGCGGCACGAGGGAGGCGTCGGTCGGTCAGCGCGAGGAGCGGGCGTTCGTGGCGGAGGCTCGTCGCACCAGGCCACGCGCCACGTCCTCGCCGGGCCCGCGGACACCCCCACCCTCGCGGGACGGCGACCGGGGGAGGTCGGGCCCTCGCGCCCCGCCCGACGGCGCGCGTCGCTCCGCCCGGGCGCTCACGCGAGCCGCGTCCGGCCCGACAGCTCTTCGTCGGCGGGGTGCGCCCGCTCTGCCGATTCGACGAGATCCGTCGCGGCGGCGGGGCGGAGGGGACGGCTCATGAGAAAGCCCTGCGCGCTGTCGCAACCGAGGCGCGCGAGCTGGATCTGCTGTTCGACGTGCTCGATCCCCTCGGCGACGATGTGCAGCCCGAGGCTCCTCGCGAGGCTGACGATCGTCGTGATGAACGCTTCCCCCTCCCCCGTCGGGTCTGCGAGCGGATCGACGAACGCCTTGTCGATCTTCAACAAGTCGATGGGGAACTGCCGGAGGTAGTTGAGCGAGGAGTAACCGGTCCCGAAGTCGTCGATCGCCAGCTGTACGCCGATGGACTTGAGCTCGCGAAGCACGGACAAGGCTCGCCCGGTGTCGACGACGAGGCTGCTCTCGGTGATCTCGAGCACGAGCTGGTCGGCGCTGAGCCCGCTCATGGCGAGCGCGGTGCGCACGTCGTCGGCGAGCTGGGGGTCCGCGAGCTGGCGGCTCGAGAGGTTCACCGCGATGACGAGGGGCGAGCCGTGGTGATCGGACCAGCGGGCGGCCTGCTCGCAGGCCTGCTCGATCACCCATCTCCCGATCGGGATGATGTGGCCGGTCTCCTCGGCGAGGGGGATGAAGCGCTGCGGCCCGATGAGGCCGAATCTCGGATGCTCCCACCTGATCAGCGCCTCGAACCCTTCGAGCTGCCCGTCGCCGAGCGCGAACTGCGGCTGGTACTCGAGGAGGAACTCGCCGCGCTCGAGCGCGCCGCTGAACGCGTTGGTGAGCTCGAGGCGTTCGACGGTCCGGGCGAGCATCGACCGTTCGAACACCTCGAAGCGGTCGCGCCCGTTCGACTTGGCCGCGTACATCGCCGAGTCGGCCTGGCTGAGCAGCTCCTCGCTCGTCGTCGCGACGTCGCCGATAGCGACCCCGACGCTCACCGAGAGCACGATCGCGCGCCCGTCGACCTCCACCGGATGACGCATCACCGACACGATGCGCTCGGCGACGGCCGCCGCCGTGGCCGGATCGGCCCCGTCCTCCATGAGCACGGCGAACTCGTCGCCGCCGAGGCGTGCGACCGTGTCCCCGGGCCGGATGGCGGCGGCGAGGCGCTTGCCCGCGGCGACCAGCGTCGCGTCGCCGACGATGTGCCCGAGACTGTCGTTGATCGTCTTGAAGCCGTCGAGGTCGCAAAAGCAAAGCGCAACGCTCCCGTGGCCACGCGAGGCGGCCCCCAGCGCGTGCTCGACGCGATCTTGCAGCAGCGCCCGGTTCGCGAGGCCGGTCAGGCTGTCGTGGAAGGCCCGGTGGCGCAGCTCGCCCTCGAGCGACTCCCTGACGGCGAGCGCCTCCTCGAGCGAGCTCGTCTGCTCGGCGATCCGCTTGAGCATCCACCACATCCGGAGCACGACGAGCACGAACAGCACGAGCGCCATGAGCGCCAGCGGCGCGACGTCGCTCTCGAGGCCATCGAGCGAGCCGATCAACAGGATCAGCGGGACGACGAGGCCCGCCAGCGCGACGAGCGGCAGCCGGCGGCGCAGCCCGCTCCGGTCGGTCGGCCGGCCGTCCAGGTCGAGCGCCATCGTCGGGTGCAGCGCGGCCGCGCCGACGAGCACATAGCTCACGAGCCAGCCGGCGTCGACGGGGCTGCCGACGGCGTAGGTGCCGTTTAGGACCATGAGGTCGTAGACGAAGTCGGCGACGATCATCGAGACCATCGCCGCAGCGAGCAGGCGGTGCACCGGCCGCCGGGCCGTCCCGAAGACGAGCCCCTGGACGACGATGAACAGCACCCCGAGGTCGAGCACCGGGTAAGCGAGGTTCACGAGCTTGCCGAAGCTCCCGATCGTCGCGTCGTGCGCGTACGTGCCCATGAGGAAGTGCCACGAGAGGGCGAGCGCCCCGATGGCGACGATCGCGGCGTCCGCATACGACTCGCGCGCCCCCTGGCCGCGGGCGCGGCCCCGGGTGAGGCGCGCCACGCCGAAGATGAGGAACGGGTACCCGGCGAGGTAGAAGGCGTCGGCCGCGGACGGGAAGGGCGTCGCCCGGTGGAGGACGAACTGGTAGAAGTCGTAGACGGCGTCGCCGACGACGAAGCTCAGGTTGCCGGCCGCGATCGCGAGCCATCCTCCTCGATCGGCGGGGCGGCGCCGGACGATGCCGGCGACCACGCAGGCGACCGAGCCGAGGCCGATGACCGAGTAGGCCGCGTTCTTCGCACCGCTGCCGGGGAGGAGGAAGTAGCCGACGACGGCGGCAAGCCCCACGACGACCACGAGCTTCCACGCAGAGCGCGCTGCAGACATCCGGTTCCTTCCTCCTCGTCCTCCTAACGGCCCTCGGCCGCGCGCGCTCAAGGGGGCCGGCTGACGGACGTGCCGGGCGTCATTCGCCGGCGCGACGACAGGAGATGCCCCGGTGAGCCGCAGGCCGACCTCGCGCCGCCTCCCCGAGGGTCGACGGCGGACCCGGGCGCGCCGAGCACAGCCGACGTCAGCGTCGGGCGCACGGCAGCGCCCGGTCCGTCCGGCGCGCAGGGCCGCGCAGGACGCAATCGAGCCGTGAGGGCGATCAAGCTCCCCGACAGGGCTCCGGTGCCCGACCGTCACCGAGCGCCGCTCCGCCTCCTTCCTTCGACCGGCTCCGGGGGTTTCGCGCTACGCCCCCTCGGCCCGGGCCGGGCGCTCGCCGAGCAGCCGGACGTTCGCCTCGAGCCAGCCCTGCCAGTTGCCGACGTCGAGGCGTCCGTCCTCCGCACGCACCTCGACGCCGTCGAGCCCGAGGCGGCGCGCCGTCCGGTCGAGCGCCTCGGTGAGCTGGACCTCGCCGCGCGCCCCCGGCTCGAGGGCGTCGAGCTCGTCGAGCACCTGGGGCCCGAGCACGTAGCGGCCGGACAGGGCGTAGTGCGACGGCGCGGCTGCAGGATCGGGCTTCTCGACGCAGCCCGCGACGGCCAAGCGCCAGCCCGCCGGAGGCCCGGGCGCGAGCTCGGCGCAGCCGTAGGAGCCGATCTCGTCGGGCTCGACGGCCAGCAGACTCACCTGTGAGCGGCCGGTGTGCTCGTAGCCGTCGAGCATCTCGCGCAAGAGCCGCCCGCCCCCGAGCAGGATCTCGTCGGGGAGGATCACGGCGAAGGGCTCCGCGCCGACCGCGAGGCGCCCCACCCGGACCGCGTCGCCGAGCCCGGCGGGGCTGCGCTGGTAGACGACGCTGACCTGGGGAAACGACCTCGAGCTGTCCGGCTGGGCCGCCGCGCCGCCGACGGCCTGCACCTCGCGGTCGAGGTAGCGCTCGATCGCCGACTTGCGCGGGCTCGACACGACGACGACCCGTTCGATGCCGGCCTCGGCCGCCTCGGACAGGGCCCAGGCGATCGCGGGGCGTCCCCCGACGGGGAAGAGCTCCTTCGGGACCGCCTTGGTCGCCGGGAGCAGGCGCGTCCCGAGCCCCGCGGCGGGGAGGACGGCCGTGCGGACGCGCGTCACGCCGGTGTCCGGGCGCGGGCGCGCGGTGCTCGGGGGGCCTTGAGCGGAGCGTCGGTCATGGCGTCGGGGTGCCGGTGCCCGAGGGGTCGTCGCCGCCGCCCGCGCCCGGCCCGATGACGGGCACGACCTCGGTCGCCTCCGGCGCCGGGCCGGTCCCGAGCACCTCGGTGGTCGGCCCCTCGAGCGGTCCGGCGCCCTCCCCGAGGGCGCGACCAGGGGCTGCGGGGTGGTCCACGGCGTCTTCGGCCACGGTTCCGAGCACCGAGGAGAGGTAGCGCTGCAGGCGCTCGATCTCGGCGAGCGCGTCGCGCCGGCGCCCCTCGAGCGCGGCGATCTCGCGCTCGAGCTCGCGACGCTGCGCCCGACCGCCTTCGACCATCTCCTCGGCGGTCGAGTGCGCCTGGGCACGGATCTCGACCGCGCGCCGCTCTGCCTCGGCGAGCAGCTCCTTCGCGTGCCGTTCGTGCTCGGCCTCGTAGGCGTTCGACTCCGCCTCTGTCCGCGTCCGCAGCTCCTCGGCGGCCTCGAAGGTGGATTCGAGGATCCTGCCGACGCGTTCGCCGAGCGCCCGGAACGACTCCGGCGTCGAGACGAAGCTCCGTCGCTCGAGCTCGGCCAGCCGGGCGCGCAGCTCCTCGGCCTCGCCCGTGGCGGCCGTGGCGGCGCGCTCGGCCGCCTCGGTCCTCATCGCGTAGTCCTGCAACCACTCGCTGAGCTGGGCGACGTGCCGGTCGACCTGGTTGCGGTCGTAACCGCGCACGGCCGAGGTGAACTGGGGGAGCGGTGCCTCATCGTGAGCGAGCATCGGACCTCCGTCATGGGTAGGCGTTCGGGACTCCACCACGCCTGGCCCGACGTCGGCCCCGGTCGGGGCGCGGCGGACGGTCGGCGTGCGGGCAGGGCTAGGCGACGGCGGGATGCTCGCCGTCCGCCCGCTCGCCGGACCAGCACCAGGGTTGACCGGGCCTGCCCGGCACGTAGCCGCCTCCGGCGGGCGCGTTCAACAAGAGCGAGCCGGGCCGGGGCGCCCAGGGCGGACCGGGCGCCCCTGCCTGGGGTTCCTGGCAGGCCAGCGCGAGGCGCGCGGTGGATGCCTGCAGGCCCGGGACCGCCTGCGCCGCAGGCCGGTAGAGGGCCAGCAGCCGCTTGGCCGGGGCACGGCGGAGGCGCTCGCGACGCCTGGCCAGCACCGCCAAGCGCCGCCAGCGGGCTGCCCGGCGCAGCACGGCGACCCCGGCCGCCCGTCGGCGCGCCCGGGCGTCGCGCAACCGGTCGGCGCGGGCGAGCAGCTGCTCGACGCGCAGCCGTCGGTCCCGGGCCTTGGCCCGAAGCAGCGCCCGGCGCAGCGCCACGCGCCGCGCCAGGCCGGTGCGGCGGAGCCGCTCGCCCTGCGTGCCCGTGCGCGCCGACATCGTCGCCGCCGCGGCCGTCGATCCCGCGGCCGCGGTCCGGGGCGTGCCCGGGACCGTCGCGGGGGCGCCGGCGGCCGTGGCGGTGGCGCCAGTGCTGGTCGTGGCGCGCGTGGCAGCCGTGGCGGCGTCGGCGAGCGTGGTGGTCGTGGCGGCCCTCGCCGCCGTCTCCGCCGTCGCGGCGGTGCCCGAGGCGACCTTCGGCGCCGCCGCGGTGCTGGCGGCGGTCGTCGAGGCCGGGGCGCCCGTCTCGGCCGCCCCGGCGGCGCAGGTCCGATCGACCGTGGCCGAGGCGGAGCAGCCCGTCGGCGGCGCGGGCGCGTCGCCGGGGTGGTCGACCACGACCCCGAGCGACGCGGCAAGCGTCGTGCAGGCGACGACCGCCCCGAGGACCGCCGGCGAGGTCGCACGACGGCGGCGCACGCTCCCCGCGGTGGGAACACGGTGCTCCTGCTCCGGGGGCGCGACGGCGAGTGCATCCTCAGACGCCGACGCGCCGAGCGCTCCGGCGATCGCCAGCATCGACCCCGGCCGCCGTGCCGGCTCGGTCGCCAGGCAGCGCGCGATCAGCGCGATCAGCTCCGGATCGTTCGAGCGGCGCAGGTGGTCGGCGAGCTCGGCGGTCGCCGCCTCCCCGAGCGGGCCCGGCCCCGTGCCGACGAGGACGCTGAGCAGCACGGCGCCGAGCGCCCAGACGTCACCTTCCACCGAGGGCTCGAGGGCTCGAAGCTGCTCGGACGCGACCCAGGCGGTCTCGCCGCCCCAGCCGGGGGGCGCCGGTGCCACCGGGGCCAGCGCGAGCTGCGGCTCGCCGGTCCGGTCGAGGCAGACGGCACCAGGGTGGAGCCGCCCGTGGACCGCCCCGCGCTCGTGAAGCTCGCCGATCGTGGCGGCGAGGGCGAGGGCGAGGGCACGCACGCTGCCGGCGTCGCCCGGCCCCCGGGTCAGCGAGGAGGCCAGGGTCGCGCGGGGCAGCTCGAAGGTGACGAAGCGCTGCTGGTGCTCGGCACCGAGGTCGTAGAGCGGGAGGGCGCCGCGCCGCCAGGAGCCCGCCAGCACCTCGGCCGCGCGCTCGAAGGCGACGCGGTCAAGGTCGCTCTCGCCGTCATGCAGCGAGAGCCCGATGCGACGGTGCAGCCACAGATCCTCAGCGGCGAAGGTCGCGACTGCCCCGTGCCGGGCGAGCGGCTCGAGCACGCGGTAGCGGCCGCCAATCGGCTGAGGGGGCATGCGTCTCCTGTGGGGGTCCGACGTTGCTCGCGGCCGGCCGCGCCGGCACGCCAAGGTTTGTCGGAGGCCGAGGCCTCGTGTCACAGGTCAGATGAGGACAATCCACGCCGGGAAGCCTCGCCGACCCTCCGGGCACCTCCGTGACACCGCCGCAGACCGCTCGTCGGGAGCGCCCGGGCGGCGCGCCGCCGAGTCCTCGGGCATGGCATCCGGGCGCCGTTGTGCCGGCATCGCCGAACCGGGCGGTCCAAACCTAGGGTCGCACCCTGGTGCGAAGGCGACGCCGCAGGTGACAGGGTTGCGCTCACCTGCTCGCGGCCCGTGCCGGGCCGGCGTAACACGAGCCGGTGATCGACTGAGTGGTTGACCGACCAAGGAGACAGGCGTGTCAGGTTCCCCATTTCGGCGCGGGTGCGCGTCGGCCGGTGTGGCGCTGGCGGCGATCCTGTCGATCGGCCTGCCGGGGGCCAGCGCCTCCGCACACGTGGGTGGCGCCCCGGTGGGCAAGCTGTACGACTGCTACTCCTACAACTACCAGTCGGGCTTCCAGAACTACGTGCAGGAGATCGAGCTGAAGACCAGCTCGATCTACCTCGTCGCCTCGGCTCGCAAGGGCGACCGGCTGTCCGGAGGGGTGTCGGTCGGCCGCTACCGGGAGCACGGTCGGTCGATCAAGTGGCTCTCGGGGCCCTACGGACAGCTCCACTGGACGGGTGTCTTCCATCCGGCGAAGGGCCACCCGAGGCCTGGCATCAGGCCGAACGTGGACGCCCAGATCCAGCTCTTCGATCCGCAGGGTCTGTCCCCCATCTCTTGTTACGAGCTCGTTCCCTGAGCCCCGCCGCACACCGGGGAGCTCCAAAAGCGGTGGTCGACTGCCGTAGAGGATCATCAGAAGGCAGTCCCCCCGACCCATCCGCGGGGGAGGCGGACGCGCCGACGTATGCTGCCGCGCCCACGGCGACGGACCGTGTCGACCGACTCGCCCTGACGCCTCGAACCTCACCATCCGCCTTCCACTCCGACCTGAGGAGCAGTCCACCGATGAAGCCTCGCCTCGTCCGCCTCGGCGTAGCGTCACTCGTCCCCGCGCTCGCAGCCGGCGCCCTGACCGCGTTCGGCGGTCGACCTGCCGACAACGGAATCGGTGGGCTCACGGCCAAGCAGATCCTCGCTCGAAGCCTCGCGACCCTGAAGGGCGAGACGAACCTCGTCCTGAAGGGCTCCATCAAGATCGCTTCGGCGAAGATCGGCCTCGACATCGAATCGTCCGGGCACGGCAACGACAGCGCCGGAACGCTCTCTTCCAGCGCGTCGAGCGCCGGCTTTGTCGGGACGATCCGCTTCGTCGATGCCGGCGGCGCGGTCTACCTGAACGCAGGCCCGGCGCTCTGGCGCGAGTTCGGCAGCTCGGGAACCGGTCTCACGGCCAAGCAGTACGCCGCCCTCGTGAGCACGCTGTCGAACCGCTGGATCAAGCTCGGTGCCTCCGATGCGAAGTCGTTCGCGCAAAGCTTCGGCCAGCTCACGAACACGACGAAGCTCGCGACCGGCTTGGTGTCGGGCGGCACCAAGGCGTCGAAGGGCAAGGCGACGACGATTGACGGGGTCCACGTCCTGGCGCTGAACGACGGCTCGGGCGGAACCCTCTACATCGCGCTCGCCGGCCCGCCGCGTCCGATCGAGCTCAGCGGGAGCTCGGCGGGCTCGAGCGGGACGATCACCTTCGGCTATCCGAGCCGTCTGACGATCACCGCGCCGGCCAGCTCGCTCACCCTCCAGCAGGTCGCCCAGCGCCTCGGAGGTTGAGGTCGCCGCCCTTCGGGGGTGAGGTCCACGGCGCAGCTGACCGCGCCCGGGGCCGGCGGTCGACGAGGGTCGCACGTCAGCGCCGCTGGGAGCGCCGGGTGCGGGCGGGCTCAGTCGGTGGCCGGAAGCGCGGCCCGCAGCTGGCGTCGCTTGGTGATGCCGAGGCGCTGGTAGACGTGGCGCAGGTGGTACTCGACCGTCTTCGGGCTGACGAACAGCGCCTGCGCGATCTCGCTGTTGGTGAGTCCCTGGCAGGCCAGGTCCGCGACGCGGCGTTCGCTCGGGGTGAGGGCCGCCGCGCCGATGGTGATCTCGGGCGCCGGGCGGGCCCCCGCCGCGGCCAGCTCGTCGCGGACCCGCCCGCCCAACAGCCCGGCACCGAGCCGCCGGGTCACCCCGAACGCGGCGGTGAGCGGCGCCCGGGCGGCGCTGCGCCGGCCCGAGCGGCGGAGCGCGGCACCGAGATCGGCGAGCGCGTAGGCGAGCTCGAGCTCGGCCACGGTCCCCGTCAGGACCTCGACGGACTCGGAGAGGAGCTCGAGCCCTCCCGGGCCGTCGGTCGCCAGACCGAGGAGGCGCAGGCAGCGGCCCCTCGCGATGACGGCCTGCCGCCGGTCGGCGAGGGCGAGGTCGGCCTCGAGGAGGGAGCGGGCACGACCGCCGTCGCCGAGCGCGAGCGCGGCCCGGGCGGCGTCGGCGCGCCACGGCAGGACGGTGTGCTCCGCGCCGAGGCGGTCGACCAGGTAGGCGCCCGCCTGCTGGAAGAAGTCGAGCGCCTCGGCCGGACGGTGGCGGGCGAGGGCGCAACGGCCCGCGGCGTGCTGGCTCCAGGGCACCTCGAGCATGCCACCGCGGACAGCGGCGACGGCCCGCTCGAGCGTCCGCTCGGCGTCGTCGAGCTCGCCCCGTTCGAGCAGGGCGTTGACCCGGAGCACGAGGAGCGCGACGAGGTACCGGTTCCGTTCGGCGCTGCCGGCGGCGAGCGCCTGCTCGGCATCGGCCTGCGCGTCGGCGAGGCGGCCGAGCCCGAGGCAGGCGTAACCACGGAAGTAGCTGGCCGCGGCGAACGCGTCGACCGAGCCGGCCTGCCGGGCGGCGGCCAGCGCAGCGGCACCCACCTCGAGGGCCTGACCGTGCGCCTCGGCGAGCTCCAGCGCCCAGACCGTCATCAGCCACCCCGGCCCGTCAGCACCGTCCTCCTCCAGCAGGGCGCCGTCGGCCCAGGCGCGCTTCGCCAGGGTGACGGTCGCCCCGTTCGCGTACCAGCCCTGGCCCGACCGCATCGCCAGGACGGCCAGCAGCACCCGGGCCTCGGCGGTGGTCGCGTCCGGCGGCTCGTGCAGCAGCGGTGTGGCGCGCTCGATGGCGCGCTGGCGCAGACCCGGCTCGAAGCTCGCGTGGATGAGGTAGTCCGCGAGCAGGCCGCTCCGCAGCGACTCGGTGTCGGCGTCCGCGGAGTCGAGGGTGCGCTCGAGCACGTCGGCGGCCACCGCGGGGCGACCTTCGGCGGCGAGCGCGCGCGCGAGCAGCCGTGCCACCTCGACGCGCCGTGCGGGATCGCGTTGGCGGTCGAGCGCCGCGCGAAGGTGGTCGGCACCGCCGGTGATGCCCGCGCCGGTCTGCGCCGATCCGAGCTCGACCAGCAGCGCGCCCTGCGTGTCGGGGTCGCTCGCCTCCTCGACCGCCCGCTCGAGGTACCGCGCCGCGCTCGCCGACGCGCCGCTCGCCGTGGCGCGCCGAGCCGTCTCGCGAAGCGTCTCGACGACCCAGGACTCGGCTCCCGCCGGTGCCGCGAGCAGCTGCGCGGCGACCTGCTCCACCGGCGCGTGGCCGGCATGCAGCAGCCGGGCGGCAGCGGCATGGTCGAGCGAGCGCTTGGCCGGCGGCATCTCGTCGTAGATCGACTGGCGGATCAGCGGGTGGACGAAGTCGAGGACCGGACCCGACGTGATGACCTGCTCCACGGCCAGCTCGTCCGCGGCGGCCGCTGCGACGGGGAGGGCCACCTCGGCCAGCTTCGCCGCCAGCTGCAGCGGCGCCTGCCCGCCGAGGACGGCGAGCGCCTCGGCGAGCGCGACGGCCGCCGGTCCGAGGCGCACCATCCGGAACAGCGCGGCGCGCGCCAGGGAGGCTCCGGCGAGCTCACGGATCCGGTCTGGGTCGCCCTCGACACCATCGGAGCGGTCCTCCTCGATCGCCAGCAAGAGCTCGTGGAGGTAGAAGGGATTGCCCTCGGCCGTCTCGATGCAGGCGGCGCACACCTCCTCGGCCATGCCGGGCGCAGCGCGATGGACGAGCTCGGTCATGCCCGCCGGGCTGAGCGGCGACAGTCGGCGCGTCGTCACGGCCGGGCCGCCTCGCAGCATGGCGAGCGCCCCTGGGTCACCGGTCCGCCGGCCGGGCCGGGCGGCCGCCAACAGCACGATCGGTGAGTCCTCGACGCGCTCGGCGAGGTAGAGCAAGAAGCGCAGGCTGGTCTCGTCACCCCACTGCAGGTCGTCGACGCAGACGAGCACCGGCGTCGTGGCGGCGATGTTCAGCACCAGCCAGTACAGCCCGTGGATCAGGGCGAACGGCGAGCGGCCGGGGTGCTCGGTATCCGGCGGAACCTCTCCCGTGAGCAGCGGCCGGACCATCGCCGCGGCGCCCGAGAGCAGCATCTCGCGATCGGCCGGTGCCCGGTCGGCCAGGTGCGGCTCGAACAGGTGTCGCGCCAGGCCGAACGGGAAGTCCTGTTCGCTCTGCGTCGCCCGGGCACGCAGAACGAGCACGTGTCGCTCCCGTGCCAGGCGCACGGCCTCGGCGAGGAGCCGGGACTTGCCGAGCCCGGCGGCAGCTTCGATGAGCACGGCGATCCCGGTTCCGGTACCAGCCCGGTCGAGGGCCGCCGTCAGAACGCCACGTTCGACGTCGCGGTCGACGAGAGGCGAGCCCGGCCCCGCGAGCTCGGTATCGGGCAGTGCCCGGCGCGCCCGTCCCGCCTTCTCGCTCATCATCGTCCTACCCAGGGGGGGTCCACGCGCCGGAGATGCCGATGTCACCCGCCGAGCCAGCTGCGCACGCTGGTCGTCGGCGGCGCACGGAGCCCGAGGGCCGCCGGACGGCAGGCTAGCGGGCGTCGAAATCCATGTCCTGCGCCCGGAAGCGACCCGGATGCGGCTCGCGCCGTGCCCAGCTCCGCCAACTTCCCAGGGTCGCCCCCTGGCGCTCGGCTCCCTAACGGCACCGAGAATCACCGTATGGAGCCCGTTCCGACGCTCGACGTCCTCCTGCACCTCGATCGGGACACGGTCGCGATCTCCGGCTCGCTGGAGAACGACCTCGGCGCCCGCAGACCGTTCCACGGATGGCTCGAGCTCAGTGCGCTGCTGGACGACGTCCGTGCCGCCGGAAGTCCGGGCGAGAGCGACCCGTGACTAGGGCCTTCCCCTGGGTTCAGCGCCCGTTCGGGTCCGCAGTCTTGCGCTCGACCAACCTGCCCGACGAGGGCCGGCCGGCGACGAGCGCCTCGAGAGGAAGGTAAGAACCCGGCCCGAGCGACCGCAGGGCGATCGCGAGGCCGGCGAGCCGAGCCCGGCTCGACCCTGCCGACAAGACGGCGCACAGGTGGCAACGGTCCGAGCGCCAAGCGCATCGAGATCCAAGCTGCCGAGCGCTCCCCATCGTTGTCAGACCAGAGAGGAAGGCGAAGGGTGAAGGTGAAGTTGAAGTTGAAAGTGACGTTGAGGTCGACCGCCGTGGGAGCCGCCGTCGTCCTGTCGCTGCTCGGCACGCTCCCCCGTCTCGCCGCCGCGTCGACCAGCAGGACCTTCGAGTTCAATCTCTCGGTAGCCGACGAGCAGGCGGCGTTGAACGGCTACTTCGAGCACTCGATCTCCTGGACGGACAGCACCGCAAAGGGCTACGGGTACGAATTCGGACGATCCGTGTACGGGGACGTGATCATCGAGGAGCTACGAGGATCGAGCCTCGTCGACGCCGTCGACTATGTCGATGTGGCCAGCAAGTCGGTCAAGTACGCCTACAAGAACGCCGAGGTCCTCGGCGGGCTCATGCTGAGCAACATCGCGTACGACCCCCCACAGGTCCTGCACTGGCTCGCACAGTTCGAGAAGTCCATCCACATCGGGAAGACGGAGACGTCCTCGAAGACATTCAACCTGATGTCGTCAGGGGGTCGATTCGTCGTCAGAGTAGTCGCGCGCGAATCGACGTCGAGCCTTTCCTGGCACGAGATCCTCTACCCCATTGGCTGACCGATCGCGACGAGCGCGGCATACCACCGGTCGACCACGACCAGGAACCTCGCAGCTTCCGAGGCCCGGTCCTCCTGCGTTCCCGCCCCACGGACGGCCGCGTCCATTCATGCGCAACCACCGACGACGAGAGGAACCCCGATGACGTCAACGATCATTCCCGCGTGCACGGCGCTGCTGCCCGCCGGCACCCGCCTCGACTGCGCGTTCACAGCACAGACCGGGATCAAGCCGACCTGGCGGTTCCTGTCGTACTGGCTGATGTTCCTCGGACAGCACCGGATAGTGGCGGTGTCCGGCGACACGGTGCACGTGTTCAGGACCGGCCGCACGATCTTCAGCGCCACCAAGCCGAAGTCCCTCGCCTACACCGTGGCGCGCTCAGAGGTGATGCTGCCACGCCTGCAGGGCTCGTGGACCCGGGTGCCGCTCGGGCCCGAGCGGATGTGGGTGAGCAGGCGCGCCTACTCGATCGTCGGCCCGGCGCTCGGCGGCGCGACCGCAGCGGTCGATGCCTAGCCGGACCGGAGAACGCCCGGAGCAGCCGCCGACCCGTCGGGGACGTGCCGGCTCGCCGCCCCGACCGGTCGCGAGCACCGCCGGGGTTGGGTCGTGACCGGGTCTGGACGTCGCCAAGAACCCGGGGCGCACGCGCACGAACCGGAGGGGTACGCATCCCGCGGGCTGCTCGAGGTCTTCCGCGATCGGCGCATCGCGCTCACGACGATGGACGCCCCGCTGCGGCTGGCGACCGGTGGGGCGCTCGCCTGCCTCGTCGGGGCGGCCCTGCTGATCGCGCTGCGCGACGTGGGTGGCGCGGCGGTCGTGCTGCCGGTCACCGCGGGCGTCCGCACGACGCTCAGCAGCCCGCTGTTCATCGCCACACTCGTACTGATCTCGGTCGGCTTCGGCTACGTCCTGACCGGCGCGGTGCTCGCGCACCGGCCCCTCGCGCTCGCCGTCGTCCTGGTGCTGACCGGCGCGATGGGCCAGCAGACCGGCGTGCTCGGGATCGGCGGGTTCGCCGTCCTGCTCCCGGGCTGGGCGCTCCTCGCCACCCGGGGGCTGCTCGTCGCGATCGTCGTCGTCGCCGCGGTGGCGATGCTCGCCAGGCGAGGGCGGCCGGGGGACGCCGAGCAGGACAGGCGGCTGCGCGCCGCCCTGCTCGTCGTGTACTGCGGCCTGTTCGGCGCCTACCTGCTGGTGCTGTACGCGGCGAGCCCCACGGTCGGAGGGCTGACGCTGTTCCCGGGGACGGTCAACCTGCTCATGGTCGGTGTCGCCCTGCTCACGACACCGATCCTGCAGGTCGCCGCGGCCGACTTCGGGGAGTGGGGCCAGCTGAGCGCCGAACGCCTGCTCGGGGCCGTCGGGCGGCTCGCCCCGGGGGCCCACGCCCGCGAGGCCCGCCGGCGCTTCGCGAGGACGGCGGTGCCCGCCGCTGGCTGCGTCGCGCTGGCGGCGATCGCCTGGGTCACCCAATCCGGCGAGCCGGCGCACCGGCTCGTCCGCCTCGGCCAGGGCGTCGGGCTGTTCGCGGTCGCGGCCGGTGCCCTGGTCGTGCTCGGGCACGCCCTGCGCCTCGGGCGCCAGACCTGGCCGGAGACGCTGAACTTCGCTGGCCTGTTCGCCGTGCTCGCCGTGGTCTCATTTATGATCGCGCCGCTGGCCGGAGCGGTGACGGGCCGCTTCTCCGTGACGGCGACGCCGGAGGTGTCCGGCACGGGCAATTACACGGCCGCGGCGGACGTACGCCCGCTTGCCGGCCCCGGCGGGTCCACCCTGCTCGTCCCGGCCGGCTGGCTGCGCCAGCCGGCCGGACGGGGGGACACCTTCGTCGACCACTCGCCGACGCTCGGGCTGGTCATCCTCTCTGTCGTGCGCGGCTCGCTCGGCCACGCCACGATCACGAGCCTCGCGTCAGGGTTCGGCGCACCCCGGGGCCCAGTCGCCGAGGACGGTCCGGCGCAGCGGGTCGAGCTCGCCCCGAAAGCCCCCCTGACGGCCGCGGTCGTGTGGCTGTACCCGGTCCGCGGCAGCGCTGACGCGTACCTCTTCTACGGCGTGACCGACGGGAAGAACACCGTGGGGGCCATCCGACAGCTCTCGGCGCTGGTCCACAGCTTCCGGCTGCCCGGCGTCCCCCACGCACGGATCCCGGCCGCCGCGGCGGTCGAGACCACGGCCGCGGCACAGCTGGCCAGTGCCGACCGGCTTGAGACGGTCGGCGACCTCATGCAGATCCTGCTCGGCGTGCTCGCCCTCGGACTCGTCGCCGGCGTCGGTCGACGCTGGTGCGGGCGGCTTCGCGGCGCCCTGCTCCTGTTCGGCGTCTATGCGCTGTTCACCGTGGTCTACTTCGCCGACTCCCTCGGGCGCGTCCTGGCGGGACCCGCGGCGCACTGGCCGGTGCTCGCCGAGAACGGAACCCTCGCTGGCATCGCGGTGCTGGGCCTGCTCGCTCTGCTCGTCGCCGCACGCCGCACGGACCGGTGGAGCAGCCGCCTCCCGGCGGCGCTGACCGGCCTGGTCGGGGGCGTGCTGGCGTTGCGCCTCGTCGACACGCTGTACAACGACGCGTTGTCCGCCAGCCGGGTCGCGGTGTGGGCAGCGGTCCTCGTCCTGGTCGCGGTCGCGTGGGACGTGACCATGTCGGGCGAGTCGATGACCAACCACGCGAGCCGTTACCTCCCGCGCTCGAGCCGGGTCTTCCTGTTCTTCGGCTACGTCATCCTGCTCGCCGCGACCGTCGTCTACTTCTCGGGTCAGCGCGTCGCCGGCTCGGGGCAAGGTGTCGGCGCGGTCTTCTTCGAGCCCGAGGCCTACACGCAGGCCGCGTTGTTCCGGTTCGCCCTTCCGTTGCTGGTGCTGCTGTTCCTGCTCCGCACATTCGGCGCCACGGAGGCGCAACCCGCCGAGCAGCACCGCCCGGACGCGTCCGGCGGATCGACTGGCGCGCACGAAACGGCCGTGGCAGCGGGCGCTCCGCCGGCTGAGGCAAGCGTGGCCGCATCCGCACTGCTGGCGATCGGTGACCCACCGCCGAGTCCACACCGGTCCTGGAGATCCTGACCTGCCAGCGGCTGACGGCGCCGGGGGACAGGACGACGCACCGCTGCCGGCTTCCGACGGTGCTGTCCTCTTGCCGGCCTGGTGCCGCGGCCGGCAACGTTCACTCGCATTCTTGCGAGCCCGATGCCGCGGCGGCGCGCGCCGCAGCCATCGATCAGTGCGGCTCTCGTCTCACGGCAACGCGGCGTTCGACGTCATGCAAGTCCGGCCCGAGATCTGGCTTCAGCTCGCTCGTAGCACGCCCGGATGGCCGTCACCCGCCCGTCTCGGACAGTGACCAAATGGAAGTTGCGATCATCGGCCGTCCGTGCCCGGAAGCGATCCAGTCCCGGCGCGTGGAGGATGACGACGACCTTGTCGCCGATTCCCTCCAACTCTTCGAGTTCGGTCGCGAGTCCCATGCTCGCCCACTTCCCTGCTGCCTTCTCAAGCTCCTTACGTCCATGACATGTTGCCGGCGTCGGGCTTTCGCTTGTCGGGTCGAGGAAAGTCCATTCAAGATCAGGGTGCACATATTGCTGGAGCGCCACGAGATCTTGTCGAAGGAACGCCTCGAACGCCGCACGGACAGTGCCTGCGGACGCTGAGTGCATCAGGTCTCCTCCTCGAAGGCTCCAGATATTCTCGCGCCCCGACCCTGAGCACGTCGCGCCCGCCGGCTTCCTCGGCGACTACCGGGGCCTCACCCGTGACGGCTACGCCCTCGACCTGCGCCAGTTCGTCGGGATCCGCGACGGGCACCAGCTGCACCTGTTCGATGTCCGGCGCGCAGACATCGACGCAGACGGCCGCGCGCGACGGCCCGCTCCGCGATGGATCGAGCCCTCGGGGCGCGCCAGCGGTCGTGATGGTCGAGGTGTGGGTCGGGGCGGGTGACGGCTGCAACGGTGGGACAATGGGGTCCGTCAGATTGCAAGGAGTGCTCTGTGCCCACCATCTCAGCTGCCCCGGGCTTGCTGGCCCTTGGGTGGGACGACGGCTGGGCGACCGCGCTGGCGGCACTGTGCGATCCGACCCTGGTGCCTGCACGGGTGTCGCGAGTCGACCGCGGTAGGTGCACCGCCATGACTGGAATTGCCGAGCTTCGGATCGCGGCTGAGCGTGGTGTGGAGCTGGCGGTCGGCGATTGGCTGGGCGTCGGCCCAGGGCCCGCCACCGGTGGCGGGGTGCGGATCGCGGCGGTTCTTCCTCGTCGTCGTGTGCTCCGGCGGGAGGTGGGTGCGATGGGTGCGGCGCCCCCGCAGATCGTCGCCGCAAATGTCGACACCGTCTTGTTGTGCGATGCGCTCGACGGAAGTCTCAGCCCGCGCCACCTCGAGCGGTTCCTGGCGCTGGTGTGGCAAAGTGGCGCCACCCCCGTCGTGCTCGTCACCAAGTCCGACGCCGTCCCGGCAGCCGTCGTGGCCGACGCGGTGGATGCGGTCAAAGCGGTCGCCGACGGCGTCAGTGTCCTCGTCGTCAGCTCGACGACCGGTGAGGGCATGGACGACGTGGCGCCCTACCTGGCACCCGGTCGCACGGTCGCGCTGCTGGGGCTGTCAGGAGCAGGGAAGTCGACGCTCGCCAACCTGTTGGCGGGTGCGGAGATCCTGGCAACAGGAGCGGTACGCAAGGACGGCAGCGGACGGCATACGACGTCTCACCGTGAGCTCGTGCAGCTTCCCGGAGGCGGGCTTCTGATCGACACGCCCGGAATGCGAGCGCTGTCAGTGGTGGGCGCTGGTGACGGGGTGGAACGGGTGTTCCACGATGTCGAGGTCCTTGCCCAAAGCTGCAAGTACACCAACTGCTCCCACGCAGGCGAGCAGGGCTGTGCGCTCGCAGCCGCGCTGTCCGACGGGCGTCTCGAACGTGGCCGCCTCGAGAGCTGGCTGCGGTTGAGGGCCGAGCCGGCGTCTTCGCAACTTGAGGTGGCGCGGCGCGACGTCGCGAAGCGTAAGCAGCGAAAGGCGGCGAAGATCGCTGGCCGCCGAGCCGCGAGGACCTAGCTCCGGCCGCCCGCACGGAACGAGCGCTCCAACTCACACCGTCACGTCACCTCTGGGCACCCGACCGGCACGTACGGGCGCGCCCGCGGTGGCCGGCTCGGCGAACAGGGAACCTGTTGTGGTCCGCCGGTCCGCTGGGCGGTCAGTCGATCTGGAGGATGCGTCCTTCTCGGACCTTGGCGCGAGTCAAGGGCAGCACCATGGTCAACGCTTCTCGGCGCTAGCTCCGAGCCGTCTGGGGATCGGCGGGCGGCGTCGACAGGAGGAACTGGGCGGCCTCGCCGAGCAGGCGCCGGGCGCGCAGCGCCGCGTCCCGGCTCTGCATCCGCCCGTGCGCGCCGAGCTGGGCCCGCAGCTCGCCGGCGGCGCGGAGGACCTCGTTCACGTCACGCCCCGTGAGGCAGGCCGAGAGGGCGTCGAACGCGCCCGCGAGCGCGCGCTCTACCGCCTCTCCGGCCTCTACCGCCGATCGGGCGGGGAGCGGCGCGGGCGCGAGCACGAGGACGTCTGTCCGAAAGGGCTGCGCGAGCGGGGTCTCAGCGCGAAAGGGCGCGGCGGCGCCGGTTCGGCTCGCCGGGTCGAGCGCCTCGTGCAGGCGGCCGATCTCGGCCGGAGTCGGCTCGACATCGGGCATCGCGAGGGCGCGACCGAGCCGCTCGATGAGCCGGTCGTCGTCAAGCAACATGCCAGTCACCCTCGGCGAGCAGCTCCCGCAGGCGGGCGAGCGCTCGAGTCTGCGCCATGCGGACCGCCCCCGGGCGGCGCCCGACCACCTCCGCGACGGCCTCCGAGGACAGCCCGGCGACGACTCGCAGCTCGAGGATCTCCTGGTCGTTGGCGCTGAGCAGACTGAACGCCGCGCGCAGCTGCGCCGCATCGTCACGTTCGATCACGACGTCGACCGCCGTCGGCTCGTCGCCCCGGGTCTCGGGCGACGCGACGGGCGCCTCGCGCCAGAGGCGGCGCTGGGCGTCGAGGACGACGTGGCGCAAGATTCCGTACAGCCAGGCGTCGAAGCCGCCGCCCTCGTCCGCGAAGCGGTCGAGGTTGGCCACCGCCCGCACCATGGTCTCCGCCGCGGCGTCGCGCGCGTGCTCGTCGCTCGGCAGCCGCCGGCGGGCGTAGTTGAGCAGCCGAGGGAGCGCCCGCCGGTAGAGGGTCTCCCACTCGTCCCGCCTGCCGGCGCGTGCGCCGGTGACGAGGGACGCAAGCTCGTCGCGTGAAATCACATCCGGAGTTGTCGTGGCGCGGGCCGATCCGTCACGCGATCCGTGAGGAGTTGCCCGACGAGGCAGTCGTGCCATGGCTGGCTCCCTGTGGCGGCGGGCGCGCTCCTCGGCGGACAGGCCTACCGCTACCAGGTACAACGCGTTCGCCCGCCTCGTCGCCCCGGCGCGGTCGTGCTCTCGGCACACCGTAGATCGATCCCGCCCGAAATGGCACGCGCGCTTCGACCTCGGGAGCCGACGCGTCTGGCCTCGCCCGCGACGCCGAGGTCGGCCACGGCGACGATCGCCGCGACGGTGCGGGCAGCCCGACGAGCGCGAACCCGCTGGCCACTCGCGTCGACGTCGCGGTGTCGTTGGCCGCAGCGGTGAGCACGTGGCGTCGGTGCCAGCCGGGGGGCGCGTTCAGCCTCGGCGTCGGTACTTGCCAGCGATGCACTCGTCCACCCACACGCGGGTGCTTCGCCACTGACCGTCAGGGCCCTTGTGTGCTCGGAGCCGCCCGCGCTCGATCGCGGCCCGGAGGGCGAACACGCTCTCGCCTGGCTCGAGCGCCTGTCCGTAGACCCACTCGGCCGCCTCGGCGTAGCCGGTCACCTCCAGGTGCTCGCGGAGCTCCTTGTTGCCGATCGCCCGACCTTCGGCGAGGAGCGCCTCGACCTGTCAGATGACGAGCGGGTTGCCCGCGGCGCCGCGAACGGTGCCCGGACCTCCGGCGTCGGGCACGTCCCCGTCAGGGCTTGGTGACGCTCCCGCCCGGTCCACGCGAACCGGTCCTCGTGCGATCGCGCCGCTACGGCGTGAACGCGCCGCTGCCGAGCGACAGCACCGCGAGGGCGGCCATCGTGAGCGCCGAGGCCCCGATCACCCCCTCGAACCAACCCCGGCGCAGCCGCGCCCCGACGATGCCGAGGATCGGAAAGGCGCGCAGCGCCACGCGGGGCGAGAGCCCGACCGTCGGCGCCAGCAGGGCGAGCGCCAGCACCGCTGCCACGTAGGCGACGAGCATCGGCTCGGGCCTGGCGCGGCGGGAGGCGACGACGACCAGCACCAGCAGGACGAGCGCGCTCGCCACCTTCACGTTGGCGTTGACGTTCGCGAACCCGTGGTGGAACAGGTACGACAGCTGCGAGACGACCCCCGAGCCGAGCGGACCGCTCTCCCACCCGTGGCGCTGCGCGACGAACCAGGCGAGGGGCGTGCCGGTCCACGCCCACAAGAAGGCGAAGAACGCGACCACGCCCAAGGGCGCGACCACGGGAGCGAGGAGCGCCCGCCACTCACGCCGGTCGCGAACGGCGACGTAGGCGGCGAGGGTGCAGGGAGCGATCGCGGCGGCCCCGAGCGGGTCGGTGGCGGACGCCAGCGCGGCCAGCGCTCCGGCCACGAGCCACCGCCGTCTGCGCAGCGACAGCAGTGACCCCGCGACCAGGGCGATCATGAGCCCCTCGGAGTAGACCATCGAGAGCACGAACGCCCCGGGCGACAGCAACACCAATGCGGTCCCCCGGTCGGCGGCGGCCCGGCCCTCGGTGTCGGCCAGCAGCCGCCACACGGTGAGCGCCGCGGCGAGCCCGGCGAAGGTCGTGACGAGCAGGCCGGACGTCAGGTACGAGAGGCGGGTGAGCGCCGCGACTGCACGGATCATGAGCGGCAGCAGGGGGAAGAACCCGAGCGTGCTCTGCGCGGCGTCGCCGAACGCCGCCGGGAGCAGGTGCGGGTAGCCCGAGCGGGCGACGGCGAGGTACCACCTCGCATCCCATGCGCTGAGCGCGCTCGCGAGCGAGTCCCGTCGGCCGTAGATCGCGGCGCCGAAGACGGCCAGGACACCAAGCCGGGAGGCGAGGAAGATCCCGGCGGGACGGGCGCTCCTGCCCACCAGGCGCCGGAGCCGGGCGCCGCCTGGTCGCCCGTGGCCCCCGGGGCGGCCCGCACGGCGCGGCGGGCGGGTGAGGTCGCGCTCGGGCCACGCCTCGCCAACTTCTAGCGGTTGGACGCTCACCATCGCGGACGGACTTCCTCCGGATCTCGAAATTGAGCCGTGAGCTGGGGACGCGCCCCAGCGATCGGAGCCGGTGACCGGCCGCGCGCACGTCGCTCGGGCGGCGCCGCCGCCCGGCCGTCGCGGCTCCCCCGTCGCCACGGCCGAGCGCTGGCGCTCGGGCTCACCAGGTGAGCGTACGGCGCACTCGTTAGGAGTCCGTGCGCTCGCGATGAGCCCTTTCGAAGCGCTGCACCCCTCGCGCGAAGGCCGCTCGCGGCGCGCGCCGGAGTCGCACGCAACGGCGTCGCTCGCCGTGGCGTCGATCCCGGCGCCCCGGCGCGGCGCGAGCTACGGCGCCGGGGGCGCTCCCCCGCCGGCGCCACGAGCCTTGTGCGCCGCGCTCGGCGCGTCGGATCCGTGCTCGCCTGGGGTCGGGCCCGGGGGCCGACTGCTCGTCCGCCCCCCGGTACCGCCGTACTCCTCCTGGAGGTCGCCCCCGCTCGGATGACGGAGCCGCTGCAGCGCCGGCCGGCCGTCTCCGGAGGTCCTCAGCAGGATGTACGAAACGATGTAGACGATCATCAGGAGGATCCCGAGCGGTGCCCAGATGACCCACATGGCTGCCTCGCCTTTCGCACGCCCATGGCATCGTGACGAGCGCTCGCCGTGCCGGGCCGCTCGAAGGAGGCTACCGACCGGCCTTGGACCGTCCTCCGCCGGGCGTTGCGCGCGCTCCGCGCGCTCCGTCGCTCGGGCTCGACGCCCCAGGCCGCCCGGCGCCGGCCCGGCGCCGGCCCGACCCGCTCAGTGCGTCGGGGGTCCCGCGGCGGCGAGCGGCGCGGAGAGGCGCCGCACGAGCTCCGGCCAGATCGGTCGGGCGCCGGCCGCCTCCCAGCGACGTTGTTGGTCGAGGATCCTGCGGCGCTGGCGCTCCCACGCGGCACCGTCTTCGAGGAGGGACGCGATGGTCCCGGCAAGCACCGCCGGGTCGTCGGCGACGAGCAGCACGTCCGGGTCGTCGAGCGGGATCCCCTCAGCACCGACAGCCGTCGCGACGGTCGGCACCGCGAACTGCAGCGCCTCGACGGTCTTGATCTTCACGCCGGCGCCGTAGCGGGCGGGGACGACCACCACCCGGACGCGTGCGTAGAAGGACTGCAGGTCGTCGACCTCCCCGACGAAGCTGACCGCATCGCCCTCCAGCCGCCGCACGTTGCGCGGCGGATCGGCGCCGGTCACGAGGAGCTTCGTCCCGGGCACGCGCGCTCGCACCAGGGGGAGCACCCGCCGGGCGAACCAGATGAGACCGTCGGCGTTCGGCGAGCGGGCGCCGGCGAACCATCCGGCGACGAAGCCGATGCCCTGCCGGGAGGAGAACCCGGACAGGGTCGGCCGGGGCGCGAGCAGGAGCGGGGCGTTCACCTCGACCGGGCAACGTGCGTGGCGGCGGAAGAACTCCGCCTCCGCCTCAGAGATGCAGACCAGGTGGTCGGCGTCCGCGGCGATCTTCTGCTCGGTGGCGCGCATCTCGGCGGCCTCGCGTGCGAGCGCCGCCTGCTCGAGCGGGTCGGTGGCGAGCGCCGCCTGGCGCTCGATGCGGACGTGGTAGAGGGCCTCGGCGTCGTAGACGATCGGCACGCCGGGCAGCAGCTCGCGCACCTTCGGCGCGATGCGCTCGTAGTTGTGCGGGCGCGAGACGATGGCGAGTGAGTACCCGAGGCCCTGCTTGGCGACGTGATCGGCGAGCGGCTCGTCGATCACCTCCACGCCCAGGCGGGCGAGCCAGTCGTTCTGCTCGTGGCCGTCCTCCAAGGAGGCGAGGAGGCTCAGGTGGTAGCGGCCCGTAGCGACGAGCGCCTCGATGACGTCGGCCATCCGGGCGAAGCCCGAGCCGATCGCCGGGTCCGGGACGCGATCGTCGATGAGCAGGATGCGCACCGGGTCGCCCATCGCCTTCCAGACCGCCCGCTCGACGGCCGGCTCGTGGGCGGCGACGCGCGGCTCGCGACTCGCCAGCTCCTCGGACCAGCGGGCCGCGAAGATCTCGTGGTTCCGGTCGAGCAGGAACTGGCGGTAGTCGTCGTTGGTGCTCGCCGACTCGTAGTGGAGCACCACCGAGCGGGGCTGGAACCAGACCTGCTGGCCGAGGCGCGCGATGCGCAGGCACAGGTCCGCCTCCTCGAAGTAGACGGGGTAGTACGACTCGTCGAGGCCCCCGACGGCCTCCCAGGTGGACCGCCGCACGAGCAGGGAGCAGCCCGAGCAGTAATCGACGCGGCGTTCGAAGTCGAAGCGCTTGGTGGTGCCGGCGAGGCCCCGCCCGACGGTGAAGGTCCAGCCGTCGGCCCAGACGACCGAGCCCGCCTCCTGGATCGTCCCGTCCGAGAGCAGGACCTTGCTCCCGACGGCACCCGCCTCCGGCCTGCGTTCGGCGGTCTCGACGAGCTGCTCCAGCCAGCCCGGGAACACCTCCGTGTCGTCGTTCAAGAGGAGCAGGTGCTCGCCGCGCGCCCGCCGGACCGCCAGGTTGACCGCGCCGGCGAAGCCCACGTTCGTGCGGGTGCGCAGCACCGACACGCCGTAGACGGAGCGGTGCACCGCCGTCTCCAACGCCTCGGTCGGCTCGTTCAGGACGAGGATGACCTCGTAGGGGACCGTGTGGGCGTGGCGTGCCACGGCGCGAAGGCAACCGATGGCGTAGGGGGCCGAGCGCCACGCCACGACGATGATCGAGACGACCGGCTCGTCGACCTGGGCGAACGCGACCGCCGGGGCGGGCGCGAACCTGCGATCGTTCAACGGAGCGCGCCGCTCAACGGAGCGACGGCCCTTCGGGCTCCGCTCGGGGTCCTCGGCGCACCGCCTGATCTTAGGAGGCGTGCGAGCCGGCGCTCGCCGCGGGGCGCTCACCCGGCCGCCACCGCGACCGGGTCCCGCCCGACGCCGGTGGGGGGGCCGGCGCCGCGGCCTTCAGGCGCCGGGCGCGACGATGCCGGTCTCGTAGGCGAGGATCATCGCATGGACGCGATCGCGCAGGCACAATTTGGCGAAGAGGTGACCGACGTGGGTCTTCACGGTGGCCTCCGAGACGAAGAGCTCCTCGGCGATCTGGGCGTTCGACTTGCCCCTGGCGACCAGCACGAGGATCTCGCGCTCACGTGAGGTGAGCGAGGCGAGCTGGGCCGGGGAGGTGGTCGCCTCGGCCGGTCGTCGGGCGAACGCCTCGATCAGGCGCCGGGTCACCGAGGGCGCGAGCAGGGCGTCGCCGGCGGCGGCGGCATCCACCGCCGCCAGGAGGTCGCCACGGCGCACGTCCTTCAGCAGGAAGCCGCTCGCCCCGGCGCGCAGCGCCTCGTAGACGTAGTCGTCGAGGTCGAATGTCGTGAGGATGACGATCCTCGGTCCACCGCCGCCCGCTCCAGCCGCGAGCCGCCTGGTCGCCTCGAGCCCGTCCATTGTCGGCATCCTGATGTCCATCAGGACGACGTCGGGACGGTGCTCGGCGAC
>DATKQY010000017.1:0-5355 GCA_035532475.1 Acidimicrobiales bacterium | reverse complement strand
AAGCCCGGGGCGCGTTGGGGTGGGGCGACGTGCAACAGGTCGTAGCCGAGCACCTCGCGTGCTTTCCCCTCCGGGCCGGTCGTCTCGAAGGTCGCCTCACGCGCAACCGGGTCGACCTCGACGAGCTCGTGGCCGAAGCGCGTCTCGATCCCGTAGCGCTCGACGACGCGCTCCAGCACCCGGGCGAACTCCAAAACGCCGAAGATCCCGCCGGCACCCGTCGCGTAGGTCACCCGCGCACGTGTGAGGGTGCCGGTGCGCCGCCAGTGGTCGCAGGCGAGGTAGGCGGCCTTTTGCGGGGCGCCCGGGCACTTGATCGGCGAGCCCGGAGCGGCGAAGAGCGCCTCGCCCCCGCGAAAGCGCCGGACGAGCTCGGAGGTCTTCGGGGCGAGCTCGGCGGTGTAGTTCGAGGCCGCGTGCGGCGTCGCCATCGCCTCGGCGAGCCCCGGCACGAGCTCCCAGGCGAGCTCGAGGCCGGGGCAGCAGACGAGCACGTCGTAGCCGATGCGGGCGCCGCCCGCCGTCGTGACGAGGCGGGCCTCCGGGTCGAGCTCGACCGCGGCGTCCTGGACCCAACGCACCCCTTGTGGCACGAGGGAAGCCTCGGAGCGCCGGCTGCGCTCGAGCGCGACCACCCCACCTCCGACGAGGGTCCACAGCGGCTGGTAGTAGTGCAGGCCCGATGGCTCGATGAGGGCGATGTCCTCCTCGCCGGCCCGGCGCAACCGGGCGGCGACGCTGATGCCCGCGCTGCCACCTCCGATGATGACGATCCGGTGGTGCATCGCGCTGGCCTCCCGGGCACGGACACTAATCTTGACTGAACAAGTCAACATTAGGTACGGCGGTATACGTGTGCAAGCGCGCGCTTCGTCGAGACCCCGCTCGGTGACCGAGGTCGAGGCGCGACGCCCAGCCCGCCCTCGCTCGCGCGGGGTCCCGACCGGAGGGAGCGCGTACTGATGGCTGCCAAGCGGCCGGTCTGAAGACCAATTGATGTCGATGGACCCGGTCGTGCTGGCAAGCGCCCGCAAACAGGGGTCGGAGATGACGACCTGCCCCACGCCGACACTCGATACGAGCCGTCGAGTCCGACGACCTCACCGTGGCGCCGACGCCGCTCGCCGGATGCTCGAGGTAGGTCTCGCGAGTGCCGAGGGCATCGGGTTCATCCTCCACGCCATCATCGCCCGACCGAAGTTCGCGAGATGACCACCGCGCCCCGCTCGCTACAAGTCCTCGACCACGCCGACGACCTGGTCAAGCGGTTCGAGGACCACGGACCCTCCCCCGAGGACGAGACAGCCGTCGCCGAGCACCTCCTGCGGCGGGCAGTCCTGACCAGGGTGCAAAGCGAACGGCAGTTCGGCGAGGCGGGATCGCCCGGCGCGCCGGGATCTCCTGGAAGCGCATCGGCTCAGCTCGGTATCGCCGTCCGACGGCTACGGCGCCTCACAGCGCCAACCTCAAGAGCGCACGTGTTGTCGGTGGCCCGGCGTGCGCGATGAGCCGGCCGGTACGGTTGGCCAGGTGAGGGAGACCTTGGCCGGCGTTCCCTGTGTCTACTGCGGCGCCCGCCACCACCGGGCCGCCGACGTGCGGACCTGCTGGGAGCGCTCGACACCGCCGGGCGCCCCGCCCACCGCCAGGCCCGGTCCGGTCGATGCCGGCGGCGGGCCGCCCGGCGGGTCCACGGGGCCGGTGCTCGGCCGGAGCGTGGTGGTGGCGCCCGGACAGGCGCCGCCCGCGGCGTGGGAGCGGTGCGCGCGCGCCAGCGGCGGGATCGACGAGCTCGAGCAGGCGTGGCGCGAACGGACGCCGCTCGTGATCGAGGCGGGGGACGAGCCGCCCGACGATGAGGTGGAGCGGCGTCCGGTGTGGTCGTTGTCGCCGTCGTTCGCGTTCGCCGGCGAGCGGCGCGCTCACGCCACCTTCGCCAACGCCGTCGACGCCCGGGACGGCACGACCCGGTGGCCTTTGGCGGAGGAGGCGGTGCGACTGGGCGCGACCGCCGGGGGACCGGCCGACGTGGTGCTGGCCGACGGGCGCCCGGCCTACTGCGACGGGGGACCGCTCGAATGGCGGGGCATGGCCGGCGAGGTCGTGGTCGTCCCCCGGCTCTCACTGCTCGCCGGCTCCCTCGCTCCCTTCGGCGCGAACGACACGGAGGCTCCGCTCGCGTCCGACCAGCTCGCCGCGGTGACCCACCCCGGAGGGGCGGCCCGGATCATCGCGCCCGCGGGATCGGGAAAGACGCGCGTGCTCACCGAACGGGCGCGCCACCTGCTGCGCCAGTGGGGCATCCCGGGCCGGGCCGTCACGCTGGTCGCGTTCAACAAGCGGGCGGCCGACGAGATGCGGGAGCGCACGCCCGATCTGGCCGAGCTGCACGTCCGGACGCTGAACGCCCTCGGGCTCTCGCTCCTGGCCAGGTCGGCATCCGCGACCACGATCGAAGAGCGCGAGGTGCGCTCGATCCTCGACACCCTGGTCGACCTGCCGCGCCGGGCCAACACGGATCCGGCGGCGGCGTGGATCGAAGCCCTCTCGGCGGTGCGGCTGGGACTGCAGGCTCCGGCTGAGGTCGAGGCCGAGTTCGGCGGCGACGTGGACGGCCTCCCCGAGGTGTTCGATCGGTACCGGCGCCTCCTGGCCGAGCGGCGCCTCGTCGACTTCGACGAGCAGGTGTACCGAGCGATCGAGATCCTCCTCACCGACCCGGCGGCCCGCCGCTCGGCGCGGGCCGCGTGCCGGCTGCTCCTCGTCGACGAGTTCCAGGACCTCACGCCCGCCCATCTCCTCCTCATACGGCTGCTGGCAGGCCCCGATGGCGCGGTGTTCGGCGTGGGTGACGACGACCAGACGATCTACGGCTACTCGGGCGCCTCGCCGGAGTGGCTCATCGACTACCGCCGATTCTTCCCGAGTGCCGGCGAGCACCCGCTCGAGGTCAACTACCGCTGCCCGGTCCCCGTCGTCGAGGCGGCCCGGACGTTGCTCACGCACAACCGCCGCCGGGTGCAAAAGCGCATCGTGGTCGCTCCCGGTCGAGCGGCGGGCGAGCGCGAGCTCGAGGTGCTGGCTGGCGAGGACGCCCTCTCCGCAACCGTCGAGGTGGCGGCGAGCCTCGTCGCAAGAGGCGTCGCGCCGAGCGACGTGGTGGTGCTGACGCGGGTCAACGCCACGTTGGCGCCGGTGCAGGTAGCGCTGTTGCACCGGAAGGTGCCCGTCCGCCCGGCCGTCGATCTTTCGTACTTGTCGCGCACCGGGATACAGGCGGCGCTGGCGTGGCTCCGCCTGGCCCTCGCGCCACCCGAACGGCTGGCTGGCCCCGACGTCGCGCTGGCCGCCCGCCGGCCTTCGCGGGCGCTGTCGCCAAAGGTCATCGAATGGATGAGCGAGCAGCACGGCCTTGCCGGGCTGGAGCGCCTGGCTGGCCGGCTGGGCGCCCGTGACGCCGAGAAGATCCGTGGCTTCCTCGCTGGCCTGCAGACCGTGCGCGGGCGCGCCTCGTCGGGCACGACGGCCGCCATCTTGCGTGCGGTGCGCGACGACCTCGGGCTGGACCGGGCGATGGAGCTGTTGGAGAGCGCTCGCCGGCGCCTGGACCGCTCCGGGCAGACCGACGACCTCGACGCGCTGGTGGCCCTCGCGGCGCTCCATCCCGAGCCCGCGGGGTTCGAGGACTGGCTCCGCCAGTCGCTGCGGGATCCCGGCTCGGTCGACGGCGTGGTGCTGTCCACGATCCACCGGGTGAAGGGGCGAGAGTGGCCCCACGTCGTGCTCCACGAGGTGAGCGCCGGCCTCCTCCCGCACCGACTGGCGGTCGACGTCGAGGAGGAGCGCCGCGTCTTCCACGTCGGGCTGACGCGCGGCTCGTCGTCGGTCCACGTCGTGGCGGGCGACCCGCCATCGCCGTTCCTCGCCGAGATGGCCGAGGAGTGGAAGCCGGACCGCCCGGTGCTTCGCGGGCCAGCGTCTCGTTCGAGACCGTCGACGCCGCGGCGCGAGTCGGGGCGGACGGGCCGCCCGCGCGCCACCAAGCCGGATCGCCTCGCCGACAAGGAGCCCGCGGTCGTGGCCGAGGTCGGCGTGGAGTTCGAGCACGGCGGCCATCGCCACCAGATCGTGGAGGTCGACGACGAAGGCGTCGTGGCGCTCGTCGGCCGGGCCAGGGTCCGCGTGGCCTACGGCGCGCTGGTCAGCGTGGCGGGCCGCCGGTCGCGACTCGCGCCCGAGCCGTTGCCGGCCGAGGTCGTCGAGCGAGCGCGCCACGCCCTACGGGCGTGGCGATCGGAGCGCGTGGCGGCCGAGGGCAAGCCGGTCTTCGTGTTTCTGCACGACCGGACCCTCGAGGCGCTTGCGAGCTGTGTACCGTCGAGCATGGCGGCGCTGGCGAAGGTCGACGGGATCGGCCCGGCCAAGCTCGAGTCCTACGGCGACGAGCTGCTGGCCCTTCTCGCAGCGGCCCGCGACGGTGGCTGAAGGTCCTCGAGCGGCACCGGGAGCGATGGACGCGGATCGCCCTCGTGTCCGCGCAGCCCGGCGCGGACCGAAGAGCGTCCGACGCCGCAGGACCTGAGCCTCGATCGGTCATCGTTGACCAGTCAGCCAGCGCTCGATGATCGCGTGGCTCAGGCCGAGTGTGACTCCTCGTCGGGGACGGACCGCTCCCTCGCCGCTGCAGCTCGTCCCTCGGTGACGGCGCTACGGGCCAGGGGAACATAGACGATGACGGAGAGCCAGCCGAGGACGAGGCCGAACACCGCCGCGACCCAGCCGAGAACAAGGGCTGTGTGGTGCCATCCAACGGTCGAGTTCCCGGCTAGGAAGAGTGGAAACGCACACATGAGCCCGAACGCTGCGGCCTTCCCGATCAGCGTCACGTCGATCCGGCGCGCTCCGGCCATGGCCAGACCGATCGCCGCGATCGCCACCAGCCCCTCTCTGGCGAGGGCGATCACGGCAACGGTGATCGGCACCGCACCCACGGCCACGATGCCGACCGCGGCAGTCAGCAGCAAGACTCGGTCGGCGGTTGGATCGAGAATCTTGCCGAGGTTCGTCACCTGATCCAGGCGGCGGGCCAGCTGGCCGTCCACCCAGTCGGTGGAGCCGAGGGCAGCGAGGAGGACTGCTGCCGCGAACCATTCCCGATGATGCGGTTGGACAAGGAGCCAGACGAAGACCGGCACCAGCACGATCCGCACGGTGGTGACGACGTTGGGGAGCGAGAGGATCCTGTCCTCGCCAACTCGCCGGGGTCGGCGCGGACGCAGTTGCGGGTTCTGATCCACCTGCACGTTCTTACCAGTTGCGACGAGCCAGCCGTGTCCTCGATCACCGGCGGATGGC
>DATKQY010000016.1:0-39524 GCA_035532475.1 Acidimicrobiales bacterium | reverse complement strand
CGGCGCCGAGCGACCAACAATCGATTGCACGGCGCAAGAGTATCCGTAGCGCCTCCGAGCGTGTCAAGGCCCTGTTGCGAGCAGCCGCCGGCGGGCGGGGAGGGCGCGAGGGCGACCAGGTCGTCGGGGGTCCGGGAGGCCTTCCCGGGCGGACCGCTCGAGGATCGGCGCGGCGCCGAACAGCCCGCGGGGGCTTCGGGGCATCTTTCGGCCTGCTCGATCGAGGTGGCCCCCCCGGGTCTCTCCGGCTCGATCCCGATTGGTGTTGCAGTCCCCGCTGAGCACCACCGTGCCGTCATGCGTCGGAGCTCCTACGCCATAGTTCGAACGTCTCCGACGCCGACACGCGAGGCACGATCGAGACGCGAGTGGCCGTCGAGCGGCACGCTGCCGCTTCTCGTCGACGGACAGGTGCACAGGTGCAGCGGGCCGCCATCGACGGGCTCTCGTTCATCGTCAGACCCCACACTGGGCGACCTTGTATCGGGTCGGATTGGGAAATCGATTGTATTCGCAGGAGAACCGCCCGGCGGCGATTCGAGCTCCCCGGCACGCCGGTGGCCGGGCCGACGCGCAGGTCGTCCGATGCGCCCGGTCATCGGCACCCGGCCGGCGGCGCGCTCGGCGTGTGGCAGCGGGGACCGCGTCCCGCGGCGTGATCGACGGCGACCGTGGCCCGACCTGACGGGACCATCGCAACCGTACTGAGCGGCGGGTTCCTGACATGCTGGACAGGTGGCGAGCGCCGGGGCGAGCGAGCACGTCCGGCTGACCACCATCGCCCGCGAGTGGGGACGGATCGGCTGCGTCGGCTTCGGCGGCCCGCCGACCCACATCGCCCTGCTGCGCCGCATCTGCGTCGACGAGCACGGGTGGCTGTCCGCGCGCGACTTCGAGGACGCGATAGCGGCGACGAACCTGTTGCCCGGCCCTGCCTCGACCCAGCTCGCCATCTTCTGCGCCTGGCGGCTGCGCGGGGTGCCAGGAGCCCTGCTCGGCGGCGCGTGCTTCATCGTGCCCGGCCTCGTCGTGATCCTGGCGCTCTCGGCGTTGTTCCTCGCCGGCCATCCGCCCCGCTGGGTGGAGGGCGCTGCCGCAGGTGCCGGCGCCGCGGTGCCGGCGGTCGCCCTCCACGCCGCCTCGGGCCTCGTCCCCGCCAGCTGGCGCCGGGCGCCCGCCGACCGGCGCGCACGGACGCGCTGGCTCGCCTACCTGGTGCTCGGGGGAGCCGCCTCGGCCCTCGTCGGCCCGTGGCTCGCCCTCTTCCTCGTCGCCTGCGGCCTTGCCGAGACGGCGGTCCGGTCGCGGTCGCGGGCTCTGCCACCAGGCCCGGTCGCGGTGCTGCCGTTCGCGGCCGTCGGCGGGGCGGTCGGCGGGCTGCTCGCGCTCTGCTGGGTGGCAATCAAGGTGGGAGCGCTCTCCTTCGGCGGCGGCTTCGTCATCATCCCGCTCATGCAGCACGACGCGGTGACCACCTACCACTGGATGACGGGCGCCCAGTTCCTGAGCGCCGTCGCGCTCGGGCAGGTCACGCCCGGCCCGGTCGTCCAGACGGTCGCCGTCGTCGGCTACGCCGCCGCCGGGATCGGCGGCGGCCTGCTCGCTGCGCTGGTCGCCTTCGCGCCGTCGTTCGTCTTCGTCCTCGCCGGTGGCCGCCACTTCGACCGCCTGCGCGCAAGCGCTCGGGTCCAGGCGTTCCTCGCGGGCGCCGGACCGGCTGCTGTCGGGGCGATCGCAGGGGCAGCGGTTCCGCTCGGCATGGCGCTCGCCCATCTCTGGCAGGTCGGCCTGTTGGGCCTCGCCCTGGCGTCGCTCTTCGTCGCGCGCCGCGGCGTGGTGAGCGCGCTCGTCGGGGCGGGGGTCCTCGGGGTCGTCGCCGCGCTCGGCGGAGCGCCCGTCCCGCGCTGAGCCGCCGCGGCCTCCCGGCGTGCGGGTGGGCGCGGGGCCGATCGGGCCCCCGGGGCGCGTTATCGCATGGTCGCAGGCCGGTCACCGGTAATCGACCTCGGGCGGGACGCTGTATGCGCGAGCGCGCCACCGCATCGGAAAACGGGCCCCGCGGCGCTGGTAATCCCCAAGTTACGTACAGGAGGTGGATGGCCGAAGTGCGAGTCTGCATCGGGGCGCGCCGACAGCGGGGCAGCGATCTTCCGCGCTCCGCGGGGGCGCATTTGTGCCGTCGCGGAGTCCCCATTGACGCCGGAGGCGCGACCACCGATGCCTCGCGGACCCGCCAGCGGGTCGTCCCCGGCGCTCGACGCGGCGACCGGCCCGCCGGTCAGGCGGAGCGCGAGGCGCGCAGGCGCGCCAGGACGGCGAAGGGGTCCGCCGGCCAGACCGGCGCGTCGAGCAGCCCCACGTCATCGGGGGCGACGTAGCGCCATTCGACGAGCGAGTCGGTCTCGTCGGCGGTCGGCATGTCCGGGGCGACCGCCGCACCGCCGGCTTCGGCGAGGAAGAACGGCTCCTCGCGGTTGCGACGCTCCCCCTTCCACCAGTCGTCACGACGGACGCGCACGGAGGCCTCGGAGACCGCCGCGACGATGCCCGCCTCCTCGCGAAGCTCGCGCTCAGCGGCCTGCCGGGGCGTCTCGCCCTCCTCGATCCCGCCGCCGGGCGGCTCCCAGGTGTCGTGACCGTCGAAGGGGTCTCGCCACTTCATCAGCAGCAGACGGCCCTTGTCGTCGAGGCAGAGCACGCGGGCGTGGGTGAAGCCGTCGGGCACCTTCCGATTCTGCCGCGTCGACCCGGCCGGAGCGATCGCGCCACCACGACGGTTCGCCCGCCAGGCTCAGAACCGACCGATCTCGGCCGCGCTCCCGACGACGATCGTCGGGTGGTCCGCCGGGCGCAGCCAGCGCAGCGTGAGGTCGAGCTCGGGCGCGGGGACGCTGATGCAGCCGTCGGTCGGGCCGCCGCCGTCGACGTGGAGGAAGATCGCCGAGCCGCGGCCGGGGACGGCCGGGGCGCTGTTGTACTCGATGACGGCGAAGTGCTCGTAGGCGGGGGCCTCGGTCCACAGCGCCTCGCTTCCGCCGCCGAAGGGCGGCGCCCGCCCGCAGGGCACGTGGACGAACCTGTTGTACTGCGGCGTCGACGGGTCCTCGTCCCACCAGTCGCCACAGACGAGCAGGTGGTAGGGGTAGTGGACCCCGGGGTTCGGCGCGATGCCGTACATCACGGGCCCGATGCCGTACGCGCCGGTGGGCGTCGTGCCGTCGCCCTCCCGGTGACGGTCCGAGAGCCCGCTCCGGCCCACCCGGGCCGGCCACGGCCCGGCGACGCCGACGAAACAGCTCCCGGAGCGCCGCCAGAGCTCGAGCGTCGCATCGGTGGTGGCGTCGGTGGCGGCCTCGACGGTGATCAGCTCGCGCGCCGCGCCCGTCCGCGCGAGCCCGTCGGCCAGGTTCGCCGGGCAGCCGCGACGGGCGGCGGGACGGGCTGCGGCCGACGCAGCCGGTGCACGTCCCGGCGCGAGCGGACCGAGCACGGCCAGCGCCGCGACGACAACGGCCGCCCGCGCCCCGCCTCGCACCGGCTCAGCCCCCTGTCGAGGAGAAGTGCTGGTAGTCGGGCGACGCCGTCCAGCGACCGCCCCAGTACCAGCCGACGGAGGCGAACGCCGCGACGAGCTCGCCGCCGGGCTCCGCCATCCCGGGCCGGACCCGTGCGCGGTCCACGTACGGCGCGCCGTCGGCCGGCTGGACCCTGCCGCCCTCGAGGTAGGGGTTCTGGACGGGGTCGACGTCGATCGCCTCGCCGAAGGCGTGGGCGGACCACTGCGGGGGGCCGGCCGCGACGGCGCGGCGGCAGTTGAACCCGGACGTGTTGTCCGCCGCCATGGAGGCGGGATCGCTCCCGTGGAAGGCGTCCTCCGGCACCATCTTGTGGATCGGGAAGCGCTCGGCGTAGAGCGTCGCGAAGACCTTGGCCACCGCGACGGCCACCGAGGCGTTGACGACCATCGTCCCGGTGTAGGCGCGGCCGTCGAAGCCGACGTAGCGCAGACGGAGCAGCCTGAGCGAGGCCGGCCCGACCGGGCAGCCGGGATGCCAGGTGTCGGGCACCGTGGCGGCGGTGACGGTCGACTCCGTCCAGGCGAAGGGCGGCAGCTTCCGACGCGCCGGCGGGTTCGCAGACCAGGGGGCAGCGCCGCGCGCCGCGGCGGCCGCAAGGGCCTGGCCGAAGGCGCCGAGCCACAGCGCGGCGGTCAGCGCGGCGGTGGCGACCGCAACGTTGCGGGGGAGCGGCGCGTGCCTCCGTCGCGTCGTCACGCGCCCTTCTTCGCCGCGATCACGGCCGTCGTCTCGTAGTCGACGACGAGCACGCCGCCGAGCCCGTCGATGAGCGTGGCGACGCCCTCCAGCAGGGCGTCGAGACGGTCGGGGGCGAGCAGGTGGTGGTCGCTGTGGGTGGGGATGAGGTCGCACCACGCTCTCGTCGTGTACCGCTGCTGCCAGCGGTAGCGGCGGATGTCGCAGCTCCCGAACAGGCCGCTCTCCTCGATTGAGCGGAGCGGGCCCGCGCTCTGGTTGGAGGAGGGGACGGCGCCGAGCGCCATCGCGCCGTCGGCGATCTCGGGGGCGACCCTCCGGTAGAGCTCGTCGAAGGCCCTGCGCACCTGCTCCGCGGGCTGCCTGCGGAAGTTCCAGAAGGGCGCGAGGCGCCCGGCGGCGTCGAGGACGGAGGCGGCCTTCGCCGGCCCCCGGGCCGGGTCGACCCAGTGCCAGGCCTGCCCGGCGACGACGAGGTCGAAGCGGCGCCCCCGGTCCTCCCATGCCTCGAAGCCGGCGACCTCGACCTCGATGCCGTGGCTCCGGGCGATCTCCGCCATGCGCCCGTCGACCTCCACGCCGAGGACCGCACAGCCCCGCCCGGCGAAGAGCCGGGCGGCCTTCCCGGTGCCGCACCCCACGTCGAGCACGCGCGGGGTCCCGCCGGCGACGAGGTCGTCGACAAGCTCCGGCGGGTAGCTCGGCCTGGTCCGCTCGTAGCGCTCGGCGTCGTCGCCGAAGGCCTCGGCGCGGGCACGGTCGGCGTGGAGCACGGCGATCCCTCCGTTCCTTTCCTGCGGCCGCCCCGCGGCCCGTTCCCCCGTCGCAGCTCCCGGCGCGCCCCGGTCGGCTCAGGACGAGGTGCCGACCGGTAGGGGCGCGTCGGCCTCCGATGTGTCCCGCGGCCGTCGGCGGTCACGCCAGAGGAGCCATCCGACGACGCCGAGGCCGACGGCGAAGAAGCACAGCCCCGCGATCTCGACGGCATCGGTCCCGTTGTCGTGGCCGAGCCACAGGTACTCGTCGAAGAAGCGCGAGAGGCCCCACAGGCCCGCGGTGAGCCCCGTCACCGCGCCGAGGGGGCCGCCCCGGCGGCGGACGACCCGCTCCGCGCCGATCACCAGGAGGTAGATCGCGAAGCACTCCAGCGCCTGGAAGATGGGCACCGGCAGCCGCTTGCCGATCTCGCCCGCGTAGTACATCCCGAACCACTGGCCGGTCGGCTTGCCGCCGCCCGCCACCATCAGCTGCGGCCCGAGCAGGCGACCGACCCCCCAGGCGACCACGAGGACCGGAGCGACGATGTCCGCGGCGACCGCGGCGCCCAGCTCGGGACAGCGCCGCCGGGCGCTGGCGAAGCCGATCGGGACGGCGAGGGCGAGGCCACCGAAGGACGACAGGCCGCCGTTCCAGATGGCGAACACGTCGCCTGGATGCTGGCTGTAGTAGCCGAAATTGGCGATCACGTGGACCACCCTCGCGCCCACGATCGCGGAGACGACGATCCAGATGAAGGTCGCCCAGAGCCAGTCGGTGCGGTAGCCGGCGCGCGCCAGTCGGCGGGCGAAGTAGCGGTAGGCGAACCAGAACGTGAGCGCGAGGCCGATCCCGTAGGTGTGGACCTGGAGGGGTCCGATGTGGAAGACGACGGGGATGGGCCTCATTGGCCTGGTCTCCAGCTCATGGGCTCATGCGTGACCTGATGGCGGCCTGGCGCCGGGCGCCGCGACCTCGGACCAGTATGGCCCGTCGCCGGGGCGGGCGGGCCCGCAGCCCCGCCCCCTGGCAGGACCGGGTGCACGCCTACGATCGGCGCCGTGGACCGGCGAACCTTCCTGCGCCGACTTGGCGCGCTCGCCGGCGCCGTCGTCGCCGGCGGGGGCGTGGCCGGGTGCTCCGGGCCGGCGGAGGTGACGAAGCCCGCGACGACGGTCCCGCGCCGGCGCAGCTCGCCGGGCGCCGCCGGGGCCACCCGGGTGCACGAGGTGGGGGGCCTTCCCGTCGCCGAGTGGGTGGTGGAGGAGAACAAGCGACCCGGCTCGCCCGGCTGGGTGATCCCGCCGCCGCCCGGCGGTGCCGGCCCGTACCCGGCGCCGATCGAGGGCTTCGTCGACCAGGTCAGCTACCGCCAGGGCGACGAGATCACGCTCTATGTGAGCAGCGTCGCCCCCGACTTCCGCGCCGACGTCTACCGGATGGGCTACTACCAGGGGCTCGGCGGCCGGCGGGTCCACTCGACGCGCGAGCTCCCCGGGATCGTCCAGCGCGTCCCGGCCGCCTCCGGCGACGTCCACCTCGTCGAGTGCGCCTGGCGCCCCTCGGCGAAGCTGCGCGTCGGGTCCGACTGGGCGCCGGGGCAGTACCTCATCAAGCTCGTCGGCAGCGGTGGCGAGCGCCGCTACGTGCCCTTCACGGTGCGCGACGACTCGAGCAGCGCCGCGATCGTCGTACAGAGCTCGGTCACCACCTGGCAGGCGTACAACCTCTGGGGCGGCTACAGCCTCTACGGCGGGGGCTCGACGGGCGACCTCGCCGACCGGGCGCGCGTCGTCTCCTTCGACCGCCCCTACGAGCGACCCGACCCGAACGGCTCGGGCGACTTCATCGGCAACGAGTTCCCCTTCGTGTACCTCGCCGAGCGCCACGGCCTCGACGTCACCTACTGGACGGACGTCGACCTCCACGCCCGTCCCCACCTGCTGGCCAACCACCGCTGCCTCGTGAGCCTCGGCCACGACGAGTACTGGTCCTGGCAGATGCGCTTCGACGGCGCGGCGGCCGCGCTCGCGAAGGGCGTGAACCTCGCCTTCCTCGGCGCCAACGCCTGCTACCGCCAGATCCGCTTCGAGGACTCCGCGCTCGGACCGAACCGCCGGGTCGTCTGCTACAAGGACTACAAGGCGGACCCGATCTACGCGACGGACCCGAAGCTCGCCACGGGCGCCTCGTGGCAGGAAGACGCCGTGTCCCTGCCCGAGAGCGAGCTGATCGGCGTGATGTACCAAGCCTACGGCGCCGACGCGCCGCTCGTCGTCGCCGACGCCTCGTCCTGGGTCTTCGCCGGGACCGGGCTTCGCGACAAGGAGGCCGTGCACGGGGTCCCGGCGGCGAACCAGAACGTCGTCGGCTCGGAGTTCGACGGCTTCGAGCCCCGACTGCCCGGGCCGAGGAACGTCACGATCCTCGCCCACTCGCCCGCGCCGAGCGTCGGTGGCCAGCTCTACTCCGACATGAGCTACTACACCCGGCCCGGTGGCGGCGGGGTCTTCGCGACCGGCACGGCCCGCTGGGTCCAGCTGCTCTGGGACGGGGCGGCGTCCCTCGACGCCGCGCTCAGCTTCGGGGTCTCGCCGGCGATGCGACCCCTCACGCAGATCACCCTGAACGTGCTCGCCGCCTTCGCCAGGGGACCGGCGTCGAGGCACCACCCCTCGACGGCGAACTGGCAGCGCTTCTACTCGCCCTCGGTCGCGCCGGTCCGCAGCGTCGACGTCTCGTGAGCGGCACCGGCGCCCGGACGCGGCACGACCCCGGGTAGCCGGTCGGCCGGAGCCGCCCGAACTTCCCGGGGCCGATGCCTACGGAGTTCCGGTGACCCGACCGGCTGCCGTCCGGCGATCCGACCAGGTCAGCCACCTTGCGGCGACCTCGCCGACCCCGGTCACGCTCCGAGAAGCGATCCTGAGGCCTGCGCCCTTCCCTCCTACCACTGCTTCCACGCACCTCGTCGTGAGCACTCCGTCCATCCCTTGCGGGAAGTCCGTTCTCGAACCGACCTTTCGGCCACTTCGTTGCACTCACCCGGTCGGTCCGTGTCCGCCTTGGTGAATGCAGCTTGCGTCAACCGGGGGCTCCAGTCAACGGCAATTCGCGAGATCCAGAAGTTCTCGACAGGAGAATGACAACTTCCCCCTCTCGTCCCCAGGAGAGGAACAGCTCTGTCCACAGGGCGGGCCTTCTCCTCGCGTGACGCGGGCCGATCCTGCCGCTTGATCCCGCTCAGCGCGCGGCGCCGGGGGGCGGCGTCTGCTGCCAGCCGAGCAGGTCGAGCGCCGGCTGGGCGCCCCGGTCGAACAGCCAGGCGAGCAGGTGCGCGCGCTCGGTGGCGACGCCGACGCGTTCCGCGAGGCGGGTGGCGGCGGCCGGCAGCTCGGCGGCCACGAACGCCTCGGGCCACTCCCCGGCCGAGTAGCCGAGGCCGAGGTCGACGTGGTGGAGCTCCACCTCCCGCCACCGGTGGAGCGGCATCTCCCGGCACGGCCAGGCCTCGCCCCAGGTGCGGTAGCCGTGGCCGTCCCACGCCTCGGGCGTCATCGAGGCCCAGGCGAGCTCCAGGCGCCGGCAGGACGCCACGAGGTCGGCGACGACCTCGTCGGCCGGGCGCCCCGCGCCCGCGGCGATCTCGCGCTCGCGCTGCTCCTCGCCCCCGGGGTACTGCGGAGCGGAGCGGCCCTCGACGGCCGCCTCGAGGACGCCCGAGTGCGAGTCGGCATTGCGGGCGAGGTGGGTGAGCACGTGGCCGACGCTCCAGCCCGGGAGCCGGCTCGGACGCCGCGCCGTGCCGTCGTCGAGCCCGCGCAGGCGCTCGAGCAAGCGGGCGTGGGCGTCGGTGCACGACGCCACCACCTGAGAGGGTCCTTCCATCGGCTCACCGCCTCCCGTTCCCCGGCCCCACGCGCCGGCACCTCCCGGCCATTCTGCTCGACGACGCCCGCCGGCCAGGGCCCGCGGGGGTCTCCCGGCGCGTGCCGGGCGGTCCCGCGACCGCGAGCGACGCCGCGGCGCGGGCGCCGGCCGAGCGGGCGCTCGACGCGGGCGGGCTCCCGGGACCATGATCGGGGCGTGGAGCATCGCCGCCCTCGTCACCGGAGCGGGGAAGGCGCGCGGACGTGATCGGGCCGTTCGTCTTCACCGGCCTTCCCCAGCGGGTCATCTTCGGGTCGGGCACCCTCGGGCGTCTCGCCGAGGAGGTCCGCCGGCTCGGTTGCGAGCGGGCGCTCGTCGTGGCGGGCCCGGTCCAACAGGCGCTCGCCACGAGGGTCGACGGGCTGCTCGGCGAGCTGTCGGTCGGCGTCTTCTCGGGCGCGCGGGTGCACACGCCGGTCGTGGTCACGGCCGAGGCCCTGGCGGTGCTCGGCCAGCGCGGCGCCGACTGCCTCGTGGCGGCCGGTGGCGGCTCGGCGATCGGGCTCAGCAAGGCGCTCGCCCGGCGCACCGGCCTGCCCCAGCTCGTCGTCCCGACGACCTACGCGGGGTCCGAGCGCACGGCGGTCGTCGGCGAGACCGAGGACGGCCACAAGACGACGCGGCGCGCCGACGCCGTGCTCGCCCGGACGGTCGTGTACGACGTGGAGCTCACCCTCCACCTCCCGGTCGGGCTCTCGGCGACGAGCGCCGTCAACGCGATCGCCCACGCCGCCGAGGCGCTCTACACCCACGAGGTGAGCCCGCTCGTCGTCTCGATCGCCGAGGAGTCGGTGGCGCGGCTCGCCTCGAGCCTGCCCCGCATCGCCGCCATGCCCGCCGACCCGGACGCACGCGCGGACGCCCTCTACGGGGCGTTCCTCGCCGGTACGTGCCTCGCGTGCGCCACGATGGGCCTGCACCACAAGCTCTGCCACGTCCTCGGTGGTGCCTTCGACCTGCCGCACGCCGCCACCCACGCCGTCGTGCTGCCGTACGCACTCGCCTACAACGCCCCGAGCGCGCCCGCAGCGATGGCCCGCCTCGCCGGGGCGCTCGGCGCCGAGGACCCGGTGTCGGGCCTCCTGCAGCTCGAGGAGCGGCTCGGGGTCCCCGGATCGCTCGCCGAGCTCGGGATGCCGGCGGACGGGGTGGAGCGCGTCGTCGGGACCCTCATGGCAGACGCTGTCGAGAACCCGCGGCCGCTCGAGGCCGGGCCGATCCGCGATCTCGTCGGGCGGGCCCTCCGAGGCGAGGGGCCGCCGGCCGAGGGGTGGGCGGCATGAGCGCCGCCGCGGACCGGGAGCCGGGATCGGTCGAGGGCCGGCTAACCGCCGAGGTGCTCGCCCGGCTGGGCGGCGCCGGCACGCCGCGGGTGCGCCAGGTGAGCGAGGCGCTCGTCCGGCACCTCCACGCGTTCGTGCGCGAGGTCGAGCCGACGATGGAGGAGTGGGCCGGGGCGATCGGCTTCCTGACGCGCACCGGGCAGATGTGCACCGACCGGCGTCAGGAGTTCATCCTCCTGTCCGACGTCCTCGGCGTCTCGATGCTCGTCGACGCGATCAACCACCGCCGCCCCGGGGCCGCCACCGAGAACACCGTCCTCGGCCCCTTCTACGTCGAGGACCCGGAGGAGCGCCCGCTCGGAGCCGACCTGGCCGACGGCGCCGAGGGCGTCCCACTGCTCGTGGAAGGCACGGTGTCCGCTGCGGACGGCGCGCCCGTGGCCGGCGCCGTCGTCGACACCTGGCAGGCGGATGCCGACGGCTACTACGACGTCCAGCTCGGCGAGGAGCACCGCCTGCGCGCGCGCCTGCGCTGCGGGCGGGACGGCCGCTTCTCGTTCTGGTCCCTCGTCCCCTGCAGCTACCCGATCCCCGAGGACGGCCCCGTCGGCGAGATGCTCCGCGCCCAGGGCCGCCACCCCTACCGCCCGGCGCACGTCCACTTCATCGTCTCGGCGCCGGGCTTCGACAGGCTCGTGACCCACGTTTTCGTCGCCGGCGACCCGTACCTGACCTCGGACGCCGTCTTCGGCGTGAAGGACTCCCTGATCCGCGAGCTCGAGCGCTTCCCGGCCGGCACGGCGCCGGACGGGCGCGACGTCGCCTCGGACTGGGCCCGCCTGCGCTACGACTTCGTGCTGGCTCCGGCCTGATCCGCGGGCGGGACGGCTCGGCGCCTCGCGAGGCCGGCGAGCACCTCGAGCACCACGCGGTGCGCGTTGTTCACCGTCAGCTCGGCCCAGTCGTAGGCAGGGGCGACCTCGACCACGTCGGCGGCGACGAGCGGTGTCTCGGCGGCGACCCGCCGCACGGCCCGGAGCAGGTCGGCCGGCGACATCCCCCCGGGCTCGGGCGTGCCGGTGCCCGGGGCGAAGCCGGGGTCGAGCACGTCGATGTCGACGGAGAGGTAGAGGGCGTCGGGCCCGTCGAGCGCCTCGGCGATCGCATCGTCCATGACGGCGGTGATGCCGCGCTCCCAGACCTCGTCCATCAGGTGCCAGCGCATCTGCTGCTCGCCCATCCAGGCGAAGGTCTCCGCCGGAGGCCAGTAGCCACGAAGGCCGATCTGGACGAAGTTGCGCCCCGGGACCGCTCCGGACTCGATGAGGCGCCGCATGGGGGTCCCGTGGCTGGCGAGGTTGCCCTCGATCGAGTCCGCCGTGTCGGCGTGCGCGTCGAAGTGCACGATCCCGAGGCGTCCCCAGCCGACCGCCTCGGCGACGGCGGTCGCCGAGGGCCAGGTGATCGAGTGGTCGCCGCCGAGCACGATCGGCACGATGCCACGGCCCGCGACCTCGCCGACCCGCCGGCGGATCGCCGCGTGGGAGGGCTCGACCAGGCCGTGGCTGCACAGGGCGTCGCCGTAGTCGACGACCTCCAGCGCCTCGAACAGCTCGATCCCGAGGTCGAGGTGGTAGGTGCCGGGGCCGTAGGCGAGGGCCCGCAACGCCCGTGGTCCAAAGCGCGCCCCCGGGCGGTTCGTCGTCCCGCCGTCCCAGGGCGCGCCGACCACGGCGACGTCGGGCCGCCAGGCGTCGAGCTGCTCGGGCTCGGAGAGGAACGGCCGCTGGGCGAAGGTGGCGAGACCCTGGTAGGAGGCGGCGCCGAGCTGGGCCGCCATGCCGGGGGCCAGCTCGCGACGTGGCCCGCCGCCGGAGGCGTCGCGCGTGGAGTCCTCAGGGCTCATCGGCCAAGTATTGCCGGGTGCCGCACGGCCTGGCGCCGGGGGTGCGGGGGGCTGGTCACACCCCTTCGACGGCCGGGCCGCCCGGCACGTTGGCTCGAGCGCTTCGGCGACGCCGGCTGACCGCCGCCGGCCGCGGCACGGCCCGTCGGGCCTCAGCGGTCGAGGAGGAACGGGTAGCGGGCCCGCACCTCGGCGACGCGGGCGGGGTCGACCTCGGCGACGAGGATCTCCTCGCCCGTGCCGCCGGTGGCCAGCACCTCGCCGAAGGGCCCGACGACGACGCTTCCTCCAGCGTAGGCGGTGCCGCCACCGTCGCCGACCCGGTTCACCGCGACGACGTAGGCCTGATTCTCGATCGCCCTGGCGCGCACGAGCGTGTCCCAGTGCGCCTGGCGGGAGGCTGGCCAGCTCGCGACGATCGCGTAGCAGTCCGTCTCGAGGGCGGCGTCCCAGAAGTGGTCGGCGAAGCGCAGGTCATAGCAGACGAACGGGGTGATCCGGACACCCTCGACCTCGATCGTGACTCGGCGGGTACCGGGCGCGTAGTGCTCGTCCTCGCCGCTGTAGCTGAACGGGTGGATCTTGTCGTAGTGGCGGGCGGACCCGTCCGGCCCGGCGAGCAGGAAGCGGTTGGAGGGTCGTTCGTCCGGGGCGCTCCGGCAGGGGAAGGAGGCGCCCAGCCACAGCCCGCGCCCGGTCGCCTGCTCGAGGAGGAACGAGGCGGTCGGCCCCTCGGGCGGTTCGGCGATCTTCCCGGTCGCCATCGAGAAGCCCGTGGCGAACATCTCGGTGAGCAGCGCGAGGCGGGCGCCGGCTGCCGCCGCCCGGGCGATCTGGGTCGCCAGCCGCTCGAAGTTGGCGTCGCGGTCCTCCCACACGATGTCGTGCTGGATCGCGGCGATCCTCACGGAGCGAGCGCCTTCAGGCGAGCTAGCGCCTCCTCGAGGATCTCCGGCCGCTTGCAGAAGGCCCAGCGGACGAGGGAGCGGCTGGAGACCTTGTCGTCGTAGAAGACCGAGCTCGGGATCGCCACGACGCCGCAGCGCTCGGGCAACGTGCGGCAGAACTCGACCCCGTCGTCCGTGCCGAGCGACCGCACGTCGGTGGTCGCGAAGTACGTCGCCGCGGGGCGGTAGACCTCGAGACCCAGTGCGGCGAGACCGTCGCAGAGCAGGTCCCGCCGCTGGTGGAGCTCCTGGAGCACCGGGTCGATGTAGCGCCTGCCCTCGCCGAGCGCGGCCGCGGCCGCGAGCTGGAACGGCGCCGGGCTCACGTAGGTGAGGAACTGCTTGGCGGCCCGCACCGCCGCGATCAGCGGCCCCGGCGCGCACGCCCAGCCGACCTTCCAACCGGTGAAGCCGAAGGTCTTGCCGGCCGAGGAGACAGTCACCGTGCGCTCGCGCATCCCCGGCAGCGTGGCCAGCGGGACGTGCTCGCCCTCGAAGACGAGGTGCTCGTAGACCTCGTCGGTCACGGCGACCAGGTCGTGCTCGACGCACAGGCGGGCGATCAGCTCGAGCTCCTCGCGCCCGAAGACCTTGCCCGTCGGGTTGTGCGGCGAGTTGAGCAGCAGGAGGCGGGTCCGCGGCGTCACGGCCCGGACGAGCTCGTCCGGATCGAACGACCAGTCCGGCGCCCGGAGGGGCACGACACGGCGCGTCGCGTCCGCCATCGCGGTGCAGGCCGCGTAGGAGTCGTAGTAGGGCTCGAACATGACGACCTCGTCGCCACGCTGGCAGAGCGCGAGCAGCGCCGACGCGATGGCCTCGGTCGCCCCCGCGGTGACGAGCACCTCGCCGTCGGGGTCGTAGCCGAGTCCGTAGCACTCGAGCTGGTGCCGGGCGACGGCCGTGCGCAGCTCGGGGACGCCCGGGCCCGGGGGATACTGGTTGTGGCCGGCCCGGATAGCCGCGATCGCCGCCTCCTTGATCTCCTCGGCGCCGTCGGTGTCGGGGAAGCCCTGGCCGAGGTTGATCGAGCCGGTGGCGACGGCGAGCGCCGACATCTCGGCGAAGATCGTCGTCGTGTGGTCCTGGAGGCGGTCGTTCAGGTAGGGCAGACGCGGCGCCACGGACCGGACAGTACCGTGCAGCTCCTCCGGTCGTGGAGTGCTCGGGAACGCGGGCCACGCCGGTCGCGCCCCGGGGCCCGCACCGAGGGCACGAGCACGGCCTGGCGGCCAGGTGGGACCCGTCGCGTTGGGCGGAAATAGCCGGACGCGGAATTACCCCAATAACGCGCGAGCGGGCCGACAGAATGCCGACCCGCTCCAACGCATCATTCGCTTGTCTGTACGGGAGGCATCCAAGCTCTCCCGTACGCGCTCGCAAGCCCTTGCCCTATCGCACGCTCACCGCGGGGTTCACGCGCCCCGTGCGCTGTGCCGTGATCGAGCTGATCGCTCCTTACGGCCTACTTGGCCGGCATGGCGCCGATCGGCGCATAGCTCGAGCGCCTACAAGCCCGAGTCTGGCGGCTCGGGCGATTCCGGTCCGGCGGATCGCCCTCCTCGGACGAGTCACACGTTCTCACGCTGACTCTCCTTCCCTTGCCTGTTCGTACGGGGGATCTGCTCCTCCGCGGTCCCTATGGTCTGCCCGCGGGACCCGATTGTCAATCCCTGAGATATGAAGCTTTGGCGTCCAACCTGTGGGGGAGCTGGCCACCTACGCCGGGGGCTGCGTGGCGGCCGACGCAGCGCCTCCCCGCCGGGTGGGCTCGGGCCTCCCGACGTCCGGTCGTGGCACCTGCCCTGACGGCGGTCCCCCGGCGCTGGCGCGAGGGTCCGCCGCGCCGGCGTCGGGCCGGTCGACACGTCCCGGACCGTCGCGCCACTCCCCGGGCGGCCGGCCATCGCCGCTCCGGCCCCGGGACGGGCGTTCCCTATGATGTGCAGCCGCCCGGGCACTGGCGCAGACGGGCGCCCGGGGCGGGAAGGGGGCCGACGCGTGCGGGGACTCAAAGGGGCCCGGGGCGACGGTCGGCGCGGCTCTCCGCCGCGAGCCCGGGGCTTCCGGTCGTGAGCACGGTGACGGTCGTCCTGGCGGCCGCGTCGTCGGCCTCCCTCGTGGCCTGGTGCGTGAACGCGTTCCTGCGCGGCCGGTTCTGGACCACGGCCGTGCGCCTGCCGCCGGGGACACCGCCCGGGCCGCATCCGTCGGTCGTGGTCGTCGTGCCGGCCCGCGACGAGGCCGAGCTGCTGCCGCGCACCCTGCCGACGCTGCTCGCCCAGGAGTACCCGGGAGCCTTGTCGGTGGTCCTCGTCGACGACCGGAGCAGCGACGGCACGGGCCGCCTCGCCCGAGAGCTCGCCCGCGGGGCCGGCCGGGCGCTCGACGTCGTCGGGGGCAGCGATCCTCCGCCGGGGTGGGCGGGCAAGGTCTGGGCGCTCGCGTGCGGGGTGGCCGCCGCGCCGCCGAGCGAGTACCTCCTGCTCAGCGATGCCGACATCACCCACGGCCCCGACTCGGTCAGTCGCCTCGTGGCGCTCGCCGTCGCCGACGACCGCGACCTCGTCTCCGTCATGGCGAGACTGCGCTGCGAGGGCGGCTGGGAGCGGCTCGTCGTCCCGGCGTTCGTCTACCTCTTCGCGCTCTTGTACCCGTTCCGCTGGGTCAACTCCCCGGCGCGACGGACGGCTGCCGCGGCGGGCGGCTGCCTGCTCGTGCGGCGGGACGCGCTCGAGGAGTCCGGCGGCCTGGAGGCGATCAAGGGGGCCCTGATCGACGACGTGAGCCTGGCAGCCGCGGTGGCCCGCCGGGCGCGCGGGGGCGCGGCGCGGCTCTGGCTCGGCCTGCACGGCGAGGTGCGGAGCCTCCGTGCCTACCCGCGCCTCGGCGATCTCTGGGACATGGTGGCCCGCAGCGCCTACACGCAGCTCCGGCGCTCGCCGCTGCTGTTAGCGGGAACGCTCGCCGGCCTGCTCCTGCTCTTCGCCGTCCCGCCGGCAGCGGTCATCCTCGGCGCCATGACATGGGGATCGGGCGGCGCCTGGGCGCTCGGCGCCGGGGCGGCGGCGTGGCTCATCCTGGCGGCGAGCGAGGTGCCGATGCTCCGCTACTACGGGCTCGCCCCCTGGCGGGCCCTCGCGCTCCCGGCGGTCGGCCTGCTCTACGGGGCGATGACCGGCGACTCCGCGCTGCGCCACTGGCGCGGGCGCGCCGGCTCCTGGCGCGGACGCCCCGTCGCCGGGCCGGCCTGAGCCCGCCCGTCGAGCTCGCCGCCGTCCACGACCGCCGCGTCGCGGGCAGGCTGTGGAGGTGGTGGTCGCGGCGCTCCTCGTCGAGCTGCACATCAGGGACTCCGGATCGCTCAAGTCCAAGCGGGCCGTCGTGCGCCACCTGCTCGACACGGCGAAGCGCCGCTACGCAGTGGCGGCCGCCGAGGTCGACAGCCAGGACCTCTGGCAGCGCGCCGGGCTCGGCTTCGCCGCCGTCGGCGCCGACGCGGCCCACGTGGAGGCGATCCTCGATCGGGTCGAGCGGTTCGTGTGGTCGCACCCGGAGGTCGACGTCCTCTCCTGCACCCGCCACTGGCTGGAGCTCGACGGCTGACGACCGCCGGCTCGCCCTGGCGGCGGGGCAGGTCCGTGCGCCGGCCGCTCGGTAGGCTCGCCCCATGCTTGACGACAACGTGAAGTCACTCGCGCAGGCCAGGAACTTCGCTGCGCTCACCACCTTGATGCCCGACGGCCAGCCCCAGACCCAGATCATGTGGGTGGACGCCGACGACGAGCACGTGCTGATCAACACCGAGGTGCACCGGCAGAAGTTCAAGAACGTCGGCCGCGACCCGCGGGTGACCGTCGCCATCTTCGACGGCGAGAACCCCTACCACTACGCCGAGGTGCGGGGCCGGGTCACCGGGACCGTGCGCGGCGACGAGGCGCGCTCGCACATCGACCGCCTCAGCCAGAAGTACACGGGCGGTCCCTACGCCCCGGAGATCCAGAGCGAGCGCGTCATCTTGCAGATCACCCCCGAGCGCCAGCGGGTCCAGTAGGCCGGCAGGTCCAGTAGGCCGGCGGGTCCGGTAGGAACGCGCCGTCGGGTCGGTCGGGGAGGGCGTCGCGCCCTCCGGCGAGGCTGGGCCGTGTCGGTCGGGGCGCGCGTCCTCAGCACATCTCGATGCGACGGACGCCAATTCACCACGCGAAATCCCAGGTCGAAGGACTATCGGCCCGGGGATGTGGGACCGTGTCCTCTACGGGCGGCCCGCTCCAGATGCCTAGATGGTGCCGTCGCCCCGGAGGCGACCGGCCGATCGGCAAGGTCGTGCGTGCACAGATGGGACCACAGTGGCGACCGAAACGATCCGACGAGCAGCTTCGCCTTCTCGAGCAGCACCTCGGGCGGTCCGAGGGAACCAGCCGGCGCGGGCGCCGCGAGCGTCTGACGACGGCCGTGACGAGCGGCGGAGCGTGCTGTGGCAGCAGCACCGGTCGGAGCCGAGCACGGGGACGCGCAACGCGTTGTTGACCGAGTACCTGCCGCTCGTCGCTCGAGCGGTGCACGGCGTGCCCGCCAAGGTACGGACGCACCACGAGCCGGGCGACCTCGAGAGCTACGGGGTGTTCGGCCTGATGGACGCGATCGCCCGCTTCGACGCCGGCTCGCCGCCCTCCCGTTTCCCCGGCTACGCCGTCCTCCGCATCCGCGGCGCCATCTTCGACGAGCTGCGGCGCCTGGACTGGCTCCCACGAGCGACGAGGCGCCGGGTCGTGGCCTTCACGAAGGCGTCCGAGGCCCTGACCGCGAGCGCCGGCCGCACGCCGGAACGCCGTGAGGTGCTCGCCGAGATGGGTGCAGGCGAGCGGGCGTCGCGCTCGGTCGCCCTGGCGCTGCCGACGGCCCAGCTGCTCTCGCTCAACGCCGCCGGCCAGTCTTCCGACGCTTCCGACGACGCGCAGCCGCTCGAGGAGCGACTGGCGGGAGATCCCGTCGAGGGCCCCGAGCACCGCTGCATCGCCGCGGCGCGCCGGGCAGCGCTGCAGGACGCGTTCGCCGGCTTGACCGATCGCCAGCGCCAGGTGCTCGACATGCGCATGACCGAGCACCGGACCCAGTCCGAGATCGGCGAGATCCTCGGCGTCACGAACTGCCGCGTCTCCCAGCTCGAGGCCCGGGCGATCGCCGTTCTCCGCGAGCAGATGCAGCGGAGCGGCTGGATGCCGAGGCGGGAGCTCGTCCGCTTCTAGCTAGTCGCGCGACGGCGTGGCCGATGCCGCGCCGTACGGGCGGGGCTGCGGCGGTGCGGCGCCGCGCACGATTGGCGCGCGCCGGATCCTCAACGCGGGAGGTGGCTCGCGTGCTCCTCGGTGGGGCGCGTGCGCACGGTGGCGTGCTCCCGGCCCGGCCGGATCAGGCCAGCGGCGACGACGAGCACGAAGACGGTCGGTACTGCGAGCCAGAGGGCGTTGACCAACAGGTTCACGAGACCCACTCCTTCTTCTCGACGCTTGGGACGTCGCTGCTCATGCCACCACAGCGGATTGAGAAACCCGTGTGGGACATCTGAGGGTTCTGTTAGGGCGGGGACCGCACCCACAGACCGCACCGCACCGGGCCGTGACGTCCAGCCCTGGCGGGCGGGGCCTGCGTGGCGCAGGATCGGGACGTGGACGACGTCAGCGCGCACGACGACGTGCAGCAGCGGCTGGTCGGCGAGGTCGCCGAGCTCCTGGCCGCGCTGCGCATCTCGCCCGTGCCGCGCGTCCGGCCGGCGAGCGACCTCGTGCGCGACCTCGGCCTCGACAGCCTCGCCGTCGTGGAGCTGCGGGACCGCCTGGAGGACGCCTTCGGCGTCTCGCTCGCCGACGGGCTCCTGTCGAGCGCGGTGAGGGTCGAGGATTGGGTCGACGCGGTGCTCGCCGCGGGGGCCGAGCACCCCGGGCGTCCCGGTGCGCGCCCGCCGGCCCGGCCCGGGCCCGCGCCGCCGAGCTCGGCGGCCGCGACGCCCGACGGGGCCGAGGCGCTGCTCGACGCCGTGACGTGGCACCTCGACCACGAGCCCGACCGCGTGGCGCTCCGACTGCTCGCCGAGGGTCCCGAGGGCGCCATCGAGACGCTGACCTACGCCGAGCTGGCCGGACGGGCCGGGGACTTCGCCCGGGGCCTCTCCGGCCTGGCCGAGCCCGGCGAGCAGGTCGCCATCATGTTGCCGAGCGGCCGTGAGTACTTCGTCGCGTTCCTCGGGACCGTGATGGCGGGCGCCGTGCCGGTCCCGATCTACCCGCCGGCCCGCGTCGCCGACGTCGGGGAGCACGTCCCCCGCCAGGCCCGGGTCCTGACCGACGCGCACGCGGTGGCGCTCGTGTCCTTCCCCGAGGCGCGCGTCGTGGCGAGGATGTTGTCGCCTCGCGTCCCGTCGCTACGCGCCGTCGTCACCGTGGGGGAGGTCGCGGCGCGCGCGCCGGGCGTGCGCCCGGACGCTCCGACGTGGGCGGCGAACGCCGACGACACGGTGTTCGTCCAGTACACCTCGGGGAGCACGGGGGACCCGAAGGGGGTGGTGCTCACCCACCGCCAGCTCCTCGCCAACATCCGGGCGATGGGGGCGGCGGCGGAGACCAGCCCGTCAGACGTCTTCGTGAGCTGGCTCCCCCTCTACCACGACATGGGGCTGATCGGTGCCTGGCTGGCCGGCTTCGTGCTCGGCTTCTCCTCCGTCGTCATGTCGCCGCTCGCCTTCCTCTCCCGCCCCGCCAGGTGGCTGCGGGCGATGACCGAGTTCGGCGGCACCTTGTCGGCGGCGCCGAACTTCGCCTACCAGCTGTGCGTCGACCGCATCACCGACGCCGAGATCGAAGGCGTCGACCTCTCCAGATGGCGCGTCGCGTTCAACGGGGCGGAGCCGGTGAGCCCGGAGACGATCGACCGCTTCTGCCGCCGCTTCGGGCCGTACGGGTTCCGGCGCGAGGCGATGGCGCCCGCGTACGGTCTCGCCGAGGCGGGGCTCGGGGTCACCTTCCCGCCGCTCGGCCGGGGTCCCGTCATCGACGTGATCGAGCGCGAGCTCTTCGTCCGCTCGGGCCGCGCGCTCCCCGCCGCCGCCGACGCGCCGACCGCGATGCGCCTCGTCGGGAGCGGGCTGCCGATCGGCGGCTACGAGGTCCGGATCGTCGACAGCGCAGGGCTCGAGCTCGGCGCGCGCCGCGAGGGCAGCCTGGAGTTCCGCGGGCCCTCGGCGACGAGCGGGTATCTCAACAACGAGGTGGCGACGGCCCAGCTGTTCGACGGGACGTGGCTTCGGACCGGCGACCTCGCGTACACGGCCGACGGCGAGCTGTTCCTCACCGGCCGGGAGAAGGACATCGTCATCAGGGCCGGGCGCAACCTGCACCCGGCCGAGCTGGAACGCGCCGTCGGCGAGCTCGACGGCGTCCTCGCGGGCGGCGTCGCCGTCTTCGCCAGCACGGACCCGGCGCTTCAGACCGAACGCCTGGTCGTCGTCGCCGAGTCGGACCTCGCTGGCGAGGAGGGCCGCAGGGCGCTTCGCGCCGCGATCGTCTCGATGACCGTCGACCTGCTCGACACGCCGCCCGACGACGTCGTCCTCGTCCGGCGGGGCGCGGTGCTCCGCACGGCCAACCGCAAGCTGCGGCGTGACGCGATGCGCCGACGCTACGAGCGCGGCCGCCTCGACGTGGCGCCCCGGCGGGCCGCCGTCCAGCTGGCGGGGCTGGCGTGCGCCGCCGCCTGGGCGAGCGTCCGCAGACGTGTCCGCTCCGGTGGCGAGCTCGGCTACGCCGCCTACGTCTGGGCGTCGGTCGGGCTGGTCTGCGGTCCGTTGTGGGTGGCGGTGGCCGTCCGGCGGAGCGTCGCGGCGCGCTGGGCGCTCACCTGCCGGGCCATCGAGGTGCTCCGGCGGCTGACGGGCCTCGGGCTCGCCGTCGAAGGCGATCCCGCCGCCCTGCCCCGGCCGTGCGTCGTCGTCGCCAACCACGCGAGCTTCATCGACGGCGCGTTGCTCATCCGGGTGCTCGCCAGCCCGGCGATCTTCATGGTCGGCAGCGAGTTCGGCGAACAACGTCTCGTCGGTTCGTTCCTCCGCCGGATCGGCTGTGTCTTCGTCCACCGTGGCTCGGCCGAGCACAGCGTGGCGGAGCTGGCCGGGCTCGCTTCCGAGCTCGAGCACGGCGCGCGCCTGATCGCGTTCCCAGAGGGCGGGCTCGCGCGGACGCCGGCCCTCCGGCCGTTCCGGCTCGGCGCGTTCGCCGTCGCGTCCGCGGCCCGCTGCCCGGTCGTCCCCGTCGGGATCCGTGGCACCCGTGACGTCCTGCGCCCCGGGTCGCGCCGCCTGCGCCGCGGCGGCATCCGGGTGGTGATCGGCGAGGCGATCCAGCCCGAGGGGGACGACCTCGAGGCGCGCGTCGCGCTCCGCGACGAGGCCCGCCGGCGCCTCGCGGTCCTCCTCGGCCCCCGCCCGGCGGGGGCCGGCGGGGGCGGGGGCTGAACGGGGGCGTCTCCGGGCGGGGCACGTCCCGGCGAGGACCTTCGCCCCTGGGCGGCCACCGCCGTGGAGGTCAACGTGGGGGCATGAGAAGGACGAGCGCGCTGGCGGGTCCCGACTCTCCGGTGGGGCGGCTCCACCTGCTCCCACCGGTGCACGTCGCGCCGGAGACGTCGCTCGTGGAGGTGGCGCGCCTGCTCCGTGAGCACGGCGTGTCCCTGGCGGTCGTCGACTTGTCCGAGCCCGCCGTCGTGACAGAACGCGACCTCGTCGGGGCGCTCGCCGGTGGCCGGTCGACGACGGGCTCGGCCGGGGAGCTGGCGACGCGGCACCCGGTGATGGTCGCCGCCTCGATGCCGCTCGCCGAGGCGGTCGCCGTCATGTTGGACCACGGGATCCGGCACCTGCTCGTCTGCGACGAGGCGGGAAGGCCGATCGGGACGTTCTCGTCGCGCGAGGGCATGCGGATCCTGCTGCGCCAGGTGGATCCCGGGCTGTGGGAGCCGTCGGCCGGCGCGGACCCCGCCCCGCCGGCCGACGCCGGCTGAGGGCCCTCCGCCCGGTCAGGAGTGACGCTCCGGCCCGTCCTCCTGGGCCGTCCGCTGCCGCGCTGGCAGCGCCTGCCGCCCGATCCGGCGTCGGCGAGTCGACATCGACGAGTCGGCATCAGCGCGTCGGCGTCAGGCGACCTGTGCGCCCGGCGGCGCCCCCGCCGGCACGGCATGGGTCTCCCGTAGGACCTGGTCGATGTCGTCGAGGAGGCGGTCGATCCCCTCAACCATCCGGTCGTGGCGCTCCCGGGGCGTCTCCCGCGCCGGCCGCTGTCCGTCGCTCATCGTCTGCGTCCTCCCCCGTGCGGCGCCACCGGCGGCTTCGTCGCCACCAGGGAAGCCGGCCTGCTCCCAGCACCAAGCGTGCGGGGGCCGGGCGCGAGCGAGTAGGGACGAAGGTCATCTCCCCGGCGGGCGATCGCCCTCGGCGGCGCGGGTCAGGTCATATAGCATTTCTGATCTGACCCGAGAGGAGCACCATGGCCGACCACGACCCCGGCATCGCGAGCGCGGCGGCGGTGGAGGGCCCGCGCACGTGGCTCGTCACCGGTGCGTCGCGTGGTCTCGGGCGCGCCTTCGTCGAGGCCGCGCTCGGCGCCGGCGACGCCGTCGCAGCGACGGCCCGGGACGCCCGCACGCTGGCAGGTCTCGTCGGGCGCTTCCCGGACCGCGCGCTCGCGCTCGACCTCGACGTCACCGACCACGACGCGGCGCGCGAGGTGGCGGCGCGCGTCGCCGAGCGGTTCGGCCGGCTGGACGTCGTCGTGAACAACGCCGGCTACGGCCTGCACGGCGCGGTCGAGGGGGTCACCGAGGCCGAGGCCAGGGCCCAGCTCGAGATGAACTTCTTCGGCGCGCTGTGGGTCACCCAGGCGGTGCTGCCCTACATGCGCCGGCAGGGGAGCGGCCACGTCGTCCAGGTCTGCTCGGCGGCCGGCGCGGTCGGCTTCGCGCTCGTCGGGATGTACTCGGCCAGCAAGTTCGCGCTGGAGGGCATGAGCGAGTGCCTGGCCCGCGAGGTGGCGCCGTTCGGGGTCAAGGTGACGATCCTCGAGCCGAGCGACTTCCGCACGGGGTTCAGGGACCGGGCGGCCAAGCGCCGGCGCCCGCTCCCCGCCTACGAGGAGGCCTTCGGCGCGAACCTCGACGCCCTCTCCGCCCGACACTCGGGGAGCGAGGCGGGCGATCCGGCGCGCGCCGCCCGGGCGCTGCTCGCGCTGGTCGACGAGGCGGAGCCGCCGCTCAGGCTGCTCCTCGGCAACATGGCCTTCGACGTGGTGACGTCGGCGCAGCGCCGCCGGCTCGAGGAGTGGGCGGCGCAGGAGGCCGTCGCGCGAGCGGCCGACGGCTGAGCGCGGACGACCCGCGCCACGCCGGGGGAGCCGTGCCCGCTCACTCCCACGGCGCGCCGATCTCCGCCCGGGTGCCGTAGGAGGCGCGCGCGCCGGGCCGGCCGACGGCGAAGGTCGCCGCCGCGATGCCGGCCCGCACGGCGTCGAGGACCGTCCCGTTGCCGAGCGCCGACCGCGCGGTCCCGGCCGCGGCGAGCCAGGCGGCGAGCGCCCCGGCGAACGCGTCCCCGGCCCCGGTCGTGTCGAGGACCCGGGCGGGCCGGCCGGGTACGGCGAGGACCCCCTCGGCGGTCACGACGGCGGCGCCGTCGGCTCCGAGCGTGACGACCACCACACCGGTGCCGAGGGCGCGCAGGCGGCCGAAGAGGGCGGCACGCCCGCCGGCCGCCGTGCCCGCCAGCGCGGTGGCCTCCGGCTCGTTCGCGACGAGGACGTCGACGCGCCGGAGCAGCTCCGGCGGCAGCGGCCGGAAGGGCGCGGCGCTCAGCACCACCAGCGTCTCGGGGCCGGCGAGCTCGGCGGCCCGTCCCACCGTCGCGAGCGAGATCTCGAGCTGGACCAGCAGGACGGCGGCGGTCGAGAGCACGGGGGCCGCTCCGTCGAGGTCCGCCGGGGCGAGCAGCTCGTTGGCCCCGTCGGCGACGATGATCGAGTTCTCGCCGTCGGGGGTCACCGCGATGACCGCGGTGCCGCTGGCCACGCCCGGTGTGACGAGCACCCCGTCGGTGGCGAGCAGCGGGTGGCGCAGCCCGGCGAGCAGCTCGGCACCGGCGTCGTCGTCCCCGATCCGCCCGACGAGGTGGACCGCCACGCCGAGGGAGGCGACGGCCCAGGCCTGGTTGGCGCCCTTGCCGCCGCCGGTGACCGCGAGCGTCGCGCCGGTGACGGTCTCGCCCGGGCCCGGCCGCCTCGGGGTGCGCAGCATCAGGTCGCGGTTGAGCGAGCCGACCACGGCGACCACTGGGCTGGGCATCTCCCAGTATGGGCCGGTCGGCCGCGGCCGGCGGTGGGTGGCCCTCCACCCGCTCGGGCGGGCCGGCCGTACCGCCGGAGGGCGCGCCCACCTAGCCTGGAGCTGGATGATCCCCGAACGCGAGGCCGTCGCGAACGCGTACCTGGAGCACCTGACGACGGCAGATCTCGACCTGCTGCTCGCCGGTGCGCCGAGCGCCCCCGACGACCCCCTCGGGCGGCGCTCCCTCGTGCGCGCGCACCCCGGCGGCGTCGAGGAGCTGCTGGCGCGCCCGCAGGCCTTCGACGCGGTGTTCGGCCCGGCGGGCGGGGCCGAGCCGTTCGTCAGCGTCTCGCCGTTCCTCGCCTTCGCCGTCGCTGTCCAGCGCGTCGCGGTGGAGCTGCAGTCGGCGAGCTACGTCTCGGAGTGGCTCGGCCCCGGTGTCCGCACCCCGGTCTTCGACGTGGCGGAGCTGCGCGACTTCCTCGCGGCGCCGCGGCGCCGGCTCTTCCTCGCCGAGCTGCTGGCGTCGTACACGCACGTGGCGAGCGGCTCCGTCGTGGTTCAGACCCGCCGGGGCTGGCGGCGCCAGCGCTTCTCCGAGCTGGACCCGGTCCGCCTGGCGGGGCTCCTCGAGGTCGTCTCCGAGGCCGAGCTGCCGGGCGTCCTGCGCCGGCTCGGCGACGTCGCCCTCTTCCTGACCGGCGTCTTCCCCGACCACACCGCACGGCAGGGCTTCGGCCCGGTCGAGGAGACGCGCCTGTTGCGGGCCGGCGGCCTGTCGCGGCCGACCGGGCGCCAGGCCGAGCCCGCGGGTGCGGGGGCGGTCGGCGCCATGGGGGCGGTGGGGCTGCTCGAGCAGCTCGGGCGGCGGTGGTACCGGGGGGCCTTCGAGCTGCTCCCGCGGCCGGTGCCCGGCAACGTCGCCGTGCTCGGCGAGCTCCCGGAGCGCTTCGGCCAGGCGCGCCGCATCCTCAACCTCGTGACCGAACGCTTCCTCTTCCGCTACCGGGACCGCTGGTTCGGCGCCGCGGGCTAGTCCTGGCGGTCGGACGCGACGCGCGAAGGCGCGCGGACGGCGACCGCGGCCGGGGCCTCGACCCCGTCCCGCCCCGCCGGTCCGACCACCGCCGGCCCGGGGTCCGGCGGCGTGCGCGGGTGGGGGAGCGCCGGCAGCCGGCGGCTCCGCGCGTCGGCCACCGCCTCGTACACGGCCACGTGCTCCGCCACCATCCGCTCCATGCTGAAGCGCTCCTCGACGGACCGCCGGCAGGCCCGCCGGTCCAGTCCGGCCACCTCGGCGAGCGCGGCCACGAGCGCCTCGCCGTCGGCCGCCACGAAACCCGTCACGCCGTCGGTCACGATCTCGGGCGCGGCACCGTGCGGCGTGGTGACCACCGGCGTGCCGGTCGCCAACGCCTCGATCATCACCATGCCGAAGGGTTCCGGCCAGGTGATCGGGTTGAGGAGGCAGGTCGCACCGGCGAGCAGCTCGAGCTTGTCGGCGTCGTTCACCTCGCCGAGGTACTCGACGCCGGCCCCGAGCAGGGGCTCGACGCGCTCGGCGAAGTAGCGCCGCTCGGCGGTCTCGGACATCTTCGCGGCGATGCGGAGCGGCATCCCCGCGGCGCGCGCCACCTTGATCGCGACGTGCACGCCCTTTTCGGGGTTCATCCGGCCGAGGAACAGCGCGTAGCCCCCGCCGCCGTCGCCGACGGGAAAGCGCGCCAGGTCGACGCCGTGGTGGATCACCCCGGCCAGGCGGACCCCCCGCGCCGTCGAGGCCTGGTGGTGCGAGATGGCGATCACGGGTACCCGGTCGCTGGTCGCCCGGTAGAGGGCGCCGAGATCGCTCGCGAAGGGACCGTGGTTCGTCGTGACGACGGGAAGCCAGGGCAGCCGGTCGGCGTAGACGGGACCGACGAGCGTGTGGTCGTGGACGACGTCGAAGTCGGCGACGACGTCGTAGGCGGCGATCACGTGGCGCAGCTCGGCCGCCGCGCCACCGGTGCCGATCCCGACCGCGTGCTCGAAGACCCATCCTCGTGGCACCGGACAGGTGCTGTCGCCGGTGGAGTACAAGAGCACCTCATGGCCGGCCCGGACGAGTCCCCGGGCGAGGGTGTCGAGGACGGCCTCGGTGCCCCCGTAGGCGGGTGGGGGGATCTGCACCCACGGTGGCGCGATAACGGCGATGCGCACCTGTGGCTCCTCTTCCTGCGATGCCCGGCCGCCCACCAGGTGATGGTCCGGACCAGGTCCAACAGCCCCGGCCGACTCGCCGGTGCCTCTCAGCTAACGACCGGGTCGTCGTTGGCACTCAAGGGCTTTGACTGCTAATTCTAGCGCGGTCGCGGTGCCCGTCCGCCGACGGCGCCCGCTCGTCCCCGGCGGGGGCCGCGCCGGCGCGCCTCAGCGGGCTGAGAGCTCCGACCGTGACCGCTCCGGTGCTCGCGCCGTAGCATCGAGCGGGCCGCAGCCAGCTCGCCCGGACCTCAGGGTCCGCCCGGGGCAGGGTGGTGGCCCGACCGGGCGCCGGCGCCGGCCGGGTCGGGGCGTGTCGGCCGAGATCGTGGGGTGACCCTGTGACTTCCACCGCGGATGCGACGACGAGCCCGATGCCGGCGGCCTTCTTCGGTCACGGCAGCCCGATGAACGCGCTCGACGAGAACCGTTACACGGAGGCGTGGCGGGTCTTCGGGGCGTCGATCCCCCGCCCGCGGGCGATCCTGGTCGTCTCGGCCCACTGGTACATCCACGCCTCGGCGCTGACCGCCATGGCGGCGCCGAAGACGATCCACGACTTCTACGGCTTCCCGCCCGAGCTGTTCGCCGTCGAGTACCCGGCACCCGGCGACCCCCAGCTCGCCGAGGAGGTCGCCGACGTCGTGAAGCCGGCGTGGGTCGGCCTCGACGCGGACAGCTGGGGGATCGACCACGGGACGTGGTCCGTCCTGGTGCACGCCTTCCCGGGTGCCGACATCCCCGTCGTCCAGCTCTCCGTGAACGCGCTGCAGCCGTTCGACTACCACCTCGAGCTCGGCGCCAGGCTGGCGCCGCTGCGTGACCGTGGCGTGCTCGTCGTCGCCAGCGGCAACGTCGTGCACAACCTGCGCCGCATCGACTGGAACCAGCCGGACGCCGGGTTCGACTGGGCGCAGCGCTTCGACGAGCGCGCCCGGCAGACTATGACGGACGCACCGGCCGAGCTCGGCGCGATCCAATCCCACGGCGACTTCCCGATGGCGGCCCCGACGCCGGACCACTTCATCCCGCTGCTCTACCTCGCCGGGCTGGCCGCGGCGGCCGGCCAGCCGACGGACGTGCTCGTGGACGGCTATGCGATGGGCTCGCTGTCGATGACCGCCTACACGCTCGGCTGCCACGCGCTCCACCCCGACGGGCACGGGGGCTCACCGCCGCTCCCGCACGTTCCCGCCGACGAGACCAATCTCTGAAGGCCGCCGCCGGGTGCGTGCGAGCGGGGCACGGCGGGCGTCGACCGCCCGTGCGCGTCGCCGGGACGTCCCGCGTCCGGCCTGATCGTCGGGGCGCTCGACCAGCTCCGGGCCTGCTCGGCGGCCAGGCGTGCCCGGCGAGCGAGCCCGTGGCGGCCCCGTGGCGACGCGGCCGGGAGCCGCCGGGGCGGACGCGGCGTCGCGGCGTCGCGGCGTCGCGGCCCACTGTGGCCGGGACGCGCAACCGCCGGGACGGCCCGTTCGGGGCGGTCCCGGCGGTCGATCAGGCTCGCAATCGCGAGCCTGACGGCGTGCTCAGAGCGGGCGGACCCGCTTCGCCTGGAGGCCCTTCGGCCCCTGCTCGGACTCGAAGTCCACCTTCTGGCCCTCGACCAGCTCGCGGTAGCCCGAGCCCTCGATGGACGAGAAGTGTGCGAAGACGTCGGCCGAGCCGTCGTCAGGGGTGATGAACCCGAAGCCCTTCGCGGCGTTGAACCACTTCACGGTACCTGCGGACATTGCTGCCTCATTTCTCCACGCGCTATTCACATGCGGGAGACCCTGATGGCAACCGACAATGGCGCACAGCTCGCGTGTTATCTGGCTGTTCGCAGCTCCAAGTGTACCGGACCGGGGCGGCGTCCGGTCAAGAGATTCCCGGGCGCCCGGAGGCGGCTTGTGGACGGTCGTCGTCGCGAACCCCGCAGAAGACGATGGGGGCACGGCCGGTCGACCGGCCGTGCCCCCATCGTCGGCGGGCGTCAGGCGCCCGGTGCGGCGAAGTGCTGGGGGAAGGCGACGAACCCGTCGGTGTTCCCCGCGCCGTCGGTGTAGAAGCCGACGAGGTCACCGGCGTCGTTGATCCCGTTGATCAGCGTCGTGCCGATGCCGGCCGGGTCGTCGAGCGCCTGGAAGGCGCCGGCCTGGTAGATGAAGCCGTGCATCTTGCCGGCCGCGTCGACGAACTGGCCGGCCACCTGGTCGAGGTCGTTCAGCCCGAACGCCTGCGTCTGGGACGCGCCGGGGTACGTGAGGGTCCGAAAGGCCCCTGCGTGGCGCAGGTAGGCGGAGGTGACCTTGCTGGCGTTCGTGGCGATGCCCGAGATGTCGCCCTTGTTGTTGATCCCGGTCGCCATCGAGCTGACGGCGCCCGGCACCATGATCCGCGCGTACGCCCCGGTGTGGAGGTTGTACTCGAAGCCGTGCGGCGTGCCCGCGGCGTCGTTGTAGAAGCCGACGGCCACGCCCTGGTTGTTGATCCCGAGCAGCTGGGTGACGGCCGGGCTGCCGCCCGCTCCCGGGTAGGAGACGTTCGTGAAGTGCCCCTTGCGGTCGACGAAGCCGAAGTTGTTGCCGGCGGCGTCGGCCCAGAAGCCGACCGTCGTGCCCGAGTCGTTGATCCCGATCACCTGGGTCTGGACCGAGCCGGGGAAGTTCTCGTTGACGAACTGCTGGTGCTGGTACGGGGCGATCGTGAAGCCCTTGTTGGGGTGCACGTTGGCCGGGTTCCCGCTGCCGAAGTAACCGGCGATGACGCCCTCGTCGTTGATCCCGAGCAGCTGGTTGAAGGTGGGGTCGGCGGGGTCGCCGAGCTTCTGGAACTGGTAGCGGGTCCCGACGCCCGCCGTCAGCGCGTGACCGGACGACGCGTGACCGGACGAGCCGTGCGCGGTGCTGGCGCCGGCCGCGGCGGGCAGGGCGGCGACCACGCCGGCACCCGACGCGAGCACGAGTGCGATGGCGCCGACGGCGCCGCGGATCCTGCGGGAGCGGAACGTGGAGCTGGGGGCGGCGCTGCCGCTTCCTGTGGTCATGTGATGTTCCTTTCGCTGAGTGTTCGGTGGTCGTTGCGGGATCGTTGGGACAGCGACATGCCCGGTCAGCGGGTTCGGAAGAGCGGGCGATGCCACGACTGCCCGGACAGGGGAGTGGCACCGCCAAGCGCACACCCCCCGTGTGCGAGTCGCTTCACGATGCTCCGCATAGGAGTCCTTGCGCATCTGGCGACCGACCAGACTTCACCGTGGCCGGTGTAGAGGGTCTTTAGCCGGGGTCGCTACAGAGGCCGCCGGCCCCCGAGTCGGCCGCCATCTCGCTCAGGTCGGCCGCCAGGCGCTGGCGCACCGAGTGGGACCACGGCTCGAGACCCGCCGCGAGCGCCGCGCACGCGGCGTCGTCGGCGCCGTGGGCCGCCAGGTGGCGGATCTCCTCGACCGGCGCCGGCCCGGTGCCGGAGGGCAGGACCGTCGCCAGGTGCACCAGGTTGAGCCATCGCGGTGAGCAGCGGAACTCCTGGATCGCCGCGTGCAGGTCCAGGTCGAGGACGATGTCCGTCCGGCCGCGCTCCCACGCCCAGTCCCGCAGCCTCGCCAGCGCGGCTGCGTCGGGCTGGTGCCCGCCGTCGGCCTCGGCTCCCGTCGCCGTTCGATTGGTGTTCGACATGCCGCCGAGTCTGCGGGGATCTCGCTCCGGGCGCATCTGGCGAACGACCAGATCTGCGCGACGGCTGCATAGGCGCGTCCTGCCAGCTCAGCCGGTGTCTATAGAGGTCCGCGAGTCCTATAGACGCCGACGGGCCCGGCGACGCCCGACGCCCGGCGGGCCAACGGAGGCACCCGCACGGGGCCGGAGAGGGGGGCAGGCACGGGTTCGCCCCCGGCGAACCACCCGCCGCTCGCCGCCGGCGCGGCGTAGCGTGACCGGCGGCCCCGGCGGGGGCGCAGAGGGGAGAGCACACGGTGTCAGCGAACCTTCGCGCCGAGTTCAGCGCCCCACCAGAGGGCATCGACGACGCCGAGTACGTCCGCTGGTGCGAGGCGCACCTCGACGAGGTCCTCGCCGCCGACGGCTTCGTGGCCGCACGGCTGTTCGCGGTCAGGCCGGTGCTCGGTGGCGAGATCCCGGCGCAGTTCCCCTTCCTCGCGCTCTACGAGGTCGAGGGCGATCCGGACCCCCTCCGGGGGGCGCTCGAGCGGGAGCGGGCGCGGACGAAGCTGCCGGACTGGTTCGGCGGGATCCGCTTCGCGTCGTGGACGTGCCTCGCGCTCGGGGATCACGGCGGGGTGGTCCTGCCGGAGCACCTCTACATGAACTTCAACGCCGCGCCCGACTCGATGCCGTTCGACGACTACAGCGACTGGTACGAAGAGCACCAGGCCGACAACATCGCGAACACGCCGGTCCTCGTCCGCGGATGGCGCTTCCGGCTGCTGGCGGACGGGCCGGGATCCGCCACTGGCCCGACCCACCTCGCCCTCTACGAGCTCGACGGCGACGTCGAGCAGATGGCCGCGGACCTGGGACGCGCGATGGTGGCCGGCACGATCTCGCTCCCGGACTGGTTCCGCCGCTACGCGAGCCTTGACGCGTCGGCCATTGGCGGACGCCTCAGCGCGCCGCGCTGAGGCGGCGCCTCCCCTCTCCGACGCGGCCTGCGCCCGAGCGGTGACGTGCGGACCACCGGTCGGCGGCCTCGCGGTCGGTGACCGGAGGCCCGCGCGCGGGCGTGTCAGGCGTAGGCGTCGAGCCCGAGGTGCACGGCGAGACCCAGTCCGGCGCAGGCGATGAGCGCCCGGAGGGGCCTGCTCGGAGCGCGCCGGACGACGGCCGGCCCGAGGCGACCCCCGACCAGGAACCCGGCGGCGAGCGGAAGCACCACCGTCCAGCGGACCGGGCCGAAGGCGATGAAGGCCACCGCGGCCACGGCATTCGCCCCGCCGAGGAGGACGTTCTTCATCGCGTTGCTGCGGGCCAGGGTCTCCCCGGTGCTGAGGAGCAGGACGCTCAGCATCAGCACGCCGGCGGCGGCGCCGAAGTAGCCGCCGTAGACGGCGATCAGGAAGACGCCCGCGCTGAGCGCCCACCCGGGCGGGTGTGACGACGCCGGCACGGGGCGGGTCGGATTCCGGCGGATCAGCACGCCGAGGGACGCCAGTCCGATGAGCCACGGCACGACGAGGGCGAACGAGCGCGACGGCGTCGCGAGGAGGAGCACGGCACCGACGATCCCGCCGCCGACGGCGCTCGCGGCGAGCCGCCTGGCCCGGGCCCGCTGGCCCGTCAGCTCCGGACGCGAGCCCCACACCGAGCCGGTGGTGCTGAAGACGAGGGCGACGGTGTTCGACACGTTGGCGGCGACCGGTGGAAGGCCGACCGCCAACAGGGCCGGGTAGCTGACCAGCGATGCCAGTCCGGCCACACTGCCCGACAGCCCACCGCCGAAGCCGGCCAGCACGAGCCAGAGCGGGTCGAGCCCGTTCATCGGTCTGTGCGCGGCATCGGCATCCTCGGCGTCGGGCCGTCCACGCCGGGGCGGCATGCGGTGCCCAGGCTATTGCGCGCGGCACGGGGCGGATTCCGCGCCGCCGGGGTCGCGGGCGGCGGACATGTCCGACCGCCGACCGGTCGTCGTGCGCCCGGAGGTGGTGCCCGAGGGGAGCGGGTCCCCGGCGCGCGCGGCACCCGTGTCGACGGCGCCGGCGCCGGCGCCGGCTGGGCGCTGTGGCCGGCGGGCGGTGCGACGCGCGTCGGTGCGGGGGACCCGGATACGTTGAGCCCGTGGACCAGCGGGCGCCGCGTCGGCGTCGACGGGAGCAGGCGGCGTCCGGCGCTCGTGCGTCGACTGCGCAGCTCCCCGCCGCTGCGAGCCTCGCGGACCACGCCGGGCTCGAGGCGAGGGCGCGTGCGCTCGCGGCGCGCGGCGACCGCCAGCTGCTCGGGATCACCGGCGCGCCGGGCGCGGGGAAGTCGACGCTCGGCGACCGGCTCGTCGAGGCGGTAGGGCCGACCGCCGTGCTCGTCTCCATGGACGGCTTCCATCTCGCCCAGGAGGAGCTGGACCGCTTGGGACGCGCACTGCGCAAGGGGGCGATCGACACCTTCGACGGCGACGGCTTTCTGGCACTGCTGAGACGCATACGCGAGGCCGCTGGAGAGGTCGTCTACGCGCCGAGGTTCCGCCGCGACCTCGAGGAGCCGATCGCCGGAGCGGTTCCGGTGCGCCCGGAGCACGCCCTCGTCGTCGTCGAGGGCAATTATCTGCTCGACGCGGCACCTTCGTGGTCGGAGGTCCGCAAGGTCCTGGATGAGGTCTGGTACCTGGAGCCCGCCGAGGAGCTGCGCGTCGAGCGGCTCGTCGACCGGCACCTGTCGTTCGGTCTGGACCGCGACGCGGCGATCGCGCGTGCCCTCGGCTCCGACCAGCACAACGCGGAGCGGATCCGGCTCGGCCGGAGCCGCGCAGACCTCGTCGTGCGATGAGGGTGGCACATGATCCGGTACGTCACGGACGCCTCGGGCAGCCGCCCGAGTGCATCCGTTGCTCACAGCGGTGGCGGTCCGCGCTGAGCACCTCGACCGTCGCCGTGTCAAGGGCAATGCGCCGCGAGGCATGAGTCTTGGCGTCCTTTACCACAGGGCGCTGTCGGCGGCCTCGACAACGTTCCGGCAGATCACGAACGCTTGGCTGTCGAGGTCGACGTCCCGCTACCGGACGCCGCACAACTCCCCCGGGCGTGCGCCGGTGGTTGCCGCAAGGTGGATATAGCAACCGAAGTCGGGATTGAGTGCTCCGGCCGCCAATCAGCCTCATAACTTCCGCAGGCTGCGCGCGATAGCGGTAAGGAGAATCACGATCGTGGTCAAGCGCTGTCGCCCGTCGACCACATCGGCGCGCCGGAAGAGCGTGCCAGACGCGTCCTCGATCTCCGCGCCGCCACCCTGTGCGACGGGATGGAGGATGAGTGTTCCGGTGTAGTGCGCGTTGCCCTCGCTGAGGAGGTCGAGGTCTTCGAGGAAGTCTTCGATCTGCTTCTTTTCCCAGGCGTACCCGCGCTGGTAGTCAGGGATCGAGAGCACGAACTCCCGGAAGACTTCTTGGACCGTCCGAACAGTGTTTGCTGGCACGCCTAGTCCTCTGTCGTCCGTCCGTGAGCCAGAGCACCGTCCGGGGTGGCCAACGATACCGAGCGAAGCGACCGGCAAGCCCCGAGCGGCTGTCCCGAAGGGCGAGGCTGTGTCATGGCCTTGCCCGCCATGGAGCACGGGCCAGGACGATGCCTTCGACGGAGGCTGCGCCACCGTCCTCGATGAGGCACGCGGCGACCGCGTTGAGCTGGCTGCCCGTGGTGCAGACGTCGTCGTATACGAGGATGCGCCGGGCCTCGACCCGTGACCGGTCAGGGATGACCAGTGCGGCGCGCAGCTCGGCGGCCGCGGCTCGCTTGGCCGAGGCGACGTTGCGTGCGGACTTCTCGGTCGCAGCCGTCTTGATGATGGCCGGCGGATCGGCGGTGTCGAACGGCCACTCACTGAGGACATCCTCCGTCGCGGCCGCATCGATGACGCGCTCCGTGTGGCCGAGCCAGACGTCGCTCGAGGGGGCGAAGGTCGGGTTCGCGACGATGAGGTCGGGCGGATCATCGCGCTCGTTGCGGTTCAGCCAGGCGAGCAGCAGCCGGCCGAAGATCAGCGACCAGCCCCACATTCCGTCGTACTTGTAGCGGAGGATCTTGTTGCGGAGCGAGCCCGAACTGTAGGCGATCGCCCGGATCCGTTCGATGCTCCGGGTGGGATCAGCGCACAGCCAGTTGGGGCAGTCGCCACCGTCGAGCATCTGGCTGCAGGTCGGGCAGGCGTCGGCGGTGATCGTCTCGAACGATCGGCTGGCACACGCGAGGCAGAGCGCGGGCGGCCCCGTCCGCAGGTAGGTGCACTTTGGACACTGCGGGAATCCGAGTGGCGGCCCAGACGGCGGCTCGTTCGGCGAGGCCATTAGGGGTCACAGGGACGCTAACGTCAGCTGCTGGCGCTGCTCGCCGGCCTGGCGCACCCGCTCCGGGGCGGCCAGGTGCCTGATGACCTCATCGACGTCAGCGACCTCGATCGCGCCACGCTTGGCGACGTAATCCTTTGCCCATTGCTGGTCCGTCACTAGCGACTTCACTAGGAAGACCTTCTTGCCGTGCTCCAGCGCCAGCCGGGCCTGCATCTTGGCGCCGGATGTCCGGCTCGCCTCGATGACTACGGTGCCCTGGCTCAGCCCCGAGGTCACGACGTTCCGGCGCGGGAACGTGTCCTTGCCCGGCGAGCGGGTCGGCCAGAACTGCGACACCAGCGCACCACGCCCGGTGATCTCCTCGGCCAAGCCCCGGTTCTCGGACGGGTAGCACTTGGTGATGCCGGTGCCGAAGACGGCGATGGTCCGCCCTCCGGCGTCGAGGGCGGCCCGGTGGGCGGCGGCGTCGATACCCTTGGCCAGTCCAGAGATCACGGTCACGCCACGCTCGGCAAGCATCTGCGACATCCGCTGGGCTCGCCGCAGCCCCGCCTCGGACGCCTCTCGGGTGCCCACCACTGCCACCGATCTGACGTCTTCGTCTCGCAGCTCCCCCCGGACGAAGAGGAACGGCGGCAGGTTCGGTACCAGCCGCAGGTTGGCCGGATACCCGGGGTCGAGAACCGTGACAAGCGTCGCCCCGACCGTGCCGGCCGCTTCAACCTCAGCATCGACGCGGGCGAACAGGTCGTGGGGCTTCCGGATCCCGGCCCTGAGTACGGGGCGGGAGCGCTCGGCAGCGGCGCTCTTCTCCTGGATCGAGCTGTTCCAGAGGGCGTCGAGACCCTCAGGGAACTGCGCCTCACGAGCGATCAAGCTCCAGTCGACGCTCTCCTGGTCGACCCTGATCGCGCAGAGGGCGAGCAGGCGGCGTTGATCGTTCGTGATAGCCATCCCATGCTACTCCTGTCTCGAACGTATGTTCGCATGGACATATATCAGTATGCGGCGCCAGTCTGGCAGGGGTCAAGCACCCAGGGCTGGGACGGCCGTCGCTAGCGGGGTTCTCCCAGCCCCACCCCGCCCCGATAAATCGATTTACGCGTCAGATCCGGTACGTGTTGACCTCGACAACTCGAGCTCGCGGCGGAGGAAGTCAGCCGTCGCACTGTCGGTGCAGTAGACGAGCGTGCCACGCATTCCTCGTGTGAGCAGAGTCCGATAGGTGTTGCGAATCAGCACGTCGGTACGCAGAAATGTCGCATCGCGGTCCTCGCGGGCGGCGCGCTTCCAGCCCCGGAGAGACTGGTCCGTTCTGGCGCGGGCCGCCGGGTCGGTCACGAGGTGACCGTTCTGAGCGATCAGGTCCGGGCCGATGATCACGCCCATGTAGTCGCCCTCGAGTCCCTGACAAGTGTGAATGCAGCCGACCTCGTTGACCGAGTCCGGGGCGATTATCCAAGAGGATCCGTCCTTGGTCAGGTTCCACCTCATCGCGAAATCGGTACCTGGGAAGACGATGTCGTAGGCATCTGGGTCCTTCTTGCTGACCCAGTCCCAGCAGTAGCCCGCGAGGAGGCGCGAGGAGTGGTTCTCTCGGTTCAGGGTGAAAATTCGATCGCGGAGCTCGGATGCGGAGTCCACAATCTCAATCACATAGTCGGTGCCGGACAGATCAACTTGCGGGTGTTCACCGATACCGAGAAGTGAGTCGACCCAGCGGAGGTATTCGTCCGAGCCAGCGCACCGGAACTGCGCGGAGAGCTCGTAGCGATCGATCGGTGCCTCGAGCTGGGAAGCCCAGGCACCTATCTCCTCGGCGCTGCCGATGTCTCGCCAGGTCACTCGTTGGCTCTCGTCGATGAAGAAGACGCTGACGCGCGCCGCCTGGATGATTTCGGAGATCTGATTGTCGCCGAGGTTGCCGTAGAGGCCGGAGTTGCGGACGAGCCGGTGCGCTTCGTCGACGATCAGGGCGTCATAGGCGTCGCGCTCGACCTTGTAGAACATGTCGGAGCTCACAAAGAGGCTCGCAATGTCGGCCTCTTTCGAGCGGCGCTGCAGCTTGGAGCGATAGACCGCGCGCGGCGCCGCGTTCTTGGTCACGTAGCGGACGTTTAATCCATTTTGAAGGAGACGGACGAGCGCGTTGATCGCGATGACCGACTTTCCCGTCCCCGGTCCTCCGTGAACGAGGAGCACCCACCGTTCGCCGATCGGGACCTCGTCGACCCGGCTCATGATCGCCTCGAAGGCGGTCTTCTGCTCGTCGATAAGGACGAACTCTTTGTTGCCGGCGAGCATCGAGGAGAGCGCGGTGACGAGCTGCTTGGAGGGCGCGATCGCGCTCTCGTCAATACGGTGGAGCACCGCGGCGCCATCGCCTTCGACGACTGCGTCGGTGATGTAGTGCCGGACGCCGAGATGCTCGTGTCCGACGAAGACTGGTGCCCTTTCGAGGAGCTCCGACATCGAAGGCGCCCGCAGCGCCGAATCGTCAAAGCAGTTATGGACATAGGAGCAGGTCCTCACATGGATGGGGTCTGCACTCACCACCTCGTAGAAGTCCGACAGCAGCCGGGAGTAGGACCACGCCTGGTAGGAGGGGTGGGGGAGGTCCCGTTCTGTCCCACCGAGGAACGTGACGACATGGTCGGGGAGAAGCGAGGGGAAGACCTGGGACCACTGCTTCAGCTCAATCACCACGACGCTGCGGTAACCATCGCGGTCGTAGCCCGAGAGCATGACGTCGATTCGCTGGCGACGTCCGTGGAGGCGGTACTCGATGGCGACGCCACAGTCGTCGGGAATCGCGCCGGAGTCGAGGACGTGGAACATCGCGTTGCCGAGCGAGTTTTGCCAGCTCAGGTACTCCGAGGAGTGCGGCGAGACGAGGATGCCGAGGCGCTTGGCGACGGCGTCGCGCACGATGTCAGCGATCGTGGGTGCATCCCGGAGGAAGCGGGACTTCGTTCCTACGTACGCGAGCACGATCTGGAGGGTAATGCCAGACCAGGAATCGGAGGGCGATAAAGAAACGATCTGGCCTCGCTACCTGGTCAGTGTCCCAACCGGACTCCTCGAGCGAGTGCTACAACTCACCAATGGACGCGGCACCCGAGGGTGATGGTGCTCGAATCAGAGTGGCGATGTTCGATCACCTCGACCACCTGCTCACGGCCAATCCGGAGGGCGTCCTGTCGTCGGCGGCGATCAACACATTCTCCTTCCAGGGCCGAGCGATCCGCCTGATTGTGCAGGCTGGAATCTGGAAACCGGCGGGCCTGAGCGCAGCGCTGACGATTCGGACCACCTATACCCCTCCGGATCAGCCCCCACCCTATGAAGACGACCTCGGCCCTGAGGGCATGGTTCGCTACAAGTACCGGGGTACCGATCCCAACCACTCCGACAATCGCGCGCTCCGCCAGGCGATGGACCAGGGCCTTCCTCTTGCCTACTTCGTCGGCGTGGCGAAGGGAATCTACGTACCGGACTACCCGGTCTGGATCGTCGACGAGGATCCGTCGCGACACCAATTTGCGGTCGCCGTTGATGAGGGCCAGCGTTACCTCGATCTCGGCTCCCTCTCCGCGCCACAGCGGGACTATGTCGAGCGGTTGACGAGAAGTCGGCTCCATCAGCCGGTGTTCCGCGCCCGGGTCCTTCTCGCGTACGGCGAGCGCTGCGCGATCTGCCGCCTGCACCACGCCGAGCTCCTCGACGCAGCTCACATCATCCCCGACGGCGAGCCGAATGGCGATCCCGTCGTGCCAAATGGCTTGGCGCTTTGCAAGATTCACCACGCCGCGTATGACGCCAACCTGCTCGGCGTACGGTCGGACCTCACGGTCGAAGTCGCCCAGCACCTGCTCGAAGAGAGCGACGGCCCGATGCTCCGCCACGGTCTCCAGGAGATCGCCGGTACTCGTCTCGTCATCCCTCGTCAGCGTTCCGCGCAGCCCGAACCGGAGCGGCTCGAGTACCGCTACGAGCAGTTCCGGGCTGCGAGTTGATCGACGAAGCTCGCTTGAAAAGACCAGTTCAAGCGGACAAATCCCAGACGGTCTCGTGTGTCGTAAAGGTGCAAGTCCCCCCACCGACACCCCCACCGACACCGACACCGACACCGACACCGACACCCCCACCGACACCGAATGCCCTGGTCGGGGCGCAGCGTGGACGGCTGTGAGGAATTTCTGCGCGAACTTTCGCCGAACCCGCTCGAACAGCCCCATTACTCCCCAAAGGACGCAGTTCGCGTCCCAAACAAGGAGCACGGAGATGAGCGGAGTGACCGCGACGCTGGAGAAGCAGCTGCTGACTCCCGAGCAGGCAGCAGAAGTCCTGTCGATCGGCCGGACAAAGATCTACGAGATAATTAATGCCTCTGAACTGGGAGGACAAGGTGCGCTCGGAGGGACTCGAACCCCCAACCTTCTGATCCGTAGTCAGATGCTCTTTCCAATTGAGCTACGAGCGCTCGCCCCGCCTGGTGGTGGTGCCCGTGAGCCACTTTCACTCGCTGCACGCGCCGGTCCGGCGAACGGCGACTCATCGTAGCCGGAGACGCCGACTGGCTCGGCCAGGGGCGCCGAGCTGCCCGGACGCGACGGGCGGGGCGCCGGAGCGCCCCGCCGGTCAAGCGGAGAGGGAGGGATTTGAACCCTCGGACCCGGTTTCCCTGGTCAACTCATTAGCAGTGAGCCCGATTCGGCCGCTCTCGCACCTCTCCAACAGGGTGTTTGCCTTTCGGCGTCACCCTTGACGCTGGCCCGCGCACCGCCAAACTGGTGGCGGCCGAGCGCAGGCCCAAGGGTACAGGCTCCCCCATCGA
>DATKQY010000015.1:0-73105 GCA_035532475.1 Acidimicrobiales bacterium | reverse complement strand
CGGGTGCTGAGCCAGGAGGGCGAACTGCTCCGCCACCTCACCCTCGACCGGGAACGGGACTACCAGCCCCTCGCCCCCAAAGCGGAGGTCACGTAGCCTGCATAGGTTCGTCTGTCCACGATGTCTCGGGACATCACACTGGCGGAGGGAGTGGGATTCGAACCCACGGTACGCAGAACGCACAACGGTTTTCGAGACCGCCCGATTCGGCCACTCTCGCATCCCTCCGGCGGGCGAGGCTAGCGGATCGGCGGGACGGGTTCAGCGTGCAGGGCCCGGTCCGGAGCTGGGCTCGCCGCGCCGCTCGGCGAAGAAGTCGACGAGGAGCGCGCCACACTCGCCGGCCAGGACGCCCGGGAAGACGGGGAGCTCGTGGTTCAACCGCGGATCGGCACACAGGTTGTAGAGGGAACCGCAGGCGCCGGCCTTGGGGTCCGGCGCGCCGAAGACGAGGCGACCCACCCGGGCCGCCACGAGGGCTCCGGCGCACATCGCGCAGGGCTCCAAGGTGACCACCACGGTGCACTCGGACAAGCGCCACCGCCCAAGGCGCGCCGACGCGTCGCGCAACGCGAGCACCTCCGCGTGGGCCGTCGGGTCACCCGTCAGCTCGCGTTCGTTGTGCCGGAGCGCGACGACTTCGCCACCGGCGAGCACGAGCGCGCCGATCGGCACGTCGGCGTGGCGAGCCGCCGCGCGCGCTTCTCCGAGAGCGAGCCGCATCGCCTCCTCGTCGGACAGCTGCGCCGCCCGGTCTCCGTCGTCGGTCGAGGCACCCGGCGCCGGTTCGGACGCCGGCACCGCGCCAGCCCTCACCGCCCCGCCCCGCCGCTCAGCCGGCCGCCGGCGCTCCTGCCTGGGAACCCGGGCTCGATGCCGGCCGCGAACGTGAGGAGCGCGTCGATCAGGTCGCCCAGCTGGTCGATCTCGAGCTTGTCCCGAACGGCGGAGGCGACGTACGCCGGGACGTCCGCGGCGTGGCCGTGCGCCACGGCGTCGCGCGCCGCCTCCACGAGTTCGGCCGGGAGGGCGACTGCGGTGGTGGTCGCATCGATCGACGACATCACCGGCATCGTACCGACGCCCCTTACCGCCACCCCTACCGGGCCCGCCCCGGCTCCGACCACGGCTCGGCTGGTCGGGGCCGCGGCGGGTGAGACGGCCACGCGAGCGGAGGAGGTGGGATTCGAACCCACGGTCGGTTGCCCGACACACGATTTCCAATCGTGCCGATTCGGCCGCTCTCGCACCCCTCCAGGAGGACAAGACGCTATCGTGTCGGCGGTCGGCGCCGTCGAGCGCAGCGGCCGGGTTCTGCGCAACGGGACCCCGTGAACCGAGTCAGGGTCGGAAGACAGCAGCTCTCAGCGGACCGTTCCGTGTGCCGCAGGCGACCTGGCCGCTGCGCTCGATGGCGCCGGCACGTCGTAGGCTCCAGGCCGTGGCGGACCTTCCGTATCAGTCCCTCTACCGCCGCTTCCGGCCTCAGCGCTTCGCCGAGGTCCGCGGCCAGGACCATGTCACGTCGGCGCTCCGCAACGCGGTGCGCGACGGACGTGTCACCCACGCGTACCTGTTCAGCGGTCCGCGCGGCACCGGGAAGACCTCTACGGCGCGCATCCTCGCCAAGGCCCTGAACTGCGATGTGCCGGAGGACGGCGAGCCGTGCGGGCTCTGCGAGTCCTGCGTCGCCATCGCCGCCGGCACCTCCTTCGACGTCCACGAGCTCGACGCCGCCTCGAACAACGGCGTGGACGCGATGCGGGACCTCGTCGCCCGGGCGTCGCTCGCGACACCCGGACGATGGAAGGTGTACATCGTCGACGAGGTCCACATGCTTTCGACCGCGGCCTCGAACGCGCTCTTGAAGACCCTGGAGGAGCCGCCGGAGCACGTGGTGTTCGTCCTGGCCACAACGGACCAGCAAAAGGTGCTCCCGACGATCCGCAGCCGGACCCAGCACTACGAGTTCCACCTCCTCGGCGAGGACGTGCTCGGCGGCCTGCTGCACGACGTCGCGAACGACGCCTCGCTCCAGCTTCCCGACGGGGCGCTCGACGCGGTCCGGCGCCGGGCCCGTGGCTCGGCGCGCGACGCGCTCTCCGCGCTCGACCAGGTCGCGGCGGCGGGCGTCGTGGAGGACGACAGCGACGCGCTGAGCGACGTGGTGCGCGCCCTCGCGGAGCGCGACGCCACGGCGGCGCTCGTGGCGCTCGACGGCGCGACCCGCTCGGGGCGGGATCCGCAGCAGCTCGCCGTCGAGCTCGTCGAACGCCTCCGCGCCGGCTTCCTCGCCGTCGTCGCCCCGGAGCTCTCCCACGACGCGACCTCGGCGGCCGAGGCGGCCGAGGCCGGCCGGCTCGGCACCGTCCGCTGCGTACGGGCGATGGAGGTCATCGGGAGCGCCATCGTGACGATGCGTGACGCACCCGAGCCGCGCATCACCTTGGAGGTCGCGCTCATCCGCCTCGCCCACCCCGAAGCGGACGACTCCCCGGCCGCACTCCTCGAGCGGCTGGAGCGGCTGGAGCGGCGGGTGGACGCCGCCGGCGCCGGGGCCGGGCCGAGCGGTGACGGCGACTCCCCCCGAGGGGCCGGCCGAGGCGCACCACCACCACCACCGCCTCCTCCTTCCCCGCCCTCGCCGTCGACACGCCCACCCGCGACCCCACCGCCGCCGGCGGCAGCCGGACGGGCACCGTCGCCAGCTGGGCCCCCTCCGTCACGCGAAGCGGCGACCCCTCGCCCGATCGCCGCCGCCTCGCTCCCCGGTGGCGACGCTTCCGAGGCGCCGTCGCGCGACGAGCTGGTCACGGCCTGGGGTGACCACGTGCTCACCGGCCTGCGCCCGAAGGTGCGGGCGATCTATCAGGCCGGGCGCTTCGTCGCGTCGGAGGGCGGCGAGGCGGTCCTGGCACTGCCGAACGACGCGCACCTCATCCATGCCGAGCCGCTGACCGGAGACGTCGTCGAGGCGCTCGGCCGCCACTTCGGCCGACCGGTGCGCCTCCGGCTCGTCACCGAGGACGCGTGGTCGGCCGCGTCGCCCGACGCGTCGCCTCCCGCGTCCCGCCCGACCGGCGCCGCCGGCGGGACGGACGACGTGGCCGCCCCGGCCGCGGGGCCGACCGACGAGCCTGCGCCGCGGGCGCCGGTCCGGGCCGGCGGGACCGCTACGGTGCGGAGCGCCCGCCCACCGAGCCGGGCCGCAGCGGTCCCACCGCCTCGCGATCTCGGGGTTGACGAGGACGACTTCGACGAGATCGGCGTCGCCGCAGGCGAGGACGACACCGTGATCGACTCGCCGGGTCCAGGGCTATCGTGGGCCGAGGACCGCTTGCTCCAGGCGTTCCCGGGTGCCGAGGAGGTACAAGGAACGTGACAGCCGGCGAAGGCGGTGTCGACGATCTCCTTGCCCAGATGCAGGAGCTGCAGCAGCGCCTCGCCGACGCGGAGGCGGCGGCCGGTGCCGGCGGCGTCGAGGGGACCGCGGGCGGCGGCGCGGTGCGGATCCGCGCGGCAGGTGAGTTCTCCTTCACCGCGGTCGAGATCGATCCGAGCGTGGTCGACCCGGGCGACGTGCAGCTCCTGGAGGACCTCGTGCTCGCGGCCGTGCGGGACGCGACCTCGAAGCTGACCGACGTGCGCCGCAAGGCGATGGGGACGGCGGTCTCGAGCGCGCTCGAGGGCCTGCTCGGCGGTATCGGCACGACGCGGACGAGCGACGCGCCGCGCTGGGGTGGCGCGTCCGAGTCCGCCGACCACGCAGCTCCGGGCGCCCTCCGCGGCGACGAGGCGGACGACGATCCCGAGTACGACTAGGAGCCGGCGCTGGCGCTGTTCGAGGGTCCGATCCAGGACCTCGTCGACGAGCTCGGCCGACTGCCCGGTGTCGGGCCGAAGTCGGCGCAGAGGATCGCGTTCCACCTGCTGAAGGTGGCGCGGGAGGACGCGCTGCGCCTCGCCAACGCCATCGTCGAGGTGAAGGAGCGGACGGTGCTCTGCTCGACCTGCTTCAACGTCGGCGTCGCCGAGTCGTGCGCCATCTGCGCCGACCCCCGGCGCGACCCGAAGCAGGTCTGCGTCGTCGAGGACCCGCGAGACATCGTCGCAGTGGAGCGGACGCGGGAGTTCCGCGGGCGGTATCACGTGCTCGGGGGCGCCCTGAACCCGATCGAGGGCGTCGGCCCCGAGCAGCTGCGCGTACGTGAGCTGCTCGGGCGCATCGAGCGGGACGAGGTCTCCGAGGTGATCCTCTGCACCAACCCGAACCTCGAGGGCGACACCACGGCGATGTACCTCGCCAGGCTTCTGAAGCCGCTCGGGGTGACCGTGACCCGCATCGCGAGCGGCCTGCCCGTCGGCGGTGATCTCGAGTACGCCGACGAGCTGACCCTCGGCCGCGCCCTGTCGGGCCGGCGCGAGGTCGAGGCGTGACCGACGCGCCGGGCCGTCGCACGCCGGCCCCCATCCGGCACCGGTAGCCTTCCGCCCATGTCGGAGACCACGCCGTCCGGCCACAGCATGGCCGAGCGACTCGCACTTCTCGAGCGCCGAAAGGCCGAGGCCCTCAGCCCCGGTTCGCCCCGCGCCGTCGAAGCCCAGCGCGCGAAGGGAAAGCTCACCGCTCGTGAGCGGATCGATCACCTCCTCGACCCCGGCTCCTTCCAGGAGATCGACGCGCTCGTGCGCCACCGATCGCACGGTGCCGGACTGGACCACAGCCGCCCGTACACGGACGGCGTGGTGAGCGGTTTCGGGACGATCGACGGCCGGCGCGTCTGCCTGTACAGCCAGGACTTCACGGTCTTCGGCGGCTCGCTCGGCGAGGCGCACGCCGAGAAGATCCACAAGATCCAGGAGCTCGCGGTCACGACGGGCGTGCCGCTCATCGGGCTGACCGACGGGGGCGGCGCCCGCATCCAGGAGGGGGTCGTCGCCCTCCACGGCTTCGGCGGGATCTTCTACCGCAACGCCCGGGCCTCGGGCGTCGTGCCCCAGGTGAGCATCGTGCTCGGACCCTCCGCCGGCGGCGCCGTCTACTCCCCCGCGCTCACCGACTTCGTCTTCATGGTCCAGGGGACGAGCCACATGTACATCACCGGGCCCGACGTCGTGCGGACCGTGACGGGCGAGGAGGTGACCCACGAGCAGCTCGGCGGGGCGATGACGCACGCGACCCGCTCCGGGGTCGCCGCGTTCGTCGCCGCCGACGAGAAGACCTGCCTCGCCGACGTGCGCTACCTCCTGTCGTTCCTCCCCTCCAACAACCTGGAGGAGGCGCCGACGGTGCCGAGCGACGACCCGGTCGAGCGGACCTCGCCGGAGCTTCGCGACCTCGTGCCCTCGCGCCCGAACCAGCCCTACGACATGAAGCGGCTCGTCAAAGCGGTCGTCGACGACGGGGAGTACTTCGAGTACTTCGAGCACTGGGCCATGAACCTGACCTGCGGGTTCGCCCGGATCGGCGGGCAGGTCGTCGGTATCGTCGCCAACCAGCCCCAGATGCTCGCGGGGGTGCTCGACATCGACACCTCGGAAAAGGGCGGACGGTTCGTCCGCACCTGCGACGCCTTCAACATCCCGCTCGTCACCTTCGTCGACGTCCCCGGTTTCATGCCCGGCACCGACCAGGAGTTCGGGGGCATCATCCGCCACGGGGCGAAGCTCCTCTACGCCTACTGCGAGGCGACCGTCCCGCGCATCCAGGTCATCGTGCGCAAGGCCTACGGCGGCGCCTACCTCGTCATGGACTCGAAGTCGATCGGCACGGACTTCTCCTTCGCCTGGCCGTCGGCCGAGCTCGCCGTCATGGGACCGGAGAGCGCCGTGGAGATCGTGCACCGCCGAGAGCTCGCCGACTCGCCCGACCCCGGCTCGCGCCGCGCCGAGCTGGTCGCGCAGTACACGGAGCGGTTCACGAACCCCTACGTCGCGGCAGAGCGCGGCTACGTGGACGACGTGATCGACCCTGCCGACACCCGCCCCGTGCTCGCCCGCACCCTCGAGATGCTCGCCTCCAAGCGGGAGGACCTGCCGAGGCGCAAGCACGGGAACATCCCGCTGTGAACGCCGGCGACGCGGAGCCGGTCGAGTCCGGCAGGCGCCTCGCGCCGGCCCCCGACGTCCTCGCGGCCATCGAGCTCGCCGTCGAGCAGTGCTGGCCCGGCGCCGCCGGCGGGGTGGACCGGCCCGGGTGCCCGCGCCCCGGCTGGGCAGGGGGCGCCCGGCACCCGTGGCGGTTCTCCGCGCGGTGGTGGTCGCCACACCCGCTGGACCACGGTCCCAAGCGGCCGGGCTGGAGCCGGGGGGGCTGACGCCGCCGCGACGGCCGCGACCGGGGGCCGGCGGAGCGCCGGCCGTACACCTGTTCGCACCGTCACCGGCCATGCCTAGACTCGCCACGTGCCGCCGGCCGACCCGCTCGCCCCGTTCCACCCGGCCGTCGCCGAGTGGTTCCGCCGGCGCTTCCCGGCCGGCCCGACCGAGGCGCAATCGCTCGGCTGGTCCTCTATCGCGCGGGACGAGGACACCCTCATCGCGGCGCCGACGGGCTCGGGCAAGACCCTCGCCGCCTTCCTCGTCGCGATCGACCGGTGCTTCCGTGCCGCCGGCGAGGCGGGCGGGCGCGCCGGTACCTCCGTCGTCTACGTCTCGCCGCTGCGGGCGCTGACCGTCGACGTCGCCGAGAACCTCGAGACGCCGCTCGCCGAGATCCGCGAGATCGCGCGCGAGCTCGGCTGCCCGGTGCCGGACGTGCGCGTCGCCGTGCGCAACGGGGACACCCCCGCCTCGGCGCGGGCGGCGATGCTGCGGAGCCGGCCCGAGATCGTCGTGACGACGCCCGAGTCGCTGTACCTGCTCGTGACGTCCAAGCGCGGGCGCGAGCTGCTGGGCGACGTGCGCACCGTGATCGTCGACGAGATCCACGCCCTGGCGCGCGACAAGCGTGGCGCCCACCTCGCCCTCACCCTCGAGCGCCTCGACGCCTGCGTCGGCGCGGCGGCGCCGGAGGCCGGCCGACCGACGCGCATCGGCTGCTCGGCGACGCAGCGGCCGATCGAGACGATCGCCCGGCTGCTCGTCGGCGCCGGTCCGACGCGCTCGGCGCCCGACGGCACGCCACGCTGCCACGTCGTCGACGTCGGCCACCGCCGCCGTCTCGACGTCGCCATCACCCTCACCGACAGCGAGCTCGGCGCGGTGGCCACGACCGAGCAGCTCGGGGAGGTCGTCGCCTCGATCGGCGCGGAGATCGTTCGCCACAAGACGACGCTCGTCTTCGTCAACACCCGTCGGATGGCGGAGCGGATCGCCCACCAGCTCGCAGAGGAGCTGGGCGAGAACCTCGTGGTCGCCCACCACGGCAGCCTCTCGACCGAGCGCCGGCTGAGCGTCGAGGCGCGGCTGCGCTCGGGCGACCTGCGCGCCGTGGTCGCGACCGCCTCGCTCGAGCTCGGCATCGACGTCGGTCCGGTGGACCTCGTCTGCCAGCTCGGCTCGCCCCGCGCGATCGCGACGTTCCTCCAACGGGTCGGCCGGGCCGAGCACCGCCTCGACGGCGTCCCGAAGGGGCGCGTCTATCCGCTCACCCGCGACGAGCTGGTCGAGTGCGTCGCCCTCCTCGGCGCCGTCCACTCGGGCCTGCTCGACCGCGTCGTGCCGCCGGTGGCACCGCTCGACATCCTCGCCCAGCAGGTCGTCGCGGAGTGCGCGGCCGCCGGCGAGGACGGCATCGGCGAGCGGGAGCTGCGCGCGCTCGTGCGCCACGCCGCTCCCTACGCCGCGCTCGGCGACGAGGACTTCGAAGCCGTGCTCACCCTCGTCAGCGAGGGCGTCACCACCGGGCGGGGCGTGCGCGGCGCCCACGTGCACCGCGACCGGGTGAACGAGCGGCTGCGCCCGCGGCGCGGCGCGCGGATCACGGCCGCGACCTCGGGCGGCGCGATCCCGGAGCTCGCCGACTACCGGGTCGTCGTGGAGCCCGACGAGGCGCTCGTCGGGACCGTCCACGAGGACTTCGCCGTCGAGGCCATGGCGGGCGACGTGTTCCTGCTCGGAAGCGCGTCGTGGCGGGTCCGCCGGGTCGAGCAGGGCACGGTCCGGGTGGTCGACGCCGACGGCGCCCCGCCGACGTTGCCGTTCTGGCTCGGCGAGGCGCCCGGCCGCACCGACGAGCTCGCCGACGCGGTGACGACGCTGCGCGAGGCGGTCGAGGAGGCGCTCGACCGGGGTGGTGCGGAGGCAGCCCGGCGGGCCGTCACCGAGTGGTCCCGGGTCGAGGGGCGCCCGGTCGAGGAGGCGGTCGCCTACCTCGCGGCCGCGCGCACCGAGCTCGGGGCACTCCCGACCAAGCGGCGCCTCGTCCTCGAGCGCTTCTTCGACGACACCGGCGGGATGCAGCTCGTGCTGCACTCCCCCTACGGCGCCCGGGTCAACCGCGGCCTCGGGCTCGCGCTCCGCAAACGCTTCTGCCGCACCTTCGACTTCGAGCTCCAGGCCGCGGCGAGCGACGATGCCGTCGTGCTCTCGCTCGGGCCCCAGCACGCGTTCCCGCTGGAGGAGGTGTCCCGCTACCTCGCTCCCGCCACCGTCCGGGACGTGCTCATCCAGGCCGTGCTCCCGACGCCGATCTTCACCTCCCGCTGGCGCTGGAACCTCTCGCGCTCGCTCGTCTCGCCCCGCTTCCGCGGCACACGGCACCTCCCGCCGGCCATCCAGCGGATGGAGGCCGACGACCTGATGGCGGCGATCTTCCCCGCGCTCGCGGCCTGCCAGGAGAACGTCACCGGGCCGATCGAGATCCCGGACCACCCGATCGTCCGCCAGACCCTCGACGACTGCTGCACGGAGGCGATGGATCTCGCGGGGCTGACAGCGCTCGTCGCGGCGGTCCGTGACGGCACCGTCGAGATGCGCTGCGTCGACACGACCGAGCCGTCGGTGCTCTCGCACGAGATCCTGAACGGCCGGCCGTACACGTTCCTCGACGACGCCCCCCTGGAGGAGCGCCGGACCCGGGCGGTGTCGCTCCGGCGCGGCATCCCGCTCGAGGCCCACGACCTGTCGGTGCTCGACCCCGAGGTCGTCGAGGAGGTGCGGGCCGAGACCCTCCCGGACCCGCGCGACCCCGAGGAGCTCCACGAGCTGCTCTGCTCGCTCGTGGGCGTCGTCCCCGACGAACGCTGGCAGGCCCACTTCGCGGCGCTCGCCGAAGCGGGTCGCGCCATGACGGCCGAGCTGGCCGCCTCCTCCGGTCCGGGCGCCGGCGTCCGGTGGTGCGCGACCGAGCGGCGCCGGGAAGTCGAGGGCCTCTGGCCCGGCGTGTCCTTCGTCCCCGATCATCCGCTGCCGGCGTCGCTCGCCGGGCGACCGGCCCCCTCGGCCGAGGACGCGCTCGTGCTCGCCGTGCGCGGCCAGCTCGAGCACACCGGTCCGGTCACCGCCGAGCAGCTCGCCGAGGCCGTCGGCGACGTGGCGGTCGGCTCGGTGTCGAGCGCCCTCGCCGCGATCGAGGCCACCGGCGGGGTACTGCGGGTGCTCGGCGACCGCTGGTGCGCGAAGCGACTCGCGGCCAGGATCCACGCCCGCAGCCGCGACCGCGAGCGGCGCTCGTTCCCGCCGGTGAGCGCCCAGCACCTCGTCAGGTTCCTGCTGGAGTGGCAGCACGTCGCACCGGGGTCGAAGGTGCGCGAGATCGGCGGTCTCGCCGCCGTCATCGACCAGCTGCAGGGGTTCGAAGCCCCCGTCGGGGCCTGGGAGGAGGCGATCCTGCCCGCCCGCGTCTCCGGCTACCGCCCCTACCTCCTCGACGAGCTCTGCGCCCACGGCGAGGTCGTGTGGGGCCGGCTCGCCCCGCGCCAGGCGGATCCGGCCGAGGCCCCGGCGCGCCGTGGCGGGGCCACCCCCTCGCGTGCCACGCCGGTATCGATCGCGCGGCGCGAGGACCTCGCGTTCCTCCTCGCCGCGGCGCGTGGCGACGCTGCGCCGGTCGCGCCCTCGCCGGGCGCGGCCGACGAGGTGCTGGAGGCGCTCCAGGAGCGGGGGGCGCTCTTCTTCGCCGACCTCTGCCAGGCGACCGACCGGATGCCGACCGAGGTCGCCGAGGCCCTGTGGGACGGCGTGGCCCGCGGCTGGCTCACCTCGGACGGCTTCCAGGCCGTGCGCTCCCTGCTGGCCGGCCGCTACCGAAGCACCGATGCCCGCGCCGGCCGCCCCAGGCGGCCGCTCCGGCCGTTGCCCCGCACCGGCGGGACCGGAGATGCCGGGGCGCTCCGCCGCGCGATCCCGCCGGCACTCGCGGGAGGCCGCTGGTCCGTGCTGGAGGGGGCCTCACCGGAGGACTTCGATCCCGACGAGCTGGGCGACGCCTACGCCCGCCAGCTTCTCGCCCGCTGGGGCGTCGTCTTTCGCGACCTCGTCTCGCGGGAGCCGGCCGCGCTCGCGTGGCGCGACGTGCTGTGGGCGCTCCGGCGGCTCGAGGCACGTGGCGTGGTCCGGGGCGGCCGGTTCGTCGGCGGGCTCACCGGCGAGCAGTTCGCCCAGCCCGAGGCACTCGACGCCCTGCGGCGCGTCGCCTCCAGCCCCCCGGGGGGCGTCGTCGTCCGGCTCTCGGCGGCGGACCCGCTGAACCTCACCGGGGGCGTGCTCCCCGGCCCGCGGATCCCGGCCGTGCGCGGTCGCGACCTCGTGCTCGTCGACGGGGTGCCCTCGGCCGACGGCGCGCCGGCGCCGGACGGCGCGTTGCGGCGGGGCGGAACCTTCGCCTCCTGAGCGACGTGGCGATCGGTCCGGCGGGCGGCCTGGTCAGTCGAAGACGGGGCGGAGCGTCCGGCTGCGCTTCAGCTCGAAGGAGCCGTCCGCGCCGGCGACGAGGAGGACGCCGTCCCAGAGCTGGCCGGCCGCCTCGCCGCGGGGGATCGGCGACACGACGGGTCCGAAGAACGCCGAGCCGAGCGCGCTGACGACGGGCGTCCCGACCTCATCGCCGACCAGGTCAAGCCCGGCGCGGTGCGACGCGTCGAGCGCCTCGTCGTACTCGGTCGAGCCCGCCGCGTCGGCGAGGCCCGGCGGGAGCCCCACCTCCTCGAGCGCCGCGAGCAGCGTCTCGCGCCCGGGCAGCCGGTGTTCGAGGTGCAGCTGCGTCCCGAGCGCGGTGTACAGCGGGCCGAGCACCGCGGCGCCCTGCGCCTGCTCGGCCGCGATGCAGACCCGCACCGGCCCCCACGCCGCGTCGAGCAGCTCCCGGTGGCCGTCGGGGATGTCGCCGCGCCCGGCATTCAGCAGCGAGAGCGACATCACGTGCCAGCGGGAGCTGACATTGCGGACCTTCTCCACCTCGAGCCTCCGGCGCGAGGTGATCCAGGCCCACGGGCCGATCGGGTCGAACCAGAAGTCGACGACGACGGGCATCTCGATCACGGCGCGACCTTTGGGCGGCAGGGCGGGCGGGACCGGGCGGTCGCCACGCTCGGCCCTCCAACCTACGGCGTCGACCTTCAGGCCCGGCCGGCTCCACCTCCCCTGTCGTTGCATCGCGAGCGTCTAGCGATATATCGCGATATGCTTCGCGTGGGCACGGCGGGAGGTCCGCCGGCACGAAGGGAGCGCACGATGCACCCTCTATCAGGACACCGTCACGGTGGCGGCCACTTCTCCGAGGAAGGCCCGGGCCACGCGAGGCACGGGGGGCGGTTCGGCTTCGGGCCGTGGTTCGGGCCGCCCTTCGGCGGGCCGTTCCGCGGGCCGTCCGGCCACGGCGGCCGTGCCCGGCGCGGCGACGTGCGGGCCGCCATCCTGGCGCTGCTCTCCGAGCGGCCGATGCACGGCTACGAGATCATCCAGGAGCTGGTCGAGCGGACGGGGGGCGTGTGGCGGCCGAGCCCGGGCTCGGTCTACCCGACGCTCCAGCTGCTCGAGGACGAGGGCATGGTCACCCACGAGGAGGACCGGGGCAAGCGGAGCTTCTCGCTGACCGACGAGGGGCGGGCCGCCGCCGCCGAGCAGTCCAAGCGAGCGGCCCCCTGGGAGGAGGTCACCGCCGACCTCGACCCGTCGGCGTTCCGGCTGCGCGACGCCTTCGTCCAGCTGTTCGCCGCGGTCGGCCAGATCGCACGGGCCGGCTCGCCGGAGCAGCAGGCCGAGGCGGAGACCATCCTCGCCGAGACGCGCCGGCGCCTCTACGCGCTGCTCGCCCGCGAGACCTGAGCCCGAGCGCCCGCCGCCGGGCGACGCCCGGCCGGCGGGACTGCTAGCACGAGGAGATGGACGAGCGCGAGCGGCAGGCTGCGAGGACCGCCACCGGTGACCGGGCTTCCGGTGCCGGCGGCGACGGCGGGAAGGGGCGGGTCGTCACGATCTTCCGTTCGAGGCTGCGGCCGGAGTCGCGCGAGGCGTACGAGTCGGTCGCCGCCGAGATGGAGCGGCTCGCCCGGACGATGCCCGGCCTCGTCGAGGTCAAGTCCTTCGCCGCCGACGACGGCGAGCGGGTGACGATCGTCGTCTTCGACTCGCTCGAGCACCAGCGCGCCTGGCGTGACCACCCAGAGCACCGGCGCGCCCAGCTGGCCGGCCAGCGCCGCTTCTACTCCGAGTACGACATCTCGGTCTGCGAGGTCCTGCGCCGCCGGCGCTTCGAGGCCGCCCCGGGCCCGGACGCCTGACGCGCGCTCCCGAGCGGGCCGCGAGCGCGTCCCGCGCCGGGCCCGCTCGGCAGTGCGGTGACGAGACCGCCGAGGAGCTGGCCGCGACGGGCACTCCGGCGCCGCGCGGCTGGAAGGCGAGCTCGTGCGCCGGCTTCGGCCTGCTGAGGAAGTCGCCCTGCGCGACGTCGCAGCCGAGCTCGGTCAGAGCTCGAGCGTCTCGCGGTCCTCGATGCCCTCGGCCACGACGCGCAGGCCGAGTGCGTGGCCGAGCTCGATCGTCGAACGGACGAGACCGAGGTCGCGGCCCCGCTCGGCGATGCCGGGGCCGGCGATGAAGGTGCGGTCGAGCTTCAGCTCGCCGACGGCGAGGTCGCTCAGGGAGGCGAGCGAGGTGAAGCCGGCGCCGAAGTCGTCGACCGACATCACGACACCGAGGTCCCGCAGCTCCTCGATGACCCGGCGCGAGCGCTCGTGGTCCGAGATGATGCAGGTCTCGGCGATCTCGCGGACGAGCGCCTCGGCGGGGAGGCCGTATCGGGCGAGGGCGCCCCCGATGAGGCCGGTGAACCCCTCATCGAGGAGGTTCGTCGCCGAGACGTTGACCGAGACGGCGAGCACCTGCCCCGCCTCGCTCCATCTGGCGCACTGCGCCGACGCGCCGTCAAGGACGGCATGAGCCCAGCCTCCTCGGCGAGCGGCAGGAAACGCAGCGGCGGGACGAAGCCGAGCCTCGGGTGCGGCCGGCGGAGCAGTGCCTCGACCGCCGAGACGCGCCCGTCGCGCAGGTCGAGCTGCGGCTGGTGGTGCGGCTCGAAATGGTTCTCCTCGGCGGCGGCCCGCAGCTCCTCGACGAGGCGCAGCAGGTTGCCGTCGTCGTCGAGGTGCTCGTCGTAGAGCTCGAAGGGGACGTGGCGGAGCTTGGCGCGGTACTTCGCGACGTTGGCGCAGCCCAGCAGGCCCGCGTACTCACTGGCGTGCGCGGGCATGAGGGCGATGCATGGCCGGTCGCCTTCGTGCTCATCTCGCTCGCGGCGACGAGCAGCGCCGCCAGCACGCCGTAGACGGGCCACAGCCAGGCCGGAGTGGGCCGGGGCGCCGGCGGTGGTCGGAACTCGATCCCTGCGAGCGTCGGCGACGGCGACATCTGGAAGCTCCGTCGATCAGTGGACGCCGGGCGCGCCGGCGGCCGCTGTGGGCAGGGCACAGCGCGAGGAGATCGTCTCGTTGGTCGACAGCACGGGAGGTACCAATGGCTCTGGTCGCGCCGCCCTTACGGCGGCACCCTCCGCGAACCTCCGCGGCGTCGCGCGAGGAGGCCATATCTCGTGATGTTTTCTGCGATTTAGTGATCTCCCATCCACGCCCTGCGCATCACGGCCGGAACGCGTAGACGGCGCGGGCCCGGAAGCGCAACGGGCGCTCCTGGAGCTCCTCGAGGTAGTGCGCGACCCATCCGGCCAGGCGCGCCACGGTGAAGAGCGTCTGCGCGGCGTCGGCGACGAGCCCCGCCGCGCGTGCCACCGCCGCGATCGCGAGATCGACGTTCGGGGGAGGCAAACCCTGCGCCGCCGCCCGGTCGACGACGCCGTCCAGGACCTCGCGTTGCCGCTCGTTCGCAAGGGCCTCGGCATAGGGCCGGAGCGCGACGAAACGGGGGTCGCCGTGCTCGTAGGCGGGGTGGCCGAAGCCCGGCACCGCCCCCTGCCGGCGCAGCGTCTCATCGAGGGCCCGGTCGACACCGACCACGTCGGCCTCGTCGAGCAGCCGGCGGGCGACGTCGCCCGCTGCGCCGTGCAGCGGACCGGCGATCGTGCCGAGCCCGGCGAGGAGGGCGTCGTAACAGTCGGCCCGGGTCGAGGCCGCGATCCGTACCGCCAAGGTGGAGGTGGCGAGCTCGTGGTCGGCGAGGAGGACGAGGATCGCGTTGATGGCCCGGGTGAGATGCAGCGGCGCCTCCGGCGCGCGACGCCTGGCGAGGCGCTCGGCGATCGTGCCACCCGGTGCGCCGGCCGGCGCGGCTCTTGGCGCCGGGCGGCCGGCGAGGGTGGCGTCGGGCTCGGGCGCCGGGCCCGCCAGGGCGTCGACGACCGTCGCGACGGTGCGGCGGGCGGCCCGGGCGACTGCCTCGGGCCGCAGATCGGCGCGGACCGGGTCGTGCGCCGAGGCGAGGACCACGGCGAGGCGGATGCGGTCGTGCGCCGAGGTGGCGGCGCCGAGCGGGCCGGCCAGCACACGTGCGACCCCCGGGTCGGCGTCCCACGAGCCGGCACCCGCCGCCCAGAGGAGCTCGGCGACCTCCTCGAAGGTCGCGCTGGCCACGAGGCTGGTCGCCGGCACGCCGCGGTAGGCGGGGCCGTCCTCGCGCAGCTGGGTCACCGAGGTCGTCACGGTCGCGAGGCGCGTCTCGACCTGTTTGGCGCCCCGGGCGCGCCGGGCGAGCCGCTCCACGTCGTCGGCGGCGAACAGGCTCCGCCGGCCGTCGGGCGAGCGCTCCGAGGAGATGAGTCCCCTGCTCACGTAGGCGTAGAGCGTCGCCAGCTTCACACCGAGGCGCCGCGCCGCCTCCTCGCTGTCCAGCATGCGCATCAGCAGAGCCTAATACATTGACTTGATCAACATTTACAACTGCAGCCTGCCGAGCGCATGATGGGGCCCGGCGAGCGGCCCGGGGGGCCACGGGAGGAGTGGCCATGCGCGTGACCCACGAGACCGGGGCGGCAGTGGTGGCACCTGCCGGCCTCGAGGGCGTCGTCGTCGCTGAGACCGAGATCGGCGACGTCCGTGGTGCGGAGGGCTTCTTCCACTACCGGGGCTACCCGGCGCTCGAGCTGGCGGCCGCGCGCAGCCTGGAGGACGTCTGGTGCCTGCTCGTCGACGGCGAGCTGCCGGGCCGGGCCGAGTCAGCCGAGTTCGCCGAGCGCAGCGCGGCCCTGCGGGACCTGCCGCCGGCGCTCGCCCGGCTGCTCCCTGAGGTGGCGCGCCGCGGTCCGACGCTCGACGTCCTGCGGAGCGCCGTGTCGCTCCTCGGCGCCGAGCTCGGCTGGCGCCCGACGCACGACCTGGCCGCCGCGGAGCTGCGCGAGCAGTCGCTCGAGCTGTGCGCGCTCGTCCCGACGGTGCTCGCCAGCGCCTTCCGGACACGTCAGGGCCTCGGCCCCGTCGAGGTGCGGCACGACCTCGGCCTGGCCGGCAACTACCTCTGGATGCTGCGGGGCGCCGAGGCGCCGGCCGAGGAGGTCCGGGCCGTCGAGCAGTACCTGATCCTCACGCTCGACCACGGCCTCAACGCCTCGACCTTCACCGCCCGGGTCGCCGGCTCCACCGGCGCCGATCTCGCGGCGTGCGTCTGCGCCGCGCTGGGAGCGCTCTCCGGGCCACTCCACGGCGGGGCGCCGAGCCGGGCGCTCGCGATGCTCGACAGGATCGGCACGCCCGAGCGGACCGAAGCCGTCGTCCGCGAGGCGGTGCTCAACGGCGAGCGCATCATGGGCTTCGGCCACCGCGTCTACAAGGGCGACGACCCGCGCTCGCTGTTCCTTCGCGACGTCGCCCGCGGCCTCGGCGGGGACCTGGTCGGCTTCGCCGAGCGGGTCGAGCGCAGCGTCGTCGAGGTGCTCCGCGAGCTGAAGCCCGGGCGCGGGCTCCACGCCAACGTCGAGTTCTACGCCGGGGTGGTGATGGAGCGCTGCGGCATCGCGCGGGAGCTGTTCACCCCGACCTTCGCCTGCAGCCGGGCGATCGGCTGGACGGCCCACGTCGCCGAGCAGGTGGCCCACAACCGCCTCATCCGGCCCTCGGCGCGCTACACCGGCCCGCCGGCGCCGCTGCCGGTGCCGGCCGCCTGAGCGGCCGCCATCGGAGACTCAGGGCTCGGCCACGGGCGGGACCGGCCACTCCTGGTCGTGGCCGGCGAGCGCGCCCTCGACGGTCGCGGGCGCATGCGGCTCGCCCGGGACGGGCGGGCGGGTCGACAGGTAGGAGCCGGCGAGGATCAGCGCGAAGCCGGCACCGGTGCCGACGGTGAACCGCTCGCCGAGGAAGGCGACGCCGAGGATCACCGCGACCGCCGGGTTGATGTAGGTGATGACCGTGGCGCGCGCCGGACCCGTCGCGGTGATGAGCGCGAAGAAGATGAGGAAGGCGAACGCCGTGCAGACGACCACGAGTGTCGCCACCGCCGCGATCTCCCGCCCGTTCGGCCAGCGCTGTGGCGCGACGAGCACCGCCGGCAGGTAGAGGAGCGCGCACAGGGCGAGCGAGCTGGCGACGATCCCCAGGTCGGGCAGATTTGCCAGGTGGTGGGCGAAGATCCACGGGCCGAGGGCGTAGCCGAGAACGACCACGCCGATCTCGAGCACCGAGAGCGTGTCGGAGCCGTTCACGTCGAGCCCGACCAGCGCCGCGACCCCTCCGAGGCCGAGGGCCAGCCCGGCGAGGCGGGTCCTGCCGAGCCGTTCGCGCGCCCCGGTCGTGCGGGCGAGCACCGCGCCGACGATCGGCACCGCGGCGATCAGCAGCCCGGAGAGCGAGCTCGATAGGTGCTGCTCGGCGGTCGCCAACAACACCCAGGGCACCGCCAGCTCGACGACCGTGTAGGCGACGAGCGGGCGCCAGCGGCGCAGGACGGGCGCGATCTGGCCCCTGACGAGCGCGATCGGCACGATCAGCAGCGCGGCGGCCCCGGTGCGCACCAGCACGAGGAAGGGCGGCGAGAAGTCCCGCACCGACACCTTGATCAGCAGGTACGGCAGGCCCCAGATGACGCCGAGGGCCGCGAAGAGCAGCCACGCTCGCCGTGTCATCCTTCCCCCGCTCCGCCCTTCGCCTCCCCGTTGAGGACCGCGCCCAACCTAGTCGCGGCGTGTTCGGGAACCCCGAGCCCGGGGAGCGCGACTAGATCGGGCCTACCGGCAGGCGAGACTCACCGGCCGGGCGGAGCACGGTTCGTCAGGGCAGCGGTTCGGCGGTGCGGAGCGTCATGCCGCGTGAGCGACCGGGCCGGCAGCGGACCACGTCCGCCCCCCGGGTCGCCCGTCGTAACGGTGGCTCAGGTCCGCCTGAGCGCGCGGGCGAGCTGCTCGCGGTCCATCCTCGAGCGCCCCGGCAGCTCCTGGCGCTGGGCCTCCTCGTACAGCTCGGCCCGGCTCGGCGTCGCCGGGATCTCGAACCGCCCGCTGGCCGCGGACATGGCGGCGTCATCACCCGCGAACGCGAACGCCGGCGCCGTCATGCTCGCCAGCATCCGCTCTCTCCGGGCGGCGGCCAATGCCAGCCGCACGTTGCGGCGTGCCGCCTGCACCTGACGCTTCGTCGCCATTGGGTGCCTCCTCGTCAGTCTGCGCGGTCAGTTACCCGGTGCCCCGGACGACCAAACCGCACACCCGACCGAGCAGGCTCTTGTGCGCCAGGGCAAAACCCCGAGGCTTGCGGCCGCGCTGCCGCGGGCGCCGCAGGGACCTTCGGCACTGGCCCGTCCGCGCCACCGGCGGCATCCTTCGCTCGGAGGAACCAGAGGAGGGACGGGCATGGACGAGGCGTCGTCGATCGAACGACTGCCGCTGCTGGAGGAGCTCCGGACCCGCCTCGAAGGGCACCTCGCGACCGAGCACGAGGCCATCGGGACGTACGAGGACCTCGTCGATCACGTCGCGGAGCCCGGCGTGCGCTACGTGGTGGAGATGATCCTCGAGGACGAGCGCCGGCACCACCGCAGCCTCGTCGAGATCGCCGACGCCCTGGCGCGGCGCGAGGCCGCCCAGGGCGCGGCGCTCGCCGGGGTGTCGACGCGGACGGCCCGCGATCCCGAGCTGCTCCAGGCCACCCGCCACCTGCTCGCCGTCGAGCGGGAGGACGCCACCGAGCTGCGCTCGCTGGCGCGCACGCTCTCGTTGGTGCCCGGCGCCGCCCGCTGGCAGCTGATCGTGCGGCTGATGGAGATCGACACGCAAAAGCACGTGGAGATGCTCCATTTCGTCGAGGCGCACGCCCGGGGCGGGCTCGAGCTCGGCGCCTGACGCCGCCGGCGCTCAGCCGCTGCCGACGAGCGCCTTCACCGCGGAGGTGAGCGATGCGAGGCCCGCCTTCGCGTCGGCGAAGAACATGCTCGTCTTGGCGTCCGCGTAGAGCTCGTTGTCGATCCCGGCATAGCCGTGGCCCATCGACCGCTTGATGACGATCACGCTCCTCGCGTGGTCGACGTCGAGGATCGGCATGCCGGAGATCGCCGTCCCGGCCCGGCGCGCCGCCGGGTTGGTGACGTCGTTCGCCCCGATCACGAGGGCGACGTCCGTGCGGTCGAACTCGGGGTTGATCTCCTCCATCGGGATCAGCTGGGTGTACGGCACGTCGGCCTCGGCGAGCAGGACGTTCATGTGCCCGGGCATCCGACCGGCGACGGGGTGAATGGCGTAGGAGACCTCGACGCCGTGCTGCTCCAGCACCTGGGCGAGCTCACGGACCGCGTGCTGGGCCTGGGCCGCGGCGAGGCCGTAGCCGGGGACGATGATCACCTTGCTGGCGTAGGCGAGCTGGATCGCCGCGTCGTCGGCCGAGACCTCGCGGATCTGACCGAAGCCCTCGGCCGACACGGCGACCGAGGAGTCGCCGGTGCCGAAGCCGCCGACGATGATGTTCGCCAGCGAGCGGTTCATCGCGTCGGCCATCAGCTTGGTGAGGATCCCGCCGGAGGCGCCGACGAGCGCGCCGGCGATGATCAGCGCCGAGCTGTCGACGACGAAGCCCGCCATCGCGACCGCGGTGCCAGTGAAGGCGTTCAACAGGGAGATCACGACGGGCATGTCGGCGCCGCCGATCGGGAGCACCATGGTCACGCCGAACACGAGCGCCGCGGCGAGGACGAGCATCAGCGCCCACAGGTCGTGCGGCCCGGCGCACAGGTAGACGCCGCCGCCGAGTACCGCCAGCGCCAGCAGGGCGTTCAGCGGCCGCGACCCGCGGAAGACGATCGGGCGGCCCGGGATCAGCCCCTGGAGCTTTCCGGCGGCGACCACCGAGCCGGCGAAGGTCACGGCGCCGATCGCCACGTCGAGGGCGGAGGTGATGTTCACCCTCGGCGTGATGGCCCCGGCGCCGACCGAGTCGGAGAGGCGGATGAAGTCGGCGACCGCCACGAGGGCCGCCGCGCCGCCCCCGACGGCGTTGAACACGCTCACGAGCTGGGGCATCGCGGTCATCTTCACCGTGCGTGCCATGTACAGCCCGGCGCCGGACCCGAGCAGGAGACCGACGAGGAGCACCACCCAGCCCGTGGCGGTGATCGCGCTGTCGTTGGCGATGAGCGCGATCGTCGCCGCGACCGCCGCGAGCATCCCGGCCGCCGAGAGGCGGTTGCCCTTGTCCGCGGTGGGCGGCGCGTTCATGAGGTGGAGGCCAAGGACGAAGCAGGCTGCGGCCGCCACGTAGATGAGCTTGACGACCGTGTCGAAGCCGCTCACGACTGGCCGTCCTTCGCCTCGCCGTCCTTGACCACCTTGGCGGGCCGCCGCTGGAACATCTGCAGCATCCGGTCGGTCACCGCGTAGCCGCCGACGACGTTCATCCCCGCGAAGACCGCGGCGATGAAGGCCAGGATGTAGCCGGCGGTGTTGTGCGCCGTGCTGGCGATGAGGACCGCCCCGACGAGCACGATCCCGTGGATCGAGTTCGCCGCCGACATCAATGGCGTATGCAAGGTCGCCGGGACCTTGCTGATCACCTCGAAGCCGACGAGCAGGCTCAGCACGAAGATGGTCAGGTCAGTGAGAAGCCCCGTTGGCACCGGTGGCACCTCCGTTCGCGCTCTGGGCCGCGATCAGCTCGGCCGTGGCCTGGTGGACGACCTTCCCGTCGTGGGCGACGACGACGCCGGCCTGGATCTCGTCCCCAAGGTCGATGACGAGCCGGCCGTCCTCGACCATGTGCAGCAGCAGGGAGCAGATGTTGTGCGCGTACGCGGCCGACGCGCCGGTCGGCATGGTGGAGGGCAGGTTCTCGGCGCCGACGACGGTGACGCCGTTGTCGGTCACCACCGTCTCGCCCGGCCGCGACACCTCGACGTTGCCCCCGAGGGCGCTCGCCGCCATGTCGATGATCACCGAGCCGGCCCGCATCGCCGCCACGGCCGCGGCGGTGACGAGCATCGGCGGCCGGCGGCCGGGGACCTGGGCGGTGGTGATGACCACGTCGTGCTGGGCGATGTGGCCGTTCAGCTCGTCCTGGAGCGCCTGCTGCTCCTCGGCGCTGAGCGCCCGTGCGTAGCCGCCCTCGCCGCTTCCCGCGGCGACCGACTTCAGCTCGATGAAGCGCGCCCCGAGGGAGGCGATCTGGTCCTTGGTCTCCGGCCGCACGTCGTAGCCCCGGACGACCGCGCCGAGCCGTCGCGCGGTGCCGATCGCCTGCAGCCCGGCGACGCCGGCGCCGAGGACGAGCACCTCGGCGGGCTTCGCGGTCCCCGCCGCGGTCATGAGCAGCGGGAAGTAGCGGCCGAAGGCGTTGGCGGCCACGAGCACGGCCTTGTAGCCGGCGACGCTCGCCTGCGAGCTCAGCGCGTCCATCGACTGGGCGCGGCTGAGCGTACGCGGCAGGCCGTCGAGGCTCACCGCGGTCACGCCGCGCCCGGCGATGGACTCCGCATAGCCGGGGTCGATCAGGGGCTGGAGCATGCCGATCACCGTCTGGCCCGGTCGGAGCCGGTCGAGCCCGTCCGCTCCCGGCCTTCCGACCTCGAGCAGGACGTCCGCCTGCGCGTAGAGCTCGTCGGCACCCACGACCGTCGCCCCGGCGGCGGCGTAGGCCTCGTCGCCGAACCACGCCCCGGCGCCGGCCCCGGACTCGACGAGCACCTGGAGCCCGGCGGCGGTGAGCCTGGCCGCCCAGTCGGGTACGAGCGCGACGCGCCGCTCGGCCGGATCGGCCTCTCGCGGGACGCCGATCTTCAGGCGGCCGGCCTCCGCCCCGCCCCGATCTGAGGCGGGCGACTCCTCCGACGCGCCCGACGTCCCCGCTGTGTCGGTCATGCTCACGCTCCGATCGGCTCGTGGAACCCGCGGACAGCATCGCGGTGCGACGTCGGAGAGCGTAGAGGCGAAGGTCGGCTGTCGCCACGACCTGCCCGCGAGCGCCGGGCCCCGGCCGGTCGATCCGCACCACGCCTGCCCGGCGCTACTTCCAGCGGCGACGCAGGCCGAGCAGCTGCTGGGCGTAGCCGGCGACCGACGCCGTCGACATGATCATCTGGTACAGCACCACGAAGGCGGCGAGGGCGACGCGGTTGCGGCGCGATGACGTGCAGCTCGAGGCCGGCCTCCGCGGCCGCCGCGCGCGCCACCGCCGCGGTGCCGTCGTCGGAGCCGTTGTCCACGAGCACGACCGCGAGGGGCCTGTCGTAGTCCTGGGCGGCGAGGTAGCGCAGGGTGACCCCGATCCGCCCGGCCTCGTTGCGGGCCGCGACGAGCACGGTGAGCGGCGTCGTCGGGTGCAACGCGCTGAGCGGCGGCTGTCGGTCGAGCAGGAGGCTGATCGCGAGGAAGGCGACGAGGAGCCCCGGCAAGAAGGCGAGCAGCACGACGACGGCGATCGCCGGCCCGAGCTGCAACGGGTGCGCCGCCTGGTGGATCCAGGGCAGTGACACCCACACCGACAGCCCCACCCACGCGAGCGCGCCGGTCGTGGCGACGACGAACTTCCCGTTCGTCGTGAGGTGGCGCCTGCTCCAGGGTCGCTCGGGCGCCGGTGCTGGCTCGTAGCGGTGTTGCATGCCGCCGGACGCGAGCCCGGCCGGCGACGGAACGACCCGGGGTGGCGCGGACGGCAGCACCGGGGCGGAGCTCCTCAGCGCAACCGTCCTCATGACGCCGAGCTCGATGTCGACGCGGTGCAGGCCGCCGCCCGGACGCCGATCAGCTCCTCGAGCGCCTCGGCGCTCACCGGAGGAGACAGGAGGTAGCCCTGTCCGCTGTCACAGCGCTCGCGCTGCAAGACGGTGAGCTCCTCGGGCCGCTCGATCCCCTCCGCGAGCGTCACCAGGCCGAGCTTGCGCCCGAGGCCGACGAGCGAGCGCACGAGGGTGAGCCCCTGCTCGTCCTTCGCGATGCCCGCGACGAAGGACCGGTCGATCTTCAGCACGTCGATCGGGAACCGCCGGAGATAGCTGAAGGAGGCGAAGCCGGTGCCGAAGTCGTCGATCGCGATCCGCACGCCGAGCTCCTTCACGCCGCGCAGCACCGCGTCGGTCGCCGGCGTGTCGCGGAGCAGGGTGCTCTCGGTGATCTCGAGCACGAGCATCCTCGGTTCCAGGCCCGACGCCGACAGCGCGGCGTCCACGGCAGCGACGAGACCGCCCGCCTCGATCTGGAGCGCCGAGACGTTCACGCTCACCGGCAGCGCCATCCCGCCGTGCTGCCACTCGGCCGCGCGCCTGCACGCCTCCTGCAGCACTCGCTCACCGACCTCGACGATCAGGCCGTTCTCCTCCAGCGCCGGGATGAAGTCGCACGGCTCGATGAGGCCGCGCGTGGGGTGCTGCCAGCGAAGCAGCGCCTCGGCTCCGGTCGGCACGAGGGTGCGCAGGTCGTACGTGGGTTGGTACAGGAGGAAGAACTGGCCGGACTCGAGCGCCTCTTGCAGGTCGAGCTCGAGGCGCAGCCGGGCCTGCGCCTGCTCGTACATCCCGGACTCGAAGACCACGTACCGGCGCCGCCCCTCGGCCTTCGCCCGGTAGAGCGCGACGTCGGCGTTGCGCAGCAGCTGCTCGGGGTCCGAGCCCGAGGCGTGCGCCACACCGATGCTCGCCGAGGCGATGAGCGGCGTCCGCGGCGCCTCGGGGAGCACGAACGGCTCGCGCAGCAGGTCGAGGATGCGCTTGGCCACCCGCTCGGCGCCGCCCGCCAGGGGCTCGCCGTCGGTCAGCACCACGAACTCGTCACCGCCGAAGCGCCCGACCGTGTTCGACTCGCGCAGCCCCGCGCGCAGCCGCCGCGCCACCGCCCGGAGCAACGCGTCGCCGACCAGGTGACCGAGACTGTCGTTGACATCCTTGAATTTGTCGAGGTCGACGAAGAGCGCGGCGACGGACCGGTCGTCCCCGCGGCGCCCCGCGACCGACAGCAGCTGCTCGAGGCGGTCGTGGACGAGCGCCCGGTTCGGCAGCCCCGTCAAGGTGTCGTGCAGCGCCTGGTGCCGCAGCTCGTCCTCGAGACGCTTGCGGTCGGTCACGTCGTGGAGGACCACGACGATCCCGCCGACCGCCGGCTCGTCGAGCAGGCTCGTCGTCAGCCCCACGAGGTCACGCAGGTCACCCGCGGCATCGCGGACGCGCACCTCGGACTCGACCGTCGCGCCAGGATGGGCGACGGCGTCCTGCACCGCGGCGGCGACGCCGGGGAGGTCCTCCGCTTCCACGAAGCGGGGCACGCCCGACTCGTCGACGAGCTGGCCGAACTCCAAGCCGACGAGGCGGAGCAGGGCCGGGCTGGCGTACAACGGCCGCCCGTCGGCGTCGAGCACGACCACGTGGTCGACCACGCTCTCGACGAGCGCCCGGTAGTAGCGCTCCTGTTTGGCGACCTCCTCACGCATCTGCACGTTGGCGAGGAAGAGCACCGGATCCGCACGAAGACGAGCACGACCAGGACCGACGCCGGCAGCATCACTTCGAGCAGGGTGCGCGGGCGATCCGCACCGGTGGTCCGCAGCACCTCGACCGACGGGCCGATGGCGACGGCGAGCGCGAGCGCCGCGGCGCGACCGACACCGAAGTGCTGGGAGTTGCGCGAGCCGAGCCCGGTCAGCCGCGTCATCGATGGGAGCAGGGCGGCGAGACCGATGAGGCCGGGACCGACGAGCCAGCCGATCTGCATCGCGCCCGACCACCGTTCGAGCAGGTGGCTGGCCCCGAAGCCGAGGACGAGGTTCGAGACGAGGAGGGCGGCGAGCGCGCCGGCCAGCATCACGAGCGCGGGCGGGCGCGACGTCGCCGTGGCGAGCAGGCGCACAGCGGCGACCAGCAAGAAGAGGTTGAGCACGGGCAACACCGCGGTCGGGATCCGGAGCATGAGCGGCAGGGTGCTGTCCTGGATCACCGGCACCGTGATCGCGAGGAAGGCGGCCCATCCGAGGCCGAAACCGAAGATGACGATGTCGAGGACGTTCCCGCGGTCACGCGCCGAGCCGAGCGAACGGTCGATCCGCACGGCGGCGATGCTGAGGAAGACGTAGCCGGCGAACAGGCAGGCGTCGGGGGCGAGACCGAGGACGGGGTGCGAGAGCATCGTCGCGCTGAGGCCCTGAGTGAGCGTGCCGCCGACGGCGAAGGCGACCGGGGAGGCCGCGAGCGCCCACCAGACCTCGGGGCGCGCCGGGCCTCGGATGCGCAGCGCCACGATGACGGCCGCGGCGCAGAGCACGTCGGCGACGTCGAGGACCGCCCACGGCGGGGCGGCCGGGACGAGGACGAGCACGGCGCCGAGCCCGGCGAACAAGGCCGCAACCAGCCCGAACGCCGCCCGACGGTAGTCGCCCACACTGCACTCACGTCGCGCAACCGAGATCGCGATAGGGACTTTCGTCCCGTCCGCCGGCCACCGCGACGCCCGGGGAGAACGACCGCCCGGACAGCTACGCGAGGATGGGTCCGTGGTCGCACCGCAGACAGCCGACAGCCTCCTGGTCGGGGGCGAAAGGGTGGCCGGGCGCACGGCGGCGGCGCGCTTCGACGACCTGCGCGACGGCAGCGCGATGGTCTTCGGCGCTGCCCGCCACGAGCTCGTCGCCGAACGTGCGGCTGAGGTGCCCGAGCTCCTGGCCGAGGTCGAGCGGGCGACCGCGCTCGGCAGCTGGGCCGCCGGGTTCGTGAGCTACGAGGCGGCGAGCGGGCTCGACCCGGTGCTCGCCACCCGCGCCCCCCGCCCCGGCGAGCCGTTCGCCGCGCTGCCACTCGCCTGGTTCGGGCTCTTCGGGCCACCTGAGCCTGCGCCGCCCCTCACCGCCCACACCGGAGCGGGGCGCGGCTACACGGTGTCCCCGTGGCTACCCGACACGGGCTACGCGACCTACGCGCACCGGGTCGAGCAGGTCCGCGCGGCCATCGCCGCCGGCGACACCTACCAGTGCAACCTGACCGTCCGCCTGCGCGCCCAGGCGTCAGGCGACCTGTCGGGCCTCTACCGCGACCTGTCCCTCGCGCAGCGTGCCGCCTACTGCGCCGCGCTCGACACGGGGCGGTTCGCGGTGCTGAGCGCCTCCCCCGAGCTCTTCTTCGACTGGACGGGCGACCGCATCACGGCCCGTCCCATGAAGGGCACCGCCGAGCGGGGCCGTTGGCCCGAAGAGGACGCCGCGCGAAGCGGCGCCCTGCTGGCGTCGGCGAAGGAGCGGGCCGAGAACCTGATGATCGTCGACCTGCTGCGCAACGACCTCGGCCGGCTCGCCGAGTGGGGCAGCGTCGGCGTCCCGTCGCTGTTCGACCTCGAGCGCTATGAGACGGTGTGGCAGCTCACCTCGACGGTCACCGCGACGCCGCGCCCCGCGACCGGCCTCGTCGAGGTGTTCCGCGCCCTGTTCCCGTGCGGCTCGGTGACCGGCGCTCCGAAGCGCCGCACCATGGAGCTGATCGTGACGCTCGAGGACGGCCCCCGGGGCGTCTACTGCGGGGCCATCGGCATCGTGGCTCCGCCCGGCGCCCCCTTCAGGGCCCGCTTCAACGTCCCGATCCGTACCGTCGTCGTCGACCGCGAGACCGGTGACGCCGTGTACGGCACCGGCGGGGGGATCACCTGGGACTCCGATCCGGCCGCCGAGCACGCCGAGCTCGTCGCAAAGGCAGGGATCCTCGTCCGGCCCGCGGAGGAGTTCCTCCTGCTCGAGACGATGGCGTTCGTCCCGGGCTCGGGCGTGCGCAACCGGGACCGCCATCTCGCCCGGATCGCCGCGTCGGCTCGCTACTTCGGCTTCGCCGTCGACGAGGCCGGGCTCGCCGAGACGCTCGAGCGCGAGACGTCGCTGCTCAGCGGGCCTCGGCGGGTGCGCCTCACCCTGCGACGCTCGGGCGAGTCCGCCGTCGAGGTCATGCCGATGCCCGCGGCACAGACCGGACCCGTGCACCTGGCGATCGACCGCGAGCCGGTCCGCTCCTCGCAGCCGTGGCTGTTCCACAAGACTACGCGCCGAGCCCACTACCGCGACCGGGCGGCTCGCCATCCCGGTGCCGACGACGTCGTGCTGGTGAACGAGCGGGGCGAGCCGACCGAGACGACGATCGCCAACCTCGCCGTCCGCATCGGCGGGCGCTGGTGGACCCCGCCGATCGAGGTCGGCTGCCTGCCCGGCGTGGAGCGCGCTCGCCTCGTCGAGCAGGGCGCGCTCGACGAGCGGGTCCTCACGCTCGACGAGCTGGTGGGCGCAGCAGAGGTCGCCGTGGTCAGCTCCCTGAGGGGCTGGCGGCCCGCCGTCGTCGATGACGCCGAGCGCGGCCCGCTCGCACGACGCTGAGCCAGACGGCGCGATCGCCACACGGCGCGACCGGGCGGGCCGCGCCGCTCCTACGTCGCGAACTCGGCGTAGCCGGCGCCGAGGACCGCCTCGCCCGCGCCGTTCGCGCACTCGAAGCGCACCGACTGGACGCCGCCCGAATCCTCCAGCAGGAAGACGTCCGTCGTGAGCACGTCGCCCGGCAGCAGCGGCCGCGTGAACCGGCAGCCGAGCCGCCGGAATGCCGCCGCCGACGGCTGTGCGAGAGCGAGGCGCGCCGCCCGGCTGGCGAAGGCCAATGTGCACATGCCATGCACAATGATGCCCGGGAGGCCGACCGACCTGGCGAACTCGTCGTCGAGGTGGATCCGGTTGTGGTCGCCGGAGGCCTGCGCGTAGCGGGCGGGCTGGTCCCCGTCGATCGGCAACGTGATCGTCGCGATCAACCGACCCTCCTCCTTGCCCCGTAGGGCGCCGAGGCTCGGCGCCACCTCGCCGTCGTCGGCGCTCGACGCGACCCCCCGGTAGAAGGTCGTCGCGTACTGGTCGTTCACCGGCTCACCCGCCGTGTCTCGTGTCTCGATCTTCGTCACGACGGTGGTGCCGGACGACTTCGCATGCACGCCGACGGCGGCGGCGCGCACGACGAGCTCGTCGCCGGCGCGGATCGGACGGAAGTAGTCCGTCCACTGCTCGCCGTGGACGACGCGGCCCTGGACCTCCCCGCGCCGCTCCTTGGCGATGATCGAGGCGCCCGCCCCGATCGAGCCCCACCCGGGCACGATGGCGAAGACCGGCGGCGCGAGCGCCCCGCCCGCCGACTCGGGCGTGCGGTCGTTCGTGGCCGCCGCGTAGGCCACGATCATCGCCGGCTCGACGGTGAAGGTGCGCGGCTCGGACCACCGCCCGAGCGCACCAGCGTCAAACGGGTCCGCCGCGCCCCCGCTCCCTCCGGTTCCGGAAAGGCTCACGACGTCATCCCGCCCATCATGCCGCCCGAGACGGTCACGACCTGGCCCTGGATGAAGTTGGCCCAGGGCGTGCAGAGCAGGAAGATCCCCCCGGCGGCCTCCTCGGGCGTCGCGGGCCGGCCGATCGGGATGGCCGTCGCCGCCCGCTCGCGGCTCTGCCGGGGGATCCCGATGTGGATCTGCTTGCCGTTGCGCTCGAGCACCTCGGCCTCGTCGTCCGGCGCGGTCATCCGGGTCTCGACGAAGCCGAAGGCGACGGCGTTCACGTTGATCTTGAGCGGCCCCCACTCCTTCGCCAAGGTCTTCGTCAGGCCGACCACGGCGGCCTTGGCGCTCGAGTAGTTCGCCTGGCCGACGCCTCCCATCGTGCCCGACACCGAGGTGACGTTGACGACCTTGCGGAAGACCTCGCGCCCCTCGGCCTGCTCCTTCTTGGCGGCCTCGCGAAGGATCGGGGCGGCCGCGCGCAGCAGCCGGAACGGGGCGATCGTGTGGATCTCGAGCATCGCCATGAACTGCTCGTCGGTCATCTTGTGGAAGATCGAGTCCCACGCGTAGCCGGCGTTGTTCACGACGATGTCGATCGTCCCGAAGGCGTCGACCGCCGTCTGGACGACCTGCCCGGGAACGGCCGGGTCGGTCAGGTCGCCGGCGAAGGCCACGGCGCTCCCGCCGATCTCGGCCGCGGCGGCCTTTGCCACCTCGGCGTCGATGTCGGTCACGAGCACGGACGCCCCGTGCCCGGCGAGCAGGCCGGCCGCGGCGCGGCCGATCCCGCGCCCCGAGCCCGTCACGATCGCCGCCTTGCCGTCCAAGATCCCGCTCACTGCGTTCCTCCTGCTGCCGGTTCCTCGTTCCTCGACGCGCCGCCCGCGCCGGCGGGCGGCGCCGCGGCGACGCTCTTGGCCCAGGTCCGGTTGGCCTTGCCCGAGGGGCTGCGCTGGACCTCGCCGACGAACAGGACGCGGCGCGGGCGTTTGTGGTCGGCGAGCACGGCACCGACGTGCTCGATGATCTCCCGCTCGGTTGCGCTGGCCCCGCGCTTCAGGCAGACGAGGGCGCTCACCTGGTGCCCGAAGCGCTCGTCGGGCACCCCGACGACAATGACGTCGTCGACCGCGGGATGCGTCAGGATGACCTGCTCGACCTCCTCGACGAAGACCTTCTCGCCGCCGGTGTTCACGATCTCGCTCCCCCGGCCGAGCAGGGTGACGGTCCCGTCGGCGGCGATCGTCGCCATGTCGCCCGAGATGATGTGACGCACGCCGTCGATGACGCGCCACGTCCGGGCGGTCTTCTCCGGGTCGTTCAGGTAGCCCTTCGGCATCGACCCCGACGCGGCGAGCACGCCGGCCTGGCCCGATCCGGGGACCACGTCGCGCCAGTGCTCGTCGAGGATCCGGCCGGCGGGTGTGAGCTGCAGCATCGTCTGCATCGGGTCCTCGCCGGGACGGGTGACCGCCAGCGCGTAGGGCCCGCCCTCGGTCGAGGCGAGGATGTCCGTGAAGGTGATCTCGCCGAAGCGCGCGATCCCCACCTTCACCTCGGGGCTCCAGATCACCCCGGCGCTCGCGATCCGCCGCAGGCTCGAGATGTCGTAGGGGCGACCTTCGGTCTCGGCGCGCCGGAGCGCGTCGAGGATCGGCCGGGCGAAGGCGTCCCCGACGATCGACAGGTCGGCGACGCGGTGCTCGCCGACGAGCCGGAGGATCTCGTCGGCGTCGAGCGAGCGCGAGGTGCAGAAGACGACGCAGCCGCCGAGCAGGAGCGTGCCCATGCTCTTGAACAGCGCCGTGGTGTGCATCAGCGGCGCGGCGGGGAGCGAGCGGGGCGCGGTCCCCTCGGCGCACAGGCGCCGTGCGGTCTCGGCGACCCCGGCGGCGGAGTCGGGGACGGCCAGCCCGGAGGAGATCCACGCGTTGACCGAGATCGGCGGCCCGAGGACGTCGGCGTGCTCCCAGATCACCCCCTTCGGGTGACCGGTCGTGCCGCCGGTGTAGAGGATGAGCTCGTCGCGGCCGCTCCGCTCGAGGCGCGGGGCCGGGTCGTGCGCCGCCAGCAGGGTCTCGTACTCCTCGGCCTCGGGCACGAGCTCGGCGCCCGCGGGCACCTCGATGAGCGACAGCCGCCGCTTCAGGCCCGGGGCGACCGCGACGAGGCGCTCGGCGAGCGATCCGTGGAAGACGACGGCCTCGGCCTCGCAGTCGTCGAGCAGGTAGGTGAGCTCAGCCTCGCGGTAGCGGTAGTTCACGTTGATCGGCAGCGCCCGCAGCTTCAGCGCGGCGTAGACGACCTCGAGGTACTCGATGCAGTTGTAGAGGTCGATCGCGACGCGCGAGCCCCGACCGACGCCCTTGGCCGCGAGCGCCGAGGCGAGCTGCGCGGCGCGCCGGTCGAACTCGGTCCAGCTCCGGCGACGCTCGCCCTGGACGAGCGCGGGCGCATCGCCGACCGCGTCGGCGATGCCCTCCCACAGCGTCGCGATGTTCTCGTCCACTGCTCTCCTCGGGCTCGCGCCAGGTGGGAACGGGTGGGCGCCGCCGTCCCCCCACGGCACCGCCCCGCCTCCGTCGCGCCGGGCGGGCCCGGGCTCAGCTGGTGAGCTTGAGCAGGCGGGCCGCGTTGTCCTTCATGATCAGCGGGCGCACCTCGGGGCGGATGTCGATCTGCTCGAACGCCGCCATCCACCGGTCGGGCGTGATGGCCGGGAAGTCCGAGCCGAACAGCATCTTGTCCTTCAGCAGCGTGTTGGCGTGCTGCACGAGGTTCGGCGGGAAGTACTTGGGCGACCACCCCGACAGGTCGATGTGGACGAGCGGCTTGTGCAGCGCCACCGACAGCGCCTCGTCCTGCCAGGGGAAGGACGGGTGCGCCAGGATGATGGGCATGTCCGGGAAGTCGACGGCGACGTCGTCGAGGAACATCGGGTTGGAGAACTTGAGCCGGATCCCGCCCCCGCCACGCTCGCGGGCGCCCACCCCGGTGTGCCCGCTGTGGAACATCGCCGGGAGCTGGAACTCCTCGATCACCTCGTAGATCGGGTACACGTCGCGGTCGTTCGGGAAGAAGGCCTGCGCGCTCGGGTGGAACTTGAAGCCCTTGAACCCGAACTGCTCGACGAGGCGCCGGGCCTGCTTCGCTCCCGCACGCGAGGTGTGCGGATCGACCGATGCGAAGGGGATGACGACGTCGGCGTGCTCGGCCGCGAGCTCCGCGACCTCCTCGTTCGTGGCGAACGGCGGCTCGCCCGTGGCGATCGTCGAGTCCAGGGTGAAGGCGACGCACGCCATGTTCCGTTCCCGGTAGTACGAGGCGAGCTCGGGCAGCGTCGCCGCCATCGTCTCGCTGCCGAAGTACCTGGCCATCGCCTCCAGGCGCTCCGACTGCCTGGGTGAACCGTGGACCGAGGCGTTGACGTGCGTGTGCACGTCGATCGCCACGATCGAATCGAGATCGATGCCGCTCACCGGCCTGCCCTCCGCTCCCCCCGCTCCACCCGGGTGCTCCATGATCCGCCGCCGCGCCCGACCGGAGCCGGGCTCCACGGCGCCGGCGCTCCGGGAGCGGGGCCCACCGGGATCGTAAGAGGCTGCCCTGTCGATCGCAATTCGGCCGGGGGCGGCCGATCTGCCTGGCCACGCCCTCCCCCGAACAGCCGGGAGGGCTCGCGGGGAGGGCTCGGGCGCACCGGTCGCGTCGTGTAGCAATAGCGTATACGATCGCCTCATATGCTCACGGCTGCACTCCGGGGTCGGCCGGTATGACGGCGCAGGCCGGCCCGCTCGGGCTGGCTGAGCTGGTCGATCCGGACGCGCCGCTGAAGCTCCTCGGGAACGGCTTCCTGTTCAGCGAGGGGCCGGCGTGGAACGCCCGGGCCGGCTACCTCGCCTTCAGCGACATCCCGGGCGACTCCCGCTGGCGCTGGAGCGAGGACGGCGGCCTCGAGGTCACGATGCGGCCGAGCTTCAAGGGGAACGGGCTCGCCTTCGAGGTGGACGGCAGCCTGCTCGTGTGCGAGACGGTCAGCAGCTGCGTGGGTGCGCTTCCGCGACAACGGCCGGAGCGAGCTCGTCGCATTCCACTACCGGGGCAAGTATCTGAACAGCCCGAACGACGTCGTCACGCGCTCGGACGGGAGCATCTACTTCACCGATCCGAGCTACGGCCGCTGGAACAACTGGGCAGGCGTCAAGCGCGACGCCGAGCTCGGGTTCCAAGGTGTCTTCCGCGTCCCGCCCGGCGGCGGCGAGCTCGAGCTCGTCATCGCGGAGGACGAGTTCGAGCAGCCGAACGGCCTGTGCTTCTCGCCCGACGAGCGGCTGCTCTACGTCAACGACTCGCCCCGCGCCCACATCAAGGTCTTCGACGTCGGCCCGAGAGGTTCGCTCTCTCGCGAGCGGGTCTTTCGCGCCTCGATCGGCTCCGGTGACGGCGCGAGCGGCGCCCCCGACGGGATGGAGTGCGATGAGCGGGGCAACGTCTGGTGCACCGGACCGGGCGGGGTGTGGGTGCTCGACCCGGCGGGCGAGCTGCTCGGCGTGCTCCCCACGCCGGAGAACACGGGCAACCTGGCGTGGGGCGGCCCTCGGCTGCGCTCGCTGTTCCTCACGTGCTCGACGAGCCTGTACGTCGTCGAGACCGCGGTGGCCGGCGCCACCCCGCCCTGCCACTAGCCGTACGGCCGATCATCGGCGGCCACCACCGAGGAAAGGGGATCGTCATGGCAGACGAGACGACCGAGCAGCGCCTGCGCCGCCTGGAGGACCTCGAGGAGATCCGACAGCTGTTCGTCGACTACGGCTACTACCTGGATCAGAAGGACTTCGCCAGCTACTCGCAGCTGTTCGCTCGCAACGGCGAGTGGCACGGCGGCATCGGCGACGCGAAGGGGCCGGCCGAGATCGAGGCGATGCTCGAGCGGGCGATCGGGCGCGGGAGCGGCCGTCCGAGCGCCCACATCGTGGCGAACCCGATCATCCATCTCGACGGTGACCGCGCCACGGGACGGGTCACCTGGGTCTTCCTGCTCGGCGACGACGACACGAAGCCCCAGCTCGCACTCGTCGGTCACTACGAGGACACGCTCATCAGGGAGGACGGCCGCTGGCGCTTCCTGCACCGTGATGCGGCGACCGACATGCGCCCGGCCCGCTCGCCGCTGCCCTGACGCGAAGCGCCGCAGCCGCGCCTCGGACACCTGCGAGATCGAGAGGACCACGATGGCGGAGGCGGCGACCTCAGCCGGGCTCGACGAGCTGATCGACCCCGCGGCACCCCGGAGGCTGCTCGCCGATGGCTTCCTCTTCACCGAGGGGCCCGCGTGGAGCGGCACCGAGCACCACCTCGTCTTCAGCGACATCCCCGCGGACTCCCGGTGGCGCTGGAGCGCGGCGGGCGGCGCGGAGGAGATCGCCCGACCGACGTTCAAGGGCAACGGCATGGCCTACGAGCGAGACGGCAGCCTGCTCGTCTGCGAGTCGGTGACGAGCTGCCTCGTGCGCCTCCGCCCGCAGGGCGAGCGCGAGATCGTCGCCTTCCATTTTGGTGGGAAGTACCTGAACAGCCCGAACGACATCGCAGTCCGCTCGGACGGGAGCATCTACTTCACCGACCCGTCCGTCGGCCGCTGGAACAACTACATCGGCTGCAAGCGCGACGTCGACCTTGAGTTCCGGCCGGTGTTCCGCGTCCCCCCAGGTGGCGGAGCCCTGGAGCTGGTGGTCGCAGAGGACGAGTCCGACCAGCCGAACGGGCTGTGCTTCTCCCCCGACGAGCGCGTCCTCTACGTGAACGACACGCCCCGCCACCACATCAAGGCGTTCGATGTGGCGCCGGACGGGTCGCTCTCGAGGCCCCGGGTGTTCTTCGAGGGGCTTCGACCAGGTGAGGGCGAGAAGGGCCTGCCCGACGGGATGAAGTGCGACGAGCTCGGCAACGTGTGGTGCTCGGGCCCGCGCGGCGTCTGGGTGATCACACCGGACGCGAGGCTGCCCGGGATCGTCGAGGTGCCCGAGCCCGTCGGCAACCTGGCGTGGGGCGGAGAGGAGCACCGGACGCTCTTCTTGACGAGCTCCACGAGCCTCTACGCCGTGGAGACACACGTCGCGGGCGAGCGGCTGCCCGGTAGCTGAAGCGGGAGCGCCGCTACCCGGTGACCGGCCGGGCTTCGCGATCCCCGGCGCCGGCCGGCCGCACCCGCGTCCGAACTCGGCGCTCGGCGGTCTCCGCCGGGTCGGCCCATCGACCCGTGCCGCGCTCGGGTCGCACGCAGGCGCCTCCAAGGTCCCGGCGAGTGGTGGCGACCGCCCTCGGCCGGCGAACGTCGGACGACCGGAAGCCTCGGCCGCTGGGTCCCCGACCGCGACGGCTCGGGGACCCGGGGCTCATCGGCGCGAACGGACTGCCTTGCTCGGCCTCCAGAGCAGCACGAGCAGGACGACGGCGACCGGTACGACGACGAGCGCCACGGTGACCAGGAGTGAGAGCGGGGGGATCGAGAAGGCGAAGATGCGTCTCGACAGCGGCACCACGGTCGCGAGGACCCCGAGGCCCGCCATGGTCACGACGAGCGCGAGCCGCCAGGGGTCGAGGGGTCTCGCGAGCAGGGCGAGCACGAGCACCGCGATCGCGAACAGCGCCGCCGTCGCCGCCATCTTCGCCGCGGGCGTGCTGGCGTGCTGAGGCCACCGCGCAATGCTGTAGGCGGCGAGCGTCGCCACGGCCGCGCCCGTCCCGGCGGGGATCGCAAAGCGCATGATCCTCCGCAGAAAGTGCCCCTCGGCCCGCGGCGCGCCGGGCGCAAGGGCGAGGAAGAAGCCGGGGATGCCGATCGTGAGCGAGCTCACCACGGTGAACTGTCTCGGGTAGAACGGGTAGGGCACGGCCAGGATCCCGACGACCACCGCCAGCAACGTCGCGTAGACGGTCTTCGTGACGAACAGGTTGGCGACACGTTCGATATTGGCGATCACTCGGCGCCCCTCGGCGAGGATCGGCGGGACGGCGGCGAAGGCGCTGTCCAAGAGGACGATGTTGGCCACAGAACGGCTCGCCTGGCTGCCCGACCCCATGGCGATGCCGACGTCGGCCCGCTTCAGCGCAGGGACGTCGTTCACGCCGTCGCCGGTCATCGCGACCACGTGGCCGAGCGACTGGAGCGCCTCCACGATGTCGCGCTTCTGCCCGGGCCGCACCCTCCCGAAGACGTTGGCCCCCTGGACGGCCTCGGCAAAGCCGGCCGGGTCTTCGGGAAGCGCACGAGCGTCGCACGCCTCGCCCACCACGGGCACGCCGACCCGTTCGGCCACGACCTTCACGGTCTCGGGGTCGTCTCCCGAGATCACCTTCAGCGAGACGCCCTGGTCGAGGAGGTAGCGAACGGTCGCCGCCGCGTCGGGTCGGAGCCGCTCGTTGAGCACGACGAGCCCGACAGCCCGCAGACCGGCGGGGACGCCCACCCCGTCGACATCCGCCGGCGACCGGGCGAGCACCAGGACCCGGCTGCCTGCGGCGGTGCCCTCGGCGCCGAGGGCGTCCGCAAGAGCTGGATCACGCTGGTCGCCGAAGAGCACGTCGGGCGCGCCGAGGACCCAGGTGCCGCGCCCGTCGAACTGCGTGGCGCTCCACTTTCGGTCCGAGGAGAACGGCACCGCGGCGACCGGACGCCAGCCCGGGGCCGGAGGACATGCGGCCGCGATCGCCCGCATCGTCGCGTTCGGCGCCGGGTCCGCCGCGGCGAGCGCTCCGAGCGGATCCTCGGGGGCTCCGTCGAGCGCGACGACGCGCTCGAGCGTCATCCCCGGCATGGTGAGCGTGCCGGTCTTGTCGACGCACACGACGTCCACCCGTGCCAGTCCTTCGATCGCCGGCAGGGACTGGACGAGCACCCTGCGGCCCGCCAGCCGCAGGGCGCCGAGCGCGAACGCGATGGTCGTCAGGAGGACGAGCCCTTCGGGCACCATCGCGCCGACGCCCGCGACCGTCCCGCGCAACGCCTCGTTCGACGCGACGTGCGAGCGGAGCAGCTGGCTCGTCGCCAGCACCGCTGCCGCCGGGACGAGGATCCAGCTGATCAACTGCAAGATCCGGTTGGTTCCCTGCTGGAGCTCGGAGTAGACCTTGGCGAACTGCTTCGCCTCGAGCTGGAGCCGCTGCGCGTAGGCGGCCTCTCCGACACGCGTGACCCGGGCGAAGCCCGATCCGCTCACGACGATGCTCCCGGAGAGCACCTCGTCGTCGGGCGACTTGTCGACGGCGGCGGCCTCGCCCGAGAGCAGCGACTCGTCGAGCTGCAGGCCGTTGCCCGCGAGCACGATCCCGTCAGCGACCACCTGGTCGCCGGGGCGCAGCTCGATCACGTCGTCCTCCACGACGTCGGCCATCGGGTGGTCTCCGGTCACCCCCGCCCGCACGATATGGGCGACCGGCGCGCTGAGCACTGCCAGGCGGTCGAGCGCCCGCTTCGCCCGCACCTCCTGCACGATGCCGATCGCCGCGTTCACGACGAGCACGACGCCGAACAGGCCGTCCTGGGGTGGCCCGACGACGGCCACGACCACGAGCAGCCCTCCGAGGATGGCGTTGAAGCGAGTGAAGAGGTTCGAGCGCAGGATCTGCGCCAGCGACCTGCTCGGGCGCGACGCGACCGCATTGGCCCGCCCCGACTCGACGCGCTCTCGTACCGCCTCGGCGTCGAGGCCGGCGAGCTCGGGGGGCAGTCCGGCGGAGACCGTCATCGCCCGCGCGCTGGCCGGCAAGACGGCCGCGGCGCGCATCGAGGCACACCGTCGGGCACTACCACCCACTCCCTGTTTCCGGGGGCACGCGCGTCCGGTGGCTCCGTCCACGCCATCGCGTCACCACGCCGGAAGGTCGTCAGGGGCGACGGACGCTCGCCAAGACGGGCACCACCGCGGTGACCGCCGACAACGCCATGAGGACAACGGTGGAACGAGCACGAGACCGGTCTTCGCGGGACCCATCGCGCCCTCACCCCTGACTCGTCGGTACGTCGGACCCTTAGAGACTGCGCCCGGGCCGAGCCCGGCCGGCCGGAACGCCGCCGAGACTACCCTCGCCGCCGGTCGACCGGTCCTGGTAGTGGCTTAGGTCACAGCGGCTCGGGCCACGTCGCGTGGCCGTCCCCCCGATGCCCGAGGCCGTGCGCCCTCGCCGCGAGGTCCGGTGCTTGGCGGACGACGGCCCAATGGTCCATCGGCCCTACCGAGCCGGGCCGGGCCACGTGATGATGGCAGCGGTTGGGCTGACTCGGGAGGTGTCAGCATGCGTGCAGCGGAGAAGCGGCGGTGGGTGGCCCGGGACACGATCGCCTCAGCACTCGTCGTCGCGATCATCGCGCCGTACATCGGCTACCTCGCGCGGGGCAGCGTGCCGTTCGTCGAGGACGTCGAGGCGATGGCGGGCGCCGGGCTGGTGCTCGGGCTCCTCGCCTGCGCAATCGGGGGACGCGGGCCGTTCGGTCCCGGGATCTTTCTCCCGGTCGCCCTCATCGGCGGGCTCTCGACGCTCGGTCTCGGTCTTGCGGCGTTCGTGACCACGAACGCGGGCGTGCTCGCGGCCTTCATGGCGGCGGTGGTGGCGATGTGGCTGGCGACGACCATCCGTCACGTGCTGGTCCTGACCGGGGATCACCGAACCCCGCGCATCCCGACGGCGGATTCCGGCGGGAATGGCTCGACGACCGGGCTCGACCGGGGAGCGGACCTCGACGTGCGCGAGCCGAGGACGGCCCCATCGCCTCAGGGTATCTCGAAAGGCGCCGGCGCCGGCGCGCGAGCGAGGGTGCGTTCAAACGGCACCGGGTCGGTCGTCGACGGGGCGCGACCGTCCGAGGCGACGTCTCCGCACCGGCGCCGCAGCGAATCGCTGCCCGGCCGGCGGTGACTGCTGCACCAGATCAGACCCTCGACGCGCCGGAACCCGACCGTGGACGCCGATTCGATCGCGATGACGTCTGATCTCGACGGCTAGCGGGACGCTGGGCTCCGGTCATGTCGGTGCCGCTCTGGGCGTGGTCGGTGACCGTCGTCGGCGTCGGCCTGCTCCTCGCGGGGGAGCTGGTCGTCCACCGCGTCGCGAAGCCGAGCGGTCTCCGTCGTGCGGCCGTCGAGAGCGCACTGTGGATCGTCGTATCCCTGCTCTTCGGCGTCCTTCTCGGTGTCGTCGAGGGTTTCGCCGTCGCGGGCCAGTACTTCTCGGGGTACCTGCTCGAGAAGTCCCTGAGCGTCGACAACGTCCTCGCGTTCGCGCTCATCTTCAGGAGCCTCGCGGTGCCGCTCGAGCTGCAGCGCGGCGTGCTCGAATGGGGTGTCGTCGGTGCGCTCGTGTTGCGAGGCGCCTACATTGCCGGCGGCAGTGCCTTCATCGAGCACGTGAGCTGGGCCTTCTACGTGTTCGGGGCGATCGTGCTCGTCGCTGGCATTCGTATGGGACGCGGAGGGGCCGGGGCGCATCCCCGGCGGAGCCTCGTGCTCCGCACGCTGCGGCGCGTGCTGCCGGTGTCGACGGAGTTCTCCGGCAGACGGTTCTTCACGAGCAGCAGGGGACGTCTGACCGCGACGCCGTTGCTCGTCGCGCTCGTCGCGATCGAGGCCACTGATGTCCTCTTCGCGACCGATTCGATCCCCGCGATCTTCGGGGTGACGACCAACGTCTTCGTGGTGTTCACCTCGAACGCCTTCGCAGTGCTCGGCCTGCGTTCGCTCTACTTCGTTCTCGCCACGGCGATGGGTCGTTTCGTCTACCTCACAAAGGGGCTGGCGGCGCTGCTGGTGCTCATCGGCGTGAAGATGCTCCTGCAGTCGATCGTCCGGGTCCCGACCGCGATCAACCTCGCCGCGATCCTCGTCGTGCTGTCAGCCTCCGTCGGGCTCAGCCTGGCCCACGAGCGCCGCGGCCGCGGCGACGCGTCGATCGGCGGCCACGTGCCGCGATCGCACTGACCAACCGCTACGTGGACCCACCGCGCCTGGAGACGGTCGCGAAGCGTCGCCGTCGTGCTCCGGTCGACGGCGCCGGCCGCCTCCGACCTCTGCGGCCGGGACGGCCCGCGGCGACACCTCCCCTCGCCCCGAACGCCGCGACCGGCGTGCCTGAGCCGTGGAAGGGGATCCGGCGCCGTGCGACCCGGTCTCCGGCACGCGATCCCGGGAGCACGTCGCGCTAGCATCGGGAGACCAACGGCCTGCATAGCCTCCTCGCCCGCGCGGAGGACCCGGCGGGTGATTTCACGTCGGTGCCGGGCCGACCGCCGGTCCGGTCGCGAAGTGGAAGGTCCCCGGACAACTGGCCGCGACGGAACTCCGACATGCCGGTGATCAAGAGATCCGCGAGCGCGCTGGTTCCCGTCACGCTCGTGCGCACGGCACCGGCATGATCGGACGGGCATTGTCGTCGGGGCAGCCGGCGTGACCGGCGACGAAGCGTGGGCCGCACGAGACGCGCCCGACAGCGAAGCGGGGTCCCCGGCCGCGCGCGTCGCCAGGCTGCGCGAGTCCTTCGCCGACGGTCTGACGCGTCCGCTCGCGTGGCGGCTGTCCCAACTCGACGCGCTGACCGAGTTGCTCGGCGACGCCGCCACGAAGATCGAGCAGGCGCTCGCGGCCGATCTCGGCAAGCCGCCCATGGAGGCCTTCCTGAGCGACGTCGCAAGCGTGCGCCGAGAGGTCGCGGCGCTGCGCCGCGGCCTGCCGCGCTGGTCTCGCGACGAGCGCGTCCGTCTGCCGTGGGTCCTGCGGCCCGGGCGGGCGTGGATACGCCGGGAGCCGGTCGGCGTCGTGCTCGTCGTGGCGCCTTGGAACTACCCGATCAACCTCGTCCTCGTTCCGCTGGCGGCAGCGTTGGCCGCCGGCAACTGCGTGATCGCCAAGCCGTCCGAGCTCGCCCCGGCGACGTCGTCGCTCCTCGCCCGTCTCGTCGGACGCTACCTGGACCCCCGGGCGGTCGCCGTGGTCGAAGGCGGTGCGGAGGCTGCCATCGATCTCATCGGGACAGGGGTCGACCACGTGTTCTTCACCGGCAGCGCCCGCGTCGGCCGCCTCGTCGCCGAGGCGGCCGGTCGCCACCTCACGCCCGTGACGCTCGAGCTCGGCGGCAAGAGTCCCGCGATCGTTCTCCGCGACGCCGATCTCGACGTGGCAGCGCGCCGCATCGCCTGGGGACGCTTCATGAACGCCGGACAGACGTGCGTCGCGCCGGACTACGTGCTCGTCCAGCGCGACGTCGAGCGGGAGTTCCTCGACGCGGCCGCCCGGGCGGTCCGCGACTTCTACGGCCGAGACCCGGCGCTGAGCGACGACTACGGGCGAATCGTCAACGACGCCCACCTGACCCGGCTCCAGGCGCTGCTCGCCTCGGAGCCGGGCGAGATCGTGACCGGGGGCGTCGTCGAGCGCCCCGGCCGCTATCTCGCGCCGACGGTCGTGCGGACCGGATCGTCATCGCCACTGATGGAGGAGGAGATCTTCGGGCCCGTGCTGCCGGTGATCGCCGTCGATGACGCCGAGGCGGCCGCCGCGTTCGTGGCCAGCCGTCCCGCCCCGCTCACGCTGTCCGTCTTCACGCGCGACATGGCGACGGCCGACCGGGTCATCGCTGCCACGCGATCGGGATCGGTGTCGGTGAACACGACCGTCGAGCAGTTCGCCGCCAGCACGCTGCCGTTCGGCGGGATCGGTCCGAGCGGTACCGGTCGGTACCACGGGCGGTTCGGGTACGAGGAGCTGTCGCAGCTTCGGCCGGTGCTCGTCCGGCCGACCAGACCGGATCTGGGCTTCGCCTACCCGCCCTATCGCCGGTGGGCGTCCAAGCTTCTGCGCCGCGTCCTCTGAGTGCCCGTAGGTCGGGCTAAGCCGGACCGCGAGCGTCGGCGCCGTGTCACGCTCGCCGGGTAGCGAACCAGATGGTCGTGGCAGCAAGGAGCACCGCCAGCGCGATCAGGATCACACCTTCGGCGCCCTGGAAGATCCAGAAGCGGCTCTCAGGCTGGTAGCTCACCCAGAAGACGTCGTGATGAAGCGACAGCCACGACGCCGTATCGACGCTCGTGGTCCGCTTCCCGACCCCGTACAGCTGGTCCCGCACCCTGTTCGCCGCGACCGTGCCGAGCGGGTTCCCGTTCGGTCCGGTGAACCACGCCCGAACGAGCCAGCTCCCGCGAAGCTGTCCTTCGCCGGCATACGCCTGCTGGTTCAGTGCGCCGAGGCCGAGGCCGAGCGGCGAGATCTTCGACGTCGCGAGCGGAGCGAAGGCGAGCAGCCGGTGGACGAACACCACGAAGGATGCGACGAGCAGTCCGCCGATCCCGGCCGTGGCCACCGCCATCGCGGTCACGGTCCGCTTGATCACGGCTCCGATGAGCACCCCTGCGGCGAGCGCGAAGAGCGACCACGCCGCGAGCATGAACCAGGTCGTGGCGAAGAGCCCGGACTGCCACTGGCTCTCGTCCCCGATGACCTCGAACGGATGCGCCCATGTGCCGAGCAGCAGCCCGAGCACGACCGCTGCTGCGGCCACGAAGGCGGCGAGGATCGCGAGCGTGGTGAGGACGAAGCGCGTCCGCCCCACTCCCTGTGTCCAGGTGAAGCGGAAGGTCCCGGACTCGAACTCGCGGGACAGCAGCGGCGCCCCGACGAAGAGACCGACGATCACCGGGAGGACGTTCAGCGCGATGACGAGCGCCGAGAAGGCATCGAGCGTCCCGGCGAAGGTGTCGGCGATCGTCCCGCAGGAGGGATTCGCGAGATGTGCCACACATCCGTTGGCAACGTAGCTCGCATAGCCGGAGTGGGTCCCCTGCTCGCCAATCACGATCGCGATCGCGCAGCCGACGTAGAGGGCGAGGAGAGCGATCAGTGCCGAGCGGTGCTGCAGCCAGGTCACCCGGGCCATCGGCCTCCACGGAACCGGGCGTTCGCGGACGGCCGAACGGATTGGCGGCGCGGCAATCGAGCTCACCGCATCGCCTCGGCCGGCTGGTCCGCGGCGATCGCGACTGGTCCGGGAAGCGCCGACGCCGACGGCTCGCGCAGGTAGGCCAGCACCAGTTCCTCGAGCGCCACACGGTCGAGCTCCCAGCCGTTCGGGGGCCCAGCGGATGTCACGACCCGAACGATCAGCTGTGCCTGCCGGCCCGCTTGTACGCAGTGGATGACAGGAAACAGCTCGGTGACCCGATCGATGTCGGCGACAGGGCCGCTCAGCAGGCCGTGACCGGCGAGGAGGTCGTCGATCACCCCCGCCATCTGCACGCGTCCGTGCGCGAGCACGATCAGGTAGTCCGCGACGTGCTCGAGCTCGAAGACGGCGTGGGAGGAGAAGATCACCGAGAGGCCGCCGTCCGCGACCGCTGCCATCACGCCCGCCATGAAGTCGTGGCGGGCGAGCGGATCGAGCCGGGCGAGCGGCTCATCGAGCACGAGGAGGTCCGGGTGCCGGGCAAGAGCGAGCGCCAGGGCGAGCTGCGCCTGCTGACCACCTGAGAGCTTGCCCACCTTGTGGTCGAGCGAGATGCCGAGCTCCGCCAGGCGCCGTTCGGCCAGGGCCTGGTCGAAGCGCCGGTTCAGATTGCGGGTGAGCTCCAGCATCGTCCGGACGGAGAGGTACTCGTGCAGCGGGGCGTCCTGGGCGAGGAACGCCACCCGCTCGAGGGCATCGGGCGATCCGGCCGAAAGGTCGCCGAGCACCGAGACGCTTCCTTCTGTCGGCCCAGCGAGGCCGACCGCGCATTCGAGCAGTGTCGTCTTGCCCGAGCCGTTCGGACCGACCAGAGCCACGATGCGTCCCTCCGGCACGGCGAGGGTGCACTCCCGAAGTGCCCACGTGCGCCGGTACCGCTTCCCGAGACGACCCGCCTCGAGCACGTTCACGCGACGACTCCGTCGTCGCCTCGTTGGCGGTCGCGACCGGCAAGGCTGCTCTCCGAGGAGCGGTCACGAAAATCCCGCAACGCTGCCATGAACAGCGCGGTGATCCCATCCTCATCGAGTCCGGCCGTCGAGGCGTCGCGGAGCCATCCGGTAACGAGGGACCGACGGAGCGCGGTCAGTTCTGGCAGACCGACGGTCTCGGGCGAGACCATGACGAAGGTCCCCTGTCCCGGACGACCACCGATGAGACCCTTCTGTTCGAGATCCCGGTAGGCCTTGAGCACCGTGTTCGGGTTGATCGAGAGCGACGCGACGACGTCCTTCACGCGGGGAAGCTGGTCGCCCTCGCGCAGGTAGCCGAGGCGAAGCGCGTGCTCGACCTGGTGCACGAGCTGGAGGTACGTCGGTACGCCGGAGCGCGGCTCAAGTCGGAAGACGATCGAGGAGGGCGATGCCTCACCCGATTGACTCTCTTTATCTATCTGCATAGATAAAGCGTACCATCAAGATTGGAATACCGACCAGCGCCACCGCGCGTGCGACGCCCTCCGACGGCACCCGCGGCGCGGCGCTCACGTCACCCGCCCCGCAGCAGATGCGCCAGATCGTCGGCGACGGAGCCAGCGAGCCCCGCCACGAGCCGGAGGCGCTCCACCGGGTCGTCGCACTCGAGCAGGCGCTGGCGATCGTATGCAGACAACGGCGCCTGGTCGCACAGCCACCACGATCTCGCCTCGACGCCGGCCCCGCGTGGCCCGGGCGTCGACGGAGGCAGCTCCTCCAGCTCGGAGAGCAGGGCTCGGGCTCGTTGGACGGCCGCCTCCGCGGCAGCGAGCGCCTCGGAGGGATCGACCCGGGGCGGCGACTCCTCCAGCCAAGCCACGTTGCCCCGGGGATAGGGATCGTCGGCCAGCCACTCGAGCACCTGGAAGCGCGTCCTGCCCCTGACCAGCAAGATCGAGCGCCCGTCCGGGAGCGTCCGGGCCCGTTCGATCCGGACGGCCGTGCCGGTCGCCGACCGCGTCTCGCCGCCGCCCACCTCGGACCCGCGCGAGATGAGGACGACGCCGAACGTGGCGTCGTCCTCCAGGCACTCCTTGACCATCGCCCGGTACCGGGTCTCAAAGACGTGGAGCGTGAGCACGGCATGAGGGAAGAGCACGGTGGACAGCGGGAACATCGCGAGCTGCGAGCTCATCTCGGGTCGCGCCGCAACGGGTGGTCCTCGGGCACCTCGACGAGGACGACCTGGACGCCGTCCGGGTCCTCGATCCACGCCTCGACGAGCCCCCACGGCTCGCGCACCGGCGAGCGCAGCACGGTTGCCCCGGCGGCCGCGAGGCGCGCGTGCTCGGTGTGCACGTCCCGGACCTGGAGCCAGATGGCCAGACCCCTCGCCGAGGCGACCGACGAGCGGCCCGACACCTCGAGGAATCCCTGCCCGAGGAAGAAGACGAGGCCGGGGTCGTCCGGATCGCCGAACTCCCGGTAGACGGCGAGACCGAGCACGTCGCGGTAGAACGTGCGGCTACGTGCCGGGTCGGACGGCCGGAGAAGGATCCTGCTGCTCAGCACCTCCACGTCACCCGGTCTATCGCTGATCGCGGCATTGTCGCTGGGCTGCCGGCCGCGCGACGTGCAGCGCCCAGGGGGCCCCCGGGGTTGCCGCCGCCTCGGTGACCGCGACCCGCGCCGCTTCGGTCGCCCCGGCGTCGCGTCCTACGGGTGACGCCCACTCGGCATCGGATGAGGTCACCAAGCCAGCTCGAGCACCGTTGACGACTGCCCGAAGACGACCAGGGAGCGGGCGAAGCTGCTGTAGCAGCTCGGCTCGTCGGAGAGACGAGCCGCTCGGGCAACGACTGACCGCCGTCACCCCAGGCGATCGAGCCGCGTGCCCACGTCACCCGGCCCGAGCCGGGCTGCGCCCGGCGAGGCGTCGCGCCTCCGCTCCGTGCCCAATCGCACCTGACGGGCGCGCCCCACCCCGCGAAACGTCACCTTGTTCGCTGGTCGGACGCGCCCGACGCGGGCGCGTCCGACGCCTTCAAGGCCCGCGCATCCCGCTCGCGGTGACGGGGGGCGCCTCCCCTCGACAACCCACCCTGTTCGCTAGTCGAACGCGCCCCCACGGGGGCGCGTTCGACTGCTTCCGAGGCCCGCGTGCCCCGTTCGGGACCTTCGTGACCTGGCGACGACCTTCCGGGGGCACGAACGAGCACAAATCCGGTGGCACGCGCCCCTACCAAGGAGTTTTGTGAATCTCCCGGGTGGGTTACGCGAGCGACCCCGGGTGGGCGAGGGGGGACTTGAACCCCCACGTCCTTGCGGACACAGGAACCTGAATCCTGCGCGTCTGCCAATTCCGCCACTCGCCCGCGACAGCTCCGTCACGTTAGCCGACGTCGACCTCTGTACCATCCGCCCAGGTAGTCTGATGACGCCATGGGACTCCAGCAGTTCGAGCAACGGCTCGAGCGTCTGGTCGAGGGTGCGTTCGCCAAGGCCTTCCGTGGCGAGCTCCAGCCGATCGAGCTCGGTCGACGACTGACGCGCGAGATGGACCTACATCGTGCGGTGTCGGCGCGCGGGCTCATCGTCCCGAACTCGTTCGAGGTGGTGCTGTCACGCGAAGACTACGAGCGCTTCGGCGGCTTCGTCGACGTGCTCTCCCAAGAGCTCATCGAGGCTGCGAAGGAACACGGCAGGAACGAGGACTACGTGTTCCTCGGACCGATCGAGGTCGAGATCGGCTGGAACGACGAGCTGACGAAGAGCACCTTCGCCATCACGGGCGACGTGCTCGAAGGAGAGGAGACGCCGAGCGCGTGGATCGTCCTGCCCGACGGTCAGCGAATCGGCATCATGGACGAGGCCGTGACGATCGGCCGTCTCCCCGAGTGCGGCATCCAGCTCTCGGACCCGAACGTGTCACGCCGGCACGCCCAGCTGAGGCGCCAGGGTGATGCGGTCTACGTCGTCGACCTGGGCTCGACGAACGGCACCAAGGTGAACGGCGTGGTCGCGCGCCAGCAGCGGCTCGCGGACGGCGACGTCGTCACCATCGGTGTCAGCTCGCTCCGGTTCGAGACCGGTTGAACCGAGCGCCGCCCACCCATGTCCCACGGACTGCTCGACATCCTTCGCTTCTTCCTGCTTGCGCTGATCTGGCTGTTCTTCCTCTACGCAGCGCGGATGGTGCTGGTGGAGGTGCGCCGGAGCAGAGCGGAGCGGGCGACGACGAGCCCGGACGCCGCGACGCCGGCGCTGCCGGACCGCGCCACCGACCGCAAGGTCGCGCTCCGCTTGCGGGTGGTGGAGCCGCCGGAGCGCCGCGGACGCACCTACGACCTGCGCGACGAGGTGACCGTTGGGCGCTCGCCGGGCTGCGCCGTCTACCTGGAGGGCGACTCGTTCGCCTCGTCGGTCCACGCCCGGGTCTTCCGCCGCAACGGCGAGCTGTGGGTCGAGGATCTCGGCTCGACGAACGGCACCTACCTGAACGAGGAGCGCCTGGCGTCCCCGACCCGGCTCCAGCGCGGAGACCGGGTCAAGGTCGGTGCCACGGTCCTCGAGGTGGCGAGGTGACCGTCCCCGCGCCGGTGCGGGGGGCGTCGTGACGGCGCTGCGCGCCTCATCCGCGACCGACGCGGGGCGCGTTCGCACCTCGAACCAGGACCTGGCCCTCGTCGCCGGGGACCTCGTCGCCGTCGCTGACGGCATGGGCGGCCACGCCGGTGGCGAGGTGGCCGCCCGGACCGCGGTGCGCGTCCTCCAGGAGGCCTTCGAGCGTGACCACAGCGCCGGCGGGCTCCGGTCGGCGGCCGATCGGGCGAACAGGGAGATCTTCGACCGCAGCGAGCGCGAACGCGAGCTGCGCGGTATGGGGACGACGCTCACCGCTGCGGCGGTGGTGTCGGGGCGCGACGGAGAGCGTCTCGCCGTCGTGAACGTCGGCGACTCGCGCGCCTACCTGCTGAACGGGGGCCGGCTCAGCCGCCTCACCGAGGACCACAGCCTCGTCGAGGAGATGGTCCGCCACGGCGAGCTGTCACCCGACGAGGCCGCGGTCCACCCCCACCGGCACATCCTCACCCGCGCGCTCGGCATCGATCCCGGGGTGGAGATCGACTCGTGGCTCCTCGACCTCCAGCTCGGTGCGCGTCTGCTCCTTTGCAGCGACGGGCTGACGAACGAGTGCGGCGACGACGAGATCGCGCTCATCCTGACCGAGTACGAGGACCCCTCCGAGGCCGCCCAGGCACTCGTCCAGCAGGCGCTCGACCACGGCGGCAGCGACAACGTCACCGTCGTCGTCGCCGACGTGGTCGACGCGCCACCCGCGGCCGCTGCCACCGCGCCTGCGGCGGCGGCCGAAGCCGACGCGCCCGGAGCGGCACCCGGGGAGGCGCGCGGCCCGCGTGCCGTTGCCGAAGCACCGCCGACGACGACGTCCACCACGACCGTCCGAGACGCTGCCGGGGCCGCCGCGGCCGCGGGAGCGCTCAGCGCCCTGGCGCCCGCGAGCGGCGGCGCTGCGCGACGTGCCAGGGCGGCCGGCGCACCGGTGTCGACCGGCCACGACCGTCCTCGGCCTCCCGACACCGGCCAGGTCCCGCGCAGCTCGCGCCCGCAATCGCTCCTGGTCCTCGACCCGGGTCGTCGTCGCTCACGGGAGCGGACGCACGGCGACCGGATCGTCACGCCGTGGTCGGTCTTGTTCGTCCTGGTCTTCGTCGGGGTCCTCGGCGGCATCGCGGGCTTCGTGGGCTGGTACGTGCGCGCCACGTTCTTCGTCGGCTTCTCCGGTGACCAGGTCGTGATCTACCAGGGCCGACCCGGCGGCTACCTCTGGTTCGAGCCGACCATCGTCGAGCGGACCTCCCTCACCAGGACGCAGGTGTTCCCGCCCTACGTTCCGCTCATCCAGGCCGGTATGGTCGAGGCCTCCTACGACGCCGCGAAGCACGTCGTGAGCAACCTCACGAACGCCAACGCCTTCTTGGCGCTGCCGACCGCCGACACGACGGCTGCCGCCAACACCACGACCACCACCTTCGCCCTGCCGACCACGACCGTGTCCACGACGACGACCACCACCCCAACCTCGACGACCCTCGGGGCGACGACCTCCACGCGCCGGGCCACCCGACGTCCGACCGGGCCGGAGAGCGCGACCGCAGCCGCCGTGACCACGATCGCCACGACAACGACGACGACCGTGCCGACGACCGTCTCCACCGCCGCAGCGGGCGCCGGAGGCACCGGCTGAGATGGACAAACGGATCCGCATCCTCGCCCTGTTCCTGGTCGCCTGTTTCGTGCTGCTCTTCCTCCAGCTGAACAACCTGCAGGTCCGCCAGGCCTCGGCGCTCCAGCACTCGCCGCTCACGCCGTCCGCCGCCGGCGTGAGCTTCTACCGGCAGTACCGCGGCGAGATCATCAGCTCCGACGGCTACGTCCTCGCCAAGTCGGTGAAGACCGCCAACGGCTACATGCGCGTCTACCCCCAGGGCCAGCTGTTCGCCGGCATCACGGGGTACTGGGACATCGTGGACGAGTCAGGCCTCTACGGGCTGGAGGACGAGTACGGAGGGACCCCGGGCCAGCCCCTGACCGAGCACCAGATCTCCACCCCCGGTCTGAACGGGCTGCTCACCCAGCACCAGGGCACCGACTCGATCACCATCACCGTCTCGCGCAAGCTCCAGATCGTCGCCCAGCAGGCGCTGGCCGCGTACTCGCGAGGGGCGGTGGTCGCGATCGATCCCCAGACCGGCAACCTCCTCGCGATGTACTCCAAGCCGAGCTACGACCCGAACCTGCTCTCCTCGCCGAAGCCCTCGGTCGTCCGCGCCGCGCTGAAGGCGCTCAACCCGACGAGCGGCACCTCTCCGCTCGTGAACCTCGTCACCGAGAGCCCGAGCGCGCCCGGCTCGACGTTCAAGATCATCACGACCTCCGCCGTGTTCGACCACAAGCCCTCGGTGGCGCTCAAGGTCTGGCCTCCTCGGCCTTTCATCTCGCTCCCCCAGACGACCTCGCTGCTGCACAACTACGCGAGCGAGGTCTGCGGAGGCAACATCGCCACCGCGCTCGCGATCTCCTGCGACACCGCGTACGCGCAGATCGGGATCGCGCTCGGCGCCCGGCACCTCGCCACGGAGGCGCACGCGTTCGGCCTGAACCAGGTGCCCCCGCTCGACCTGCCGAACGTCGAGGCGTCGCAGTTCCCGCCGCTCAGCCAGCTCCTCGGCGCCCCGCCGTTCGTCGCCTACTCGGCGATCGGGCAGTTCGACGTGAAGGAGACCCCGCTCCAAGACGCCCTGGTCGCCGCGGCGATCGGCAACGGCGGCACGATCATGGCGCCGCACCTGCTTGCCCACGTCATCGACGACCAGGGGAACATCGTGAAGACCTTCAAGCCACACGCCTGGCTGCAGGCCACCTCGGCCTCGACCGCCAACGAGGTGCGCCTCCTGATGCGCGGCGTCGTGACGGGCGGCACGGCAACCGGGGTCGGATTCCCCCCAGCCCTCGGCGTCGCCGCCAAGACGGGCACGGCGGAGACGGGGAGCACCGGCTGCTCGGCGAACTGGTTCGTCGCGACCGCGCCGGCCGGCAACGGACAGACGCCGAAGGTCGCGGTCGCGGCCTACGTTCCGTACCAGCCCGGCCTCTCGTGCAGCGAGACCGGCGCGGAGGCCGCAGGACCGGTCGTGAGGCAGGTGCTCGAGGCTGCACTGGGCTACGGCGGATGACGCACGCAACTGCTGGACCGGACCAAAGCCCGTGGACCCCGGCCGTCTTGAATAGGCTCTCCGGCACATGACCTCGACCCAGCCGCCTGTCTACAACGGGCGCTACGAGCTGAGGAACCAGATCGCGCGCGGCGGCACTGCGCAGGTCTACCTCGCACGGGACCTGCTGCTCGACCGCCCGGTAGCGCTGAAAGTGCTGTTCCCGGAGCTGTCGGCCGACCACTCCTTCGTGGAGCGCTTCCGCCGGGAGGCCCAGGCCGCAGCCAACCTGTCGCACCCGAACATCGTCCCGGTGTTCGACTGGGGCGAGGCGGACCGGACGCACTTCATCGTGATGGAGTACGTCGACGGTGAGCCGCTCTCGTCGATCATCCGCACCCAGGCCCCGCTCGACCCGGCGCAGGCGGCCCAGATCGCGGCGGACATCGCCAAGGCGCTCTCCTACGCGCACCGCCACGGCGTCGTCCATCGCGACGTGAAGCCCGGCAACGTCCTCATCACCGCCGACGGCCAGGTCAAGGTGACCGACTTCGGCATCGCCCGCGCGATGGGCGCGGACGAGCAGGTCACCCAGACGGGCCTCGTCATGGGCACGGCGACGTACTTCTCCCCCGAGCAGGCCCAGGGGCTCGGCGTCGACGGGCGGAGCGACGTCTACGCGCTCGGCGTGGTCCTCTACGAGATGGTCACCGGCCGGCCGCCCTTCACCGGCGAGACTCCCGTCGCGATCGCCTACCAGCACGTCCGGGAGCACCCGCCGACGCCGCGCAGCCTGAACCCGGCGATCCCGACGTCGCTCGAGGCGATCATCCTCCAGGCGATGGCGAAGCTGCCGGCGGAGCGCTACCCGACGGCGGAGGACTTCAAGGCCGACCTCGACCGCTTCGTCCGCGGCCAGACCGTCATGGCGCGGCCTCCGACCGACTCGGGCGCGGTCACGGGCGCGCTCACGAGCGCGATGACGGCGACCACGGCGATCCCCCAGACGCCGGACACCTCGGTGGTCGGGGCGATCGACCCGGGCCGCGACGCCATGCCGAAGCGCACCACGGCGTGGTGGGCGCTCGGCGGTGTCGTGCTGCTCGCCGCCCTCGCCCTCGTGGTGTTCTTCGGCGGCCGCTCACTCGGCTACTTCGGCGGGAAGTCGTACTTCAAGGTCCCCGACGTCACCGGCCAGACCCAGACCGCGGCCGAGGCGAAGCTGCACGCCAGCGGGCTGAAGTGGACCGTCACGCAGGCCGCGAACAGCGGCAGCGCCAAGTCCGGCACCGTGCAGAGCCAGAGCCCCGCCTACCCGTCGAGCGTCCAGAAGGGCCAGACGGTGACCCTCGCCGTGTACGGCGCGGCGCCGACCGCCACGGTCCCGAACGTCTCGAACATCGGCCTCACCTACCAGGAGGCGAAGAGCCAGCTGCAGAGCGCCGGCTTCACCGTGGCTCCGGCCCATTACCAGCAGGCCACCAGCGCACAGCAGACGCAGGGGCAGGTGATCGGCCAGAGCATCGCGCCGAACGCGACGAAGCCGAAGGGGGCCTCGATCACGCTCGACGTCGTGAAGGGCACGAAGCTCGTGACCATCCCGGCCTCGATCGTCGGCGAGCCCGAGGTGCAGGTGGCCACGGCCCTCACCAAGCTGGGGCTGAACGTGGCGGCGAACGTCATCACCGAGCCCAACGGGACCGTCGCCTCCGGCTCGGTCATCACCAGCAACCCCCCGCCCGGCACCCAGCACCCGCAGGGCACGAGCGTGACGCTCACCGTGTCGGGCGGCGGCGTGGCCGTGCCGAACGTCGTGGGCCTCACCCAGAGCGCGGCGGAGCAGCTGCTCAGCTCGAAGGGCCTGAACGCCCAGCTCGGCCCGCCGAGCACCTCGACGGTGTACGCGGCGGGCATCGTCGGCAACCAGTCCCCCCAGGCCGGCAAGCTGGTGAAGACCGGACGGACGATCTACATCTCGCTCGTGCCGGGATCCTCCACCTCGTCGAGCTCGAGCTCGACGACCTCCAGCTCGACCTCGTCGACGACGAGCTCCACCGCGGCGACGACGCCCAACAGCTGAAGGCCCTGCGGGAAGGCTCGGCTCGCGCCAGCCCTCAGCGCTGCGTCGCCCCGACCGTCCTCAGGAAGTTCCCGAGCAGCTCGTGGCCGACCCTGGTCAGGATCGACTCCGGGTGGAACTGCACGCCCTCGACCGGCAGCTCCCGGTGGCGCAGCCCCATGACCGTGCCGTCGTCGGTCCACGCGCTGACCGCGAGGCACGCCGGCACGGTGGCGGGGTCGACCACGAGCGAGTGGTAGCGGGTCGCCTCGAAGGGGTCGGGCAGGCCCTCGAACACCCCGGTGCCGTCGTGGCGGACCATGGAGGTCTTCCCGTGCATGAGCTCCGGCGCGCGCACGACGTCGCCGCCGTAGACCTCGCCGATGCACTGGTGGCCGAGGCAGACCCCGAGCACCGGCAGCCCCTCGCCGCCGAGGCTCCGCACGACCTCACGCGAGATGCCGGCGTGCTCGGGGCGCCCGGGCCCTGGCGAGATCAGCACGGCGTCGGGCCTGAGGGCCCTCAGGCCGTCCAGGTCGACCTCGTCGTTGCGCACCACGACGGGCTCGGTCCCGAGCTCGCCGAGGTACTGGACGAGGTTGTAGACGAAGCTGTCGTAGTTGTCGACGACGACGACCCTCGTTGCCACGCCCCTAAGGGTACCTGGCCCTCCCCGCCCCTCGGCCCGACGCCGGGCCGGCCGGTCACTATCCTCGTGGTCCGTGGCTGAGCGGACGAGCGCACCAGGCAGCGGCAAGCGGGCCCGCGCGAGCGGGGAGGAGGCGAGGCGCGCCGGGCGCCCGCCCCGCGGCGGGCGGGCGGCGAAGGGCCGCGGCGCGAAGGGCTCCCGGGCCTCGCGCACCTCCGGCCGCTACACCGCGCCGATCCCGAAAGAGGTGCGGCGCAGCCCGCGCTGGTACCCGTGGATGCTGCTCGCGCTACTGCTGGTGGGGATCCTGTGCATCATCCTCAACTACATCGACGTCCTGCCGGCGAGCCCGACCAACTGGTACGTCGTCGGCGGTCTGGTCGCGATCCTCGCCTCGGCACTGCTCGCCACCCGCTACCGCTGACCCGGTGCGGGGCAGGCGGGCGTGATCACAGCTCTGTAATTCTCCCCAAGTTCATCCACACCCTGTGGATGACCTCCCGACGGCCGAGCCGCCGCGCGGGCGGTCACACGGCGGCGGCGGGGGTCTCGAGCGCGCGGGGCAGACGCGACGACCAGGCCCCGGCGACCTCGTCGAGAGCGAGGTCGACGAGTCCCTCGACGACGAGGCGGGAGCCGGCGGCCGTGCCGAGCACGGAGGCCGCCACGCCGGCTCGGTGAGCGCGCTCGAGGAGCTCGTCGGGCCGGCCGGTGGCGACGACCACCCGCGAGGGCGCCTCGGAGAACAGCTCGCGGTGCGAGGCCACGCCCTCCACCTTGCAGCCGACCCCCGAGCCGAGGGCGAGCTCGGCGAGGGCCACCGCGAGACCGCCGTCGGAGATGTCGTGAACCCCGTGGACGAGCCCGAGGGCCCCGCCGGCGGGCGCGGCGACCTCGGCGGCGACCAGCTCCTGCACGAGCCCGCAGAGACGCCGGTGGGCGGCCAGGTCGAGCCGCGCCAGCTCGCCGCCCGTGCAGCCCCGCAGCGTCCTCGCCCAACGGGAGCCGGCGAGCGAGGCCTCGTGGCTCCCGAGCAGGACGAGCCGGTCGCCGGCCCGCCAGGAGATGGCCGGCGGGCGGGCGGCGAGCCGCTCGACGAGACCGACGACGGCGACGACAGGGGTGGGATCGATGTCCTCGCCGCCCGAGGCGTTGTAGAGCGAGACGTTCCCGCCGACCACCGGGACCCCGAGCGCCAGGCAGGCCTCCGACATGCCGTCGATCGCCTCGCTGAGCTCCCACATCACCTCAGGGTGCTCGGGATTGCCGAAGTTCAGGCAGTTCACGAGCGCGAGCGGGCGGGCACCGGCGCAGGCGACGTTCAGCACCGACTCGGCGACGGTGGCCGCCGTCCCACGGCGCGGGTCCACCCGGCACCAGCCGGGGTTGGCGTCCGCGCTCAACGCGAGGGCCTTCCCGCTCCACTCGATGCCGGGCGCCGCGAGCTTCAAGACGGCGGCGTCGGCTTCGCCGGGCCCGCACACGGTGTTGAGGAACAGCTGGTGGTCGTACTGGCGGAACACCCACGACGGGTCATAGAGGAGCCGGAGGAGGTCGGACCCGCAATCGGCGGGCGCGGGGAGCCGGCCGGGGTCGTCGGCGCGCCGGTGCCCGAGGTCGGCGGGGGGCGCGATCGGTCGCTCGTAGCGGGGGGCGCCGTCGGCGAGCGACCCGGCGGGGAGCTCGCCGACGACCTCGCCCTCCGGGCCGAGGCGGACCCGCAGCCGCCCGACGCCGTCGGCGTCGGGCGCGGCCACCCGCCCGACGACGGCGGCGGTGACCTCCCAGCGCCGACAGACCTCCTCGACGCGCTCGAGCGCCTCGGGCGTGACGATCGCCAGCATCCGTTCCTGGCTCTCGCTCGTCATCACCTCGACCGGGCTCATGCGCAGCTCGCGGCAGGGCACCGAGGTGACGTCGACGTCCATCCCGAGCCCGCCGCGAGCGGCCGTCTCGCTCGTCGCGCAGGCGAGCCCCGCCCCGCCGAGATCCTGGATGCCGACGACGAGGCCTGCCTGGAGCAGCTCCAGGCAGGCCTCGATGAGCCGCTTCTCCTCGTACGGGTCGCCGACCTGCACGCTCGGGCGCTTCGCCGACTCCTCGCCCGAGGTCGCGTCGCCGAACTCGGCCGACGCGAGCACGCTCACACCACCAATGCCGTCCCGCCCAGTTCGCGATCCGAGCAGCACCGCGAGGTTGCCCACGCCCGAAGCCCGGGCAAGCACCATGTGCTCGACGCGCATCAGCCCGAGACAGAAGACGTTGACAAGGGGATTGCCGCGATAGGTCCCGTCGAAGGTCAGCTGGCCGCCGACGGTCGGCACCCCGACAGAGTTCCCATAGCCCGCTATCCCCCTGACGACACCATCGAGGATGTAGCGGCTGTGCGGGTCCTCGAGCGGCCCTATGAACAGTGGGTCAATCAACGCAATCGGTCGTGCACCCATCGTGAAGATGTCGCGAAGAATGCCACCGACACCAGTGGCTGCTCCCTGATAGGGCTCTATCGCCGACGGGTGATTATGGCTCTCGATCCGCAGAGCGATAGCGAGACCATCGCCGACGTCCACCACGCCGGCGTTCTCCCCAGGTCCGACAAGCACGCCGGGGCCCTCGGTCGGCAGGCGGCCGAGATGGATCCTCGAGGACTTGTAGGAGCAGTGCTCGCTCCACATGACGGCGTACATCGCCAGCTCGACGGGCGTCGGAGCACGGCCGAGGACGGTGAGGATGGAGTCGTACTCGGCATCGGTGAGACCCAGCTCCCGGTGGGCGTTCATCGGGTCGCCGCCACTCGCGGTGACGCTGTGGCCACTGTCATCGTTGCGGGCTGTCATTGTGCCCTCCACATGCATTGCCGTCGGCCGGGTATTTGGTCAATGCGACGTTGCACATTCGCCGTGGGCGCGCCATAGTGGTGGTATGGCTACCCCCAGAAAACGATCCGCGATGACGTCCGAACACAAGGCGGCACTTGCTGCCGGACGCGCCCAGGGTCTCGCCGTCCGCCGTTACCTCGAAGCCATCGAGCGCAGCCGCCCGCGCCGTGGGCGCCGCCCGAGCACCGACTCGCTGAAAAAGCAGCTGGCCGATATCGAGGCGCGCCTGCGCGACGCCGACCCGTTGAAGCGGCTCCATCTCATCCAGCAGCGCAAGGCCATCGAGAGCCGACTCGAGGGCGGCGATGCCGCCGAGGACATCACCTCGCTCGAAGAGGCGTTCGTCGAGGCGGCGAAGGAGTACGGCGCCCGCAAGGGCATCGACTACTCCACCTGGCGCGAGGCGGGCGTCCCGGCAGAGGTGCTGCGACGGGCCGGCGTGCACCGGGGCGGGGGCTCCTAGGACGCGACGCTCCCCGGCGCCGCGCGCCGGGGAGAACCGCTCGCGTAGGCGCCCGCCGCCTCGATGAACGACCTGAGCAGCACCACCCCGTCCGCCGACCCGAGCAGCGGGTCGCTCGCGCGCTCGGGGTGGGGCATCAGGCCGACCACGTTGCCGGCGCGGTTCGCCACGCCAGCGATCGAGGCCGTCGAGCCGTTCGGGTTGTCGCAGTAGCGCAGCACGAGCTGGCCGTTCGCCTCGAGCTCGACGAGCGTCGCCTCGTCGCAGGTGTAGTTGCCCTCGTAGTGGTTGATGGGCAGCCGGAGCGTCGCTCCCGCGGGCACGCCGGAGGTGAGCACCGAGGTGGTCGAGCTGACGGTGCACTCGACCGTCGAGCAGATGAAGCGGAGCCCGGCGTTGCGCATGAGCGCGCCCGGCAGCATCCCGGCCTCGGTCAGCACCTGGAACCCGTTGCAGATGCCGAGCACGGGACGGCCGGCGCCGGCTAGGCGCTCGATCGCCCCCATCACCGGCGAGAAGCGGGCGATCGCCCCGGGCCGCAGGTAGTCGCCGTGCGCGAAGCCTCCCGGGACGACGACGGCGTCGAGTCCGTCGAGGCAGGAGTCGCCGTGCCAGACGATCTCGGGCGCGGCGCCGAGGGCGGCGAGGGCCCGCACGACGTCGTGCTCGCAGTTGGAACCGGGGAACAGCACGACACCGACGCGCGGCGTCACGAACCGGCTCCCCCCGCCGGACGCACGTCGGCCTCGAAGCGCTGGATCACCGGGTTGGCGAGCAGGCGATGGCACATCTCCTCGACGCGGCGCCGGGCGTCGGCCTCGTCCGGGGCCTCGAGCTCGAAGGTGACGACCTTGCCGACGTGGACGTCGCGCACGCCGGCGAAGCCGAGCGCCGGGAGCGCGCGCTCGATGGTCTGGCCCTCGGGGTCGGCGATGCCGGCGAGGCCCCGGATCTCGACCGTGACGGCGAAGATCACGAGCCGACACCCCACCAGTCCGAGAACGCCAGCCCCGAGATCCGCTCGTAGGCGGTGATGTAACGCTCGCGGGTGGCGGTGACGACCTCGGGGGGGATCGGTGGCGGCGGCGAGTCCTTGTCCCAGCCGGTGCCGTCCGCCCAGTCGCGCACCGGCTGCTTGTCGTACGAGGGCGGCGAGGAGCCCGGCGACCACGCGTCCGCGGGCCAAAAGCGCGACGAGTCCGGTGTGAGGATCTCGTCGCAGATCGCGAGCTCGCCGTCGATCAGGCCGAGCTCGAACTTCGTGTCAGCGATGACGATCCCCCGGGCGAGCGCGCGGGCGGCGCCGAGCGAGTAGGCGCTGAGGGACACCTCGCGGGCGCGCGCGGCGAGCTCGGCACCCACGAGCGCCGCCGCCTCCTCGAAGGAGATGTTGACGTCGTGGCCCTCGGTCGCCTTCGTGGACGGCGTGAAGACCGGCTCGGGGAGCCGGTCCGACTCGCGCAGGCCCTCCGGGAGCGGCGAGCCGTGCATCGTCCCCGAGGCGCGGTACTCCTTCCAGGCCGAGCCGGTGATGTAGCCGCGGACGATGCACTCGATCGGGAGCATCTCGGCGCTGCGCACGAGCATCGCCCGACCCTCGAGGTCGGAGATGTCCAGCGCGTCGACCGGGAAGGACGCCGGGTCGACGGTGACGAGGTGGCTCGGGGCGATCTCGGCGAGCTCGACCGCCCAGAACGCCGTCATGGCGGTGAGCACGCGCCCCTTGTCGGGGATCGGCTCGTCGAACACGCGGTCGAAGGCCGAGATGCGGTCCGACGCGACCATCAGGAGCAGTCCGTCGCCGGCGTCATAGACGTCGCGCACCTTGCCCGAGTAGACACGCTCCAACGTCACGTCCCGACCTCCTCCAGCGCGTCAATGGTGCGGTGGGCGTTGCGCAGCGCCCGCTCCAGATCGAATGCCTCGTCGAGCAGGGTCCCGGCGCGCGTCGCACCGAGCGCCGCGACGAGCTCCTCGTCCTCCTCGAGCACCTGGCGGAACGCCCGGCGCTCCTCGAAGGCACGCCGGGCGTCGCGCTGCACGGCGCGGTAGGCGGCGTCGCGCCCCATGCCCGACTCGACGAGCGCGAGGAGGACGGGCTGGGAGAAGACGAGCCCGAGCGAGCGCTCGAGCAGGTTCTCGCGCATCCGGTCCTCGTGCACGACCAGGCCGTCGACGAGCCGGGCGGCCCGGCGCAGCACGTAGTAGGCGAGCAGGCTCGCGTCGGGGAGCACGATGCGCTCCACCGAGCTGTGGGAGATGTCGCGCTCGTGCCAGAGCGCCACGTCCTCGAAGCCCGCCACGAGGTAGCCGCGGAGCACCCGCGCCATGCCGACGAGGCGCTCGCTCGTGATCGGGTTGCGCTTGTGGGGCATCGCGGACGAGCCCTTCTGCCCCGCACCGAACGGCTCCTCGGTCTCGGCGACCTCGCTGCGCTGGAGGTGGCGCAGCTCGGTCGCGAGCGCCTCGACGGTGGCGCCGACGGCGGCGCACGCGTAGAGGTACTCGGCGTGACGGTCGCGCGGGATCACCTGGGTCGCCGGCGTCGGGCGCAGGCCGAGCGCCGTGCAGACCTGCTCCTCGACGTCGGGCTCGATGTTGGAGTAGGTGCCGACGGCTCCGGAGAGCTTGCCGACGGCCACCGCCTCGCGCGCCCGACCCAGCCGCTCGCGGTCGCGCTCGGCCTGCAGGCAGTAGAGCGCGAGCTTCACCCCGAAGGTGGTCGGCTCGGCGTGCATGCCGTGCGTCCGGCCGAGCATCGGCGTCGCGGCGTGCTCGAGGGCGCGCCGCTTCAGGGCGGCGACCAGCTCGGCGGACGCCACGAGGAGCAGGTCCGCCGCGCGGACGAGCGTCGCGGACAGGGCCGTGTCGACCACATCGCTCGAGGTGAGGCCGTGGTGGACCCACGAGCCCTCCGGCGGGCCGATCGCCTCCTGGACGACGTCGACAAAGGCCGCCACGTCGTGGTCGGTGACGCGCTCGCGCTCGGCGACGCGGGCGACGAAGTCGGCGTCGACGACGGGCGCCCGCCGGCGCGCTGCCGCGGCGTGCTCGGCCGGCACGACCCCGAGCTTCGACCAGGCCTCGAGGGCGAGGAGCTCCACCTCCAGCCACAGGCCGAGACGCGCCTCGTCGGTGAAGAGCGCCGCCATCTCCGGGAGGCAGTAGCGGGGGATCACGTGGCGGCCACCCGCGTCGCCGGTCCGGCGTGACCGGCTCCGGCCGGCGCGGCGATGTCGCGGCGGTACTGGGCGCCCTCGAAGGAGATGCGGCCCGCCGCCTCGTAGGCGCGCTCGCGCGCGTCGGCGATCGTCGCGCCGACGGCCGTGACCGACAGCACCCGACCGCCCGCGGTGACGAGGCGGCCCGATCCGTCGAGGGCCGTGGCGCCGTGGAGGATGGTCACGCCCTCGACCGTACCGGCTCGCTCGATGCCGCCGATGCGATCGCCCGAGCGTGCCGCCGCGGGGTAGCCGGCGGCGGCCATCACCACGCTGACCGCGGCGTCACGCGAGACCTCCGGCGCGACGGCCGGGAGCCTGCCCGTCGCCGCCCGGAAGAACAGCTCGGCGACGTCGCCGACGAGCCGTGGCAGGACGACCTGTGCCTCCGGGTCGCCGAGGCGGACGTTGAACTCGACCAGCCTCGGCCCGTCCTCGGTGAGCATCAGCCCGGCGTAGAGGACCCCGCGGTAGTCGATCCCACGCCGCCTGAGCTCGGCGAGGCTCGGCTCGACGATGCGCTCCATCACCTCGCCGACGACGCCGTCGTCGGCGAGCGGCACCGGCGAGTAGGCGCCCATCCCGCCGGTGTTCGGCCCGGTGTCGCCGTCACCGACCCGCTTGAAGTCCTGGGCGGGCGGCAGCGGAACCGCCCGCTCGCCGTCGCAGAGGACGAGGAGGGAGAGCTCGGGACCCGACATCGCCTCCTCCAGCACGACGCGCCGGCCGGCCCGGCCGAAGGCCTCGCCCGAGAGCTTGGCGGCGACGTCCGCCTCGGCCTCGGCGCGCTCCGCCGTGACGAGGACCCCTTTGCCCGCCGCCAGGCCGTCGGTCTTCACGACATAGGGACCGGGCAGGGTGTCGAGAAAGGCGACGGCGTCGGCGAACCGATCGACGGTGGCGTGACGCGCGCTCGGCACACCCGCAGCCGCGGCCAGCTCCTTCATGAACGCCTTCGAGCCCTCGAGGCGCGCCCCGTCGGCGCCCGGGCCGAGCACCGCGCGGCCGGAGGCACGCAGCCGGTCGGCGAGGCCGTCGACGAGCGGGCCCTCGGGCCCGACGACGACGAGGTCGGCGGGGATCTCCCCGACCGGGGAGGTGCTGGCGGCGATCGCGTGGCCCTCGGGCGAGCGGCCGGTCGTGCCGGCGTTGCCTGGCGCCACGACGACGTCGGCCGTCCTCGCGAGCGCGAGCGCGAGGGCGTGCTCGCGCGCGCCGGAGCCGACGACGCAGACCTTCACCGGCTCACGCGGCGGCGAAGCTCACGTACTGCTCGCGACCCGGACCCACGCCGACGTAGCTCACCGGGACGCCGGCGTGGTCGGCGATGCACTCGACGTAGTCCCGCGCGGCCCTCGGCAGGTCGCCGACGGACTTCGCTGCCGAGAGGTTCTCCTGCCAGCCCGGGAGCTCCTCGTAGACGGGGGACACCCGGTGCAGCACCGACTGGTGGTAGGGCACGCGCTCGAGGCGCTCGCCGTCCGACTCGTAGCCGATGCACACCTTCACCGTCGGCAGCGCCGAGAGCACGTCGAGCTTGGTGAGCGCGATCTCGGAGATCGAGTTGATGCGGACGGCCTGGCGAAGCATCACGAGGTCGAGCCAGCCGGGGCGGCGGCGGCGGCCCGTGTTCGTGCCGTACTCGTGGCCCCGCTCGACGAGCACGTCGGCGAGCTCGCCGTCGACCTCGGTCGGGAACGGGCCCGAGCCGACGCGGGTGACGTAGGCCTTGGCGATCCCGACGACCCGCGAGATGTCGCGCGGTCCGACACCCGTGCCGACGCACGCACCGCCGGCCGTCGGGTTCGACGAGGTGACGTAGGGATAGGTGCCGTGGTCGAGGTCGAGGAAGGTGGCCTGGGCGCCTTCGAGCATGACGTGCTCGCCGGCGTCGAGCGCCTCGTGGATGAGGCTCACGGTGTCGCCGATCATCGGCGCGACCCGCGGTGCCAGCTCGTCGAGGTACAGGTGGGCGATCTCCTCGAAGTCGAGCGCCAGCCGGTTGAACACCTTGGCGAGGATCGCGTTCTTCTCGCGGAGCACCACGTCGAGCTTCTGGCGGAAGATCTTCTCGTCCAGCAGGTCCTGGACCCTGATACCGACGCGGGCGGCCTTGTCGGCGTAGGCCGGCCCGATGCCGCGCTTGGTCGTGCCGAGCTTGTTCTTGCCGAGGCTGCGCTCGGTCGCCCGGTCCAACTCGTAGTGGTAGGGCATGATCAGGTGGGCGTTGCCCGAGACGACCAGGCGGCTCGTGTCGACGCCCCGGGCCTCGAGCGCGTCGCACTCGGCGACGAGCACCGCCGGATCGACGACGACGCCGTTGCCGATCACCGGGGTCGTGTGCGAGTAGAGGACGCCGCTCGGGATCAGCTGGAGCGCGAAGCTCTCGCCGTCGACGACGATCGTATGGCCTGCGTTGTGCCCGCCCTGGTAGCGGACGACCAGTCGCATGTCCTTGGCGAGAAGGTCGGTGAGCTTCCCCTTGCCTTCGTCGCCCCATTGGGTTCCGACCACGACGGTCGCGGGCACGAGACTCCCTCCGGCTCGACCGCTTGGAGTGTAGCCGGGGCCCGGTCGAGCGATGACCTGGCGGTCAGGCCGACTTCGAGAGCGTGAAGGACCCTCCGTCCACGCCGACGTGGACCGTGTCGCCCTCGGCGAAGCGCCCTTCGAGCAGGGCCAGGGCGAGGGCGTCACCGAGGTCGCGCTGGATCACCCGCTTCACCGGCCTCGCCCCAAAGAGTGGGTCGTAGCCCCGCTCGGCGATGAGCGCCTTCGCCTCGGGCGAGACGTCGAGCGCGATGCGGCGGTCCTCCAGGCGGCGCGCGAGCGAGCGCAGCTGGATGTCGACGATGGCGGTGAGGTCCTCCCTCGACAGGTCGCGGAAGCGGACGATCTCGTCGATGCGGTTCACGAACTCCGGCTTGAAGTAGTCGATCGGCTCGCCCTTCAGGTTCGACGTCATGATCAGCACGGTGTTCGTGAAATCGACCGTCCGACCCTGGCCGTCGGTGAGCCGGCCGTCGTCGAGCACCTGGAGCAGGACGTTGAACACGTCAGGGTGGGCCTTCTCCAGCTCGTCGAGGAGCACGACCGCGTAGGGGCGGCGGCGGACGGCCTCGGTCAGCTGACCCCCCTCCTCGTAGCCGACGTAGCCCGGGGGGGCGCCGACGAGGCGCGCGACCGTGTGCTTCTCCTGGTACTCGCCCATGTCGATGCGGACCATCGCCCGCTCGTCGTCGAACAGGAACGCCGCGAGCGACCGGGCGAGCTCGGTCTTGCCGACCCCGGTCGGGCCGAGGAACAGGAACGAGCCGATCGGCCGGTTCGGGTCCGACAGGCCGGCGCGGCTCCGCCTGATGGCGTTGGCCACCACCCGCACCGCCTCGGCCTGGCCGACGACGCGCTCGTGGAGCACGTCCTCCATGCGGATGAGCTTTTGGATCTCGCTCTCCATCAGGGCGGAGACCGGCACGCCGGTCCAGCGCGAGACGACCTCTGCGATGTCCTCGGCGTCGACCTCCTCCTTCAGCATCCGCTGGTGCGCCTGGAGATCGGCGAGCTTCGCGGTCGCCTCGGCGATGCGCCGCTCCAGCTCCGGCAGCTCGCCGTAGCGGATCTCCGCCGCCCTGCCGAGGTTGCCCTCACGCTCGAAGCGCTCCGCCTCGACCCGGCGGGTCTCGAGCGTCCCCTTCAGCTCGCGGATCGCCCCGATGGCGTCCTTCTCGGACTGCCAGTGGGCGGTCATCGCCCGCTCGTTCTCGCGGAGGTTGGCGAGCTCCTCCTCGAGGCGGGCGAGGCGCTCGGCCGAGGCGCTGTCGGTCTCCTTCTGCAGCGCCACGCGCTCGATCTCGAGCTGGCGGATGCGGCGGGTGACGACGTCGATCTCGGTCGGCATGGAGTCGATCTCGATCCGCAGCCGGCTGGCCGCCTCGTCGACGAGGTCGATGGCCTTGTCGGGGAGGAAGCGGCCGCTGACGTAGCGGTCGGAGAGCACGGCCGCCGCGACGAGGGCGGCGTCCTGGATGCGCACGCCGTGGTGGACCTCGTAGCGCTCCTTCAGGCCCCGCAGGATCGCGACGGTGTCCTCCACCGAGGGCGGGCCCACGTAGACCGGCTGGAAGCGCCGCTCGAGCGCCGCGTCCTTCTCGATGTGCTTGCGGTACTCGTCGAGGGTCGTCGCCCCGATCATCCGCAGCTCGCCGCGCGCAAGCATCGGCTTGATCATGTTGCCGGCGTCCATCGCGCCTTCGGCGGCCCCCGCGCCGACGATGGTGTGGAGCTCGTCGATGAAGGTGACGACCTCGCCCTCGGAGTCGGTGATCTCCTTCAGCACCGCCCGCAGCCGCTCCTCGAACTCGCCGCGGTACTTTGCGCCGGCGACCATCGCCGAAAGGTCGAGGGAGATGACGCGCTTGTTGCGCAGGCTCTCCGGCACGTCGCCCTCGACGATCCGGCCGGCGAGGCCTTCCACGATCGCCGTCTTGCCGACACCCGGCTCGCCGATCAGGACAGGGTTGTTCTTCGTCCTCCGCGAGAGGACCTGGATGACCCGGCGGATCTCCTCGTCCCTGCCGATCACCGGGTCGAGCTTGCCGCGGCGAGCGAGCTCGGTCAGGTCCCGGCCGTACTTCTCCAGCGCCTGGAAGGTGTCCTCCGGCTGCTGGGAGGTGACGCGGTGGCTGCCGCGCACCTCACGCAGGGCCGCGAGCAGCTGCTCGCGCTCGACGCCGAGCTCCGGGGCGAGCGCCAGCAGGACGTGCTCGACGGAGAGGTACTCGTCGGCCATCTCTTTCTGGGCCGTGCCCGCCCGCTCGAAGGCGTCGGCGAGCGCCCGCGAGAGCTGCGGAGCGCCGCCGCCGTAGGCCTGCGGGACCTTGGCGAGGACGTCCTGGAGGCGGTTGCGCACCACCAGGGGGGCGACGCCCATGCGGTCGAGGATCGGCACGGTGATCCCGCCGTCCTGGCCGAGCGCGGCGGTGAGGAAGTGCGCCGGCAGCACCTCGGCGTGGTGCGCCGTCTCCGCGAGGCGCGTCGCCTCCTGCAGCGCCTCCTGGGTCTTGAGCGTCCAGCGGTTCGGGTCCAGTGCCATGCCTACCTGCTTCTCGTCGTTCTCGTCGTCGTGCCTGCTTCCCCTACGTCGCGCCTCGCGACCGCCAGCGAGCGGGGAGCGTCTCGCTGCGGACCGGTACGAGGTCGCGCCGGTACTGGCGGTGCGTCTTCGCCACCGCGTCGCGTGCCTCGGCGCGGGCCCGCTCGAGCTCGCGCTCGAGCAGCGAGACCTGGGCCTCGAGCGTGAGGATCCGCCGGACGCCCTCGAGGTTCACCCCGCCGGCGGTGAGCTCCTGGATCCGCCGGAGGTGGGCGATGTCGGCGTCGGAGTAGCGCCGGTTCCCGCCGCCGGTGCGCGCCGGGTCGACCAGCCCCTTTCGTTCGTAGATCCGGAGCGTCTGGGGGTGCACGCCGGCGAGCTCCGCCGCCACCGAGATGACGTAGAGGGCGCGGGTGGATGGCCCGACGGGCCGTTCGCGTGCCATCGTCGTCACACCCCGAGACCGGTCCGCGGCGACGACGACGTCGCCTCGGCGAGCGCCTGGACCGCCTTGCGCTGGGCGTCGTTGAGCTCCGTCGGGACCACCACCTCGACGGTGACGAGCAAGTCGCCGCTCTGGCCGCCGCTGTGCAGGCCGTGCCCGCGCACGCGGAAGGTCCTGCCGGTCTTCGTGCCCGGCGGCACCTTCAAGGTCACCGGCTTGTCGAGCGAGGGGACGGTGATGGTCGCGCCGAGGGTCACCTCGGGGAAGGTGACCGGGACGGTCAGCGTGAGGTCGCGGCCGCGCCGGCCGAAGAGGGGGTGCGGCGTCACGTGGACGGTCACGAACAGGTCGCCCCCGGGACCGCCGTTGCGCCCCGGCTCGCCGCGCCCTTTGATCCGGATGCGCTGGCCGTCGTCGACGCCCGCGGGGATCCGCACCCTCACCCGCCGCTCGCGCCGCTGCGCGCCCGTGCCGAAGCACGTCGGACAGGGATCGACGATCTTCGTGCCCCGTCCCCGGCATTCCGGGCACGGCGAGGAGAGGGAGAAGAGACCCTGATTGTCGTTGATGACACCGGTGCCGCCGCAGCGAGGGCAGATGACCGGCATCGTGCCGGGCTTGGACCCGCTGCCGGCGCACGTGGCGCAGACGACGTTCGTCGCGACGTTCACCGAGGTGATGGCACCCTCGACGGCCTCCTGGAACGAGAGATGAAGCTCCGCCTCGACGTCCGCGCCCCGCTGGGGCCCGGCCCCGGGAGCGGTGCTGCGGCGGCGCCCCTGGGTGCCGCCCCGGAAGATCCCGCCGAAGAGGTCACCGAGATCTTCGACCCGGAAGTTGAAGCCGCCCGCCTGGCCGAGCGGGTTGCCCGCTCCGAGGCGACGAACCTCGTCGTACTCCTTGCGCTTCTGGGCGTCGCCGAGGACGTCGTAGGCGGCGGTGATCTCCTTGAAGCGGTCTTCCGCGCCAGGGTTCGCGTCGGGGTGGAACTGCTTCGCGAGCTTGCGGTAGGCGCGCGTGATCTCCTTCTCGCTCGCCTCTTGTGAGACGCCGAGCACCTTGTAGTAGTCGGTCTCGAACCACTCCCGCTGCGCCGCCACGCGTCTGCTCCCCCTAACCCCGCACGTTCACCATGGCTGGGCGCACGACCCGGCCCTTCAGCCGGTAGCCGGCGCGCAGCACCTCGGCCACGACGGCGCCGCCCGGCTCGTCGTCCGGGGAGGCACCGGCGTCTGGCGTCTCGAGCGCATCGGCGAGCAGGTGGGCGACTGCGTCGTGGACGGTGGGGTCGAACGGCACCCCGGCCTCGTCGATGCGCTCGAGTCCCTCCTTGGCGAGGATGTCCCTCAGCAGCGTTCCGATCTGGACGAACGCCGATGACAGCTTGGCCTGCTCGTCGGCCGAGTCGGGCTCGCCGACGTGCGCGAGCGCAAGGTCGACGGCGTCGAGCACCGGCAGCAACCGCTCGAGCAGTCCCTCGGCGGCGCGGTCGAGCAGCTCCGTCTGCTGACGGACGGTCCGCTTGCGGTAGTTGTCGAACTCGGCCTGGAGCCGTCGCAGCGCGTCGAGGTACTCGTCGCGCTCGGCGGTCAGCTTCTCGACGTCGGGCAGGACCGGCGACTCCTCGCCGTCCGGTGGTCCCGCCGCCTCGGCCACCTCGGCGCCGTCGGCCGCGTCGGGGCCATCCTCGGACATCGCCTCGTCCGCGGCCCGCTGGGCGTCGCCATAGGCGCGGGCCACCTCGTGCTCGCCCTCGAAGGCGCCGGAGCCCGGCGCCGCGGACTGGGACGGGTCCAGCCCATCCCAGTCCGACATCGTCTCCTCGCCGCTCATGCCTGGGCCGAGCCGGGGTCGTCCACGATCTCGGCGTCCACCACCTCGTCGTCGCTGGCAGACGAGCCGCCGGTCCGGGTGGCGCCGCCCGCAGGGGGACTCTGCTGCGCGGCCTGGTCGTACAGGCGCTGCGCGAAGGCCTGCGAGGCCGTGACCAGCGCCTCGGTGGTGCGGCGAATGGCCTCGAAGTCCGAGCCCTCCAGCGCCTCCTTCAGTTCCTTGAGGGCCGCGTCCACCTTGTCCTTCTCCTCGCCGGTGAACTTGTCGCCCTCGTCGCGGAGCAGCTTCTCCGTCCGGTGCACGAGGGTGTCGGCGTTGTTGCGGATCTCGGCCTCCTCCCGCCTGCGCCGGTCGTCCGAGGCGTGCTGCTCGGCGTCGCGGATCATGCGGTTGATGTCGTCCTTCGGCAATGAGGACTGGCCGGTGATGGTCATCGACTGCTCCTTGCCGGTCGCGCGGTCGCGGGCCGACACGTGGACGATGCCGTTCGCGTCGATGTCGAAGGTGACCTCGATCTGCGGCACGCCCTGGGGGGCCGGCGGCAGGTCGACCAGCTGGAACTTGCCGAGCGTCTTGTTGTACATCGCCATCTCGCGCTCGCCCTGGAGGACGTGGATCTCGACCGAGGGCTGGTTGTCCTCGGCGGTCGTGAAGACCTCCGAGCGCTTCGTCGGGATGGTCGTGTTCCGCTCGATCAGGCGGTGCATGATCCCGCCCTTGGTCTCGATCCCGAGGCTGAGCGGCGTCACGTCCAGCAGGAGGACGTCCTTCACATCACCCTTGAGCACGCCGGCCTGGATGGCGGCGCCGACGGCCACGACCTCGTCGGGGTTGACGCCCTTGTGGGGCTCCTTGCCCGTGAGCTGCTGGACCAGGTCCTGGATGGCGGGCATACGCGTCGAGCCGCCGACGAGCACCACGTGGTGGATGTCCGACTTCGACAGGCCGGCGTCCTTGATCGCCTGCTCGAACGGGCCCCGGCAGGCCTCGGCGAGGTCCTCGGTGAGCTCCTGGAACTTCGCGCGCGTGAGCTTGATGTCGAGGTGCTTCGGGCCCTCGGAGGTCGCCGTGATGAACGGCAGGTTGATGTTCGTCTCCTGGACCGTCGAGAGCTCGATCTTCGCCTTCTCGGCGGCCTCCTTCAGCCGCTGGGTGGCCATCTTGTCGACCGCCAGGTCGACGCCCTCGGTGTCCTTGAACGTCTTCACGAGCCAGTCGATGACCCGCTGGTCCCAGTCGTCGCCGCCGAGGTGGGTGTTGCCGGCAGTGGCCTTCACCTCGAACACGCCCTCGCCGATCTCGAGGATGGAGACGTCGAAGGTGCCGCCACCGAGGTCGAACACGAGGACCGTCTGGTCGGCGCCCTCCTTGTCGAGGCCGTACGCCAGGGCGGCTGCCGTCGGCTCGTTGATGATGCGCAGGACCTCGAGGCCTGCGACCTGACCGGCCTCCTTCGTGGCGGTGCGCTGCGCGTCGTCGAAGTAGGCGGGCACCGTGATGACCGCCTGGTTGACCGAGTCGCCGAGGAAAGCCTCCGCGTCCCGCTTCAGCTTCTGGAGGATGCGGGCAGAGATCTCCTGTGGCGTGTAGGCCTTGCCGTCGATGTCGACGGTCCAGGTGGTTCCCATCTGCCGCTTGACCGAACGGATCGTCCGCTCGGGGTTCGTGATCGCCTGGCGCTTCGCCACCTCGCCGACCAGCACCTCGCCGGACTTGGCGAAGCCGACGATCGATGGCGTGGTGCGGGCGCCCTCCGCGTTGGGGATGACGGTGGGCTCACCGCCTTCCAGGACGGCGACGACCGAGTTGGTCGTGCCGAGGTCGATGCCGACCGCCTTGGGCATGAAGGTCCCTCCACTCTCGCGATTGCTTGTGTTCGAACTTCTCCGTCGGCGGTCGGCCGGATCGTCGGGCCCACCGCCGTGGTTGCAACATGCAGCATAGCGAAGTTGAGTGTCCTATTGTCAAGGTCGTAATCGATCACCAAACGACCAGGTAGCGGTCGTATGCGGTGCTCCGGGGAAGGTCGGGTAGCGCAGCCGGACCTCCGCGGCCGGACGCGGGGTCGTGAGGAGTGGCGGTTCAGGCCGGCCAGCAGGTCCAGCTCAGGACGAACGAGCCGGGTGTGCCCGCATCCCGTCCAGCGTGACGAGCTCGCGCCAGCGGTGGTCGCCGACGCGCGCCACCGTGGCGAGCTGTCGACGCTCGCGGGCACGGAAGGGGCGGCCCGAGCGACCGACCAGCAGCGCGAGGCCCGAGACTTCGAGGGCCGCCCACGCCACGTCGTTCGCCGCCGCGGCGGCGCCGCGCTCGGGCGCCGCCGACCGGGTACCGGTGACGAAGGCCTCCAGCCATGGAACGGGCGGCGCTCCCGTCGACGAGCTCAGCACGATCGGGCCGTCGGGATCCACGACGGCCGCCCACTCGGCCGAGAAGCCCACCCCGACCCCGGCGACGAGGGCGGAGAACAGGCCGCCCACTGAACGCTCCGCCAAGATGTCTGCCGCCACCTCCAGCGCGTCGACGAGCGGGTAGGGCAGCCCCGCGACGACGGCGCGCACGTCCTCCACGTCGACGGCGTCCAGCTCGCCCACCTTGGCGAGCATGAGCGGGATGAGCTCCTCGCCCGGCAGGTCGATCGTGAGCTCGTCGATGACACGGCCGTCGCCGCGCTCCAAGATGTCGATGCCGATCAGGTCGCCGCCGACCGCGCCGATGCGGCTCGCCACCGAACCGAGCGCGCCCGGTCGGTCCGCTAGCCAGACTCGCATGACGAAGCTCGCCATGGGCCTCACACTAGGCAGCGGTTGTGAACGGAGCGTTGCCAGCTCGCGACGGCCATGTGTCGGCAGGTACACCAGCACGCGGCGCACGGCCGAGGATGGTCGAGGTCCACGAACTGGCTGCACGGCGCCCCGGAGCGGGCGGCCCGAGCGGGGTAGCCTCGCTCCTATGGCGATGCTCGTCCTCCTCCGCCACGGCCAGAGCACCTGGAACGCCGAGAACCTCTTCACCGGCTGGGTCGACGTCGACCTCAGTGAGCTCGGCGAGGCGGAGGCGCGCAGCGCAGGCGAGCTGCTGGGCGCCGAGGCGGATCTCGAGTTCGACGTCGTCCACACCTCCGTGCTCACCCGGGCAGTGCGGACGGCGGACATCGCCCTCGCCGCCGCCGGGCGAAGCTACCTCCCGGTCCGGCGCCACTGGCGCCTGAACGAGCGCCACTACGGCGCCCTGCAGGGACTGAACAAAGCCGAGACCGCGGAAAAGTACGGCCTCGAGAAGGTCAAGATCTGGCGCCGCAGCTACGACATCCCGCCCGATCCTGTGGCGACGGACGACCCGAACCACCCGGGGAACGACCGCCGCTACCGGCTCGTCCCGCCGAGCGCGCTCCCGGCGACCGAGTGCCTGGCCGACGTCGTTCGCCGGTTGATCCCCTACTGGGAGGACGACATCGCGCCCGACCTGCTCGCCGGGCGCAATGTCCTCGTCGTCGCCCACGGCAACAGCCTCCGGGCGCTCGTGAAGCACCTGGAGCAGCGGTCGAACGAGTGGGTCGTCGAATTCAACATCCCGACCGGCGTGCCGCGCGTCTACGAGCTCGACGCCGCGCTCAACATCGTCTCCCAGCGCGAGCTCGGTGATCCCGAGGCCATCCACGCCGCGGCGGAGGCCGTCGCCCGCCAGGCAGGCTGAGCACCGCGTCTGGCGGCTCTTCGGGGCCCGGACGTGCGCCGCAAGGGCCCCGCACCGCCGCACGCTGGGCGTTCACATTGCCGAAACATTCGGGTAACGCGGCGTTCTCTTCGACGCCACAGCGGCGAAATCGTCCGTCCATAGCGTTCGCCCCGTCGGTCGCCGCGAGGGGCGCGGCCTTACGGGAGGAGCGTGGATGTACTTCCCTTATCCGAGCTGGCTCAATGCAGGCGACAATGCCTGGCAGCTGACGGCGGCGACGCTCGTCGGGCTGATGAGCCTCCCCGGGATCGCCGTCCTGTACGGCGGGCTGGTGAAGAAGAAATGGGCCGTCAACACGATGCTCATGGCCTTCGCCGGATTCGCCGCCGTCCTGGTGGTGTGGGTGTTCTGGGGCTACAACATGGGCTTCGGGACACCATTCCATGCCGGCGGCGGCACCGGGGTCGCCAACATCCTTGACGGGTTCCTCGGACATCCGGGGTCCATCACGGGACCGGGCCAGGAGCAGCACCAGGCGATCATCCCGCTGCTCGCGTCGGCGTCACCGCCGTTCCACTTCCCGACGGCGACACTGGCCTACTTCCAGTTCGTCTTCGCGGCGATCACGCCCCTCCTGTTCCTCGGGAGCGTGCTCGGGCGGATGAACTTCAAGGCGTGGATCATCTTCGTCCCCGCCTGGACGACCTGCGTCTACACCGTCAACGCCATGTTGATCTGGGGTGGCGGCTACTGGGCACAGAAGGGCGCCCTCGACTACTCGGGCGGCTACGTCATCCACCTCGCGGCCGGGGTCAGCGGCTTCGTCGCCGCCTGGGTGATCGGGCCACGCCTCACCCGTGACCGGCAGTCCTTCCCGCCGACGAACCTGCTGCTGGTGGCGGTCGGCGCCGGACTGCTGTGGCTCGGCTGGAACGGCTTCAACGGCGGTGACCCGTACTTCGCCGGAGCGGACGCCGCCTCGGCGGTGCTCAACACCAACCTGTGCACGGCGACGGCGCTGCTCACCTGGGTTGCCTGCGACGCCTTCATCGGCCCCGCCAAGAAGCCGACGTTCCTCGGTTCGGTGAACGGCATGATCGTCGGGCTGGTCGGCATCACACCGGCCGCCGGGTTCGTGAACGGGAACGGTGCGGCCGTGCTCGGCGTCATCGACTCGCTGATCGTCTTCCTCGCCTGGACGTACCTGCCGAAGGTGAGACCGTTCAGCAAGGTGGACGATGCCCTTGGCGTGGTCTATACGCACGGGATAGCCGGGTTCATGGGTGGCATCCTCACCGGGTTCCTGGCTGATCCGCACATGCTGGAGTACGTCTCGGGCAAGGTGAACTCCGCGGCGCTGTGGAACGCCGTGTCCGCTCCGGCGGGCCTGCTCTACGGCAACTCCGACCGGCTGCTCGTCCAGTTCCTGACGGCGTGCACGATCATCGCCTGGGACGGGATCGTCACCTTCGTACTCCTGAAGATCATCAAGATCTTCATACCGCTCAGATACACCGATGCGGAACTGGAGGAGGGCGATGCCGCCGTGCACGACGAGGAGGTCGAACCTCCGCAATCCGCCATCCGCACGGGCATCATGGAGACCTTGGCCCCAGAGGGAGTGTCCTAGATGAAGCTCGTCGTGGCAGTGATCAAGCCGTTCAAGCTGGACGAGGTAAAGGAGGCGCTGAAGTCGATCGGCGTCCAGGGCCTCACACTCACCGAGGTCCAGGGCTTCGGCCGGCAGGGCGGCCACACCGAGACCTACCGGGGAGCCGAATACCAGATCGACCTCGTGCCGAAGGTGCGCCTCGAGATCCTGGTCGACGATGCCCGGAGCGCCGACGTCGTCGACACGGTCGTCGCGACGGCGCGCACCGGCAAGATCGGCGACGGCAAGGTCTGGGTCCTCGACATCGACGAGGTCGTGCGCATCCGCACAGGCGAACGGGGAGGTGACGCCCTCTAGCGGCAGCACCTGCGGCGGGTCGGCACCCGCATCGACAACAGGGCCCCGGGGAGCGCGCTCCCCGGGGCCCTGTTGTCTCCCCCCTTCGCCACCTCCGGCGGTGACCCGGCGGCGCCCACGCCTCGAGGTCGCGCCGCCTACGTGCGGAAGTTCTCGAAGTAGCGGCTCGGCGTCGGTCCCCGCTGGTGCTGGTACTTCGATCCGAGCGCCGCGGACCCGTACGGGTGGTCCGCCGCGGTCGTCATCCGCAAGAAGCTGATCTGGCCGATCTTCATCCCCGGGTAGACGGTTATCGGCAGGTTCGCCACGTTCGACAGTTCGAGCGTCAGGAAGCCGTCGAAGCCGGGGTCCACGAAACCGGCGGTCGAGTGGATCAACAGGCCCAGGCGGCCGAGGCTCGACTTGCCCTCCAGCCGTCCGACCAGGTCGTCGGGCAGCGCAACGCGCTCAGCCGTCGCGCCGAGCACGAACTCGCCGGGGTGCAAGATGAGCGCTTCCTCGCCGACCACCTCGACCAGCTCGGAGAGCTCTTCCTGGTTCTCCTTCACGTCGATCACGCGCTGGGTGTGGTTCCGGAAGACCCGGAAGTACCGGTCCACATGCAGGTCGACCGACGAGGGCTGGATGCACCCCTCACCGATCGGGTCGATGACGATGCGGCCGGCCTCGAGCTGCTCGCGGATGGTGCGGTCGGAGAGGATCATCTTCAGCTCGCACGTTACCGTTTCGGCCGTCGGCAGGTCGTGTCCGGGGCGGCGAGACCGGCGACGAGGTCCATCACGGGCTCGGGGCTCGAGAAGAAGGGCGTGTGGCTCGTCGCCCACTCGCGGCGTTGCGCGCCGTGTCCGAGCACCACGGTCCCGCCATCGCCGTGTACGAGCACAATTGTCGTCATCGCTCCATCCCGATACCCGCCTGGGGTGGGAACCTCGGGTGACTCGCTGCGCGGTGCCCGCGCGGCCCGTCGCGCCCCTCCTCGGGGCGCTCCGATCCCTCCAGACACCGAGCTAGAGTCAACAGGTCCACCGGAGCGGGGCGCCGAAGGCGGCCAGCACGGCGGGCCACGCGGGCGTAGTTCAGCGGCAGAACATCAGCTTCCCAAGCTGAGAACGCG
>DATKQY010000014.1:0-29897 GCA_035532475.1 Acidimicrobiales bacterium | reverse complement strand
TGGGGCCCCATCGAGCAGTCTGTACAGCTGCGCTGGGTCATTCCCGGGCTGTCGGGCCGAGACGCAGACGACCATTGGGTCCGAATCCCGAAGGAGCTGGCGCCGAATCCGATAGTCAACGTCGCCTCGCTCGGAGAGTTTCATGCGGACGATCGGCGCGGCGGCGTTGAGCAACATCGCCTGCCAGCCTGGATGGAGGTTGGGCACCATGGCCAACGCCACCGCCTTGCCGATGTTCCTTGAGCGGGTCGCAAGTATCTGGCACGGGTCGCACCAGTATCCCTCTGCGGCGACTGTGCTCCGGCACTTGAAGGGTGCAGCACACCTCGGCGACTGAGCGCGTCGTCTCACTGGATTGCCCCCTGCTCGGCGGCGGAAGCGACGACGAATGTCACGGCCAACGTCGTCGCGTCACCGTTCGCCGCCGCAGTGGCAGGGCGGATTCAAGGGGTCCGCGCAATTTCTCGACGAGCAAGCCATCGTCTGGCGAGCTCATCGAGGAGGCCACGGGGTGCCGAAGCGGCTGTCAGCAGAGATCGAACGGGAGGTTCATCGCCTCGCAGCGTTGGGGCATTCCCTGCGTGAAATCGGCCGGATGGTCGAGTGCTCGAAGCACGCGGCTTCGAACATCTTGGTCCGAGTGCCGGCACCCGCGCCGCCGACCGAATGGACACCAGCCCCCGGTCGCCTGTCGCATCATGAGCGTGAGGAGATCCGTGCGGGGTTAGAACGCTGCGAGAGCTTCACCACGATCGCGGGCTCACTCGGACGGTCCGTGTCAACGATCTCTCGCGAGGTTGCCGCCAGCGGCGGCCGCACCGGCTATGCGGGCTGGCAGGCACATCGCAGGGCTCGTGAGCAGGCTCGGCGGCCGAAGGCCACCAAGCTCAGCCATGCACCGCTCGTCGTCGAGGTGACGAGGCGGCTCGAGCTGTGGTGGTCGCCGGAAGAGATCGCCAACTCCTTGCGCACCGAGTTCCCCGACGATCCGATGATGTGGGTGAGCTACGAGACGATCTACCAGTCGCTGTTCGTCCAGGGCCGTGGTGAGCTCCGCCGCGAGCTGCACCGGTGCTTGAGAACCGGTCGGGCGCGCCGACGGCCGCGCAGCCGCATCGAGAACCGCGGGCAGATCCCGAACAAGGTCATGATCTCCGAGCGCCCGGCCGAGGTAGAGGACCGCGCCGTGCCCGGGCACTGGGAGGGCGACCTCATCATCGGCGCGAACAATCGCTCCGCCGTCGGCACCCTTGTCGAGCGCACGACCCGCTTCGTGCTCCTCCTCCACCTCCCTGACGGGCGCGAGGCCGAGAAGGTCAATGCGGCGATGAAGGAGGCGATCTGCACGCTGCCCGAGGCATTGCGCCGTTCGATCACCTGGGATCAGGGCAAGGAGATGTCGAGCCACGAGCGCTTCACCATCGACACCGGCATCCAGATCTACTTCTGCGACCCGCACTCGCCCTGGCTGCGCGGATCGAACGAGAACACCAACGGGCTCCTTCGCCAGTACATGCCGAAGGGCACCGACCTTTCGGTGCACAGCGCCGAAGACCTCGCCCGCTTCGCGGCCAGCCTCAACGGCCGTCCGCGCAAGACCCTCGGCTATATGACACCATCGGAGAAGCTCGCCGAGCTTTTTGCGCTCACCGGTTGAATCCGCCCTCCTTTCCCCTCCCGGGCCGGGACCTTCATAGAGAAGGCAGGCAATCAGATGGCCGATTCCGGCTGGGTGCTCATCTCGACGACAGCGAGCTCGACCGGCTGCTCCGTGCTCGGCAGCTTATGGACGCCGCGCACGAACGCCACCGACCAGGACCCGCCCGCTTACCGCCTGATCAACAATCAGATGTTCCTTCGCGGTCAGCTCTGGCCCGGTACGGCTGGCGTGCCTGCCCTGACCTTCGCCGCCGGCTACCGGCCGTGGCAACGCCATTGGCTCTCGCAGCATCATCCAACGGGCATCCATGCCCCAAGCCGTGCCGCCGGCCCGGTGGCCTACGTCGACACGGACGGCACCCTCGTCGCAATGGATGTCCACGTGCTGACTCTGAGCGGCGAGAGCTACTTCGTCGACACTTGAGCGCGACACGGCCCCTAGCACCGAAGCACCAGGGGCCGTAGCTCCCTCCAGGATCGCTCAGGAGGCCCGCTAATCGGGCTCTCCGGATCTGGGGAGCGGGGTCCGGTGGCCCGCCCTCGCTCGTGCTCGCGGTAGTTGCTACGCCCCGAACGGCGCTTATGGGATGGTGCGCCATCGCCTTGTCCGCGCTAGTTGGGGCTGGCCTGGTACATGAGACTGCACTCACTCCCGACGCATGTGACAGCGGCCCGCTCTAGCCTCTGTCCATGCGGAAGAAGAAGCTGATGCGCCAGCTCATGGCCCAAGGCGACGCTGAGGCGGAGCAGGAATGGCGGCGACAGGAGCAACAGTTACAGGCTGAGCTCAAGCGTCTGCTCGACATCGGCACGCCCAGGGACCTCGCACTCGAGCAGGCGTACGGCAACCTCGCTCGGCCATTCACCGAAGCGAAGTTTCGGCGAGATGAGAGCGTTCGTCAGGAACTGACCGTCCTGTATCAGGTGCTACCAGAACACTTCGAGCCCGCGTACCTGTTGGTGACCGACATGGGTCTCATCTGGAGCGTGGCGCCGAGATTCGAGAGTCCGGTTTCCCTTTCCTACGCTGACGTCGTCTCCGTGAGCGGTGGATCGATGGATAGCGAGGACGACTCCTTCAGTGCCAAGGGACTCACCATCACCTACCGACCGCGCGATTTCCCTACTGAGCTCCGGCGGTTCAACCCAACCGGAGAGCTGGATGCCACATTCGTCTTCCTTGACGTACTTGACCAGGAGACGGCGCGTACGAGCATCTTGGCGCGCACTGGCCACGCGGGCGCCCATGACGATGACGACAAACGGCACGCTCTTGAGCGGTTCCGGGCCGCGTCGGCCGATGTGACCACATGGACGAGTTGTCCAATGTGCTGCAACGACCTCGACCGGCCGACACCGTCAGTCATGTTGTGTCGCAGCGGGCCCAACCAGCGTCATATGTTCTGCGCGCCGGACACTGAACCGCTGATTGACGAGAGTGACGATAACTTCGGCGCGGTCGTCGGCGAACAGCGCTGGATGCCGCTCCTTGAGAGCGAACTCGAGCTCGTCGGCCTCCCTCTCATCTGGCTGTCCTGGCGCGACCGGCCCTTCGGCCCACCGAAGATTCTGGACTACGAGACGATCCGCGCTGTTTGGGGCAAGGAGTAGCTAACAGGCGCAGATCCCGTGCCAGACCTCTGGCGCTACGACCACCACGGGGGAAGTCATCGTGGCAACGAACGGCGTCGTCCAGCCTCAGCAGAACACGTATTCCACTTTCCTCGACAACATCACCTACCTGGTCGACTGACTGACGCGAAACGGCCCCGCTACCCAAAGGCAGCGGGGCCGGATCGTCCCCTACGATTGCGCCTGAGCGACGCTAGACCTTTCCGAGTGGTACGGGCGCGGCGGAATCGCTCACCAGCGCATCGGCCGCGTCCAGGATCTCGGTCGCCCGCTGGCGCTCCTCAGGCGTCTTCGCACACTTGACGTCGTCGCGTGCCATCCCGACCAGGTCCTCGGCGAAGCTCTCCGTCCCGGTGCGCGCGTCCAACATGCACCCGTGGTTCAGGCGCTCGTCGGCGAGGCTGGCCTGCCGGAGCATGAGCGATTCGAGGTCGTGCAGCCGGTGCTCGACGCTCCGCCCGGTGTACTCGCCGATGCGCGCCGAGAGCCGCAGGGCCGGCAGGTGCCCCTCGAGCTGGTGAGCGAGCGTCATCACCTGCGCCTCGACCGTCCGCAAGCGCACGTGCAGCATCTCCATGGTGAGCACGCTCTGATCCACCGCGCCGCCGTTCTCATCGCTTAGCTTCGTCATCGTCAGTGCCTCCTGGTAGTAGGTGCTGGCAGCTCCGGCCGGCCTTGCCCGCTGGCCGGAGCACTGTTGACACAGTGTCACCCTAAACCTAGGATGTCACGATGTCAACAGCTACCGTTGGAGACATGGACCTGATGTCCGCCGCCGAGATCGCGGCCCTCCTGCGCGTGAGTCGGCAGCGCGTCGACAAGATCACGAAGACGGACCCGAAGTTCCCCGAACCCGTGGGCGTGCTGCGCGGGATGCGCATTTGGGACCGGACCGACGTCGAGCGATGGGCTCGGGAGACAGGGCGCCTCAAGTGACCCTCGCCACCGCGACGATCCTCGGCGACGCCGGCTGCACTCCCGACGACCTCGGCGAGCTGCCAAGCCTCGAGGAGCTGCTACGACGGCCCGCGTGGCACGCGAAGGCCCGCTGCCGGGGATTCGGCACCGAGGCGTTCATCCCGAGCCGTGAGGGGCCGACGTACGACCCGAAAGCGACGTGCCGGCGGTGCTGCGTGCGCGAGGAGTGCCTATCGTTCGCGCTGGCCGACCCGACCCTGCGGGGCTGCTGGGGTGGGACCACGGCGCAGGAGCGGCGCGCGATGCGGAGAGCGAGCGCGTGAGAAGATCAATTGGAGGGTACGTCAATGGACATCGGGACCTCTGGCTCTTGCGGAACTGAGCTGTCGTCATGCATCATTCCCCCTGTTCGGGGGTATACAAAGTGGCATCTAGGTGCGTATGCTGGGCGTACGCCACGATGCTGGGACGTGAGGAAGGTTCAGTGTCGATCCTGACGGCTTCGTCGACATCGCAGGGACGGGTCACTGCCACGGGCCGGCCGCCGACCGTTGACCGTGAGACGCGGCGGCACCACGGCGTGCCGCGGTGGTCTACATATCTCCACGACGCCTTCGCCTTTCTTGCTGCTGGCGGCGGCTCGATCTTTGAGCGTCGACCGGGATCTCGGCAGGACGCAAAGCCGCGATAAGGCATCGCGGGCGTTGTAGCCTGCGGCGACGTGACGGTAGCTCAGGCTTACGGCTGGGGATGCCTGGGCGGGTTCGTCGCCGCGTTCGTCGTCTATGTACTACCCGACTTCGCCCAAGCCGCCATTGATGACGCTTTCGTGTTGTCGCGCCGGCGTTTGCTCCGCAAGGCATTCGTCGTGCTGTCCATGACGGCCGTCGCTGGAGTCTTCTGCCTGATCCCGGCAAGCGCGCCGGCGCGCCCTGAGGCACTCGCGATCGGCCTTGGCGCGCAGGGGTCGCTCAAGGGCCTATTCGCGGCTGGTCGGGAAGCCTTCCCTGGCGCTCGATGATCTGACACGGATCTGACACAGCAGGTCGGCAAAGACCGGTAAACGACGGGCAAGGCCAGTTAGCCGTCAGGCCAGCTCAGCGGCCCATTCTGAGCGTTTCCGCAGGTAGCGGGACTGCCCTACTCAGATCAGGCCCTTCTGCTTGAGCCACGCCCTCGCGACCGCCGCCGGGCTCTGCTGCTGGACGTCCACCTTGATGTTCAGGTTCGACAGCGCCGCCGTGGTGAGCTTTCGCGACAGCGAGTTCAGCGCAGCCGCCACGCCCGGGACGTCGAAGGACTTCCGGATGACGGGGATGAGCTGGTCGGCCGCCTGGAGGTGCTTGTCATCGGTCAGCTGGACGAAGTGGTTGCGCACGATGTTGCCGTCGCTCGAGAAGAACTCGACGACCTGGACGGTGCCGTTCTTCAGCGCCGCAACGCTGATCGGGCCGGCCTCGTCGGTCGACTCGAACGCCTTGAAGCGCAGGCCGTAGACCTTCTCGAGACCGGCCTCGCACGTCGCGTTCGTCGGGCACTCGGCGGGGCCGCCGAGGACCAGCTTCGACGCGACGGGCTTCAGGCTCGACAGCGTGGTGAGGTGGTACTTCTGCGCCGTCGCCTTCGTCACGGCGAAGACGTTCGTGTCGATCGCCGGGGCCGGGTCGAGCACGGTGACCCCGTGCTTGCCGAGCGTGCTCTTCAGGCTCTTCACGGCGCTCGTGATCACGTTCGCCTTCTTGCCGGCGTTCGAGTCGAGGTAGAGCAGCAGCGTGCCCGCGTAGTCGGGCTCGAGGTCGAGCGCGCCATGCTCGAGCGCCGGCACCACCGCGGCGCGGGTGCCGAGGTTCGGCTTCACCTGCACCGTGTAGCCGGCGTGCTGGAGCACGTCGCCGTAGAGGTTGGCGACGATGAACTGCTCCGTGAAGTTCGTCGAACCGATCACGATCGTCGGCAGCTTGGCCTTCGTGGCCGCCGCCGTGCGCACCCGGCTCGTCGCGGCGAGCGCCGGCGCCGTCGCCGCCGTCAGCGCGCCCGCGATCAGCACGAGGCTCGCCAGCAGCCTGCGGGGTGATCCCATCGTTCCTCCTCCGGGGCGCGAGACTGCGGCGCCAAAAGATGATCTAGCCGGTCAGATTAGTAACCTACTGCAGACCCTCGGCGGCCTTGCCGGGTTCCCCACCCTGATGCCCGGCAGCATCACGTCGCCGGAGCACCGGCCGCGTGTCCTCCCCTGGTCCAGTCTTCCCGGCCGGGCCGCGCGTTACACGTCGCGGCCGGGCGGCTCCGCTTCACGGCCGGTCTCGTCTGGGAGTCCGCGCGCCGTCCCACCGACGCCCCATCCCCACAGGTCGTCGGGCCCGCTCGGCTGGCGCAGCCGCGGCGAGCGCAGCGGCGGCTTTCGGAAGCGGCGCACCGAGCGGTCGGACGACCAGGGGGCGAAGGGGGCCATGATGCTCGTGGCGAGCGAGACGAGCACCTGGTCGTAGTTGACCCGCCATCCCGAGAAGTCTCGCCAGATCTCCCCGCGGTCCTGTCGCAGCGGCATGCCGACCTCGGCGAAGAGGTCCAAGGCGTCGTCGAGCTCCTCCCGCACGAGGGTGATCGGCGCATCCTGGCGCGGGTCGGCATCGTAGGGGATGCGCTGGGTGCTCGCCACGGCGCGAAGGGCCACGTAGCCCGCCCTGATGCACAGCTCGGCGTCGATGTCGCGCGGGCCGTCGAACGCCGCACAGCGGAGCGACGCGCCGTCGAGCACCGCGCCGGCCGCCGTCAGCCACGACTGCCCGGGGAACGGCGAGCGGAAGTACGACAGGACCGGGAAGCTGGTGTGGGTCTCGCTCAGCTCGGTGAACCACTCCTCCCACGAGCGCCAGACCTGCGTCAGGTCCTCGAAGCGGTCGAAGCGCCAGGTCCAGGCGAGCAGCTGCGCTCCACTCGGCGGCACGCCGGCCCGCAGCGACAGCTTGCCGACGGCCGCCTCGCGGCGGGAGAAGGATGCGTAGACGGTCGGCAGGTAGCTGATGAGCAGCGCGAGCAGCGCGAGGCCGACGATCGCCTCCATGCCGGCGGCGAGCTCGGCGGGGGTCCCCGGCGGCCGTTCGAAGCCGAGCGTGGTGAGCGAGGAGATCGAGCCCACGAAGACCCTGCCGGCACCTTCCTGGTCGATCGCCCAGACCACGCCCGCAAAGCCGGCCCAGACCAGGCCGAGCCAGGTCGTGACGAGGGCGAGCAGGTAGAGGGGGCCGAGGGCCGCGAACACGTGATCCCGCCTGGCGAAGCTCGGGGCCCTGCCGAGGCGGAGGCCGAGCGCGCCGCGCACGAGGACGAAGAGCGATCGGGCGATGCGCGACTGGACGGCCCGCGGCAGCACGATGGTGCGCACGGCGGAGCCGAGGACGACGCCCACCAAGACGACGCCCGCGGCGGCCGCGAGCACCCGGACCAGGAGCAGCATGGTGCGGACCCTATCGGCCGGCGCTGCCCTGGCGCCGGGTGCGCGCCGCCCGGCCCGTCGGCGGGCATGGGCGGCCCGACCCGAGGGAAGGGAGACTGGTGGACCCGAGCCCGAGGAGGCGACACCGATGCCCGAGGAGTACGACGTCATCGTCATCGGTGGCGGACCCGCCGGCGAGCACGCGGTGGGACGGGCCACCGATGCCGGCCTCAACACCGCGCTCGTCGAGTCCGAGCTCGTCGGCGGCGAGTGCTCCTACTGGGCCTGCATGCCGAGCAAGACGCTCATCCGTCCCGGTCAGGTGCTCGCCGACGCCCGATCGGTCCCGGGAGCGCGCGAGGCGATGACCGGCGAGCTCGACGCGAGCGCCGCGCTGGCGCGCCGCGACTGGGTGACCGCCGGCTGGGACGACCACGGCCAGGTGGAGTGGCTCAACTCGGCCGGCGCTGAGCTCGTGCGCGGCCGCGGGCGCCTCGTCGGTGAGCGCAGCGTCGACGTCGAGTCGCCCGGCGGGGGGATCCGGCGCCTCGTCGCCCGGCGTGCCGTCGTGCTCGCGACCGGCTCCGCCACCGCCGTCCCGCCGATCGAAGGGCTGGCGTCGACCCGGTTCTGGGACAACCGCGAGGCGACGGCCGCGAAGGTGGTGCCCGAGCGCCTGGTCGTCCTCGGCGGCGGTGTCGTCGGCGTCGAGCTGGCGCAGGCCTGGCGCCGCCTCGGCAGCCGCGAGGTGACGGTCGTCGAGGGAGGGGAACGGCTCCTGCCCCGGGCCGAACCGTTCGCCTCCGAGGAGGTCCGGGCCGCGTTCGAGGCCGAGGGGATCGCCGTGCGGAGCGGCGTCGCCGTCGTGGCGGTCCGCCGCGACGCCCCCGGCCGGCCCGTCGTCGTCTCCCTGGCCGACGGCTCGAGCGTGACGGGCGACGAGCTCCTCGTCGCGACGGGACGGCGCCCGCGCACCGCCGACGTCGGCCTCGAGGCGGTCGGCCTCGAGCCGGGCCGCTACCTCACCGTCGACGGCCGGCTCCGCGTCAGCGGGGTCCCGGGCGGCTGGCTCTACGCGATCGGCGACGTCAACGGCCGCGCCCTGCTCACCCACATGGGGAAGTACCAGGCGCGCATCGCCGTGCGGGCCATCCTCGGCGAGGACGTCGGCGTCGGTGCCGACGACGGGCCGGTGACGAGCGTCATCTTCACCGACCCCCAGGTCGCGTCGGTGGGCCTCACCGAGTCCGAGGCGCGGGGCAAGGGCCTCGCGGTACGGGTGCTGCGCGTCGCGACGAGCTCAGTCGCCGCGGCCGCGATCATCGGCGAGGGCGTGACGGGGACGTGCCAGCTCGTCGTCGACTCCTCGGCCGGGGTGCCCGTCGGCGCCACGTTCACCGGCCCGGGCACGGGCGAGCTGCTCCACGCGGCCACGATCGCCGTGGCCGGCCAGGTCCCCCTCGAGCGCCTCCGCCACGCCGTCGCCGCCTTCCCGACGTTGTCGGAGGTCTGGCTCGAGCTGGTGGAGAGCTACTTCTCGAGCGACGGGGGCGGCTGAGCGCCGGCGAGCAGGCGCGGCTGCGTCGGACGCGGCGCACCGGGGATCGCCTCCCCCCCGCCGGGGGCGCTCGCCGGTGCGAGCCGCGCGACCGCACGCCCGGGGACGGTCCGCCACGACCGGGCGATGACGGCGCAGGCGAGCGTCACGACGCCGGCCACGACGACGAACGGCAACGCCGGGTCGACGCCGAAGAGCGCGCCGCTCGCCGCCGCGGCGAGCGCCGTCGCGGCGGTCCTGGCGGTCTCGACGGCGCCCTGCGCCTCGCCTTGGACCTCGGCCGGGACGTGCTCGGTGAGCACGAGCACCGCCGCCGGCGAGCCGATCACCGAACCCGCCGCCTCGAGCACCGCGAAGCCGAGGAGCGCCGGCACCGAGTGGAGGAACGGGTAGAGGACGCAGAAGCCGATCGACACCGCGAGCGCACCGAGGGTGAGGCCGCGCCGGTCGAAGCGCTGGGCCAGCCGGCCTGCGGGCACGGAGAGCACCGCGAAGGGCAGCGCGAACAGCGTCCAGGAGAGGCCGATCTCGAACGTCGTGGCACGGCGCAGCTGGAGGAGCAGCGTCCAGCACGACTCGTAGACGCCACCGAGGAGCCCGCTCGCCGCGAAGACGAGCACGACACCGACGAGCGCGGGCGTGATCCTCAGGTGGGCACGGCTCCCCCTGCGGGCCACCGCGGCGGGCGCGCACGCGGCGAGCGCCTCCAGCTCCTCGGTGCGCTCGTCGCGGGGGCCGGCCGGTGCGCCTACGAGGGCGCCCGGTCGGCTCTCGGCCACCGAGACGAGGACCGGCAGCGCGGCGAAGCCCGCCGCGACCGCGGCGCTCACGAAGAGCAGGCCCATCGAGGAGATGCCGCCGAGCGTGCCGAGGAGCGGCCCGATGGCGAGGGCGAGCATCTGGCTGCCGTAGAGGGCACCGAACGCCCCGCCGCGCTCGTCGAGCGCCAGCTCCGTCCCGAGGATGGCGGCCGAGGCCACCGTCACGGCGCCGGCGCCGACGCCCTGCAGCGCGCGGAAGACGATCGCCGGCTCGGGCCCGGAGGTCAGCGCGAAGCCCACGCTGCCGACAGCAAAGACGATCAGGCCGCCGAGGATGATCGGCCGCCGCCCGATCCGGTCGGAGAGGCGCCCGACCGGGTACTGGGTGAGCACGCTCGCGGCGAAGTACGTCGCCATGACGATCCCGACGAGCGCCGCGCTCGACCCGTGGCGGCGCAGGTACGTCGGCAGCAGCGGGAGGATCGCGCTCCCGCCGATCCAGAGCAACAAGGTGGCGAAGGAGAGCGCGACGACGAGGCGCCGGGATCGTCGCTCCGCCGGCAGCCCGAACAGCCGCATCCTCGCCACGGACCGAGGGTAGCCCTGGGTCGGCACCGCCCTTTCCGGGCCCGGTCGCCGGGCCCGTACCGCTCAGCCCGCCCAGCCCTCCGCCCGCGCCACCGCCTGGCGCCAGCGCGCGTAGAGCTCGTCGCGACCGGCCGCCGCCGGCGAGGAGGACGGCTCGAAGCGCCGGCCGGTCCGCCGGAGCGTCGCCACCTCGGCCCGGTCGCGCCACACTCCGGTCGTCAGGCCGGCGAGGTAGGCCGCGCCGAGCGAGGTCGTCTCGGTGTGCGCCGCCACGTCGACGGGCACTCCGAGCACGTCGGCCTGGAACTGCATCAGCCAGGCGTTGGAGGCCGCCCCGCCGTCGGCGCGCAGCTCCTCCACCGGGCGCCCGGCCGCCGCCATCGCCTCGGTCACGTCGCGGGTGCGCCAGGCGATCCCCTCAAGGACCGCACGCGCCAGGTGGGCCCGCGTCGTCGCGCGTGTCACCCCGAGCAGCGTGCCACGGGCGGTGGGGTCCCAGTAGGGCGCGCCGAGGCCCGCGAGCGCCGGCACGAACCAGACGTCGTCGTTGCCGGCGAGGCTCGCCGCGAGCGTCTCGGTCTCGGCGGCCTCGTGGATCACCCCGAGGCCGTCGCGCAGCCACTGCACGGCGGCGCCCGTTGCGAAGATCGAGCCCTCGAGCGCGTACTCGGCGCCGGCGGCGAGGCCGAGCGCCACCGTCGCGAGCAGCGCTCCACGAGCCTCGACCGGCGCCGAGCCGGTGTTGGCGAGCACGAACGAGCCCGTCCCGTAGGTGTTCTTGGCCTGGCCCGGGGAGAAGCACGCCTGGGCGAAGAGCGCGGACTGCTGGTCGCCGAGCACGCCGGCGACTGGCAGGCGCACGCCGAGCAGCTCGGTCACCGTCTCGCCGAGGACGGCGCCGGACGGGCGGATCTCCGGCAGGAGCGGGCTCGGCACGCCGAGCAGCTCGAGGAGCTCCTCGTCGTAGTCCAGGGTCCGCAGGTCCATCAGCAGGGTGCGGGAGGCGTTCGTCGGGTCCGTCACGTGCACGGCGCCCCCGGTGAGCTTCCAGACGAGCCACGAGTCGACCGTCCCAAAGCACAGCTCCCCCCTCTCGGCGCGCGAGCGCAGACCGTCGACGTGCTCGAGGAGCCAGGCCACCTTCGTCCCGGAGAAGTAGGGATCGAGCACGAGCCCGGTCCGCTCGGCGACCAGCTCGCCGGCGCCCTCCGCCTCGAGGCGTCGGCAGAGGTCCGCGCTGCGCAGATCCTGCCAGACGAGGGCGTTGTGGACGGGCCGGCCGCTCGCGCGCTCCCACAAGATCGTCGTCTCGCGCTGGTTCGTGATCCCGAGGCCGGCGAGGTCGCCGGGATCGACGCCGGCGTCGGCCACCGCGGCGCGGCAGCACCCGACGACACGCTCCCAGAGCTCCTCGGGGTCGTGCTCCACCCAGCCGGGTCGCGGGTAGTGCTGGCGGTGCTCGGCGTAGGCCTGCCCCGTGACCTCGCCGCGCGCGTCGACGACGAGCACCCGCGTCCCGGTCGTGCCCTGGTCGATGGCGAGGACGTGGGAGGGCAACGGCGGCACGGGCTCAGGGAAGCGGGAGCAGCGCCGGGGCGCCGCGCATCGCCTCGTCGGCCGCGCGGTCGTCGGGCTGGCGCTGCGCCGCCCGCTCCGCCTCGACCTGCAGCCGGTAGCTCGCGACCTCCTCGCGGGTCCGGGCATCGTCCCAGCCGAGATGGGGTGCCATCAGCGCGGCGACGTCCTCGGCGGCCGCCGCGCCCCGGTCGCCCGTCTCGATGGCGGCCCGGGTCCGCCGGGCGAGGACGTCCTCGAGGTGGCGCGCCCCCTCGTGGGTCACCGCGTAGACCACCTCGGCGCGCAGGTACCGCTCGGCGCCGGCGATGCCGAGGGCGAGGGAGGGATCCGGGCCCGCGAGGGCGAGGACCTCCCCGGCGAGCGAGCCGTAGCGCCCGAGCAGGTGCTCCACCACGTCGGTCCCGAGACCAGAGCGACGCGCCAGCTCGGAGCGGTCGGCCCAGGCGGCGGCGAAGCCCTCACCCCCGAGGAGCGGGATCGAGGCCGTGCGCGACGGGCGCGCGTCGAGCCCGACATGGTCGACGACGGCGTCGAGCGCGTCGCTTGCCATCACCCGGTAGGTCGTGTACTTCCCCCCCGACACGACGACGAGCCCCGGGGCGGGACGTCCGACCGCGTGCTCGCGCGACAACCTGGTCGTCTCCTCGGCGGCGCCGGCGATGAGGGGTCGCAGCCCGGCGTAGACCGCGACGACATCCGCCGCCCCGATCGGCGAGGCGAGCACGCGGTTGACCCGTTCGAGCAGGTAGTCGACGTCCGCCGCGCTGGCCGCCGGCCGGGCCTTGTCGTACTCCCACGGCGTGTCGGTGGTGCCGATCACCCAGTGCTCGCCCCAGGGGATGACGAACAGCACGCTCTTCTCCGTCGGGACGATGAGCGCCGACGAGGAGTCGATGCGCTCGCGCGCCACCACGATGTGCACGCCCTTCGACGGCCGGACGCGAAGCGGCTGCTCCCGCCCGGCGAGCGCCTCGACCTCCTCGGTCCACACGCCGGTGGCGAGCAGCACGGCCTTGGCACGTGCCTCGATCTCCCGGCCCGTCTCGAGGAGGCGCAGGCGCGCGCCGACGACCGCCTCCCCCTCCCGGACGAGCCCGACGACCGCCACGCGGTTCACCGCCAGGGCGCCGTGGTCGGCGGCGGTGCGCACCACGGCCAGCGCGAACCGGGAGTCGTCGACGCGGGCGTCGTAGTACTGGATGGCGCCGATGAGGGCGTCCGGGCGGAGACCTGGCGCGACCCGCAGCGCCGAGCGCCGCGTGAGCTGGCGGTGCCGGGGCAGGGCGCCGCCGGACCTCGACGAGCGCGCGAGCAGGTCGTACAGGCCGACTCCCGCGCCGACGTACGCCCGCTCCCACACCCGCCGGGTGAGCGGGAAGAGGAACGGCGTCGGGCGGACGAGGTGCGGCGCGAGCCGCAGCAGCAGGGCCCGCTCCCGCAGCGCCTCGCGCACCAGCGCGAAGTCGAACATCTCGAGGTAGCGCAGTCCCCCGTGGATCAGCTTGCTCGAGCGGCTGGAGGTCCCCGCCGACCAGTCCTGGGCCTCGACGAGCCCGACACGAAGGCCCCGCGAGGCGGCGTCGAGCGCGGCACCGGAGCCGACGATGCCCCCGCCGACCACGAGGACGTCCAGAGGGGCGCCCTCCGCCAGCTCCTCGACGTTGCGCTCCCACGCGGCCGGTGACAGCGCGGTCGGGCTCACCGGCGTACCGGGATCATCGATCTGTCACGACTGTCGCGTTCGCGGAACCATCGGGGCGCCTCCGCCACGATGCTGCCGGTGCTGGCGCGGGCGCGCAAGACGGGCCGGCGGAGCTGGCCTGCGGTCGGCGCCGGCCGGCCGAGCTGGTCAGCGGCCGACAGCGGCTCGGCGCGAGCCCCCTCGGGTAGGGCCGCGGCAGCGACGCGAACGCGAGATCGAGCTGGCTGGATCGACTCGGCATGCGCCGCCAGATCGGCGCCGCGCCCGCGGCGCGCTCCTCGTGGCCGTCGCCGGGCGGGTGAGCCCGCGGAGGCGACCGGAGCGCTCGCCGCGCTCGTCGTCGCCTCGGTCGGGCTCGACGTCCTCGGCGAGGTCCGCCGCGAACCGACTGGAGCACACGACCGGGCGCGCCGGCACCCGGTACCGCCTCGCCCGGGGTACGCGCACTGGCGCCCTACCCGCGACTGCGAGCCGGCACCCACGCCGGCGAGAAGCGTCCGGCTGCCAGCAGCGCGAGACGCCGGGCGCTCGCCGACGTCGGCGCTGCTCGCTTAATGTCTGTAGTTACGAACATTCGGATAGCAGCTCGGGTGGCTTCGCGACCCGGCGGGCGGCGATGAGGTGGGCCAGAGATGGGAGAGTCAGCGACGCTCGACCGCTCGAGTCCCCTGCCGCTGTGGGCGCAGCTCGAGCAGCGCCTGACGCGACGGGTCGCTGCCGGTGACTTCGCGGACGGCTTCCCCGCCGAGCTCGAGCTCCAGCGGGAGTACGGCGTCTCCCGCCAGACCGTCCGGGAGGCGCTGCGGAAGCTGCGAGCCGACGGGGTCGTCCTCGCGGAGCGGGGGCGGCGGAGCCGGATCGCGAAGGCACCCGACATCGAGCAGAGCCTCGGCACCCTCTACAGCCTGTTCCGCTCGGTGGAGGCGACGGGTCACACCCAACGGAGCATCGTCCGCGTCGCCGACGAGCGCCGTGACGAGTCGGTCACCGGCCGTCTCGGCCTCGAGCCGGCCACGCCGCTCGTGCATCTCGAGCGGCTCCGCCTCGTCGACGACGAGCCGCTCGCGCTCGACAGGGTCTGGATGCCCGCGGCGCTCGCCCGCCCGCTCCTTGGTGCCGACTTCACCCGCACGGCCCTCTACGACGAGCTCGACCGGCGCTGCGGGGTGCGGGTCCACGGCGGCCACGAGCGGATCCTGGCGGTCGTTCCCACCCCGGCGCAGCGTCGCGTCATGCGAATCGACGCGGGCACGGGTGCATTCGCCATCGAGCGGCTCGGGTACTGGCACGAGCAGGCGGTCGAGTGGCGCGAGACCCTGGTGCGCGGGGACCGTTTCTTCCTCTCGGCGGCGTGGTCGCCGTTCCAGGACCTGACCCTCGCCGTCGCGACGGCCATCGAGGAGCCGCTCGCGTGACGATCACCACCGCTCGCGACCCCTCGCGGGCGCCGCGGGCCGCGTCCGCGGCGATTCGCCTCGTCCCGGGGCTCACGCTCGTGGCGGCCATCACCGCGGCGGCCACGCTCCTCGGCGGGTTCGCCCCGGTGATCGGTGCGCCGGTCATCGCCGTCGTCACCGGCGTGCTCATCCGGGTGCTCGCCAAGCCGTCGGCGACGATCGACCCCGGGGTCCGCTTCTCCTCCCGCACCATCCTGCAGACCTCGATCGTGCTGCTCGGGGCGTTGCTCTCCCTCAGCCAGGTGCTCCACACCGGGGCAGGCTCGCTCCCCGTCCTCCTCGCGTCGCTCGCGGGCGCGCTCGCGGCCGGGGTGCTGCTGCAGCGCGCGCTGCACCTTCGCGCCGGCCAAGCCCTGCTCGTCGGCGTCGGCACGGCGATCTGCGGCGCCTCCGCGATCGCCGCCGTCTCGGCGGTGGTCCGGCCCGCCGACGAGGACGTCGCGTACTCGATCTCGACGATCTTCGCCTTCAACGTCGCCGCCGTGCTCGCCTTCCCCCTCCTCGGCCACGGGTTCGGGCTTTCCGGGCACGCCTTTGGGGTGTGGGCCGGCACGGCGGTGAACGACACCTCGTCGGTGGTCGCCGCCGCGACCTCCTACGGGCACGACGCCATCCGTACCGCGGTCGTGGTGAAGCTCACCCGCACCCTTGCGATCATCCCCGTCTGCTTCGCCCTCGGTGCCTACGCGGCGCGCGGCCGCTCGGCGGGCCTAGCGGGCGTGGCCGCCGGCGCCGCGGACGAGGCGCCGAGCGGTCCCGCCGTGGCGGGCGGTCGGCGGCCCCCCTGGCGCCGGATGCTCCCGACGTTCCTGGTGCTCTTCGTCGTGGCGGCGATCGCGAACACCCTCGGGCTCGTGCCACAGGGTTGGCACGCGTTCGTCTCGCGCGCCGCCGAGATCTGCATCACCGCCGCGCTGGCGGCGATCGGGCTGTCGACCCGCCCGGCGTCGATCCGCCGGGCCGGAGTGCGCCCGCTGCTCTACGGAGCCGGCATGTGGGTCGTCGTCGCCAGCGTCAGCCTCGGGGTCCTGCGCCTCACCGGCGCCTTCTGATCCGTACCATCCCCGATTCGCGCGCACCCGGTCGCTACCCTGAGCCCGTGCACGACTACGGATCAGGCGACGGCCCCGACGACGGGCTCACGAGCCTTCGCTGGAGCATGGGCGAGCTCGTCGGCCTCGACTTCGAGACGACCGGCGTCGACCGCTGCGGCGACGTGCCGGTGTCCTTCGCGATCGTCCGCGCCGTCGGCGGCGTCGTGGTCGACCGGCTGGCAGACCTCGTTGATCCCGGCCGCGAGATCCCGCCCGCAGCGACGGCCATCCACGGCATCACCACCGAGCGCGCCCGGACGTCGGGGCGACCCCTCGCGGAGGTGCTGGCCCTGATCGCCGACCACGTGGTCGACGCGGGCAGGCGCGGGATCCCGGTCGTCGGCATGAACGTCTCGTACGACCTCACGATGCTCGATCACCACCTCCGCCTGCTCGAGGGCGAGGGGCTCGCCGGGCGGGGCTGGCGCGGGCCCGTGCTCGACGTGCTGGTGCTCGACCGCCATTACGACCGGTACCGGAGAGGGAAGCGCAAGCTCGAGCACCTCTGCCGGCACTACTGCGTATCTGTCGACTCCCCCCACGACGCAGGCGCCGACGCCGAGGCGGCGATCGCCGTGCTCGGCGCGATCTGCGGCCGCTATCCGGAGCTGCACGCGATCGGGCTCGAGGAGCTCACCCGCCTGCAGTGCGAGTGGCACCGGGAGTGGGCCGTGCACTACGACCTCTGGCGCCGCGGCAGCGGCCAGGGACCCCTCGGACCGGACGAGTTCGAATGGCCGCTCGCGCCGCGACCGGAGGCGGCGGCCCCCGCCGCGGTGTGACCCGCAGGCCGGCACCACCGGGCGGCGGCTGCCCCACGCGTCGGTGAGGCCAGAGACGGTTATCCTGAGCTGAGTGCCCTTCCACCGGGTCCACGACCCCGAGCGTTTGCAGGCGCTCATCGGTGCAATGCTGCTCATCGACGCCGACGTCGAGCTGTCGGACGTCCTCACCACGATCGTGGAGACGGCGGTGGAGCTCTCCCGAGCGCGCTACGGCGCGCTCGGCGTCCTCGACGACAGCGGCATCGCCCTCGCCCGCTTCATCACCGTCGGCATCGACGACGAGCAGCGCCGGTCGATCGGCGCGCTGCCGTCGGGGCAGGGCATCCTCGGCCTGCTCATCGGCGAGCCGCAGACCCTTCGGCTCCGGAACCTGAGCGAGCATCCCGCGAGCGTCGGGTTTCCTCCCCACCACCCACCGATGCGATCGTTCCTGGGTGTGCCGATCCAGGTCCGCGGCGACCTGTTCGGCAACCTCTATCTGTGCGACAAGCAGGACGCCGCTGAGTTCAGCGACGAGGACGAGGGTGTCCTCGAAGCGCTCAGCGTCGCCGCCGGCCTCTCGATCGACAAGGCCCGGCTGCACGACCGCCTGAGGGAGCTCACGCTCACGGAGGAGCGCGAGCGCATGGCCCGGAACCTGCACGACACGGTCATCCAGCGCCTCTTCGCTGTCGGACTGTCCCTCCAGTCGGCGACGCGCTACGCCAACCATGACGACATCACCGCTCGGATGCAGGAGGCCATCGACGACCTCGACGCGACCGTGCGCCAGATCCGCACGACCATCTTCGCGATCAGCCGGCCGAGGACCGACTCGGGACAGGGTGCTCTGCGTGCCGAGATCCTCGACCTCGTCGACGAGGCGGCCACGAAGCTCGGCCTGCGCACCCGCGTCGACTTCGAAGGCCCGATCGACGCCGCCGTCGGTCCCCAGGCAGCCGAGCACCTCCTCTACTCGCTGCGCGAGGCGCTCACGAACGTGGTGCGCCATGCCCAGGCTACGAGCGCGGAGGTGCAGATCCGGGTCGTGAGCGACGAGCTCGTGCTGACCGTCCGCGACGACGGGGTGGGCCTCAAGAACGGACGCGGCCGGGCCGGGGGGCGGGGGCTCAACAACCTCGCGGAGCGTGCGAAGCTCCTCGGCGGCTCGTGCGAGGTCGTCGACCACGAGGGCGGCGGCACCGAGCTGGTGTGGAGGGCGAAGAGGTTCTCGTGAGCGCGACCGGGGAGACGGCGATGACGAGGGTGTTCCTTCTCGACGACCACGAGATCGTCCGGCGCGGGCTGCGCGAGCTGCTGGAGGCCGAAGACGACATGGAGGTGGTCGGCGAGGCCTCGACGGCGGCGGAGGCATTGGCGCGCGTACCACCGACGGCGCCCGACGTCGCCCTCCTCGACGTTCGGCTGCCCGACGGCAACGGCGTCCAGGTCTGTCGGGACCTCCGGGCAGCGCGGCCCGAGCTCGTCTGCTTGATGCTCACGTCCTTCGCCGACGACGAAGCGCTGTTCTCGGCCATATTCGCCGGCGCCGCCGGCTACGTGCTGAAGCAGATCCGGGGGTCGGACCTCGTGGACGCGGTGCGGCGCGTCGCGGCGGGCGAGTCGTTGCTCGACCCCACGCTCACGGCACGGGTCATGGAGCGCCTGCGCGCCCCGAAGCCCGAGGACGAGCGCGTCGCGCGCCTCACGCCCCAGGAGCACCAGATCCTCGACCTCATCGCCGAGGGGAAGACGAACCGCCAGATCGGCGAACAGCTCTTCCTTGCCGAAAAGACGGTGAAGAACTACGTCTCGAACGTGCTGTCGAAAATGGGCTTCTCCCGGCGCACCGAGGCGGCCGTCTATGCGGTGCGGGTGGCCGAGCGCGAGCAGCGCGGCTAGTCCCGGGCGGCCGAGGGCGCCGTGCGCGAGGGTAAGCACGGCCGACGTCCTTCGCATCGGCCCCGGACGCGGCCGAGTCCCAGTCGATGAGCACGCTCTCGGTCGTGCCGCCTGAGGGGCGCCCGGCGCCGCGCACCCGGGCGGGCCGGTCGGTACCGCAGCGGTCTCAGGCGAGCTGTTCTTCCTCGACCTTGTGGCTGACGCGGCGCTCGACGAAGAACGCGAGGAAGGGCACCAGGCCGGCACCGATCATCGCGGCCATCTGCCAGAGGGTGAAGCGGGCGCGCCGAGCGAGGTCGAAGGCGGTGATCAGGTAGATGATGTAGAGGAAGCCGTGGATCGGGCCGGCGACGGCCACCACGCCGGGGTGCCCGGCGGCGTACTGGAGGGGCACGCCGATCAGCACGAGCACGAGCAGCCCGGTGCCGACGATGTACGCCATGACGCGATAGCGCGTGAGGGCCCCGCTCATGCCCGGCGCCGGACCTTCGAGCGGTCGTCCTCGGCGAGCGCCGCGAGGTACGCGTTGTAGGCCGCCAGCTCCTCGTCCTCCTCCTCCGGGCGACGGACGAGCTCGGGGCCGATCGGGACACCCGTCTCACGCCGCGCCCGGCGCAGCCCACGCGAGCCGACCTGCTCCGGGTCGTCGTGGATCAGGTTCCACCACACGACCATGGCGAGGACGGCGAACACCGGCCACTCGACCGCGTAGAGGTAGGCGAGATCGTTGCCGGCCGTCGCGATCGTCACCTGCCACCAAGCGGCCACCGCGCACCCCGGCACCCACACGAGCAGCGCCAGATGAAGGCCGAGAGCCCGCCTCGAGAACCAGCGCCTGCGCACGGCCCGATCCTACCGGGGCGCCGGTGGCCGGTCCTCTCGGCCCGCGCGCTTCGCCCCGGGGGCGAGACCGGCCGAGCGCGGAGGAGACGGAGCCCTCCCTCGATCCGGCGATGCGGAGCCGCTAGAGTTTCGCAGGTCAAACGAGCCCCGGGGGGACACGGTCGCTCGCATCAGCCAGAAGGGGACAAACGTATGCACAAAAGATCGATGATCCTCATAGCGCCGGTCGCAGCCGGCGCTCTCCTGCTCGGCACGCTGGGCGGTGTGGCTGCGGCCAGCAGCTCGCACGCCTCGAAGCCGACCTACACGATCGCCTACGAGGGGCCGTTGTCGGGGGGCAACGCGCAGCTCGGGCTGAACATGCTCTACTCGGTCAAGCTGGCGGTGAACCAGGCGAACGCCGGCACGACGTTCGGCTCGCTGCCGTTCAAGCTGAAGTTCACCTCGGCCGACGACCAGGGATCGGCGTCGCAGTCGCCGACGGCGGCCCAGTCGCTGATCAACAACTCCTCGGTCGTCGCGGTGGTCGGACCCGCCTTCTCCGGGGCGACCAAGGCCGCGGAGCCGCTGTTCTCGGCCGCGCACCTCGCCACGGTCAGCCCCTCAGCGACGGCTCCCGCGCTCGCCACCCAGGGATGGCACAACTTCTTCCGGGTCGTCGCCGATGACAACGCCCAGGGTCCTGGCGACGCGCTGTTTGTCGTGAAGAAGCTCGGCGCCAAGCGCGTCTACACGATCGACGACGCGAGCGCGTACGCGACCGGCCTCATCAGCGCCTTCGACAGCGCCGCGCAGCACCTCGGTGCGACGGTGACCCACGTCGAGGCCCCGGGCACCACGCAGTGCCAGGCCGGCACGGGCAACGTGCAGCAGTACGGTGCGCTCGCCTCGCAGATCAAGGGGTCGAACGCCCCCGTGACCTTCTACGCGGGCTACTACTGCGACTTCGCCCTCCTCGCCAAGGCGGTGCGGGCGGCCGGGTACACCGGAACGCTCATGTCCGACGACGGCAGCCTCGACCCCCACTACATCTCGGAGTCCAGCGCCTCGGTGGCCAACGGGACCTACCTGAGCTGCGCGTGCACGAACCTCGGGACGACCAAGGTCGACAAGGCGTTCAGCAGCGGCTTCCGCAAGCTGGCGCACTTCGCGGTCGGCACCTACTCGGCCGAGGCCTACGACGCCGCGAACACGATCATCGCGACCATGAAGAAGCTCGGCACCAAGGTCAACCGCAAGGCGATCGTCTCGGGCCTCACCAAGATCGTCTACCCGGGTCTCACCAAGCGGGTCCACTTCCAGAAGAACGGCGACATCGCCGGCACGGCGGTCTACATCTACAAGGTCACGAACGGGACGATCGTCGAGGTCGGCCCCGTCTCCTCGCTCGTCAAGTAGCAAGCACGTCCGTCCGCGCCAGCCGGTCGCCCCGAGTGATACGGGGCGGCCGGCTGGCGCGTCGGCTCCCACCCGGGGAGTAGGCCTGCCGAATGTGCTTCACGCAGAACTTCTCGAACGCGATCGTCCTCGGCCTCGCGGACGGCTTCATCTACGCCCTGATCGCGCTCGGCTACACCTTGGTCTACGGCGTCCTGCAGCTCATCAACTTCGCCCACTCCGAGGTGTTCATGAGCGGCGGGTTCGCCGGGTACTTCATCCTCAACGCGATCATCGGCACGCGCCAGCCCCACGGTGCGGCCTCGTTCGGCCTGGTCGTCCTCGGCATCCTCGGGGGGGCAGCGGGTGGCGGGCTGATCGCCTTCATCCTCGAGCGCGTCGCCTACCGCCCCCTGCGGAAGCGCAACGCGCCGAAGCTCGCCTTCCTCATCAGCGCGATCGGCGCGTCCTACTTCCTCTACAACCTCGCCGGCAAGGAGTTCGGCCGTGACTCGGTGAGCATCCCCTCGCCGTTCACGAACGGGACCGTGTTCTCGGTGTTCGGGGCGCAGGTGCAGACCTACTACCTCGTGATCGCGATTGCTGCGCTGGTGATGCTCGTCCTCCTGGACCGGCTCGTGGCGGTCACCCGGCTCGGCAAGGGCATCCGGGCGGTGGCCCAGGACGCGGAGACGGCGAGCCTGATGGGCGTCAACATCGACCGGATCATCTCCCAGACCTTCGTCATCGGCGGCCTCCTCGGCGGCGCCGCGGGCTTCCTGTTCGGGTTGAGCTCCGGCGTCGTCTACACGATGGGCTTCACCCCGGCACTGAAGGCCTTCACCGCGGCGGTGCTCGGCGGCATCGGGAACATCCGGGGTGCCGTGCTCGGCGGTCTGCTGCTCGGCATCGCGGAGAACCTCTCGGTGACCTGCATCGGCTTCCAGTGGCGAGACGTCATGGCCTTCGGCATCCTCGTCGTCGTCCTCCTCGTGCGCCCGACGGGCATCCTCGGCGAGCGGCTCGGCAGGTCGGCGTGAGCGCGGCGCCGGCCGGCCGACTCGAGCTCGTCCGCTCCCTCAAGACGAACACCGACGCCCGGCGTCTCTTCGCCTGCCTCGTCGGCGGCCTCGTGCTCGCCCTCATGACCGGCCCGTCGGGGAGCGCCTCCGCGCCGACGTCGGGGTTCACCGGCTCGATCCTCAACCCCCGCGTCTTCGGCTTCCTCGGCTTCGGGGCGGCGATCTGGCTGCTGATGACCGTCCGGCACCGCTTCGGCGACCGGATCCGCGCCGCCAGCGACCGCGTCCAGGCCAGCCCGAGGCGGCTGCTCCCCGACCGCCGCCTCCGCTACGGCATCTACGCCGTCGTGCTCGCGATCGCCATCGTGTACCCGATGCACCTCTCCGGGTTCTGGCAGGAGGTGCTCGTCGACCAGGTCGGCGTCTACGTCCTGCTCGCCGTCGGCCTCAACGTCGTCGTCGGCTACGCCGGCCTCCTCGACCTCGGCTACATCGCCTTCTACGCCATCGGTGCCTACTCGGCCGCCTACTGGACCGGCGCGCTGCCGATCCACCCCTTCGTGCACCTGAACCCGTTCTGGGCGATCCCCTTCGCCATCTTGGCGGCGACGATCGCCGGCGTCATCCTCGGTGCGCCGACACTGCGGCTGCGTGGCGACTACCTCGCCATCGTCACGCTCGGCTTCGGCGAGATCATCCAGATCGTCGCCACGAACCTCACCGGGGTGACCGGTGGGGCGCAGGGCGTCATCGGGATCCCGCACTTCTCGATCCACCTGTTCGGCATCCGCTACGCCTGGGGGATCAACAACCTCCCCTACTACTACCTGCTGCTCGGCTTCGTCGTCGTGGTCCTCGTCCTGTTCCGCTCGCTCGAGAACTCGCGGGTCGGCCGTTTCTGGACCGCGATCCGCGAGGACGAGGTCGCGGCGGAGGCGTCGGGCATCAACGTCCTCAAGTACAAGGTGATGGCGTTCGCGATCGGGGCGTCGACGTCGGGCTTCGCCGGGATGCTGACGGCGAGCAAGATCGCCTTCGTCGAGCCGGGCGACTTCACGGTGCAGCTCTCGATCCTCATCCTCGTGCTCGTGATCTTCGGTGGGATGGGCTCGCTGCCCGGCGCGGTGGTGGGTGCTGCCGTGCTCCAGTGGGCACCGTGGTATCTGCGCGAGCACCCGATCCTCGGCTTCCAGCAGCAGGACATCTACATCTACCTCGGCGCGCTGCTCGTGGTGATGATGATCTTCCGCCCCGAGGGGATGATCCCGTCCCGGCGCCGACGGCGCGAGATCGGGCTGGCCGAGCACGGCGTCGGCCACGCCGACGCGTTGAGCGGCACCGGACCGGGCCCCGTCGCATGAGCACCACCGTGGCGCCGGAGCCGTCCGTGGCGCTGGCGGACGGCGACGCGATCGTCGAGGTCGCCGACGTCTCGCTCTCCTTCGGCGGGGTCACGAGCCTCGCCGGCGTCAGCCTCGGGCAGCGCCGCGGCGAGATCCTCGCGGTCATCGGGCCGAACGGCGCAGGCAAGACGTCCCTGTTCAACTGCCTCACCGGCGTGTACACGCCCCAGGCCGGCTCGATCGTCTTCCACGACGCAAAGGGCCACGACACCCAGGTGATCGGGCGCAAGGCCCACGTCGTGAACCGCCTCGGGATCGCCCGCACCTTCCAGACGAGCAGGTTGTTCAACGCCCTCACCGCGTTCGAGAACGTGAAGATCGGCGTCGAGTCCCGCCAGCACACGGGGCCGGTCGGCGCGATGCTGCGGCTGCCGAGGACACGGCGCGAGGAGCGGGAGAGCGACGCCCGCTCCAGCGCGCTCCTCGACTTCGTCGGCCTGCACGCCCGGGCGAACGAGGTCGCGAGCTCGCTCCCCTACGGCGACCGCCGGCGGCTCGAGATCGCCCGGGCGCTCGGCACCGTCCCCGAGCTCCTGCTGCTCGACGAGCCCGCGGCCGGCACCAATCCCTCCGAGAAGGTCGACCTCGCCGCGCTCATCCGCCGCGTCAACGCGGACATGGGCGTGAGTGTCCTGCTGATCGAGCATGACATGCGTCTCGTCATGTCGCTCGCGCATCGCATCATCGTGCTCAACTTCGGCCGTGTCATCGCCGCGGGCAGTCCCGAGGAGATCCAACGCAACCCCGCCGTCATCGAGGCGTACCTCGGCTCCACCGGCGGCGAGGGCGAGACCTCCGGCGGCGCGGCGGACGCCGGCGGACGTCCCGACGCGGGCGGGGACACGCGCGGCGAGGAGCCCTGATGGCATTCCTCGAGCTCGCCGGCGTGGACGTGCGCTACGGCGCGATCCGGGCGCTTCGCGGCATCGACCTCGACGTCGACGAGGGCGAGATCGTCGCGCTCCTCGGCGCGAACGGCGCCGGGAAGACGACGACGCTCCGCACCACCTCGGGACTCCTCCACCCCGTCGCCGGCACCGTGCGGTTCGCGGGCACCGCTGTCCAGCAGATGCCGGCGCACCAGGTCGTCGCGCTCGGGATCGGCCATGTGCCCGAGGGCAGGCGGATCTTCCCCCGGATGAGCGTGATGGAGAACCTGGAGATGGGCGCCTACCAACGGCGCGGCAGCATCCGTGCGGAGCTCCAGCGCGTGTTCGGGCTCTTCCCGCTCCTCGAGGAGCGTCAGCGCCAGGACGGCGGCACCCTCTCGGGTGGGGAGCAGCAGATGCTCGCGATCGGCCGTGCGCTCATGAACCGCCCTCGCCTGCTGCTGCTGGACGAGCCCTCGATGGGCCTCGCCCCGCTCATCGTGCAGCAGATCTTCCAGATCATCAGCGAGATCCGCGACCTCGGGACGACGATCCTGCTCGTCGAGCAGAATGCTGCACAGGCGCTGCACCTTGCGGACCGCGGCTACGTGATGGAGAACGGCGAGATCGTGCTGCACGACGACGCGCGGACGCTGCTCAACGACGAGCGGGTGCGCGCCGCCTACCTGGGCGAGGGCGCCGCCTAGCTCGCGGGCGGCCTCGCGTGGTCGGCCGGCGGCGGATCACCACCCGCCAGGGCCCGGTCGGACCGGACTGGAGGAAGCCCCCGATGAGCGCAGTGACGACACGCGAGGAGTGCGAGGCGCTCGACGCGGCGGACCCGCTGGCGGCATGGCGCAAGCGCTTCGAGCTGGCGCCCGGGCTCGTCTACCTCGACGGCAACTCCCTCGGCGCCCTGCCGCGAGCCGCCGCCGAGCGCGTGCGCTCGACGATCGAGGACGAGTGGGGCAGGGGGCTCATCAACAGCTGGAACGCCGCAGGCTGGTGGGACAAGCCGCTCGCGCTCGGACGCCTCGTGGCGCCGATCGTCGGCGCGAGGAGCGACGAGGTCGTCGTCGGCGACTCGACCTCGGTCAACCTGTTCAAGGTGGTGATCGCGGCCGCCCGCCTGCGACCGCGACGGCGGACGATCGTCAGCGACCCCGACAGCTTCCCGACCGACCTGTACATGATCGACAGCGCCGCCGAGCTGCTCGGAGGCTACGAGCACCGCCTGGCCCGCCCGGGCGTCGAGCTCGAGCGAGCGCTCGACGACTCCGTCTGCGCCGTCGTGCTCGGTCACGTGGACTACCGGTCGGCGCTCCTGCACGACATGGCCGGCCTCACCGCCATGACGCAGCGCGCCGGGGCGCTCGCGGTGTGGGACCTCAGCCACAGCGCCGGCGCCGTGCCGGTGGCCCTGAACGCCAGCGAGGTGGACTTCGCCGTCGGCTGCACCTACAAGTACCTGAACGGCGGCCCGGGCTCGCCGGCGTTCGTCTTCGCCGCGAGCCGGCATCTCGAGCACGCGCGCCAGCCGCTGCCCGGCTGGCACGGCCATGCCCGCCCCTTCGCACTCGAACGCCGCTACGACCCCGCGTCGGGGATCGCCAGGTTCGCCTGCGGCACCCCGCCGCTCCTGTCCTACGCCGCCTTGGAGGCGAGCCTCGAGCTGTGGCGCGATGTACAGATGGACGCCGTCGTCGACAAGAGCCGGCGGCTGTCGGGGCTGCTCATCGAGCTCGTCGAGCACCGCTGCGACGGCCGGGGCGTCGAGCTCGCCTCCCCGCGTGACCCGGCCCGGCGCGGCAGCCACCTGGCGTTCCGTCATCCTCACGCCGAGCCGATCGTCCGGGCGCTCGCCGAGCACGACGTCGTGGCCGACTTCCGCGAGCCCGACCTGATCCGCTTCGGCCTCGCTCCCCTCTACCTCCGCTACACGGACATGTGGGATGCGGTGGAGCAGCTGGCGCACATCCTGGCCGCGCCGCCGTGGGCGCACGAGCGCTGACGGGGAGCGGTCGGACACGCCGCAACGCCCGAAGGACACCTCCTCGCAGGCCGTCTGGGCGAGGAGAGCGGATCCGTCCCCCTACCCCCCGACGAGGCCTGCTACGACGCGTTCCGATCCGGTGGACCAGGCCCGCGACGGGTGGCAGCACCGGCGGTCGGGGACGTGAAGGTTGCGGCACCGGGCTTGCGCCGACACGCCAAGGGTACGAGAGGGACCCCCGCATCGACGTCGGAGGAGCCGGGCGACTCTCAGCGGGCGCTCAGCTGCGCTCCGGCGGGCGCTCGTCTCGAGATCTGAGGCTGTCGTCATCGCCAGCGTGGCGAGCGACAAGGCTCTCGACTACGAAAGGCCGAACACCATGACACTGCTCCTCGCCTCCATCCCGCTGATGATCGCCGCGGTCGCCGCCGCGATCATCCCCCTCGCCGTCGCCATGCGACGCGAGCGTGAGCTGCACCTCGCAGAGCTCGCCGAGACGGCGGCGCCCGCCGTCGAGGTCACGGCCTTCCCTCTCGCCGCATAGCCGGCCTCGACGGCCGAGCAGGCCCGGCGCCCCGACCCGTGCCGGGGCCGCCTCGCGCCCGGGTGCGAGCCGCTGGCTGGCACTTCGTACGCTCGGGCCGCCGGGGGACACGCCTTCCCGGCCGATTCCGCGCCAGGCGCTCGATCGGGTGACCGGCACGCCGCGAGGCGACGACGCGGCGGCCGGCGCGGCTCGCCAGGGGCGGCCCGGGTGGACCGAGGCCTCGCACAGAATGTGACCTTCGGGCCACTTGAGAAATCCTCCCGGCGACCGTCGTGATGGTATGGCTCTCCCGACGACGGGCCGAGGTGGGTGCGACGGCCGGCTCGGCGCCGCTCCCCCTCACGGCGCCGACGGCACGCGTCGGCCGCTCGGGACGTTCACGACCGAGCAGGCCTTTGCGCAGTTCTCCCGCAACCTGGTCCCGCGCACGAACGAGCTCCGCGTCGCAGCGTCTCGACGCCGCGACGTCGACGCGAGCCTGCGGGCGGCCTTCTCCCCGGAGTCGCCCATGACCTATCGCGGCATGATCATCATCGGCGCAGCCGCCCGGCGCATCGACACGAGCCCGCTCGAGGCGATCGACGTCATGGCGGTCTTCCGTGCCGCGGAGGCGACCGATCACCCAGACCGCTTCTTCCAGCGCGTCGTCTCGGCGCTCGGGCGCTACGAACGGACCGAGGTCGGAGGTTTTGGGCGGGCCCTCCAGGTGCGCTTCGTCCTTCCGCCGCACATCAACGTCGCCCCCGTGCTCCAGGTCGACCGGGGCGAGTACTCCCTGGCCCGCCGGGACGGCACCTTCGCGCTCGTCGACCCGCTGCGGGACGTGGCATGGCTCGACGAGCGGGACCGCGCCGCGGGTGCGCGTCTGCGGCCGGCCATCCGGGCGCTTCGGCACTGGAATCGCGTCGACAACATGGCGTTGCGCGCCCCTCATCTCGAGGTGCTGGTCGCGACGACCTTCGCCGCGCTGCCCTACGGGCACTCGCTCGCCGACTCCTTGCACCGGTTCTTCTGCTGGGCGCCGCAACATCTCGACGTCGGTGCGGAGAGCGGGCCGGGCTTCGCCGACTACATGCCGCCGGGCTCGCCGAAGCGCAACCGTGCGATCGCCGCCCTCAACCGGGCCGAAGCGGCCGCCGAGGAGGCACTCGGGGCCGAGGCGGCCGGCGATCACGAGGCGGCGATCACCCTGTGGCACCAGGTCCTCGGCTCGGCGTTCTCCCGGTTCCCCGAGTGAGCCGCCCGCGAGCGCCGGGGTCTCGCGACGGGCTCGAGGCGAGGAAGGACGCTCCGGGAGGCCGCCGTGAAGACGGTGGCGCTCGTCGGGCCATCGAGCACGCCGGCGGTCCCGTCGAGCCCGTTGCTCGTCGATGAGCGAGCAGCTGCTCCCGGCACGCCCGAGCCCCGCAGGCAGTCGTCGACGACGTCGGACCGGCCACAGACGCGGCGGAGGACGCGTCTTGTCCCCGTCCGCCGCCACCTCGTAGCGTTGGCGGCGTGGGTGATGCCGGGGCAGCGAATCGGCGTTGGGCCGACCTGCTCGCGCGATGGGCCGTGCCCGAGGAGCTCCTGGCCGCCGCCCCGGAGTCCCCCTACTTCTTCGACCCCGAGCTGTTCACCGCGGCCGCCGATGAGGCCGTCTCCCGCGGCGAGGACACCTTCTCGGACGCCGTGGCCCGCGAGGCGTTGCCATCCGGGGGCACCGTGCTCGACGTCGGCGCCGGCGCGGGGGCGGCGAGTCTTCGCCTGGCCGGGGGCGCCGCACGGCTCGTCGCCGTCGACGCCAGCCGCGAGCTGCTGGACGCGTTCTCCGCCCGAGCGGGCCGGATGAACGTCGAGTCGCTCGTCATCGAAGGCCGATGGCCCGACATCGCCGCCGCGGCCCCGATCGCGGACGTCGTCGTGTGCCATCACGTCGTCTACAACGTGGCCGATCTCGGCGCGTTCGCCGCGGCGCTGACCACCCACGCCGCGCGCCGCGTCGTGGTCGAACTGACGACGCAGCACCCGATGGCCTGGATGGCGCCCTACTGGGAAGCGATGCACGGGCTGCGCCAACCTGATGGCCCCACGGTGGAAGACGCCGTCGAGGTCCTCACCGCCATGGGCGTCGAGGTCGCGCAGCGCCGATGGAGCCGCCGTGTCCAGATGATCGGCGAGGCCGACCGGGACATGACGGCGAAAATCGCCCGAAGGCTCTGCCTGAGCGCCGACCGCCATGCAGCGCTCAGTCAGCTGCTCGACGAGGTCCCGCCACCGGCCGAGCGCGAGGTCGCCACGCTGTGGTGGGCCCCCGGCTAAGGGGCCGCGGTGCCGAGCCCCTCGGGCGGTTCTGCGTCAGCGCGCCGCCGCGTGGAGGAGCGGCAGCGAGCGGTGGACGGAGAGCCGAAGCGAGCTCGTGCGACGGGCCGTGCCGCTCGGCCGGGCGGCGAGGCCTGCCGGAGGCGTCCGACGGAGCTGACCGCGGCGCGGCACCGCCGGGCCCGGCGCCGAAACCCTCGAGGAGGGGTGCGGCCGTGCCGACGAGACATCTGCGTCCCGAAGACTTCGCTCGGCTATCCCGCTTCGCTGCGGAAGCTCGGCGCGGACCTCGCACCAGCGCCGCGGCCGACGCGGCGGACGCGGCAGCACGCGACGCGCCGTGCGGGCGGTGGCCCCGCTACCCCGCCTGTCGCGTCAGCGCCCGGTACGGCTCGAGATACGTCTCGAGGACCTCGCTCGCGATCCTGCCCCGGCCGGCGATCGGAATGCCCTTGCGCTGCGCCCACTCGCGCACCGCGGATGGTCGCGCGAG
>DATKQY010000013.1:0-7559 GCA_035532475.1 Acidimicrobiales bacterium | reverse complement strand
TCGCAGAAGTTCGCGCTGGCTGCGACGCTCGCGGCGCAGCAGCCAGCCGGCGGCCGATCAAACGAACGCCCAGCTCACCATTGGATTCGCCCAACGGGAAGCCACGGGCTTGGTGACCAAGCAACTATCGATCGCGCTGGGGAAACATCCGCGACAGCCTCTAAGACCGGCCACCGAGCACCGCGCCGCCGCCCGCGGCGCCCGAGCGCTGAGCTCCAGACGGCTCGTGCGGCGCGCGCGCCGGGGGAGGGCACAGCGAACATGTGTTCGTAGCGTCCGCTACGATCGTGGCGTGAGCGCCAATGCCTGGCTGGAGGTCCGCCGTCGATCGCTCGCGATGCTGCCACCCGGTGCGCCGTCGGGGCTCAGCCGTGAGGAGGCGCTCGAGCTGATCGCCGAGCTCCAGCGGCTGCGCACGGCGCTGGACGAGTCGCCGGGCCGCCCCGACGAGCACGTCCGAGCCCTGCGCCGCCATCCGTCGGGCGGAGGCGCTCCCGAGGGCTGAGCGATGCCGACGCCCCGGAAACCGCGCTCGACCTGATGGCGGGCGTGCGCGAGCCAGGCGGCGCCTCGGGCCGAGCTGCGGGTGCGGCGGGCTCCGGCCACCTCTGGCAGGCTGCTCCGGTGGACGTCCACCTGATCGACGGCACCTACGAGCTCTTCCGGCAGTACTATGGGCGCCCGGAGGGTTCGACCAGGACACCGGAGGTGGCCGCGGCGCGCGGCGTGTTGTGGTCGGTCGTGTCGATGATGGAGAAGGGTGTCACCCACCTCGGCGTCGCGACGGACCACGTCATCGCCTCGTTCCGCAACGAGCTATGGCCCGGCTACAAGACCGGCGAGGGCGTGCCACACGGGCTCCTCGACCAGATCCCGCTGCTCGAGCGCTCCCTCGCGGCACTCGGCGTCTGCGTCTGGCCGATGGTGGAGCTCGAGGCCGACGACGCCCTCGCCTCCGCGGCCGCGGTCACGGCCGACGAGGCGGCCGTCGATCAGATCTTGTTGTGCACCCCGGACAAGGACCTCGCGCAGTGCGTCGTCGGCCGGCGGGTCGTCCAGCTCGACAGCCGCAGCGGCGCGGTGACCGACGAGGACGGGGTCCGGGCACGCTTCGGCGTCAGTCCGGCGTCGATCCCGGACTGGCTGGCGCTCGTCGGCGACTCCGCAGACGGCTTTCCGGGCCTCGCCGGGTGGGGGCGGCAGTCGGCGACGACCGTGCTCGCCCACTATGTCCACCTGGAGGCGATCCCCGACGCCGTCGCCGATTGGGACCGTGTCGTCCGCCAGACCGTCCGCGGTGCGCCGAGGCTCGCGGCGCGCCTCGCCGAAGAGCGCGAGCTGGCGATGCTCTTCCGTCACCTCGCGACGCTCCGCGTCGATCGATCCCTGCTCGGAGGCGTCGAGGATCTCGCGTGGGCGTCGCCGACAGCCGACTTCGCCGCGACCTGCGAGGCGCTCAACGCCCCGTCGCTCGCCGCGCGCGTCGCCGCGCTCGCCTCGGCCTGATCAGTCAGCCGCCCGCACCGAAGACCTCGGCAAGCTCGGACGGAACAGCGGTTTCGAGCTGCGCATAGGTGCACGAGCTCGGGGTACGGTCGGCGCGCCAACGCCGGAAGGTCGTGGCGTGGCGGAACCGGTCGCCCTGCAGGTGGTCGTACGCGACCTCGCACACGAGCTCGGGGCGGAGCGGCTGCCAGCTGAGGTCTCGCTTGGCGGTCCAGCGGCTGGGTGACCCCGGTCGCCGGGCCTCACCCGCCTCGTGCGCCCCACCTGCCATGTCGCGCCACGGGTGCGGGTCGACGTCGTCCATCCGGTACGGCGCGAGCTCCTCGACAAAGGTACGGCGCTGGGCGGCGGCGAAGCCGGAGGCGACACCGACGTGGTGGAGGCTCCCCTGGTTGTCGTGGAGACCGAGCAGCAGCGAGCCGACGACGCCACCCTCCTTGTGCCAACGGAAGCCGCCGACAACGCAGTCGGCGGTGCGCTCGTGCTTGACCTTCACCATGACGCGCTCGCCCTCGCGGTAGGCGAGGTCGGGGGACTTGGCGACGACCCCGTCGAGCCCGGCTCCTTCGAAGCGGGAGAACCACTCGCGGGCGATCGCCGGGTCGGCGGTGGCGGGGGTGAGGTGGACGGGGGGTGCGGCCTGCCGCAGCGTCTCCTCGAGCAGCGACCGCCTGGTCGCGAACGGTACGTCGCGGACGTCCCTGTCGCCGGTCGCGAGGACGTCGAAGGCCACGAAGGAGGCCGGCGTCGTGCGCGCCAGCAGCGCGATGCGGGAGGCCGCGGGGTGGATCCGCTGCAGCAGGGCATCGAAGTCGAGCCCGTCGTCGCCGGCGATCACGATCTCCCCGTCGACGACGCAGCGATCCGGGAGGTTGAGGCGCAGCTGCTCGACGAGCTCGGGAAAGTATCGAGTGAGCGGTCGCTCGTTGCGACTGCCGAGCTCGACCTCGTCCCGGTCCCGAAAGACGATGCAGCGGAAGCCGTCCCACTTCGGCTCGTAGACGAGCCCGTCGCCGAGCGGGAGCTCCCGCGCCAGCTTCGCCAGCATTGGCGACACCGGTGGCTGGACGGGAAGCTGCATCGGTCGATAGTACCGATGGCGCCCCGACGCTGCCGAGGGCGGACCCGCTCAGGCGGCGTGCGCAGCGGTCCAGTCGAGGAGGCGTCCGAGGGGCCAGGAGTTCACGATGCGGTTCGGCGGGACCTCGGCCTCCACGGCCTGCTCGCAGCCGAATCCGAGCCACGCGAGCTGGCCCGGTGCGTGCGCGTCGCTGTCGATGCTCACCGTGCACCCGAGGGCGACCGCGAGCCCCAAGAGCTCCGCGGGCGGGTCTCGACGGTCGGGCCGGGAGTTGATCTCGACGGCGGTGCCGGTCCGGGCGCACGCCTTGAACACGGCCTCGGCGTCAAAGGCCGAGGGCGGCCGTGCCTTGCCCGTGATGAGCCGGCCGGTGCAGTGCCCGAGGACGTCCGTATGCGGGTTCTCGACCGCGGCGATCATCCTCCGGGTCATCGGGCCCGCTTCCATCCGCAGCTTGGAGTGCACGCTCGCCACGACGACGTCGAGCCTGGCGAGCAGCTCGTCGGCCTGGTCGAGAGCCCCGTCGTCCAGGATGTCGACCTCGATGCCGGTGAGGATGCGGAACGGCGCGAGATCCTGGTTCAGCTGCTCGACGAGGTCGACCTGGCGCACGAGCCGCTCGGCATCGAGGCCGTGGGCGACGGTGAGCCTCGGGCTGTGGTCGGTCAGCGCCAGGTAGTGGTGGCCGAGGCCGACGGCCGCCGCCGCCATCTCGGCGATCGGCGAGCCGCCGTCGGACCAGTCGGAATGGCTGTGGCAGTCGCCCTGGAGCGTGCTCCGCAGCGCGCCGGCGCCGGGGGAGAGGGGTGGCGCCGGGCGGGCCTCGAGCTCTTCGAGGTAGGATGGGACCTCGCCGGCAAGGCTCTCGGTGATCGCGCGAGCCGTGGTGTCCCCCACGCCCGGGAGGTCCCCGAGGCGACCGGCTGCGGCGAGCCGCCGCAGCTGCTCCTCGTCGAGGTCGGCGAGCGCGGCAGCGGCCCGGCGGAACGCGCGCACCTTGTACGTGCCCGCGCCGTCGCGCTCGAGGAGGTACGCGATCCGCCGGAGGGCCTCGGTAGGGTCCATGGGGCGAGCTAGGCCTTGCGGGCGCGGCTCGGCGCGACCCGCGTCGGCTCGTCGGCACCCTTCGGGTACTCCGGCGGCCAGGGCGCGTCGTGCAGCCCCGCGGCCTGGTCGCGCGCCACCAGCTGGAGCAGCGGTTCGAGCGACTGCGGTGTGTCCCTCATCGTCGCCCACGGATCCCCAAGGCGGCGCAGCCGTTCCGGCACGGTGGCGATGGTCAGCTCGTCCGGCTCGACGGTGTCGACCTCCTCCCAGCCGATCGGCGTCGACACCTGGGCGCCGGCACGCGCTCGCACGGACCACGGACCGAACACCGTCTTGTGCGGCGCGTTCTGGTTGAAGTCCACGAAGACCCGGGCGCCACGCTGTTCCTTCCACCAGCTGGCGGTGAACAGCTCGGGGTTCCGGCGCTCGAGCTCGCGGGCGAGGGCGAGCGCGGCGGCCCGTACCTCGATCGCGCTCCAGCGCGGCTCGAGGGGGACGTAGACGTGCAGGCCGCGGTTGCCCGACGTCTTCGGGTAGCCCGCGATGCCGAGCTCGCCGAGGAGCGACCGCACGCCGCGAGCCGCTGCTCGCACCTCGTCGAAGCCGACGCCCGGTTGGGGATCGAGGTCGATGCGCAGCTCGTCGACGTGCGCAGGGTCGCTGACGCGCGTCGCCCACAGGTGAAAGCCCAGGCTTCCGAGGTTCACCGCCCAGACCACGTGGGCGAGGTCGGCGATCACGAGGGCGTTCGACGTCGTGCCGTTCGGCGTCGTCACGGTGGTCGTCTCGAGCCACGAGGGGGCTCCGTCGGGGATGCGCTTTTGGAAGAAGGACTTCCCCTGGGCGCCGTCGGGGAAGCGTTGGAGCAGCGCCGGGCGTCCGCGCGTCGAGCCGAGAAGCGGCTCAGCGACCGAGACGTAGTAGGTGACGAGATCGAGCTTGGATGCGCCGATCCCGTCGAAGTAGATCTTCGCGGGACTGGAGATCACCAGCGTGTGGTCACCGAGTTCGAGGCTCACGGATCCGGCGCTCGCCACCGCGCAACGCTAACCGTCACCGGCCACCTTGGGCGACCTTGGCAGGCGTGACCGCTGCGGATTCCGCCGGCGGTGCGCCCGGCTGCAGAGTTCGCGCCGGGGTGCGGCTGCTCCTCGGACGGTATTGCCCGAACTCGAGCGGGATCGATATCAGGCCTCGGAGTAGGCTTCCGCGGTGCCGGCGAGGGCGGAAAAGCCAACAGAGGCTGCGATCCTGCGGCCGGGCAACGTCGTGTTTGACACGTCGGAACCGGAACGACTCGCTGCATTCTGGGCAGCGCTGACGGGCTACGTTCCGCGGACGCTGTTCGATCCCTACACCGGCCTTCGCGACCCCTCTGGCAGTGGGCCGAACCTCACCTTCCAGCAGGTGGCGCCCGCCGAGCCATCTTCCACGTCGGGCCGCTGCCACATCGACCTCTACGTCGTCGATCCCGACGAGGCGACAGAACGTGCCGAGCATCTCGGTGCGCGGGTGGTTCGTCGGGTGGCCGAGGGTGACGTGCACTGGGTCGTCCTCGCTGACCCGGACGGCAACGAGTTCTGCTTTGTGGCCGCGGGAGGACCGGACCGGCTCCGCTGAAGCCTCCGACGCGTCACCTTCGATGTGTCCTCAACGGCTCCGCGTTGGTGCGGAGCGCCCGAGTGCGCCCGAACCTCGTGAGATGCGGCGGCGAGGGTGAGCCGTTGGGCGAGCGCTGACTGGCGGCTCGCGATCACGCGCCGGAAGGCCGCCGGCGCGCGCCGTGCCGCGACGACATCGAGGCGACGTCCCCGGCGTCGACGTCCGCGGCCCGGCCGGGGGACCGGTCGACCTGGCGCAGCCACGCGCCGAAGAATGGGTCGTCGACCCGCCACAGCCCACCCTCCTGGGTCACGAGCGGGCGCTTGCGGGACGCCAGCGAGCCCAGCGCCCGCCGGATCCCAGATGGTCCCGCTGCGCCGACCTCGCGTGTGACTTCGGCCGCTTGCAGCCGCTCCCTCGGGCCGCGCGCCAGCAAGCGGATGAGGCGCTTCTGGGTGACCGTCAGGGCTTCAAACGTGGCGGCACAATCGACCGCTCGGTGGGAGATCAGCTCGACGAGCGCCGCGTCCACGACCGTCTCGTCGATTCCGGGGTCGGCGAGTGGTACTGCCTCGTAGGCGAGGTGCTGGATGTCGTTCGGCGCCGGACCGGCGAGATCGAAGAGGCGTCGGGCGGCCGCTTCGGTCATCTCGATGCCGCTCGCCGCGCTCCGATCGATCAGGAAGGGAACCATCACGGTGGTCGGGAGCGGTTCGAGCACGAGCACCTCGGCCATGCCGAGGAGGGGAGCGCCCCGGTCGATGAAGGTCTCCGTCATGAGGTGGTGGTCCGACCCGCAGAAGACGAAGCTCAGCTCGGGATGAGCGTCCGAGAGCCCCTTGAACGCTCGCGGGAGCGCCCGGTCGAGATCCACGACCGCTTGGAACTCGTCGAGCACCACCGCCACCGTGCGCCTGCGAGCAAGCTCGCCGAAGCCGTCCACCACCTCGGTGAGGGTCGCCCGGGCCACGTCGTCGGAGACCACCGGCTCGAAGGAGAACGTCGCCCGACCACTCGCGTCCACGGCCATCGTCGGGCGCACGCGAAGCCGGCCGACGAAGTCCAAGAAGCGCCGCGCCGTCCCCTCGAGACGCGAGAGCTCTGTGAGCAGTGCCGCCGTCAGCTCTGAGGTCGATGTCACCTCGTTCACGCGGATACGGGCGACCGCGCCGCGCTTCGCCTCGAGCTCCGCGGCCGCCTTCAGCAGCACAGAGGTCTTCCCGTACCGTCGCGGCGAACTGACCACCACATTGATGTGGTCCGACATCCGCCGAAGGACCAGGCCGACTTCGGCCTGCCTGCCAGCGAAGTAGACGCCGGTCGCTGGCGACCCGAAGTGGAACGGCGGCTGCTTGGCCATAGTAAATGGTACAGGACTGTATGACACATTGATGTGCCACACAGCTCTGTACGCCCCAGCTCCGCCCGTCGCCCTCCACGTTCTCGCGAGTCCCTCGACCTGGGCCCAGCGCCGCTCCGACGAGGCGGGCGCATCGAACGTCAGGTCCACCGACCGCCACTGGTGCCAATGGCCGTGGAGCACGAGCGCCGGCTGCGTCGCCTCGACGGCCCGGCGGACCAGCAGCCTCGCTGTTGCGGCGCCGCCGGCCACCACCCACGGGTGGCGGGGCACCGCTCGAGTCGGTCAGCTGCTACGTGCAGCTCAGCACCTCACCGTGCGGCAAGAGGCAGCGTGATCGCGTAGAGCTTGGCGTAGCCGTAGTTCGTTCCGAGGCTCGACCGGCCCTCGAGCACGAAGGGGCGGCCGCTGGCGACGACAGCTTCGCCGGGCTCGAGTCCGTTGCAGCCGTCGTACTGGTCGACAGTGGGTGCCGGGAGCCGAGCAGCCACGCTCGCCCGGCCCGTCCGCGAGTCGATCCGCAGGACCGCCGCCGACCCGCAAGCGAGCGACTCGCCGGAAGCGGGCGGCCAGCTGAGCGTCCAGAGATCGTTAGCACGTCCTTCGAGCACGATCTCGTTGGTGACCCACGCCGCGGCCGGGCCGTGGATCGCCACGTCGAGCGACGGGTGCGGCCGAGCGCCGTCGAAGCGGACGAGCCGCCCTAACGTCGAGAGGTCCGGACGGGGTGACTCTCGAACCGTCTGCCGACCACCTTGGTGGTCTGGCTATCTAACGAGCTGCCAGCCGTCCGGATCTCGCCGCGATGTGGCTCATAAGAGGCGCGAGCGGGCCACGTCCGCGGAGGTGGTGTAACGGCAACCACCGCGTGATCCTCTCGAACCCTATGCGACCGAGGTCGCGGCGAGCATCACCTCCTCGAGCCCGTCGGTGGTGACGCCGGTGGCGTCGACCTTGGCGAGG
>DATKQY010000012.1:0-11352 GCA_035532475.1 Acidimicrobiales bacterium | reverse complement strand
CGTAGGCCTCGAAGGCGCGCCCGCTTTGGGGCACGCGGTCGAGGTTCAGGTTCGGTCCCTGCACGACGGCGATCCCCTGACCGCGCGCTTCCTGGCCGAGGACGGCTCCGTAGGCGCGGGCGAGGGAAGGATCGAAGGTGGCCGCCAGGCCGAGCGACGCCGGGAGCTGGGTGACCCCGGTCGCGCCGTAGGCGATGCCATTCGGGCTGTCCTGGAGCGTGAGCGCAGGGATGCACAGCCGGGGCACGCCCGTGTCGGTGTTCTCGTAACCGTCGCCGGCGTGCAGGTCCACCAGGCCGAGCTTCTCCTCGAGCGTCATCCGGGCGAGCACCTGGTCGGCGAGCTCGCGTGGCGTGTAGCGCCGCGCCGCGGTGCGTCCCGCCCACGGGCAGCGCGCGTCAATGCTCACCGCCGGTGCGATCCTTCCCATCTCGGCCCCTCGCGCGACTGGTCCTCGGAGTGAGCGCACGTCGCTGCTTCGAGCGGCCGAGGTCGTGCCGATGCCGAGCAGGCATGCGAGCGTGCCGAGCGCGACACGTCTCGGGCGGCCCTTCGGCTCCCGCCACGAACGCCCACTGTGCTCACCCACGCCTCGATGCTCGAAGGACGACCGCATCGGGGATCTCGACGGTGACCACCGCGCCACCCTCAACGGCGTTGGCGGCGACGGCCCGCCCCCCGTGGGCGGTCGCGATGCCCGCGACGATGGCGAGGCCGAGTCCGGTCCCCCCCGTCTCGCGCCCGCGCGCCGAGTCGGCCCGCGCGAAGCGCTCGAAGGCGCGCGGCAAGAACTCGACAGGGAACCCCGGACCTCGGTCGGCGACCCTGATCGACAGCGTCGTCCCGCTCGCCTCGGCCGACACCGTGACGGTTGAGCCGGCGGGCGCGTAGCGCAGGGCGTTGTCGAGGAGGTTGTCCAGCACCTGGCGGATCCGACCGGGGTCGACGAGTGCGGCGAGATCCCCGGTCGCGACGGTCGCGATCGTCACGTGGCGCCGAGCAGCCTCCGCCCCTGCCGCCTCGGCCGACCGCTCAAGGAGCGCGCGGACCTCAACGCGCTCCGGCATGCAGGACAGCGCGCCGTCGTCGCGCTCGGCCAGGAGCAGGAGATCCTCGGCGAGACGGGACACGTGGTCGGCCTCGCCGAGCGCGCTCGTCACCGCGGACGCGAGCTCGGCGCGCGACCGGCCGGGCCTGCTGGCGAGCTCGAGCTCGGCGCGCAGCACCGCGAGCGGGGTGCGCAGCTCATGACCGGCGTCGGCGACGAAAGCGCGCTCGCGTACGAGCGCCGCCGAGAGCCGCTCGAGCGAGCGGGCGAGGCGCGAAAGGAGGTCGTTCATCGTCGTTGCGAGGAGCGCGAGCTCGTCCCGCGTCGACGGCACCTCGATCGTGGCCGAAGCGACGGCCTCGTCGCCGACGAGGACCTCCACCTCGCGGCGCATCGCCTCGACCGGTGCGAGCGCGGCACGCGCGAGCAGGTACGCCGCTGCGGCGGCGAGGACGACGGCGATGCCGCCGGCGACGACGAGCGCGAGGTCGACGTTATGGAGCGTCTCGTCGATCGTCGCGAGGGAGGCGCCGACGACGACGAACCAGCCGGGCTGTCCCGAGACGGGGGTCGCGAGGAGCCGCAGCTGCTCGGTGCGCGCCGGCCGGGTGGTCGTGAGGTAGTAGGACGTGCCAGCGGCGCGTCGGGCTTCTGATCGTTTGAGCAGGGCGACGTTGCCCGCCGCCTGGTTCGCCTCGACGAGGCGACCGCCGGGCCCGAACACCTGGACGAGGTACTCGCTCGGTACGCTCGGGCTGCTCGGTTGGCGCGACCCGACGGGAAGGCCTCCGGAGTCCTGCAGGTTCTCCTGCCCGCCCGGTCCCGGGATCGTCTGGACGGCCTGGGTGGCCTGGGCGGTCAGGCTCGCGTCGAGCGAGCCGAGCAGGCTCGAGGCGAGCAAGATCGAAAAGACGAAGCTCCCGAAGGCGAAGACGACGGCGGTGGCGATCGCGACCACGACGGTGAGGCGCAGGCGGACCGACACCTCGTCAGACCGCCTCGGGGCAGCGCAGCCGATAGCCGACGCCGCGGATCGTCTCGATGTCCGAGCGGCCGAAGGGCCGGTCGAGCTTCCGGCGAAGGTAGCCGATGTAGAGGTCGACGACGTTTGAGGTTCCGTCGTAGGCAAAGTCCCAGACGGAGTCGATGATTCTCGTCCGCGTGAGGACCTCCCCGGGGTGGGCCATCAACAGCGCGAGGAGGGCGAACTCCTTCGGGGTGAGGACGATCTCGACCTCGGCGCGCCAAACCCGACGTGCGGCGGGGTCGAGGCGCAGGTCACCGACCTCGAGGACGGTCGGCCGCTCGGGCTGACCCCGCCGGGCGAGGGCGCGAAGGCGCGCCGCGAGCTCCATGAAGCTGAATGGCTTGGTCAGGTAGTCGTCGGCTCCGGCGTCGAGCCCGAGCACACGGTCGCGCACCTCACCGCGCGCCGTCAGCATCAGCACAGGGGTCCACAAACCCTGGTCGCGCAGCTTGCGGCACAGCTTGAAACCGTCGAAGCCCGGCAGCATCACGTCGAGCACGATCGCGTCGTAGCTGTTCTCGGTCGCGTACCAGAGGCCCTCGGGTCCGTCGCCCGCGAGGTCGACGGCGTGGCCCTCCTCCATCAGGCCTCGACGCAGCAGGTGCGCCATCCGCCGGTCGTCCTCGACGATGAGCACTCTCACGTCGGAAGGGTACGCGCCGGCCCATGTGATCACGATGTGAAAGCGATGATGTGCGAATCCACAGATCCAGCTCATCGTCACCACATGGTCGTTTCGTCATCCTGGTGCTGTCCCACCCCCCAAACGAAGGAGCCGGACATGACATCAGGAGCAAGCGAAGACAGGAAGGTCAAGAAGGCGGGTCTGCGACTCGGCATCGCCGCCGCCGCGATGGTGGCGGCCGGCGGGCTCGGGATCGGCGTCGCCGCGGCGCAGAGCCCTCCGACGCCCACCCCGCCAGCGGTGTCGACGCCATCGACCCCGACGACGACCGCCCCGGCGACGACCGCCCCGGCGACGACGCCGGGTGCCTCCGGTACCGAGGGCGTCGGCGGCAACGCCGATCCCGCCGGTGACGTGCAGTCCACCGGCGGGCACCAGGACCCGAACGGGGTCGACGTCGGCGGCCAGGATGTGAGCGGCACCGAGACGTCCTCGGAGTCGGCTGGCGCGCCAGCCCCCGACGCCCCGGGCGGCACCCAGGACCAGGCGGGCACGAACGTCGCTGGCAGCGACGTGGGTGGCGGAGCCTGAGCCGAGGCGACCGGTCGACCGATGACCACCCGAGCGCGAGGCCCCGGCGATCCCAGCTCGCCGGGGCCTCGCGCAGCGGCACGGCTTGGACTTCCCCAAGCTGAGCGAGGGGCGAGCGCACGCAAGCCGGTACCGGCCGGGCGGCGGCGCGGGGCGGCCGCCGTCGGGCCGCGCTCTGCGCGCCCCGCACCGGGATCGGGGACGGAACGCCTGGCGAGCAGGAAGGCCCGCAAGAAGCTGCTCAGGCGGCGCAGGTCGGTGGCGGCGCTGATCGTTGGCGTCGTCGCGCTCAGCCCAATCTGGGTCTCGTTGGGATCCGCGCTCACCAACCCGACGCTCGGCACTTCGGTCGCGGCGCGCTTCGCGGAGTGGGCCCGCGGACACGGGGCCAGCCCGGTCGTCAACTGGGCGGAGAACCTCTGGTACTCACACCACCAGCCCCGCGTCGGGGGCGAACCGGCGAAGGGGGCCATCCCGGCGCCTCCGAGGAAGGGGGCCACGGGCGCAACCGGCTCCACGTCGTACTCGGTCGCGCACCTGGCGCGGCCGCGGGCCATCCGGCCCCTCGCCAGTCCCGCCATCGCGGGCGAGGGGATCTGGCACCCCGCAGGCCGGCTCGTGGCCGGGCTGCCCGCGCTCTACGAGTCCTTCGTCCGTCCCGACCCGATCCACACGAGCCTCGTGGTTGGCGTGGCGTGGATGGACACGAAGCTGCTCAGAGCGACGCTGTACTCGGGCAGCAGGATTCCCGGCGGCGGGCCCTGGCCGTACACGGCACCCGTCGCGCCACGCGCGTCGAGGTCGCTCGTCGCCGCCTTCAACGCCGGATTCCTCATGAGGGACGCCCATGGCGGCTACTACACCGACGGCCGCGTCGTCCTGCCGCTCCGGCGCGGCGCGGCATCCCTGGTCATCTACCGGAACGGGTCCGTGACCGTCGCCGACTGGGGCCGGGACGCCACGCTTTCGCCCGACGTGGTCGCAGTCCGCCAGAACCTCGACCTCCTCGTCGACGGTGGCAAGCCTGTTCCCGGGCTGAACGCCAACGACACGACTCGGTGGGGTGCGACCCTTGGCAACCAGGTCTACGTCTGGCGGTCGGGGCTCGGCGTGACCGCCGACGGTGCGCTCGTCTACGTCGGTGGCCCGGGCCTCAACATCACGACGCTTGCCGACCTCCTCGTCCGGGTCGGGGCCGTGCGGGCGATGGAGTTCGACATCAACACCGACTGGGTCAGCTTCGCCACGTACCGCCCTCGCGGAGCCGACGCGCGAGCGACCCCGGCGAACGGCGCTGACCTGCTCCCCACCATGGTCGGCACCCCTGCTCGCTTCTTCGCCAGCTGGTGGTCGAGGGACTTCGTCACCATGTCGAGCCGCAGGGCCGGTTGAGGAGCCGTCGTGACCGAGGGTCGACTGCACTCCAACGCGCAACACGCGGGTGAGATCGTGCGGTTCGAGCGGAGCGACGAGCCGGCGCCGGCCGTCGGGTCCGGCCCGGCGGCGCCGCGCTCGGCCGCCACGGTCGCCCCGCTCCCAAACGACCGGGCACGCCGTTCGGCGCTCGGCGTCCTCGTCGGCGCGTCGCGGCCGCGGCAGTGGCCGAAGAACGTGCTCGTGTTCGCCGCGCCCGGCACGGCCGGGCTGCTCTCGCACCCGGTGGCACTCGGCCGCACGGCCGCGGCGGCGGTGATCTTCCTCGTCGCCTCTGCGGGTACCTACCTCGTCAATGACGTCCTCGACGCCGCCGAGGACCGCCTGCACCCAAAGAAGCCTCGGCGCCCGGTCGCCTCCGGAGCCCTTTCGCCGACCCTCGCCCTCGTGCTCGGTGCCGAGCTCGATCTCCTGGCCGTGGGAGCGGCGCTCGCGCTGGCGGGCGTGGTGCTTGGGTTGGTCATCGGTGGTTACGTGCTGCTGACGCTCAGCTACTCGCTCGTCTTGAAGCGGGTCGCTGTCGTCGAGCTGGCGTGCGTCGCCTCCGGGTTCGTGCTGCGCGCCGTCGCCGGGGGCGCCGCCGTGCACATCCCGATCTCTCCCTGGTTCTTGATGGTCGCGTCGAGCGGCGCCCTTCTCATCGTGGCCGGCAAGCGCAGCGCCGAGCTCGTCACGCTCGGCGAGTTTGGCGCTGCACACCGCCAGGTGCTCCGGCGCTACCCGGAGACCTTCCTCCGCTCGGTCCGGCAGATCGCCGCGACGGCGGCCATCATGAGCTACGGGCTTTGGGCCTTCGAGCGTGCCGCCCGCCTGGCGACAGGGCTCCACGGCACCGGCAGCACCCTCATCCGACTCTCGATCCTGCCGTTCGTGATTGCCATCCTCGTCATCGAGCTGGCGATCGAGTCCGGCGAGGGCGGGGCTCCCGAGGAGCTTGCCCTCACCAACCACGGGCTTCAGGTGGCGGGGGTCGCCTGCGTCCTGCTCGTCGCCATCGGCGTGTACGCGTGATGCTGCGGGCGGTGGCGCGGCGCGCCCGAACGCTTCCGGTCGAGCCGAACGGTGAAAGCCACGAGAGGCAACGGCAACGGCCGTAAGGCACCACGCACGGTCGGCTCCCCCGGCGCCTCGGCGAGCCGACCCCCGACGAGCTCTCCCCGACGACTCTCCCCGACGATCGGTGCGACGGGACGGAACCGCCGGTGACGGAGCCTCGGCGGCCCGCTGCGAGGCAGCGTCGCGCGCCAGGCGGTGGTGTCGCGGCCCACGCCGGGTCGGCCGCGCCGGGTCGGCCGGCGCAGCGAGGCTCAGGGCTCAGCCGGAAGCGGTCAACCGATCTGGCGTGGACGGTGCGCCGACGCCGTAACGAAGGCCGTCGAGCAGGAGCGCGACGAGGGGCCGCGCCTGCTCGGGCCAGTCGGCGTTGTCGGTCGCGAGGCAGATGCCCCCCATGGCGCGCAGGAGATCCGTCGCGCTGATGTCGTCGCGCACCCCGCCGGCCGCCGCGGCGGCGCCGAGCAGGCGCGTCGCCACCTCGTTCATCTCGCGTCGGCACTCCTCGAACAGGGTCGTATTGGTCCCCATCATCGACTTCAGGGCGCTCGCCATGCCGCGCTTGACCGCGACGTGGCCGACGAAGCGCTGCATCCACGCGGCGAGGGCCTGGTCCGGCGGCAGCGTCGCCAACAGCTCGTCGGCGCTCTCGCAGAGCACGTCGACCTCGTGGCGGTAGACGGCGGCGACGAGCGAGTCGCGCGTCGGGAAGTGCCGGTACAGCGTCCCGATGCCCACGCCGGCTCGCCGGGCGACGTCTTCGAGGGAGGCGTCGACGCCGTGCTCGGCGAAAGCCTGGGTCGCGGCGTCGACCAGCCGGGCCCGGTTCCGCAACGCGTCCGCACGGGGTGATCGCCCCGTTCTCGCCTGCTCGTCTTCTGTCACGGATGCGCCCTCCAGATACCGGCGCCACTACTGGCTTGCAAACCGGAGGCAGCCTCCGTATACTTCCGGAGGAACCCTCCGCATCGACACTCTACCCCCGGGAGCGAACCCGCGTGACGAGCATCGCAGCCTCCGCACCACCCACAGCCGAGCGCACGAGGCGGGACCGTCCCCGCCTCGTCCTCGCGATCATCCTGACCTGCCAGATCATGGTCGTCCTCGACACCACGGTCGTCAACATCGCGCTGCCCCACATCAAGGCGGCCCTCCACTTCTCGGCGCCCTCCCTCTCCTGGGTCATCAACGCCTACACCCTCACCTTCGGCGGGCTGCTGCTGCTCGGGGCGCGCTGCGGCGACATCCTCGGCCGCCGCAGGACCTTCGGCGCCGGGATCGCGCTGTTCACCGTCGCCTCGCTCGCCGGCGGTCTCGCCACGTCGAGCACCTGGCTCCTCGCCGCTCGGGCCGCCCAGGGCGTCGGCGCCTCGTTGGCCGCTCCGTCGGCGCTGGCCCTGCTCATGGTCGAGTTCCGCGAGGCCCGCGCCCGCACCCGCGCCATCGGTTGGTACACGGCCGTGTCGATCGGCGGTGCGGCGCTCGGCCTGCTGGCCGGCGGCATGCTCACCGAGTGGGTCTCGTGGCGCTGGGTGCTGTTCGTCAACGTCCCCATCGGCGTCGCGGTGCTCGGCTTCGCCCGGACGTCGCTCCCCGAGACGCCGCGCAACGCCGGTCGGTTCGACGCGACCGGGGCACTGACCTCGACCCTCGGCATGGCCTCGGTCGTCTACGCCTTCGTGCGGGCGGCCACCGATGGGTGGGGCGACAGCGGGACGATCGCCGCCTTCCTTCTCGGCGGGGCGCTGCTCGTGGCGTTCGCGCTCAACGAGCGGCGGGCGGCGCAGCCGATCACGCCGCTGCGGCTGTTCGCGGACCGCAACCGCGCCACCTCCTACGTGGCCCGGCTGTTCCTCGTCGCCGGCATGTACGGCATGTTCTTCTTCCTGACGCAGTTCCTCCAGGGCATCCTCGGTTACAGCCCGCTGCGCGGGGGCCTCGCCTTCCTGCCCCTCACCGTGGCCCTGTTCGCCGCCTCCCAGCTCAGCTCGCGCTACCTCGCCGACCGCCTGCCACCGAAGCTGATCATGGTCGGCGGCCTGATCCTGTCGACGTGCGGACTCGCGTGGCTCACGCGGCTCTCCGAGGCGAGCGCCTACGGCGACGTCCTCGGGCCGCTCGTGCTGTTCGGGATCGGCAACGGCCTCGCGTTCGTGCCCCTCACGACGGCCTCGCTCGCCGGTGTCCGGCCGGAGGACGCCGGCGCCGCCTCGGGCCTCGTCAACGTGATGCAGCAGGTGGGCGGTTCGCTCGGGCTCGCCGTGCTCGTCTCGGTGTTCGGCGAGGCGAGCCGGGCGGCCGCACGCGGCTCGGCACACATCTCCGGGGCGCTCAACCGCTCGCACCACGTCTTCATCGTCGGCGCCGACAAGGCGTTCCTCGCCGCGGCGATCTTCCTCGCGGCGACGGTGGTCCTCACCCTCGTCGCGATCGAAGGCCGACCGGGCGCGAGCCGCGCCCGAGAGTGGCAAGCAGCGACGAGTGGCGAGGCCGCCCACGAGCGCGTCCTGGAGGGCACCGTCGCCTGAGGAGGCGCCCTCCAGGCCACACCCCCTCGGGGGAGCGCGCCTGGAGGGCGATCCTGCCTCGCCACCCGGTCTCGACAGCCCGTCGTCTCCGAGCACGTCCCACCGCAGGAGGATCGGCTCGTCTCGCCGCACCTGAACCTGTTCCAGACCTGGGACCGGCTGAGCCTCAGTTCGCCTGTCCGCCTCGGCGCAGACGGCGAGATCGCCCGGTGCCGACGACGATGAGCGGCGCGCCGGGATGCACCTCGACCGGCTCGTGCTCGACGGGCCTCGGGCCCGATCCGACGAAGGACCCCTCGGTCGCGCTCGCGTCGAGACCCGCCCGGTGCCTGAGCGCCGCGATGAACCCGGAAGACTTCCTTGCCATGCTGGCCGGGGCAGCCGTCGACGTGCTTGAGTGCCGAGTGCACGCGTCGCCGTAGGGCGTGCCGTCCGAGCTCTGGGAGGACCATGACCGCAACTCCCCGACATCTCACTGCGACCGTTGCGACGACGATGTGGGGGCGTCTGCCGTGCGAGGTGGACGAACCCGTCCTCAGCGTGGATGCCGGCGAACGCCTCTCGCTCGACACGGTGAGCCACGAAGGGATCCTCGAGGATCAGGGTCGCGACCCGGTCACCTTCTTCGGCGGACACGGCATCGCCGCGAGCGACGTGCTCGGCGACGCCATCGCGATCGCGGCACAGGGGACGCACACCCCCGAGGACGGGCCGCACGTCGTCGTCGGGCCGGTCATGGTCGCCGGTGCCGGGGTCGGCGACTATCTCGTCGTGCGCATCGACGAGCTGTGCCCGCGAGCTCCTTACGGGATCATCTCCAGCCGGCACGGCAAGGGGGTCCTGCCCGAGTGCTTCCCGGCGAACGGCGCGCCCCTGACCAGCATCTTTTGCACGGTCGACGGTCTGGAGCATGGCGTCGAGGCGGCACGGGCGAGCCTCCCGCTCGCCGCGGGTCGGACCGAGGGCCTTGTGCGGTTCCCGATCGCGCCGTTTCTCGGCATCGTCGGCGTCGCGACGCCCGGCGCGCACCGCCTGCACTCGACGCCACCGGGCGAGCACGGCGGCAACATCGACGTCGCCTTGGTACGTGAGGGTTCGACCGTCTACCTTCCGGTGCAGGTGCCCGGAGGGGGGCTGTACGTCGGTGACCCGCACTTCGCGCAAGGCAACGGCGAGATCGCGTTGACGGCCCTCGAGGCGCCGTTGCGGGCGACGATCACCGTCGACGTCCTCCCGCGTGCCCGCGCGACCGAGCTCTTCGGTGGTGCCCGAGGGCCGGTGCTGAAGACCGCGGACCACCTGGTCCCGACCGGGATGGACGTCGACCTCGACGAGGCCGTCGCGAAGTGCGCCCGCAACGCGATCGAGCTGCTCGCCGCGTCGTTCGCGATGGACCGCGAGCTCGCCTACGCGTATCTGAGCGCCGCGACCGACTTCGACATCTCCCAGGTCGTCGACGTCGTGAAGGGCGTCCATGCCCGCATCAGGCTCGCCGACTTCGCTGGCGTCGACGGCTCGCCGTGGTGAGCTCCGAGCGCGGGTGCGCCGTGGTGTCGCCGACCCCGGTGCCCGAGGAGCTGCTCGCCGCGTTCTGGAGGTACGACGCGGCCCTGTTCGACGACGACCAGGACACGCTGAACGACCTGTACATGCCGGGACCCGACACCGTTCGCGGCGACGGGTCCAACTTCCTCGTCGGCCACGAAGCCATCGCCGGCTTCGGCTCGGCTCGGCCGCGCATCCCCACCCGACGGGTCGAGGAGCTCCACGTCCGCCTGCTCGCCGAGCACTCGGCCGTGCTCCTGGCCCGCACGCGCGATGGCGATGCCACCGGGCTGCAGACCCAGGTCTGGCAACGACGGAGCGGCCGCTGGCGCATCATCGCTGCTCACGTCAGCCTCCCGGTGCGTCCGACGCACGCCAGCGCGGCCGCCTTCGACACCACGGTGTGGAGGGTGGTGGGCGACCCGCTCGTCCGAGCGACCGGCACCGGTCCGCTGTCGGGCACGTCGATCGCGGTAAAGGATCTCATCGCGGTCGGCGGCTTCGCGATCGGCGCCGGCAATCCCACCTGGCTGGCGGAGCGCGCACCTGAGCCGCAGAGCGCTCCGGTGCTCGCGACGCTGCTGGACGCCGGCGCGCACATCGTCGGGATCGCCCGGACCGACGAGTTCGCCTACAGCCTCTCCGGCGCCAACGCCCACTACGGCAGCCCGCCGAACCCCGCGGCGCCGGACTGCCTGAGCGGCGGATCGACCAGCGGGCCCTCGAGCGCCGTGGCGCTCGGGCAAGCCCAGGTCGGTCTCGGAACCGACACGGCCGGGTCCATCAGGGTCCCGGCCTCCTACCAGGGTCTGGTCGGTGTCCGCACGACGCAGGGCGCGCTCAGCACCCACGGCGTGCTCCCACTCGCACCCTCCTTCGACGCCCTGGGATGGGTCACCCGCGACGTCGCCACGTCGATCGCCGTGGCCGAGACGCTCCTCGGGCCACGCTCGGTCGGCCCGCCGGCGACGCGCACGGTCCGCCTGCCGACCGTCGAGTCGTTGGCGACCTCGGAGGTGCAACGGCGCTTCGACGCCGCGGTGAGGGAACTCGTCTTAGCTGATCGGCTCCCGCCCACCGAAGCGGTCGACCTGCCCGTCGAGCAGCTCGAGCGCTGGTTCGAGGCGTTCCGCACGGTCCAGGCGTGGGAAGCCTGGCAGTCGTACGGCCCGTGGCTCAAGGACCATCCGGGGACCGTCGGTCGAGACGTGGCACGCCGCTTCGCCATCGCCGCGGCGATCACCGAGGCCCAGGCCGACGGGGGGCGCGCCGAGGTGCGCCGGGCCTCCGCGCAGCTCAGGGCGTGGCTGGAGCAGAGCCTCATCGTGCTCCCGACGGCCGCAGGCCCAGCGATCGCCCGGAGCGCGAGCGGCGCGGACATCGAGTCGGCGCGGGCCTCGACGCTGCGCCTGACCTTCCTCGCCAGCGTGAGCGGCGTCCCAGCGGTGTCGATTCCGATGCTCCGATCGGCCGAGGGCAGGCCGGTGGGCATGTCCTTGCT
>DATKQY010000011.1:0-23480 GCA_035532475.1 Acidimicrobiales bacterium | reverse complement strand
GGGTTGTGCGAGATGTGCGTCCCGGTCTCGGCCATGAGGGCGATCTCGCGGTCCGACAGCCAGACGCAGTGCGCCGCGATGCAGTCCGGGCCGAGCACGCCGCAGTCGTAGGCGACCTCGGTCGGCCGTCGGCCGAAGCGGGCCATGGAGTTGTCGACCTCGGTCGTCGACTCGTTCAGGTGGATGTGGAACTTGATCCCGAGCTCGTCGGCGAGGGCGCGTGCGTCGCGGAGCAGCCCCTCGCTCGCCATCGGGAGCCACTCGATGCCGACGGCGATCTCGACGCGGCCGTTCGCCGCGTTGTGCTTGGCCGCGTAGGCGGCGCGGGTGTCGTCGAGGGAGTCGAGGTCGTGCTCGGGATCGGCGACGTCGTTCGAGAGCACGGCGCGGATACCGATCTCCTCGGCCGCGCCCGCGAGGGCTTCCAGGCGGCGGTACATGTCGTTCACCGTCGTCACGCCGCACTTGATCGACTCGCAGTAGCTGGCGAGCGCCGCCCAGTAGGCGGCCTCGTCGTCGAGGGCGCGGATCGCCGGGTACCACAGCGTGTCCAGGTACTCCCACAGCGGCAGGTGGTCGCTCCAGCCCTTCGCGATCGCCGTGTGGTAGTGCAGGTCGACGAGGCCCGGGAGCACGGCCATCCCCGCGGCGTCGATCACTTTCCCGGCGGCCGCCGGCGCGCCGGCGGCCGGGCCGGCGTAGGCGATGCGGTCGCCCTCGAGGACGACGGTCCCGCCGACGTGCACGTCGTCGGCCTCGTTCAGCGTGACGACGATGCCGTTCGTGATCGTGGTGCGCCCGGGCGGCGCTTGCGCGCTCATGACCGGCCGATCGACCGGCCGGACCGCCCGGTCGCCGGGTCGAGCGTCGGGATCGTCGGGTCGGTGCTGGTCCGGCCGCCGCCGGTGCACGGGCGCGGCGGGTGCTGCGGGAACTCGAGCTTCGGACCGGTCACCGTCGCCATCTCCACCCTTTCCTCGCCGAGGTGCGCGGCATCTCAGACGGCCGCCTCGGCCGCTAGAAGCTCGCCGGGGGCGGCCCGTAGGCCATGTCCCAGAACTCGACCTCGTAGCGCGTCGATGCGTCGAAGACCACCTGCAGGCGGCTGAAGCTCGCCGGGTCGGGGTCCGCGAGCCGGTCGAGCAGGCTCGTCGTGACGTCGACGAGCTCGGCGTAGTCGGGGTTGCCGAAGACCTCGACCCAGTCGGCGTAGATCGGGTCGTCCGGCTTCGCCCCGGCGATGTCGGCGCCGATCTCGCCGTAGCTCCACTGGCAGGGCAGCACGGCCGTCAGGCCGGCGGCGCAGTCGCCGAGCGCCGCGGTCGCGAGCAGATGGCGTGTGTACGCGTAGGTCGTCGGCTCCATCGTCGCCACGCCTCGCACGCCGCCCGGGTCCCCCCCGAGGCGCTCGAGGAACCGGCGGTTCGCCGGCAGCTCGACGGTGATGATCTGGGCGAGGATCCGCCCGAGCACCTCGAGGGCCTCGGCGTCGGGCGCCTTGGCCGCGATGGCGGCGATCGCCCGCGCGTAGTCCTCGAGGTAGGCGATGTTCTGCTCGAAGTAGTGGCGGAAGTGCTGGTGAGGGAGGGTGCCGGCGGCGATCTCCTTCACCATCGGGTGCCCGGTCGCCGCTGCCCAGGCGGCGCTGCCGTGCTCGTGGAGTCGAGCGGAGACCGAGCTCGAACCGTCCTTGAACATGAGATGCACTACATCAGATACCAAGTTGAGCGTCAAGTGCCTTCGCTGCGCTCGTCGAGCGTCGTGAGCTGGTCGTCCCGGACGCTCGCGATATGCCTGCGGAGGGCCGCGGCGGCGGCCTCAGGGTCCCGGCGGCGGAGCGCCTCGGCGATGAGCGCGTGCTCGTCGACCGAGGTGGCCAGGCGGCCGGGGATCTCCGCTGTCAGCCGGCCGATCCTCGTCAGGTGGGCGCGCAGGTTGTCGATCAGCGCGCTGATCCGGCGGTTGGTCACCTGCTCGAACAGGAAGCCGTCGAACTCGTCGATCGCGCCCTCGAGCGCGTCCGTCCTGCCCTCGGCTCGCAGCCGCTCGCCCGCCTCCATCAGGTCGTCGAGGCGGGCGAGGGCGTCGTCGCCCATCGAGCTCGCGGCCTCCTGGACGGCCCAGACCTCGAGCAGCTCGCGCAGCTCGTAGAGCTCGACGAGGTCACGCCTCGTGTAGCTCGAGACGACGGCGCCCTTGAACGAGGTCGACTCGACGAGACCCTCGAGCTCGAGGCGGGTCAACGCCTCGCGGACCGGTGTCTTGCTCACGCCGAGCGAGTCGGCGAGCGTCGCCTCCCGGAGCGGCTCGCCGGGGGGCAGGCGGAGGTCGATGATCGCGCTCTTCAGCTCCTCGAAGACCCAGTCGGTGATCTTCGCGCGGTCGTGGCGGGCCGAGAACGCCGACTCCACGGCGCTCGTTCTGTGTGCGCGCTCCGCACGGGGCTCGACGGCGTCTACCACGAAGGTGCCTCCCGGCTCGGCTCAACCAGCTCGACCAGCAGCCCCCCGCACGCTGACGGGTGCAGGAACGCGATGCGTGTCCCGGCCCCACCGGGTCGGGGGGACTCGTCGACCATTCTCGTCCCGCGACGTCTCAGCTCAGCCAATGCCGTGTCGAGGTCCTCCACCTCGAACGCGACATGGTGGAGCGCCGGTCCCCGGCGGTCCACGAAGCGGCCGACGTCGCCCGGCCCGGTGGCCTCGAGCGTCTGGAGGTAGGCGTCGCCGATGGGGAACATACGCTCGACGAAGCCTTCCGCCGGCTCGGGCTCGTGGCAGCGCAGGCCGAGGACGGATTCGAGGCGGTCGAGCACCTCAGGGCCCTGATGGGCAAAGGCCACGTGATGGATGCGCCGGACCCCCCACCCCCGCTCGTTCAGCTCGGTCTCGGAGCGGCTCACAGCACCCCCTGGGACAAATATCCTATCTTCCATACCAGCTGTCGCCGGAGATGCCGGAGCCCGGCTCGCCGCGGCCGGCTCAGCGCGCGCCGGTCACCTCGCGCCAGCACTCGGCGAACGCACGGACGGTGTCCATCCGGCGCTCGCCGAGGGGGAAGACGTGGACGGAGTCGGCGCCCGCGTCGAGGACCGATTCGATCCGGGCCCGGGCGTCCGAGCGGTCGCCGGCGAGGGCCACCTTGCGGACGAAGTCGTCAGGCAGGAGCTCGGCCGCGTTCGCCGCCTCCTGGAACTCCCCGCCCCCGTAGGTGCGGCGGACCTCCTCGGCGAGCTCGTCACCGAGCCCGGCGAGCCGGCAGATCGCCGGCGCGGTCTGGGGGAACCAGGCGGCGATCGAGCGCGCCCGCTCGGTCGCCCAGTCGCGGTCGTCGTCGATCGCGCCGTAGGCGAACACCGCGACGTGCGGCCGGGGCCGCCCGCCAGCCTGGTGCGCGCCGCGCCCGAGGTGGTCGAGTGCCCAGGCGATCGCATCGGGGAAGAGACCGACGAGCAGGATCACGCCGTCGGCCAGGCGACCGGCGAGCTCGAGCGTGCGGGGCCCGCTCGCGGACACGAAGACCGGGATGTCGGGCCGGGCCGGGAAGCGCAGGTGCGCATCGTGGAGCGAGAACGAGCCCGCCTCGAGGTTCACCGCCGCCCCGCTCCACAACGCCCGGAGCGCGCCGATCGTCGCTTCGAGGTCCGCGAGCGGGCTCGGCTTCAGGCCGAGGGCGAGGAGCGGGCGGTCGCCGGCGCCGAGGCCGAGGACCGTGCGCCCGCCGGACAGCTCGTCGACCGTCGCGATGGCGCTCGCGGTGATGGCGGGGTGGCGGGTGAGCGGGTTGGTCACCGCGGTGCCGAGCGTCAGCCTCGTCGAGCACTGGGCGGCGAGCGAGAGGTAGACGTAGCAGTTGCGCGCGTGGAGCGAGGAGTCGGTGAGCCAGAGGTTGTCGAACCCGAGGTCCTCGATCTCCCGGGCCATCGCCGAGAAGGTCGTCGGGTCGTCCACCGGCTGAAGGGCCACCCCCGATCGCAGCTCACTCACGGGCGCGTCCCTCCCTTGCTCCGGCCGCGTCGACGGCCTGCTCGTAGCGCACGACGGTGTCCGACAGGGCGGCGATGCCGTCGGCGACCGGTCCGATCTCGATCCACTCCTGCGGGGTGTGCTCGCCTGACCCGATCGTGACCCCGAGCGCGAGCGCCGGGAGACCGGCCGCGTGCGCCGCGTTCGCATCGGTGCTGCTCGCCACCTCACGCCAGGCGATCGAGCGCGCCTCGAGGGCAGCCCTGGCCGCGCCGACGAGCGGATGGCCGGCGTCGATGCGCCCGGCCGGTCGGCGGCCGATGTCCACGAGGCCGATGCTGAGCCCGTGCGCGACCGGTCCGTCGAGGACCGACCGGGCCGCCGCCTCGAGCCCGTCGAGGGAGCGCTCGTCGGCCCCGCGCAGGTCCAGCTCGAAGCTGGCCTCGCGCGCCCGCGCGTTGATCGCCTCGCCGCCGCTGAGCCTCCCGACGTTCAGTGAGGTGGAACCGGCGACCGTCGGGATCGACGAGAGGGCGTGCACGACGCGGGCGGCCTCGTGCAGCGCGCTCGGGGCGCCGGCCTCTTCCCACGCATGGCCACCCGGCCCGCTGAGCGAGACCCGCCAGCGACGCGACCCGACGCCCGTCGTCCCGATCCTGCCGAGGTAGTTGCCCTCGATCGCGATGAAGGCGGCGAGCTCGACCGGCGGGTGCGCGACAGCGTGGCGGGCGCCGGCGAGATTGCCGAGACCCTCCTCGCCGACCGTGGCGAGCAGGAGGACCGGCAGCGACCCTCCGGACGACGCGAGGAGGCGGCCGACGGCGCCGAGCGCGCCGAGCGCGACGGCATCGTCACCGACGCCCGGACCGACGAGCCGGCCGCCTGAGCGGGCCACGCCGTGCTCGGTCTCCGGACCGAACACCGTGTCCAGGTGGGCGGCGAGGACGATCGCCGGGCCGCTGCCGTCGCGCACCGTCGCCCAGCAGTTGCCGGCCGGGTCGCTCGACACCGCTGCGAAGCCGTCGCGACGCCACCACTCGGCGACGGTCACCGCGCGCTGCTGCTCGCCACCCGTCGGGGCGGGTACGCCCGCGATCTCGACGGTCCGTTCGAGCACCTCGGCCGCTAGGGCGGCGAGGTCGACCCGGCCCGCCGGGTCGACCGTCACGCCGTCACCGCGGTCCCCTCGCGCACGAGGCGGGCGAGCTCCTCCCCGGAGACGCCGAGCTCGCCGAGCACCGTGGCGGTGTCGGCACCGAGGACGGGCGCGGCCGCGCCGTAGCCGAGCGGCGCCCGGTCGACGCGGAGCGGCGGGGCGACCACGACCGACGCACCGGCGCGCGGGTGCGCCAGGTGCTCGAGCGAGCCGAGCGCAGCGACCTGGTCGCTCGCGAGCACCTCGTCGACGCCGCGTACCTCGGCGGCGGGGACGCCCGCCGCCCCGAGCACCCCGAGCCAGTGCTTCGAGGGCGCGCGGGCGAGGACCGCCTCGAGCGCGGCGGTAAGCGCGTCACGGTGCGCCACGCGCCGCGCGTTGTCCGCGAACCGCTCGTCGGAGACCAGCTCGCCCGCCCCGAGGGCCTCGCAGGCGCGCCGCCACAGCTCCTCGGTGCCCGCGCCCGCCATCACGATCCAGCCGTCCGAGGTGCGGAAGCCGCCGTAGGGCGCGAAGTTCGGCGAGTGGGTCCCGAGAAGCCCCGGCACCTCGCCCGAGACGAGGTATCCCGCGGCGATCGTCCCGAGGCCGGCGAGGGCGAACTCGAGCAGCGAGGTCGACACGAGCCGCCCGCGCCCGGTGGAGAGCCGCTCGACGTGCGCGGCCACGAGCCCGAGCGCGCACGCCAGGCCGGCGCCGACGTCGAGCAGGGGCGCCCCCACCTTCACGGGTCCCGCCTCGGGCGAGCCGGTAACGCTCATCAGCCCCGACTCTGCCTGCAGGATCAGGTCGAACCCGCCCTTGTGCGCGTCCGGCCCGACGTCGCCGTAGCCCGAGATCGAGCCGACGACGAGCGCGGGGTGGCGCGCGTGGAGCGAGTCCCAGTCGAGGCCGTGGCGCGCCAGGCTCCCCGGTCGCGCGTTCTCGACGAAGAAGTGGGAGCGCGCGACGAGGCGTTCGAGCACCTCGCGCCCCGCAGGCGTGCGGAAGTCGAGCGCGACGCTGCGCTTGCCGGCGTTGAGCGACATGAACAGCACCGACTCGCCGTTCACCCACTCGGTGCCCTGCCGGCGGTAGGGGTCGCCCCCCGGCGGCTCGACCTTGACGACGTCCGCCCCGAGCGCGGCGAGGACGCTCGTCGCGTACGAGCCGGCGACGAAGCGTGTCAGGTCGACGACCCTCAGGCCCTCGAGCGCCGCGCTCACCAGGGGTTCGGCTCTTTGAACTCGCCGAACGACTGGCGCAGCACGTCCGACATCTCGCCGAGCGTCGCCCCCGCGCGCGAGGCCTCGACGAGCGCCGGCATGACGTTGCGCCCGTCCTCGAGGTCGACGGCCAACGCCCTGAGCGCCGCACGCACCCGGCCGCCGTCGCGCGCGGCGCGGCGCTCCTGGAGGCGCCGGATCTGGCGCTCGCCGACGCGCGGGTCGAGATGGAACAGCCGGAGCTCTTCGCGACCGGCCTCGTCCTCGTACAGGTTCACGCCGACCTTCGGCCTTGCGCCCGAGCCGATCTCACGCTCGATCCGGTACGCGGAGTCGGCGATCCAGCGCTGGGGTATGCCCGCCTCGAGCGCTGCCACGGCGCCGCCGGCCTGCTCGACGGCGTCCATCACCTCCCGGGCGCGTCGCTCTACCTCGTCGGTCAGCCACTCGACGTAGTACGAGCCGGCGAGCGGATCGGCCGTGCGGGTCACGCCGCTCTCGAAGGCGATGATCTGCTGAGTCCGCAGCGAGAGCGTCACAGCCTCCTCACTCGGCAGCTCGTACGCCTCGTCGTAGCCCATCACGTGGACCGACTGGGCGCCGCCGAGCACGGCCCCGAGGCACTGGATCGTCGAGCGGACGATGTTGTTGTACGGCTGCTGCGCCGTCAGGGTCGCGCCCGAGTTGCCGGAGAAGAAGCGGAGTCGCGCAGAGGCCGGATCCTTCGCCCCGAACTGCTCGGTGGCGATCGAGTGCCAGAGCCGCCTGGCGGCGCGGAGCTTGGCGACCTCCTCGAACAGGTCGAGCGTCGTCGCGAAGTGGAACGACAGCCGGGGGGCGAAGGTGTCGAAGTCGATCCCCCGGCCGACGAGCTCCCTGGCGTAGGCGACGGCGTCGGCCATCGTCAGGCCGAGCTCCTGGACGGCGTCACAGCCTGCTTCGCGGGCGTGGTAGCCGGTGATCGAAATCGGGTTGAAGCGCGGGAGGTGGGCGGCCGCGTACTCGACGACGTCCGCGGCGAGCCGCATCGAGGGAGCGGGTGGGTAGACGAACAGCTTGCGGGCGAGGAACTCCTTCAAGATGTCGTTCTGCAGCGTCCCCGAAAGGCGCTCGTAAGCGACGTCCTGGCGATCTGCGGCGACGAGGTACATGGCAAGGATGATCGGGGCGGTGGCGTTGATCGTGAAGTTCACCGAGACCTTGTCGAGCGGTAGGCCTTCGAACAGCTCGTCCACGTCGTCCGCGGTGTCGACGGCGACGCCGACGCGGCCGACCTCGGGCCGGGCGAGGTCGTGGTCCGAGTCGTAACCGAGCTGGGTCGGCAGGTCGAACGCCACCGACAGCGCCGTCTGGCCCTGGCGCAGGAGGAACTTGAAGCGCTCGTTCGTCTCCTCCGACGAGCCGTAGCCGGCGAACTGGCGCATCGTCCAGAGCTGGCCGCGGTACATCGACGGGTACGGCCCGCGCGTGAAGGGGGGCTGGCCCGGGAGCCCGAGCCGCTCCTCGAGCGCGGCTCCGGCGAGATCGGCCGCGGTGTAGAGAGGGCGGACCTCGATCGAGGAGTCGGTCGTCGTCCCGGGCAGCTCGGCCGTCGCCTTGTCGTAGGCGAGGCGGTCGCTCATCGGAGTGCGGCCGGCTCCGATGCGATCCGCACGATCCGCGACACGACCTCGTCGAGCGGGGTCCCGACCGGCAGCACGTCCGCGACGCCCATCGCCCTCAGCAGCTGGGCGTCGCCCTCGGGAACCGTGCCGCCGACCACGACCGGCGCGCGCGAGCCCGCGGCCTCCATCGCCCCGAGCAGCTGCTCGGCGAGCGCGACGTGGGCGCCGGAGAGCACGGAGATGCCGACGACGTCGGCGTCCCGCTCGACGGCCGCGGCGGCGATCTCGGCCGGGGTGCAACGCAGCCCGAGGTAGGCGACGTCGGCGCCCGCGTCGCGAAGCGCCATCGCGATGACCTTGATGCCACGGTCGTGCCCGTCGAGGCCGGGCTTCGCCAGGACGACATGCAGGCCCTCCCTCATCGTGCCTCCTCCGTCTCGTCGAGCGCGAGCGCCGAGAACGCCGCGTACGCCTTCGTCGCCTCGTGGATGTCTTCGACCGAGAGGTGCTCGTCGGCGCAGTACACGGGGGGTCCCCCTGGCCCGAAGATCACCGTCGGGACCTTCGCCCCGAAGCTCGCAGTGTCGCCCAGCCAGTTCTCGGTGACAAGGGCCGGCTCGCCGCCGCGCACCAGGCGCACGGCGTCGACCATCAGCGTGACGATCTCCGAGTCGGCTCGGGCCAGGTAGCCGGGCTTCACGTCGGCGAGCTCGACGTCGGCCTCGAAGCGGTCGTCGCGCCTCTTGGCATCCGCGAGGCAGCGGTCGATCTCGGCCCGCACCTCCTCGGCGGTCACGCCGGGCTGGGGACGGCAGTCGACTCTGATGACGCACTCGTCGGGGATCATCGACGGCCCGCCGGGCGCGAGGCCCCCGTAGATCCGGCCGGGCACCACGAACGTCTCCGGTCCGAAGAGCCGCAGCACCTCGGGGTCGAGCTCGGGCCGGTAGCACGAGGCGTCGAGCGAGAGCACCGCCTGGGCGGCGAGGACGTTGGCGTTCACGGCCTCGTGCTTGTGGCACGTGTGGGCCGACCGGCCCCGCGTCGTGACGTCGAAGTAGTAGCGGCCGCGGTGGCCGAGGCAGACCTCGTTGTCCGTCAGCTCGCCGAGCACGCACAGGTCGGCGTCGTGCTCCGCGAAGTAGGCGATCGATCCGGACTGGTCGCCCATGTGGTCGCAGACGGCGGCCATCGCGAGCGTCCCGCGCAGGGCGACCCCCGCGGCGCGCACCGCCTCCATGGCCACGATCTGGCAGGCGAGTGCTGCCTTCATGTCCATGACGCCGTGGCCGTAGACCGCCCCGTCGACGAGGTCGCCGGAGAACGGCGTGCTCCTCTCCCAGCCGTGGGAGACCGGCTTGGTGTCGAGGTGGCCGGTGAGCACGACGCGCCGCCCGGGGCCGAAGCTGAGCTCGCCGGTGGCGTTCGGGCGGTCGGGGAGGACGGACTCGAGCTTGACGGCCTCGAAGCCGGAGTCCTCCATGACCGACGCGAGGAAGCCCGCCAGCTCGCCCTCTTCGCCGAGGACGCTCGGGATCCGGCAGACCTGCCGGACGAGCTCCACCGCCCGTCCGAGGTCGACCGACGCCAGCACCGCCTCGGCGCGATCCCGCTGGTCAGCCTGAAGACTCATGCGTTTCGTCCCCCTAGATCTGGAACATCATACATCAAATAATCTTCTCCGGTCACGCGCAGTCACACCCCCGGTGCCCCGGCGGAGCGGCGGGACGGCCCGCTCCGCCGGGAACCCGCGTTCAGCAGCTGTAGGGCAGGTAGGCGTCCGTGGTGAGGGGTGCCGCCTTCGGCGTGTCGGTGATCAGCTTCTGCTGCTTCATCCAGGTGCCGAAGCTCTGCCACGACGCCTCGCTCATGCAGCCGACCTTGTGCCCCGCGGTCGGCTTGATCAGCGAGAGCGTGTAGGGGACGCTGACCTTCAGGAACTTGGTCGTGTACTGGCTGACCTGCTCCATGATCGTCGTCGTCCCGCCCGGGTTGGCGATGGCCGCGGTCGTCGCGGCGCTCAGCGCGCCGACGAAGCTCTTCACCTTTGCGGCGTAGGCGGGATCGCTCTTCAAGCGGTTGCGGTTGGCGACGAGCACGAGCTCGGCGTAGTTCGGCACGCCGAGCGAGGAGGCCGGGAACACGGTCGGCTTCGTGCCCATCTCCTGTGCGATCTGGATCGCCTCGACGTTGCGGTACCCGCCGACGATCGCGTCGACCCGACCGGACAGGATCGAGGGCACGAGGTTCTCACCGACGGTCACCGACGGGATCTGCTTGGCGGTCATGTGCGTCGTGCGCAGCAGCATCTGGTAGATGGCGCCGTCGCTCGGGATGCCCGTGATGCCGACCTTCTTGCCCTTCAGCTGCGAGAGCTTCGTCACGTGGTCCTTCGGGGTGACGATGAGCGAGTTGAGGGGCACCGGCACGATCGTCGAGACGGCGACCACAGGGAGCCCCTCCTGCTGGCCGTAGAACATCTCTGACTCGTAGGAGATCGCGAGGTCGACCTTGCCCAGACCGACGAGCTTTATCGGGTCCGCCGCGTTCGACGGGGCCTGGAGGCTGACCGACAGCCCGGCCTTGGAGAAGTAGTTCTTCTTCAGCGCGTAGTAGAGCGCGACGTGGTCCGGGTTCGGGACCCAGTCGAGCTCGACCACCACCGACTTCGCCGCAGCGTGCGAGACACGGGCCGTGCTCGCCATGGAGCCGGTGGCTGCGACCACCGACCCCGCGAGCGCGACGGCCATCGCGCCGAGTGCCATCTTCAGTCGTAACGACATGGCTGTCCTTTCATCGAGTGCTTGATCCTCTTGCTCATGACCTGCGGCGAGCGGGCAGAGCCGTCCCACGTCGCCGGATTCCCCCGTGCGCGCACCCTCTATCGCGACGTCCGCTGCTGGCTCCAGGGTGCGATGAGTCGCTCGGCGATCGAGACGGCGCCGAAGAGCGTGATCGATATCACCGTCAGCACGACGATGGCGGCGAAGATGCGCGCCGTCTGCAGGTTCGGCGTGGCCTCGAGCATCACGTAGCCGAGCCCGGCGTTCGAGCCGGCCCACTCCCCGAAGACCGCGCCGATCGAGGCGAACGTCGCGGCGATGCGCATGCCCGAGAAGATGAGCGGCAGCGCCGCGGGGAACTCGACGCGCTTGAAGATCGCCCAGCGCCCGGCGTCGAGCGTGCGCATCATCCGGATGAAGTCGTCGTCCACCGAGCGCAGCCCGTCGAGCCCGTTCACGACGATGGGGAAGAAGCAGATCAGCGCGACGATGACCAGCTTCGGCACGATGCCGTAGCCGAAGAGGACAACGAGGATCGGCGCGAGCACCACGACCGGGACCGTCTGGGAGGCGATGAGCAGGGGGTAGACGGCTCGCCGCACCGGCCCGAACAGGTGCAGCACGACGGCGATCCCGATGCCGACCGCCGTCGCGATCGCGAAGCCGATGAGCACCTCTTTGATGGTCGTGAGCGTCGCCGGGCCGAGGATCGAGCTCCAGTCGTGGCCGAGGGAGCGTGCGACCTGCGTCGGCACCGGCATGAGGTACTCGGGGAGGCCGGCGAGGTGCACGATGACCTGCCAGGCGACGACCATGAGCACGACGAGCACCGCGGCCGCGCCGTAGTTCGAGACGAGCCGGCGGAGCCCCGACTTGCGGCGCTCGACGACGACGTCCTCGAAGACCGGCTCCGTCGGCCCGCCACCGCTCCCGCCGGGGGCAGCACCCGGCACCTCGAGATCCGTGGCGCTCACTCGAGTGCCTCCAGCGCCTGCTCCCTGAGGTTCACGAACTCGGGGTCCGTAACGATCTCGCGCCGCGAGCCGCTCGCCTGCACCCGTGAGTCGAGCACCCGCACGACGCGGCCGGGGTGTGCCGAGAGCACGACGACCCGATCCGCGAGCAGGAGTGCCTCCTCGACGTCGTGGGTGACGAGGAGCACCGTTCGCGGTACGTCCTCCATCGCGTGGAGCAGCCATTCCTGCATCTGCCCACGGGTGATCGAGTCGAGGGCGCCGAACGGCTCGTCGAGGAGGAGGATGTCCTTCTCCGCCATCAGGGTCCGGACGAAGCTCACCCGCTGGCGCATGCCGCCGGAGAGCTGGGACGGGCGCAGCTCCTCGAACTTGCCGAGCCCGAACCGCTCGAACAGGGGACGGGTCCGCTCGCGAGCGTCGCGGCGCTTCAACCCGCGGTTCTCGAGCGCGATCGACGCGTTGTCGAGGGCGGTGCGCCAGGGCAGCAGCAGATCGCGTTGCGGCATCATGGCGCAGCGCGCGAGGCGCTCCTTCGCCGAGATGGCCCCGGCGACGTCGAGCGAGCCGGCATCAGGATCGAGCAGGCCGGCGACGATCTGGAGCAGCGTCGACTTGCCGCAGCCGCTCGGGCCGAGGATGGCGACCTTCTCGTGTTGTCCGATGGTCACGTCGACGCCTCGGAGCGCGACGACCCCGCCGAATCGCTTCGACACGCCGCGCACCGTGATCTGCGGCGTCGCGCCGCCGGCGGCGGACGGAGGCGGGTCGGCTGGGCGAGCAGCCTGGGCGTCGGGACTCGTCACGCTCCTCGCCACCACCACCTCCGGTCGAGGCTCGCCTGCATCGCGCCGCTCCGCGCCCAGGCTCACAGCACCGGCCAGCGCGGGCCGGGCTCGACGCCGATAATCGACAGGACCTCCCGGTCGATGCGCTCGACCGTCTCGCGCACCTGCTCTTCGTCGACGTGGGTCAGGCGCTTCGCGTCGAGCACCACCTCACCCGCGATGAGCACGGTGTGCACGGAGTGCCCCGTCGAACCGTAGACGAGGTTGGCGACGGGGTTGTGGAGTGGTCGCCAGTCGAAGTCGTCCGTGTCGAAGCAGGTGATGTCCGCTTCCTTACCGACCTCGATCGAGCCGGTCACGTCATCGAAGCGCAGCGCCCTCGCACCGCTGATCGTCGCCATCTCGACCGCCTGCTCGGCGGTGACGGCGTTCGGGTCGCGCCGGGCGTCGCGCGGCAAAAGCGCGGCGAGCTGCATCGACCGGCAGATGTCCTGGTGGTTCGAGACGTTCTCCGCGTCGGTGCCGAGGGCGATCGGGACGCCCGCCGCGAGCAGCTCCGGCCACTTGCCGGTCTGCGTCGTGCCCTTGGCGAACTTCAGGGCCGAGCTCGGGTTCTGCGAGATGCGGGCGCCGGTCTCGGCGACCAGGTCGACCTCGAACTCGGCGAGGGAGGTCATGTGGTTGAGCAGCACCCACGGGTTCAGCGCGCCGATGGAGTGCATGTGCTGGAGCGGCCGCTCGCCGAACACCTCGAGCTCGAGCGCCACCTCGCGCTCGCTCGTCGCCTTGTGGAGCACGGCGAGCGAGTCCGCCTCCTCGGCGAGCTTGGCGGCGCCGAGTGTCAGGGTGTCCGAGCAGGTGCCGACGCCCTCGATCGTCACCGCGTCGCGGATCAGCGGGTGGTTGAACGCACGGACCGTCTCGACCCCCTGGCGCAAGCGCTCGAGCGCGGCGTCGGGCTCCATCACGAGCCATGCGGGGAGGTCGGCGCCGCCGGACGGCCCACGCTGGTCCCAGGTCCACGGCCCCACCCGGCAGCGGATGCCCGAGGTCGCGAGCGCGTCCAGCACGGCCTCGAGGTGGTTGCACCCGGGCTCCTCGAACGTCGTCGTGCCGAAGCGGATCATCTCGGCGGTCGCGTGGAGGGCGTAGGCGTGCATCTGCTCTTCGGTGAGCGCCGCGAAGCACGGATAGGTGAAGGTGCGCAGGGCCTCGAGCGTCTGGCGGCCCTCAGGCAGGGCACCCTTCGGGCAGCACAGGAGGTGCCGGTGACCGTTGACGAGCCCGGGGGTGACGACCATCCGGGAGGTGTCGATCACGCGCCGTGCGCGGTAGCGACCGAGGAGATCGGCACGCTGGCCGACGTCGACGATCGTCGTGCCGCGCACCGCGACCGCGCCGTCACGGTAGACCTCGCGGCGCTCGTTCATGGTCAGCAGCCAGCCGCCGGCCAGCAGAAGATCGACCTCGACCGGCTCACGGTTGGCATCCTCAACCACGGGTCGCCCCTCTCGCGGTAAACATCAGATACCAGATACCAGAGTGAACCCGAGTGAGGCGATGCTGTCAAGAGCGGCCACGGCGGCGCAGCCGGAGCCGCGACGTCGCGGGTGGATTCGTTCGAGGCGGCGCCCGAGCCGTCGGAGCACCGCCCCGCGGAGCTACTGGGCCGACGCCGAGTGCCGCGAGCGGTGAGGTATGTCATGGGAGGGAGAGGCGGCCCCGCGGGGTGCCCGGCCGAGGAGGGAGTCCCGCAATGGCCCAGGTTCTCGTCACCGGATCGGCCGACGGTCTCGGCCTCATGGCCGCCCGACTGCTCGTGGCCGGCGAGCACGCGGTGACGCTGCACGCCCGCAACGACGCACGCGCCGCCGACGCCCGGGCAGCGCTGCCCGCGGCGGCGCACGTGGTCGTCGGCGACCTGTCGAGCATCGCCGGGATGAGGCAGGTCGGCGAGCAGGCGAACGCGCTCGGCAGGTTCGACGCCGTCATCCACAACGCCGGCGTCGGTTACCGCGAGCCGCGACGACTCGAGACGGTCGACGGCCTCTCGCACGTCTTCGCGGTCAACGTGCTCGCGCCGTATCTGCTCACGGCGCTGATCATGCCTCCCGACCGGCTCGTCTACCTGAGCTCGGGTATGCACCGCGGTGGCGATCCGGACCTCTCCGACCTGCAGTGGACGAGACGGCGCTGGAGCGGCGCGCAGGCCTACTCGGACTCGAAGCTCTTCGGCGTCGTCCTCGCGTTCGCGGTCGCCCGGCGATGGCCACACGTGCTGTCCAACGCGCTCGAGCCGGGCTGGGTGCCGACGAAGATGGGCGGTCCGGGAGCGCCCGACGACATCGAGCTGGCTCCGGTCACCCAGGCCTGGCTCGCGACGAGCGACGACCCTGCGGCAACGGTCACCGGGCGCCACTTCTACCGCCAGCGGCCCCGCGAGACGCACCCGCGAGCAGCCACGCCGTGCAGGAGGGGCTCCTCGAGGCGTGCGCGGCGATCACCGGCGTCGAGCTGTCGTAGGTGGTCGCGACGCGCCACCCCGTCGAGGCGCGAGGCGTGGGGACCCGCCCGGAGCGACCGCGGCAGGGATGCCCGGTGCTCGTGGCGAGCCATGCGCGAGGACCGCGACGCCGGGGCTGCGCAGCGCCGCGCACCGGCGAGGCGCTCGATCGGTTGGGGGCGCCCAGCGACGCTCCGGGTTGCGCAGGCTCACCGGGAGCCCTGGGGGGATTGCGGCACATTGCTGGTCTCGGCCGGCGCCACCTGCACGGTCCCGGCCGTCCCGGTAGCGTGCGGTCCGTCGGTGATGCACGGTTCGGTCCCGCCCCACAGGACGTCGCTGGAGGTGCTCCCATGAAGGCGCGAAGCGCTTCGGTCTCCTTGTACCACATGGCTCCCGGCCACCACCGCGAGACGTGCATCTGGCACGACGCGGACCACAAGGCGGAGGTGCTCGGCTCGGTTCCGAACGTGTTCGTCTCGCAGCGCTGGGTCACGCCGCCTGGGTGGATGGCCGTGCGACCGCCGACCGACCTGCTCGAGGGGGGCGGGGAGTACGTCAACATCTACTGGAGCAGCGGGACTCCCGAGGAGCTGTCGGCCGACTTCGAGCGGCTCGGCGCCGACCTCACGCTCGTGGGACGCATGGACGCCGTGAAGTACATGGAGAAGGTCTGGCCCCCGCTGCCGCACGGCGCGTTGCGCCCGGTGCTGTCCGAAGCGCGCCCCGGAGTCGCGATATCGGGTGAAGCCGTGACGGCATCGACCGCGAACACGGGTCTCGTGACGGTCATCGGGGAGCTCAGCGACGAGACCAGGCTGGACGACTTCGCACGATGGCACGAGGGGGAGCACATCCCGAGGGTCCTCGAGACCGAGCTGTTCACCGGCGCGGCGAAGCTGGTCTGCGACGAGCCGGGCCTGCAGCGCGCCTACGTGACGCTCTACTACACGGACGATCCGTCCCCTGTGGACGTCTACTCGGAGTTTTCCCGGCTCGCCGCCGACTGGCTGGCGAACGGCGGCGACTTCCCCGGCGGCGCCCAGTCGCACCGGACGACCTTCCAGTCCGTCGCTCGTCCGAGCATCGGCCACTACGACCTCTACGAGTGATCGACCGGGCACCGGTGCCCCGCGCGCTCCCCGGCGAGGGACGGCGTTCGGCAGGTCCCGGGCACGTCCACCTGCTCCTCGGGCGCGACCCGTCGAGGCCCTTCAGCCTCCGCACATCATCGAGCGCCCTCGTGCCCGACGTCGAGACGACGTCGGTGCGGCCGGGGCACCCGTCGAGAAGGCGTCGCCGGAGGCCTGGCGCCCCGCCAGTCGGGTCGCTGCGGCAGTGGCCGACCGGCGGGGCGCAACGTGGCACCGGGCCCGGTCGGGTTGCGCGGTCCCCGAGCCGGGCCCAGTGCCGACTCCGATACTTTCACGCGATCCCATGGCATCGCCTCCGCGCCGGCGCGGCACCCGAGACCGGGACGTCGCGGAAGGGGACCACCCCGCCGGGAGGGAACGGGGCGCGCCGCCCGGCACGGTTCCGGTGCACGGATGGGGAGCCGGTTCATCGCGTCGCGAGGGCCGGCTGACCGGGCCTGGTCCCCCGACCGGGGGAGCTCAGGGAGCGAGCTCGGCGAAACCGGCGCCGAGGACCATGTCGCCCGCCCCGTCCACGCAGGAGAAGCGGGCGGCCCGCGTCCCCCCGGCACCGGGCTGGAGGCGCGAGACGTTGGTCGTGAGGCGGTCTCCCGGGAGCAGGGGGTGGGTGAAGCGACACCCGATCTGGCGCATCGCCGAGCTCGACGGTTCGCCGAAGGCGTCGCAGATCGCCCTGGCGGCGAGCGCGAGCGTGCACATTCCGTGCACGATGATCCCCGGGAGCCCGACCGAGCGGGCGAACTCGTCGTCGAGGTGGATCCGGTTGTGGTCGCCCGACGCTCCGGCGTAGCGGGCCGGCTGGTCCGCGTCGACCGGGTAGGTGACGGACGCGAGCTCGCTCCCCTCCTCGTCGCCGCGCAGCGACTTGAACGTCGGGGCGACCTCGCCGGCGTCGACCTCCGAGTGGACGCCCCGGTAGAAGACGGTCACGTACTGGTCGTTGACCGGGGCGCCCGCCTCGTCGGTCGTCTCCATCTTGGAGATCGCCGTCACCCCCGAGGACTTGGCGTGCACCCCGATCGTGGCGCCGCGGACGAGGAGGCGGTCCCCGGCGACGATGGGCCGGTGGAAGACCATCCACTGCTCCCCGTGCACGATCCTCCCCGCCAGCTCCTGCCGACGGTCCTCGCCGACGACCGAGTGGCCGGACTGCCGGCCGAAGACCGGCACGATCGCGAACACCGCCGGCGCGACCTCCCCGGCCGCCGCCTCCTCGGAGGTGTCGTTCGTGGCCGCCGCGTAGGCGGTGATCGCCTCGGCGGTCACCTCGTAGGGCTGCGGGTCGGAGAACCTCCCCAGGCTGGTCACGTCGAACGGCTCAGACACTGCTCGCCCCCTTGTCGTCGTCTGCCGGTGTGGTGGTGCTCGCCGCAAGATGCCGCCCGCCCGGGCGCGAGCGGCCCGGCTCGCCCTCAGCGCCGGCCGTGATGACCGTTCGCGCCCAGGACCGGTCAGCCTTCCCGGCGGGTGTCCGGACGACCTCGTCCACGAAGACGACCTGGCGGGGTCGCTTGTGATCGGCGAGGACCGCCCCGACGTGGTCGACGACGTCGCGCTCGGTGAGCTCGGCGCCGCTCGCGCGCTGGACGACGGCGGCCACCCGGGTGCCGAGCCGGTCGTCGGGCACGCCGACGACGACGACGTCGACCACGCCGGGATGGCCGGCGATCACCTGCTCGACCTCCTCGACGAACACCTTCTCGCCGCCGGTGTTCACGACCTCGCTGCCCCGACCGAGCAGCACCACCGTGCCGTTGGCCTCGAGGCTCGCCATGTCCCCGGGAATGACGTAGCGGACGCCGTCGATCACCTTCCAGGTGCGGGCGGTCTTCTCGGGGTCGTTGAGGTAGCCCTTCGGGAGCGGCCCGCTCGCCGCCAGGAAGCCGACCTGCCCCGAGCCCGGGAGCACGTCGTCGCCGTGCTCGTCCACCACCTTGGCGTTCGGACCGAGCCGGAAGCGTGCCGTCCCCACCGGGTCGCCGCGGCGGGTCTCCATCGAGGCGAAGCCCCCGCCCTCGCTCGCGGCGACCCCGTCCACGAGGAGGAAGTCGCCGTGGCGGAGCAGCCCCCGCTTCACCTCGGCGGTCCAGGTCACCCCGACGCTCGTGATCCGCTCGAGGCTGGACAGATCGTAGGGGGTGCCGGCCGCGAGCGCCGCGTCGAGGGTGGCGAGGATCGGCTTGGCGAACGCGTCGCCGACGATCGACAGCTGCCGGATCCGGTAGGCGCCGATGAGCCGGCAGATCTCGTCGGCGTCGAGGGACCGGGCAGCGCAGAGCACGACGCTGCCCCCGAGGGCGAAGGCGGCCATCGAGTTGAAGATGGCGGTGCCGTGCATGAGCGGTGAGACGATGAGGGCGACGGGCGCCTCGCCGGCCTCGTGGAGCCGTGCCACCGTCCGGGCGAGCTCCTCCCGGCCTCGCGGGACCTCGAGGCCCCGCGAGATGAAGCCGACATGCTCCATGCCGAACACCTCGGCATGGCCCCAGACGACGCCCCGCGGCATGCCGGTGGTGCCGCCCGTGTAGAGCAGGAAGTCGTCCCCGCCGCTCCGCCTCGTGCGCTCGGCCGGGGCCGAGGAGGAGACGAGCTGTTCGAACGTCACCGGCGCGGTGCTCGCCGCGGCGCGGACCGGCTCGTCCTCACCCGTCGAACCGTCGGGGATCTCGACGAGGTGGATGGGCCGGCCGAGCGCGGCGCAGGCCGCCCGCACCCGTCCGCCGACGGCCTCGTGGAAGACGACGGCGGCGGCCGCCGAGTCCTCGAGCAGGTACGTGAGCTCGGCGGCCCGGTAGCGGTAGTTGACGTTGACCGGCACCGCCCGGAGCTTGAAGGCGGCGAAGACCGTCTCGAGGTACTCGATGCAGTTGTAGCAGTCGATCGCCACCCGACCTCCCGGTCCGAGGCCCATGGAGGCGAGCCCACCGGCGAGGCGGGCGGCGCGCGACTCGAGCTCGCCCCAGGTGCGGACCGTGTCGCCCTGGACGACCGCCGGCGCCGACGGCACGGCGTCGGCGACCGCCTCCCAGAGGCTCGCCAGGTTCTGGTCCTCTTCGTCCACGCGGATCCCCTCGCGCCCGGCGCGTGTCGGCTCGCCTCGGGCGACGACGAGGCGCCCTTGGTGCCCTCAGGCTATACCGGTCGGTATCCGTCTGGAATATGCTGGCGCCCGCCAGGGACCGCCAGGCGGGCGGCCGGACGCTCGGGCGGGCCGCGCCACGCTGCCCGGTGACGCTGGACGACCCGCCCGGTGATGCGGAACGCCGGGGCCGCCGCAGCTGGCCGGCGCGGGAGCAGGAGGCTTCGTCGATGACCATCCTCGACACCGAAGAGCTCGAGATGCTCGCCGCCTCGGTGCGGGGCGAGCTGGCCCGCGCGTGGGGCGGGGCGACGGCCGCCGGCGAGCCCGACGCGGACGCTCGCCTCGGCGCGCTCGCCGCCCGGGGTGTCGAGCAGGGCTGGACCGGGTTCGCCGAGGACGCCATGCTCGGCGCCCTCCTCGCCGTCGAGGAAGCCCTCGGCACTGCCGCCTGCCCGCTCCCGGTGACGGACGCGTTCGTCGCCTCCACGGTCCTCTCCGGCGACGCAGCGCTCGTCGGGCAGGTCCGCTCGGGCGGCTGGAGGGTCGTCCTCGGAGTCAACGCTGCCGGCGGGCTCCTCGCCGACGGCGCGGCCGGGGCGACCCACGTCCTGCTGCTCCCTCCCGCCGGGCCGGGACCGGCCGAGCTGTTCGAGGTGGCCGGATCGAGCCCGCTCCCGGGGATGGCGGTGCCGCCGTGGCACGCCTTGTCGATCGGCGCCGCGCCGGTGGCGCGAGCCGAGCTCGGGCCGGCCGAGGCGGACGCCGCCCGGGCCGTGGCCCGGCTCGGCATCGCCGCCCGGGCCGTCGGCGCCGCCCGGCGCGCCCACGACCTCGCCGTCGAGCACGCGAAGACGCGGGAGCAGTTCGGCCGGCTGATCGGCTCCTTCCAGGCGGTCTCGCACCGAGTCGTCGAGGCGGAGGTCGCGCTGCGGACCTCCTCGCTCCTCCTCGAAGAGGCGGTGCGGGCCTACGTCGCGGGCGGTCCCCGGTTCCTCCTCGCCGCTGAGCTCGCGGTCTCGAAGATCGAGAGGTCGGCACCGGCGGTGCAGATGGCGGCGCACCACACCCTGGCGGCCGTCGGCTACTTCGAGGAGCACGAGGCCCCCTGGCTCTTCCGGCGGGTCCACGCCGACCTCGCCCTGCTCGCGGCCATCCGGCTCGACGCCGGTGGCGTCGGGGACCAGCTGCTCGAGACGGGCGAGCCGCTCCCCGAGCCCGACCTCGGCCCGACCGCGGCCGCCTTCCGCCAGGAGCTGCGAGCGATGCTCGACCGGCTCGACAGCGGGACCTGGGACGAGCGCAGCGACGAGGAAGACGACCCGGCGGTCCTCGCGGCCCTCGCCGCCGAGGGGTGCCTCGCGATCACCTGGCCGAGGGAGGTGGGCGGACGCGGCGCGAGCCCCGAGGAGGCGTTCGTGCTGGGCGAGGAGGTCGCCTACCGCCGGGTTCCCTGCTCGCACGCCCTCGGTGCGATCGGGATGATCGGGGGCGCCCTCTACCGCTGCGGCTCCGACGAGCAGCGCGAGCGCTTCCTCCCCATGTTCGCCGCGGGGACGATGCGTTTCTACCTCGGCTACTCCGAGCCGGAGGTCGGCTCCGACCTCGCCAACCTCTCCACGGCCGCGGTGAGGGACGGCGAGGACTGGGTGATCACGGGGCGCAAGATGTGGGGGACGGGGGCCCACCGCGCCGAGTGGGCGTGGATCGCGGCGCGGACGGACCCCCGGGCTTCGCCGCCACATGCGGGGATCACGGTCTTCCTCTTGCCGACCGGCCTCCCCGGCTGGGAGGCCCAGCAGCACCGCTCGCTGTCTGGGGGGATCTCCTGCTCGACGTTCTTTGATGGTGTCCGGGTCCCCGACTCGGCCCGGGTCGGAGAGGTGAACGGGGGATGGAAGGTGCTCACCTCCGCCCTCGCCGGCGAGCGGGCCGTCCTCGCCGGGGCGACGGCCGGCGCCCTGCGACGTCTCGACGACCTCGTCGGCGCGCTCCGCGACGGCAGCGGCGACCCCGGTCCCCGCGGCTCGGCCGCCCGGGCGCTCGTCGGGGACCTCGCGACGAAGGTGCAGGGGGCGCGGCTCCTCGGGGTGGCGAGCCTCCGGGCGGTCTCGGGGGGTGCCGGAACCCGGCTGGAGGCGCCGATGGCCAAGATCGCCTCGACCGCCCTCGGCGAGGAGATCTTCTCGGTCGCCGTCCAGCTGCTCGGGCCGAGCGTCGCCCTCGGGGCGCCGGTGCGGGGGGTCCCCGGCGGCGGCGACCTCGAGCATGCCCACCGGCACTCGTTGATGCAGACGATCGGCGGCGGCACCCGGGACATCCAGCGGAACCTCGTCGCGCGGGGCCTCGGGCTTCCCCGCTAGCGACGCCCCGGCAGATCCGGAGGCGCCGGCTCAACCCGGGCGCTCTGCGGAGGCCCTCGCACCGGCGAGGACGAAGTCGACGAGGCCCTCGATGTAGCGGGGCGCTTGGGCGACCATCTCGTCGTAGAGCTCGGGCGGCGTGGACAGCACGTGGTTGGCCATCGCCCCGGCGAGCGCGTCGAGGAGCACCGTCGGCGACGTGCCCTCGGGGAGCTCCCCGGTGGCGATGGCGTGGCGGACGAGGGCGCGGGACTCGAGCTGACGGGGCGTCGAGGTCCGCGCCTGCCAGGTCTGCTCGAGGTCGGGCAGGTACCGCGCCTCCACGTAGAGGCGGAGATAGGCGATGCCGGCCGTCGTCGAGTAGAGCTCGAAGAGGGATCGGGCGAGCTCGAGGAGGTCCGCCCGGATGTCCCCGCTCGGCTCGGGGACGACGGGGACGCCCTCGGCGGCCATCGCGTCGACGAGGAGCTCCTCCTTGGAGGCCCAGCGGAGGTAGAGGGCGGCCTTGCCGACGTGGGCCTGGCGGGCGACCTCGTCGACGGTCAGCCCGTTCCAGCCGGTCCGGGCGTAGACCTCGATGACGGCCTTGGCGACCCGCCGGTCGATGCTCGGGTCCCGCCGGCGTCCCCGGCGGGGGCCGCGCTCGTCGACCCGCTCGGGGGAGCCCGCCACGCCGGAAGTCTACGACCCGCGCGACCAAGAATGCGGACGGCAGCCGTCCGTAGTGAGTAGCATCGGGCCGTCCAACTGGAGGGAAAATGATCGATCTTTCCGGCAAGGTCGCCGTCGTGACCGGCTCGGGCCGCGGGCTCGGCCTCGCCTACGTGCAGGCCCTCGCCGCCGCCGGGGCGGCCGTCGTCGTGAACGACGTCGACGCGGACGCGGCCGAGGAGGCCGTGGCCGGGATCAACAGGGCGGGCGGCCAGGCCGTCACCGAGGTCGTTCCGGTCGGCGACACGGAGGCGGCCGACCGCCTCGTCGGGCGTGCTGTCGAGGAGTTCGGGCGGCTCGATGTGATGTGCACGAACGCCGGGATCTTGCGGGACCGGACGCTCAAGAACATGTCCGACGAGGACTTCGACCTCGTTGTCCGCACCCATCTCCGCGGCACGTTCACCTGCGGCCGCGCCGCGGCCGCCCGCTTCCGGGAACAGCGCAGCGGGGGACGCCTCGTCCTCGTCGGCTCGCCCGCGGGCCAGCGGGGGAACTTCGGGCAGACCAACTACGCCGGGGCCAAGGCGGCGATCGCGGCGATCACCTGGACCTGGGCGATGGAGCTCGCGAAGGACGAGATCACCGTCAATGCGGTGATCCCCGTCGCCCTGACCCGGATGGCGGCGACGATCCCGGCGCTGAAGGAGGTTGCCGAGGCCGTCGAGCGGGGCGAGCCCGTGCCCGCCGAGATGCGCCGCACCGGGCTCGGCCTCACCGAGGACGTCGCACCGCTGGTCGTCTTCCTCGCCTCGGACGCATCGGCGGGGATCACCGGCCAGTGCATCGGGATCGGCGGCGACAAGCTGTCGTTGTGGTCGCGCCCCGTGGAGCTCGTCCAGGCCACTCGGGAGGGCGGCTGGGATCCCGAGAGCATCGCCGAGTCGTTCCTCCCGATCTTCGGCGCCAGCCTCCAGGGACCCCGCCGGATGCCAGGCATCGAGGCGCCCGGGCGCTAAGCCCGACCGCCGAGCCGGGCGATCCCACGGCCGCCGACCACTGTGTCGATCCTCGCGCTTGTGGGGATCCGGAACCCGACAGCGATCTTCTCGGCGCCCCCGGCAGTGTCCGGTTCCACCAGATAGTGGACACCATGTCCCAGGACATCGTGGACACCTGCTCAGGTGGTGTCCATGGATCGTGCTCGCTATGCCGTCGACGCTGTGGTGATCGAGGGCCGGTCCCTTCGGTCGGT
>DATKQY010000010.1:0-3983 GCA_035532475.1 Acidimicrobiales bacterium | reverse complement strand
CTAGCTACTTCGACCTGAAAAAGTCGGGCGGCGATGCTCGCGATTCCGGCGCTCAGCTGGGATGATGGCCTCGACCCGTAGGGCTAGTACGGATCGAGGCCATCGTGTTGAGAACGGTAAACGCGCAGCCCACCTTGTGGGAGTCCTTTTTGCCCGATATGTGCCTCAGGCTCCCCGCTGAGCTCGAGGCGGTCGACCGCCTGCTCGACGATCCGACGTTCTTTGCCCCCTATCGAAAGCACTTCCACCCGTTCTTCGGCCGCCCCTCCGTGCCGATCGAGACCTACCTGCGGCTCATGTTCTTGAAGTCGCGTTACAAGCTCGGCTTCGAGCCGCTCTGCCGGGAGGTCGCGGACTCGATCTCCTGGCAGCGCTTCTGCCGGATCCCGCTCGGCGTGACGGTGCCGCATCCGACGACGCTCATGAAGATCACCACCCGCTGCGGGAGAGAGACGATCGAGGAACTGAACGACGCGCTCTTGGCCAAGGCGCTTGGGGCCAAGGTGTTGAAGACCAACAAGGTCCGCGCCGACTCGACCGTCGTCGAGGCGAACGTCGCCTATCCCTCTGACTCGAGCCTCCTCGCGAAGGGCGTCGTGAAGATGACGAGGACGGCGAAGAAGCTGCAGGCGTTGGGGTTCGCGACCCGCACGAGGACGGCCGACCGGACCCGTTCCGCGCTCAGCCGTGCCCGCTCGATCAACGCCAACTTGAACCGCCGCTCAGACGACCGACTCGTCGAAGTGCGCCGCATCAACTCCGAGCTCGTCGTCCTCGCGCGGCGGGTCGCCGACGACGTCGATGCGGTCCTCCGCAACGCGAAACGCAAGCTGAAGAGCAGCTCCTCGGGGCGTGCACGGCGCCTCATCGGCGAGCTGGCACGCACCGCCGAGTTGACGCGGAGGGTCGCCGACCAGACCGCGGAGCGCATGGCCGGCGGCATGCCGGCGGGCTCACTTCGCATCGTCTCGCTCCATGACGCCGACGCCCGCGCGATCAAGAAGGGCCGCCTCGGCAAACCCGTCGAGTTCGGCTACAAGGCCCAGATCGTGGACAACGAGGACGGGGTGATCCTCGACCACAACGTCGAGATGGGCAACCCTCCCGACGCCGCACTGCTCGAACCTGCGGTCGCCCGCATCAAGTGCCGCACCGGCCGGGCCCCTCGCGCGGTCACCGCCGACCGGGGCTATGGAGAGGCGGCGGTCGAGGCATCACTTCGCGAGCTCGGAGTTCGCTACGTGGTGCTCCCGACCAAGGGCAGGCCGAATGCCGCCCGCCGAACCATCGAGAAGCGCCGAGCTTTCAAGAAGATGGTCCGCTGGAGGACGGGATGCGAGGGACGAATCAGCTGCGCGAAACGCGACTTCGGATGGGCCCGGACGCGCCTCGACGGGATCGAGGGGGCGAGAACCTGGTGCGGACACGGGGTCTTCGCCCACAACCTCGTGAAGATCAGCCAGCTGATCCCGACCTGAGACGATCGACGACAACCTTGGCCAGGAATCTCCCGTTCGAGCAGCTCCCGCAACGAAGAGGATGCTCCGGCGGGGACTATTTCAGGTCGAAGTAGCTAGGGAACTCAGGAGCTCGCGAGGCGGGCGCCTTCGACCATCGCTGCCATCTTCTCCCAGACGATCGAGGGGGCGACGCGGTTGTAGCCGATGAAGGTCGAGAAGCCGCAGTCGTTGCCCGCCATCACCCGTTCGGGCCCGACGAGGTCGGCGTAGTTGCGGAGGCGCTGGGCGATCAGCTCGGGGTGCTCGACGAAGTTCGTGGTCGTGTCGAGGACGCCGACGACGAGGTACTTGTCCTCTGGCAGGGCCACCCGTTCGAAGACCTGCCACTCGTGGCCGTGACGCGGGTTGGCGGCCTCGAGGACGATCCCCGCAGGGTTGGCCCTGAGGACGAGGTCGATGACGTCGGCGAGCGCGATGTCGTGGGTGTGCGGTGCCTCGAAGTTGCCCCAGCAGAGATGGAGGCGGATCCGTTCGGGGGGGAGGTCGGCGACGGCGAGGTTGAGCGCCTCGACGGCGAGGGCCACCTCGGAGCGGAACTCGTCCACGCTCAAGTCGGCAAAGACGGTGTTGTAGCTCATCGCGAAGTCGGGGCAGTCGAGCTGCAGGGTGAGGCCGGCGTCGATGATCGCCCGGTACTCGGTGCGCATCGCCTCGACGATCGCGTGCAGGTACTCCTCGCGCGACGGGTAGTAGTGGTTCTCGAAGAACAGCGCGATGACCCCGGGCGAGGCAGCGCTCATGAAGAGGCGCTCCGGGCCGACGCCCGCCGCCCGCCCGGCGGCGACGAGGGCGGCGACCTCGCGCGGCGCGGCCTCCGGGTCGGCGAGCGCGATCGGCCCTGTGCACGGCGGCAGCATCACCCGCGGTCGGCCGCGCAGCTGGACGCTCAGCGCCACGAAGTCCTCGTGGCCGACGAGGTCGCGGCTCTGCGGGCGCGGCGTCGGCTCCCCCGAGAAGCCGGAGAGGCGGTCGCGGACGTAGGTCGAGTAGCCGATCTTGCCCTGCTCGCCGTCGTTCACGATGTCGAGGCCGACCGCGAGCTGGCGCGCCACGACGTCGGCCACCGCCGCGTTGGCCCGCTCGGCGAGGCCGGCGGGCGCCCGCCCCTCCTCGACCTCGACGAGCAGGGTGGTGAGACCCTCGGGACGCGGCAGGCTCCCGGTATGGGTCGTCTCGATCCTCGCCATCGGCACCTCCCGCTCGCTCGTCGGCGGAAGGGTAGCCCCGGCACTCCGCCGCGGCCGCCGGCCTTGAGTTCGCGCGCTCCTCGCCCTATGTTCCGGGGGCAACCGGCTGGCCAGCGAAGTCCGGTGAGATTCCGGCGCTGTCCCGCAACTGACGTTCCTCACTGAGGACGAGCCAGGTCGCCTGGTCCGCCGGTCGCGACCAAGCACGTCGAGGTTACGGGCGGTCGCAGGGATAGCTCCTCCTGCAGCACGACTCCTCGACCATAAGGAGGAGTCCCATGAGACGACGGCTGCTGTTCCTGTCCCTGCTCTTGTCCGCCTCGATGCTCGCCGCCGGCTCGACCGGCGCGGGCGCGGCGAAGGCCGCCCAGGCGGCGGCGAGCTACCCGATCACGTTGAAGACGGCCAACGGGTCGCTCGTCATCGACGCCCGGCCGAAGCGCATCCTCAGCCTCTCGGCGAGTGCCACGCAGATGCTCTACGCGATCGGCGCCGGGCCGCAGGTGGTCGGGGTCGACACCTACTCGAGCTATCCCGCGAACTCGCCGCGGACGAGCTTCACCGGTGCCGAGACCAACGCCGAGGTCTACCTCGCGAAGCACCCGGACCTCGTGGTGCTCGCCTATGACTCGAGCCACCTCGTCGCCCAGCTGCAGAAGCTGAAGGTCCCGGCGATCGTCCTCGGGGCGGCGGCGAACGTGGCCGCCGCCGAGGCCCAGATCACCGAGCTCGGCAAGATCACCGGCCACACGGGCGGCGCCGCGAAGGCGAACGCCTCGTTGAACACGGCGCTCGCGCACGTGGTCCACCCGATCGCCGGCAAGGCCAAGGGCGACACCTACTACGTCGAGCTCGACCCGACCTTCTACAGCGCCACCTCGCAGAGCTTCATCGGAGCGCTCTTCTCCGAGCTCGGGATGACGAACGTCGCCGATCCCGCGGGCAAGGGCTCCGCCTATCCGCAGCTCTCCGCGGAGTACCTCGTGAAGGCGAACCCGCGGTACGTCTTCCTCGCCGACACCGTCTGCTGCGGCCAGAGCGCGGCGACCTTCGCCAGGAGGCCCGGCCTCTCGGGGCTGAGCGCCGTCGCCCACCACCACGTGGTGGGGGTGAACGACTCCCTCGCCTCGGAGTGGGGGCCGCACACGATGGTCGCCTTCCTAGAGGAGATCGCCAACACGGTCGACCCCAGCGCCTTCAAGGCGGGCTGAGACGCGCGTGGCGAGCGCGCCCGGCCCGCGGGCCACCCTCCCCGCAGCCGAGCCCACGGGAGGTC
>DATKQY010000009.1:0-4700 GCA_035532475.1 Acidimicrobiales bacterium | reverse complement strand
GAGGTGGGCGGTGACGGTGACGCGCGACGAGGCTCCGGCGTCGCGCCGTGCTCGCCGGTGGGTCGCGGCAAGCTCTCCGGCACGCTCGCTGGCCTGGCGCTCGAGGGCCGGGGTCAGCAGCTCCGCCCGCTCGACGATGTGTCCGATGAGCTGGGCGCGCTGCTCCGGTGCGACGTTGCCGGCCGGCGGGACCGAAAGGAGCGCCTCGGCGGCGCCGGGTCCGAGCCAGATTGCTGACGAAGGCGCGCCGGAGAAGGCGGCGAGGCTGAGATCTTCGGCGAGCAGCTGTTCGTCGGGTCCCCCTCGCTGTCCGATAGCGAGGTCGAAGCGGTGACGGAGAACAAGGACGGTGGTTGCCACCTCGACAGCGGTGGTGCGGATAGCTCCGCAGCGAGCCGCGGGGCTCGGCCCGTGGGAGTCGAGGGCGGTGTCGAGGAGGTAGCCGGCCAGGCCAGCGACGACCGGGTGGGTCCGTGACAGGTAGGTCTCGCCTGCCCGAAGGGTCGGCTGGTAGCGTCCGACGAGCGCTTCAACGTCGGTGCCGAGCAGGTCCCGGGCGGCGCGTGGGAGCCCAGCGAAGGTCAGCCGCACCGGGTCGGTGACCAGGCTCGCCCCGTCGCCGCTGACCGTGCCGCCGAGGGCAATGACGGCGTCACGGACGAAGCGGGTGACGTCGGAGGCGGCGCCGATCGCGGAGCGCACGGCGGCGAGCTCGGCTGCGACCTCGCCGGTGCTGATGGTGTGGTGCGCGTATCGGGTTCGCGAACGCTTCTCTTTGTCCGCGGCCCGGTCCCACTCGGCGAACAGCGTCTCTTGCACCGCTCGGACCGGCGCGGCGAACAGGCTGAGCTGGCGGTTGTCGGGGGTGAAGAGCCGCTCGAACACGCTCTCGATGAACTCGTCGTTGCTGCCGGGGACCGGGATGGAGATACCCAGCTCGGAACGGATCTTCTTGTGCTTGCGGAGCAGGACCTCGAGCACGATCTCGTCGATGACGTTGTCGACGCCGTAGACCGTGGCGACCTTGACCGACGCAGACGGCTGGCCGTAGCGGTCGACGCGGCCCTCGCGCTGTTCGAGCCGGGTCGGGTTCCACGGCAGGTCGTAGTGGACGACGGCGTCGAAGAGCTCTTGGAGGTTGACGCCTTCGGACAGACAGTCCGTGGCGACGAGGACCCGACGAGCGGAGCCCCCGAGGTCGGCGACCCGGGCCTCGCGCTCGGCGGGGGGAAGAACCCCGGTGACGCTCTCGACCGCTATGGCCGAGCCGAGCGCCTTTGCGAGGTGCTCGGCGACGTAGTCGGCGGTCGGGATGAACCGGCAGAAGACGATCGGGTTGTAACCCTCGCCGAGGAGCTGGCGGACGAGCCGGGTGGTGTGGGCGAGCTTGGCGTCCTCGCTGCCGGCGAGCCGGTCGGCCTGATCGGCGAGCGCGCGCAGCCGTCGGCGTTCGGCCTTCCCCGTGTCGCCAGTGCCGCCAGTGCCGCCCGTGCCGCCTGTCCCGTCTGCGCCGCCAGTCCCGTCTGCGGCGGAGTCGGGATCTGCTCCTGGGGTGGCGTCGGGGCGGCCGGCGTCGTCGGCGTCGTCCTGGTCCAAGACGCTGCGCCGGCCGACGTCGTCGGCCTCCTCGATCGTGGTGGTCGACGCGGGTGCCGCACGGTTGCGGAGCGTGGCCGCCGCAGCCGCGGGGCTCGACGCCAGGCTGCGCAGCAGTGCCAGCACGCTCCACCACCGCACCCGCTGGCGATGGCGGCCGCCGCTCTCGTCCGCGACGGCCTCTCGTGCCCAGGCGAGGATCTCCTCGACGAAGGACCGGTAGGCGGGCGTGAGCTGGTAGCGGCCGTCTTCTTCGGGAAGGTCGAGGCGGTCGGGGAAGGGCGTGTCGACGTCGAGATAGGCGCGGATGTCGGCTCGGCGGCGCTGGACGAAATGCCGGGCGAGGCGGGCCCTGGTCGTTTCGTCGATCTGCTCGTCGTCGGGCAAGCCGGCGAAGGCGGGGTCGAGCAGCCCGATGAGGGAGCGGAAGGCTCCCTCGTTGCCCGAGTGCGGCGTCGCGGTGACGAGCACGACATGGCGGGCCGGGTCGGCGGTGAGGTCTTTCAGCAGGCTGTAGCGCTGGTGAGCGGCTCCTCGCCCGCGAATATCGGCGGCGCAGGTGTGCGCTTCGTCGACGAGGATCAGGTCGGGGGCGCTGCGGACGAACTCGTCGCGGCGGCGCTCGCCTTTGATGAAGTCGGTGGAGACGATCGTGTGGGGGAACACGTCGAACACGCTCTCCCCGAAGCCGCACGATCGCTCCAGCCGGCTGGCGGTGGAGGTGAGGACGAGCTCGGCGTCGATGTGGAACTTGGTGGCGAGCTCGGCTTGCCACTGCTCGGCGAGGTGCGGGGGGCAGAGCACGCAGAGGCGCTTGGCCTGGCCCGAGACGAGCAGCTCCTTTGCTACGAGTCCAGCTTCGACGGTCTTTCCGATGCCGACGTCATCGGCGATGAGCAGGCGCACGGGGTCGAGCCGGAGCGCCATGAGGAGCGGGACGAGTTGGTAGGGGCGGGGCTCGACCGCGATAGCGCCGAAGGAGCGGAATGGCCCGGCCGAGGAGCGAAAGCCGAGACGGGCCGCGTCGGCGAGGAGGCGGGCGCCGAGATGGTCGCCGGCCTGGTCCGGATCGGGCCAGGTGAACTCGGCGCGCTCGACGGGTTCGAGGCCGACGAGCAGGCCGGCGGTGTCGTCGTCCGAGCCCCCGAGGGGTCGCAGCACGAGCAGTTCGTCGGTCGAGTCGGGAAGCACGACCCATTCTCGGTTTCGGGCCCGCACGAGCGAGCCGGGAGCAAAGGTCGCCGAGGCGGTGGCCTCTCGGTCCGAGGTGGCCGCAGGAGTGGTCAACGGTCGCCCTCGCCGAAGGTGCTCCGATGCCGGGCGATCAGTGCCGGCCAGTCGTCGTTGGCAACGAAGCGGATCACCGTCCAGCCGCGGGTGAACAGCGCCTCGTCGGCCGTGGCGTCCCGAGCGGCGCGCTCGGGGTAGAGGTGGTGCGGTCCGTCGATGTAGACCGCTATGTGCGCGTCGTCGTAGACGAAGTCGGGGCGGGTGCCGGGCTCTGCCATCAGCACCTGGGCGCGATCGGGGAGGCGATGGCCGCCTGCGGCGACGAGCTCGAGCCACTCGCGCTCCAAGTCGCTGCCGGCCTGGCGTGCGAGCCGGTCGAGATGCTCCCCTCTACTGGCGAGACCCGGGGACGTGGCGATGGTGGCACCGGCGAGGCGGTGCAGGTAGTCGGCGATGAGCATCCGGTCGACGAGGCGGTGGTCGGGCTGGTTGGTGTAGGAGAGCAGGCAGTCGTAACACGCGGCCTCGCAGTCCTCTCGGGCTCGGGGCGCCCGGCGCAGGTCGGCGAGGGTGTCGGGGTCGAAGTGGCACCGTTGCAGGGCCTGGCGAGCGACGCGGACGAGGGCGCCGGGATCCTCGACGAGTTGGCGGAGCACGCCGGCGCCGCCCTCGGCTGCCTCGTAGAGCAAGATCGACGTGCGGTCGTCTCGGTCGGGAAGGCTGACGACGGCGAGCTCGGCGTCTTCGAGGTCGTACTCGGCTTGGATGGCGATCTTGAGGGCGGCCTGGAGGCTCGCCATGAACGCCGGGGTGACTTCGATGCCCTCGGGATCGAACACAGCCACGTTGCGGCGGTCCTCGACGAAGGGGACGACGGGCTTGAGGCGCCCGGTGAGCGGGTCGTCGTCGGTCGCATCCTTGTCCTCGGGTCGTGGTGCCCACCGGCCGCGTTCGAGGTCGAGCATGAACCCCTGCTCGTTGCGATCCTTGCGCCGGGCCCAGCCCACGTTGATCAAGGTGAGCGTGGCGGTGTGCCCATAGGCGAGTTGGGCGAGGGGCTCCCCGCCGGCGTCGGTGACCGCGGCCGTCTTGACGCTCGGGCGCCCGTCGATCTCGGCCCAGCGGTACGCGGAGCGGATCTCGTAGCCCCTGCGCTGGCGCTCCTCGGCGTTGGAGTTGATCCGGTCTTGGCGGCGCGTCGACACGCTCGTCATGCGAAACAGCGACCGGTACCGCCACTTCGAATCGGCGAGCTCTGCACCGCAACGCTCACAGCGGTCCGGCCCCGCGCCCCCCGGGGCCGGGTGGAGGTAGCCGCACACCCCGCACTGGATCGCCGAGCTGGTGACGACCGGATCGTCGGTCGTCGGATCGGTGCCACTCGCGACGGGGATCATCACCCGGTTGACCCGGGACACCGAGCCCTCGTGGTAGACGAGGGCTTGTGGGCCGAACTCGCTGATGGCGACGAACCGGGGGCGGCTCAGGTACTCGTCGACAGCGCTTCCCCGCCGGGCCGGGATCCACGCGGAGAGCGGCAGGCGGGGGAAGTTGTAGCCCGGCAGAAACCCCTCCGACGCGAAGTACCGGTAGGAGTAGAAGTCGGACTGGAAGTCGGTCGAGGTCTCGTTCAAGAGCAGGTCCATCTGGGCCTCGGCCTCGGCCCGCAGCCGCTTCGCCCGTCCCTTGTCGTCCGCGCTGCGGCTGCGGTCGAGCACGACCGCGTTCTGGGTGGCCTGTTGGCCCTCTGCTGCCCGGAACAGGTCCCGCCAGCGTCGACACGCCTCGTCGAAGCGCGTGGGGAGCGCGGCGAGCGTGTCGGCGAGCCACCTCTCCGTCCACCAGTCCGTCTCGGCGAGCTCGCCGGCGATCGA
>DATKQY010000008.1:0-124077 GCA_035532475.1 Acidimicrobiales bacterium | reverse complement strand
CGTGCCGTCCTGGAACCAACGGTAGGCGGTGTTCGGGTGGACGCCGTACGAACGGGCCCACTCGGCGAGCTTCACGCGCACAAGCGTACACACGTTCGGTCACATCTAGGTGGATCGCCGGGAGCAGCTCGCAACCCCCGGGCACTGCACCGGTCGTTTCAGTGCCGCGCTCCGGTCGGCGCCCGGGCCGTTTAGGCTGGCCGCTCCGCCGACCGTGACCGACGGCTCCCGCCTGCCAAGGCGGCCGTCGGCGCCGCTCGCCGGATGCCGACGCCTACTCGTCACGTGTTCACGGGGCCGAAACACGGCAGAAACCCGACGGACCCAGGGTTCGCCTATATCCGTGGGGGTGAGTGTGGACGCAACGTACGTGCCTGCGCACGGCTACGACGAGCTCGTCGAGGCCGACGGCCGGCCGCGCACGGTCGCGGGGCCGATGTGGGGGCACCTGATGCGGCTCGGGCCCGACGCGATGACCGACCGCCAGCGTGCCGCCGAGCGCGAGATCCGTTCGGTCGGCGTGACGTTCCGCACCGGGGGCGACGACTCCTCGCCGGACCGGCCGTGGCCTTTCGACGTGATCCCGCGGGTGATCGGCTCGGAGGAGTGGGCGCGCATCGCCGAGGGACTGGTCCAGCGCCTGCAGGCGCTCAACCGCTTCGTCGACGACGTCTACCACGACCAGCGCATCGTGAAGTCCGGCGTCGTGCCCTCCGACCTCGTGGTCGGCTCGCCGAACTTCCGCCCGGAGTGCATGGGGGCGGACCCGCCGGGCGGCGTGTGGGCCCACATCTGCGGGAGCGACCTGATCCGCGACGAGGACGGCACCCTCTACGTGCTCGAGGACAACCTGCGCGTCCCTTCCGGCGTGTCCTACGTGCTCGAGAACCGGCTGATCGCGAAGCGCGTCTTCCCCGAGCTCTTCCGCTCCTACAGCGTCGAGCCCGTCGACCAGTACGTGGGCCGTCTTGCGGCGCTCCTCGCGTCGGTAGCGCCGGTCGAGCGGGACCCGCGCATCGTCGTGCTCACGCCCGGGCCGTTCAACGCCGCCTACTACGAGCACACCTTCCTCGCCCAGCAGCTCGGGGTTGACCTGGTCGAGGGGCGCGACCTGACGGTGCTCGACGACGACACGCTCTACGTGCGCACGATCGACGGGCTCGAGCGCGTCGACGTCGTCTACCGGCGCGTCGACGACCTCTTCCTCGACCCGGAGGTCTTCCGGGGCGACTCGATGATCGGGGTACCCGGGCTGATGCGGGCCTGGCGGTCGGGGAACGTCGCGCTCGTGAACGCCCCGGGGACCGGCGTCGCCGACGACAAGGCCGTCTACCCCTTTGTCGCCGACATGATCCGCTTCTACCTCGACCAGGAGCCGATCCTGCCGACGGTCACCACCTGGCGCTGCGCGGACGCCGACCACCGGACCTACGTCCTCGCGCACCTCGACGACCTGGTGGTGAAGCCCTCGAACGAGTCGGGCGGCTACGGCATCGTGATCGGACCGAAGGCCGGTGACGAGGCCCTGCTGCACGTGGCCCGGCGCATCGAGCGCTACCCCCCGGGGTGGGTCGCGCAGCCCTGCCTGAACCTGTCGACGATGCCGACCCTCGCCGACGGCGAGGTGGTGTCGCGCCACGTCGACCTGCGGCCGTTCACCCTCCTCGGACCTGAGGGCGCCTACGTGACCCCCGGCGGGCTCACCCGGGTGGCGCGCCAGGAGGGCTCGCTCATCGTGAACTCCTCCCAGGGCGGCGGGAGCAAGGACACATGGGTGGTGAGCGGTGCCGTGACCGATCCCGTCTTCGCCGACGTCGTTCCTGCCGCTGGCGCCGCCCCCGTGCAGGCGTCGTCGGAGGGGCCGGCGGCCAGCTCCTCGGGCCGGCAACCGGGCGCCGAGGAGCCGCGCGGCGAGCCGGCGCAACAGTGAGGGACGCGATGTGGGACGGGTCGTGGGACGCGATCGGGAACGGACACGCGCGGCCGGACAGGAGATGACGAACATGCTGCTCGCCCGCACGGCGGAGTCGGTCTACTGGGCCGGGCGCTACCTCGAGCGCGCCGAGGACATGGCCCGGATCGTGCTCGTCCACGGCGACACCCACGTCGACCTGCCCGTTGGGGAGGACATCGGCTGGTCGCCGCTGCTGGAGATCGCCGGCGTCGAGCAGGCCTACGCGCAGCGCCACTGGGGCTCGCGCCTCACCGCCGAGGGCCACCGGGGCGACATCCCGGCGACCGAGGCAGAGGTGGTCGAGTTCCTCCTCTTCGACGACGAGAACCCCTCCGCCGTGCTCGCCTCGGTGTCGGGGGCGCGCGAGGCGCTGCGCCTCGCCCGCCCGGCGGTGCCGCGCGAGGCGTGGGAGCTGTGCAACGACCTGTGGCTGGCGCTCGGGGAGCAGCGCGCCGAGCTGCGGACCCGCGACGCCCGGGTGCGCCTGCTGCGCCGGGTCATCGCCGACTGTCAGCGGGTGAACGGGGCGCTGTGGGGCATCATGCGGCGCGACGCGGCGATGGCGTTCCTGCGCATCGGACAGTACCTGGAGCGCGTCGACCTGACCTGCCGGCTCCTCGAAGTGCGGGCCGACGACGCCGTCGTGGAGGGCCGGGACGACCCCTATTACGAGATCCGCTCCATGGGGGTGCTGCGTTCCCTCGCGGCGTATCAGCCGTTCCGCCGCGCGATGCCGACCCGCCCGGGCGAGGGCTCGACGCTCGAGTTCCTGCTGCGCGACGAGGCGTTCCCGCGGGCGGCGGCCTCCTGTCTCAGCGAGCTCCGGGGCTACCTGAAGGAGCTCCCCTGCAACGAGGAGCCGCTGGAGGCCTGTACCGACGCCGCGGTGCGCCTGGCCGGCACCCCCGTCGGCCAGCTGTCGGCGCCCCAGCTGCGACGGTTCGTCGTCGAGCTGCAGCCCATGCTGGCGACCATCCACGACCGGCTGGCCTCCACGTACTTTCATGGTGCACCGATGGAGCGGGCAGCCGGACAGGAGCAGCGGTCGGCGCCGCAGGTGCGCCGGCGCCCGCTGGCCGCCCTGCGGCCCGATACCGCGGACGTCGCGATGTCGGGGCGGCGGTACCAGGTGACGCACCGTACGACCTACCGCTACCAGGCACCGGCCGAGCTCTCCCACGTCGAGGCGCACCTGCGCCCTCGCGAGACGGCGCGCCAGCAGTGCCTGAGCTACGAGCTCGACGTCGAGCCCGAGCCGTCGACCTGGTCGGAGCAGGCCGACCTGTTCGGCAACCGCGTCACCAAGCTCATCGTGCGCGGCCACTTCGACGTCCTGTCCGTCACCTCGAGGAGCGAGGTCGCCGTCACCCCGGCGCCCGAGCCTCCCGAGGGGCCGCCGTGGGAGTCGGTCCGGACGCTGCTCGAGCGGGACCGCCAGCCCGAGACCCGTGACGCCCGCCGCTATCGTGCGACGTCGCGGCTCGTCCCGACCTCGCCGGTGCTGTCGGAGTACGCGCAGGAGTCGTTCGCTCCCGGCCGCCCCTTTGTCGAGGCCGTGGTGGAGCTGTCGACACGCATCAACCGCGACTTCAAGTACGAGCCGGGATTCACCTCGGTCACGACGCCGTTGCTCGAGGTGTTCGAGGCGCGGCGCGGCGTGTGCCAGGACTTCGCCCACCTCGCAGTGGCGTGCCTGCGCGCCGTCGGGCTCTCAGCGCGCTACGTGAGCGGCTACATCGAGACGATCCCGCCGCCGGGTGCCGAGCGGATGACCGGAGCGGACGCCTCGCACGCCTGGGCGTCGGCGTACCTTCCGGGATGGGGCTGGCTCGACGTCGACCCCACCAACGACCAGCTCGTCTCCGACTCGCACGTGACGACGGCCTGGGGGCGGGACTACTGGGACGTGTCGCCGCTCCGGGGCACGGTGGAGGGCGGCGGCGCGTCGCACACGCTCGAGGTCGCGGTGGACGTGGTGCGGCTTGGGTCCGGACGAGCAGGCCTCGAGCGCTCCTGAGGCGTCAGGCCGCCTCGGCCAGCTGGTCCTCGATCGGTCGCCCGCCCCAGCGCACGGCGATCCCGTCCCGGCGCATGGTGTAGGTGAAGCCGAAGATCGAGCAGGCGATCGCCCCGATCGTCGAGCCCCACGTGATCGCCGTCCGTTCGAGCACGAAGGACTTGAGCGACGTCGACAGGAGCAGCCAGAGGACTAGCCCCGTGTTGGCGAGCAGCACCGCGGCCCACATCACCGAGATCCGTACGAAGAACTGCTGGACCCTGGGGCGCCGCAGGAGCCGCGGGTCCCACGGGCAGAAGTCCTCGGCGAACCGTTGGGTCAGCGGGCGCCGTACGACGGCCGAGCCGATGAGGACGACCGACGCCACGACGCTCGAGGCCATCGGCGGGACGAAGTAGAGGGTCGGGCTCTTGGTGACGAGGGAGAACGCCGTGCGCAGCGCGAGGAGGACGGCTCCGACCGCGAGCACCGTCGAGACGCGGTCGCGCCGCACGACCCGCCGGGCCAGCGCCGCCATCGAGCAGACGAACGCCGCCACGAGCGCGGCGCGAAAGCCACCGAGGACCAAGACCACATAGAAGACCGCGGCGGGCGCGACCACGCCCTCGAGCACCGTCGGGATGGAGTGGAGCAACGCGGCGCGTGGCGCAGGCAGCTGCAGGACCGAGCCGTCGTCGCCCGACTCCGACACCGTGACCATCGGCAGCGGATGCGCGGCCGCGTCCACGGCCGGTCGTTCCGACCTTGCGAACCAGGGCACCAGGGCGACCTTCCGTCGAGGGATGCGACGCCGGAAAAAGGTCGCTTGCCCACGAGCATCGTAGCGGGGAGGGACCCGGCTTCCCCGTCGGGGCTCGGCCCTAATGGCATCTTCACAGAAATGACAACGTCATTGCGGGCAATCGGCTGCCCTCGGTGACCTACGACAGGGGCGGGCTCGGAATTTAGCCAGGAATTTGCCAAGCGCCGAGCCCCGCCGGGGCCTGCGCATTGGTAGAGTGCCCTGCGCCTTCATCCGTGGGCCGCATCCGGTGGAAACTGCCACCGAGCCTGAAAGTCGGCCCCTCCATGATTCCCTCGAACCGGGCAGCCACCCGCCCAGCGCCAGCCGGCGCGCCCGACGACGTTCCCTGCCTCCCCGACGACGTCGGCCTCGTGGACTGCGACGAGCTGCTCGCGGCAGGCCCGGCCCTGGCGGACGACAGCGGGGCCGTGTGCCTCGATGCCCTCGCCGTCGAGGAGCTCGAGCTCCCGGACTCGGCGCCCCCGCGCATGGGCCGAGTGCAGCGCGCCGTCACGGCGGTCATCCTCTTCGGCCCCCTCGCCGGGGTGGTCGCCGCCGTCGTCATGCTGTTCGGCCGCGGCATCGACACCCTCGACATCCTGCTCGGCGTCGGCTTCTACGCGATCGCCGGTCACGGCGTGACCGCCGGCTACCACCGCCTGTTCGCGCACCGGGGGTTCACGGCGAGGCGGGGCGTGAAGATCGCCCTGTGCGTGGCCGGCTCGCTCGCCTTCGAGGGCGCGGTGATCGGCTGGGTGGCCAACCACCGCCGGCACCACGCCTTCACCGACCGGGCGGGAGACCCGCACTCTCCCCATCTCGTCGGTGACGTGCCGTGGTCGCGCACCCGCGGCGCCCTGCACGCCCACGTCGGCTGGATGCTCAAGGTGCAGCCGACCGACGTGGGCCGCTGGGCGCCCGACCTTGCGGCGGACCGCGATCTCGTTGTCATCAGCCGCCTCTTCCCGCTGCTCTGCCTCGTCTCGCTCGGGCTGCCCGCCCTCATCGGCTGGGGCGTCACCGGGACGACCGCCGGCGCGCTCGGCGCGTTCGTGTGGGGCGGTCTCGTGAGGGTCTTCATCCTCCAGCACGCCACCTTCGCCGTGAACTCCGCGTGCCACATCTGGGGATCGAGGCCCTTCAAGACCCGGACGCATGACCGGGCGACGAACTTCGCGCCGCTCGCGCTCTTGTCGATGGGCGAGAACTGGCACAACCTGCACCACTCGAACCCGCGTCTCGCCCGCCACGGCGTGGACCGCTGGCAGCTGGACTCGACGGCGCTCCTGATCCGTGTGCTCGAGCGGATCGGCGCCATCTCCAAGGTTCGCTGGCCGACGCGCGACGAGGTGGACGCCCGTCGCCTGCCGACCGCCCGGCCGCCCCGGCCACGCTCGTACGGGCGGGCGCGCGGTTCCGTCAAGGTCCCGTAGTCGTGGGCCAGATGGTGCTGGTTACCGAGTACCGCACCAAACCCGGCAAGCGTGACGAGCCGTTCAAGCTCTTCGAGCGATTGCTCGCCCACCGCGTGAGCCACGGCCGCGACGCGATGATGTGGTGCGACTCGGCCACCGAGCGCGATGCCTCGTTCCTCGTCGAGTACTGGAGCGACGCCACCAGCTTCGCCCGCCTCGCCGAGAGCCCCTGCTACGCCGAGTACGTCGCCGAGGTCGACGTCCTCGTCGACGCGCCGCCGGACACGACGGTGACGGTGCCGCGATGGATCGGCGGGCTCTCCTCGCCGGCGCTCAGCTGACGGCGCAGGTCGCGGACTGGCTCCGGTACGTGAGTCGCATCTTCGTCGCGATCGCGCCGCTCGAGATGGCCGCCCACGCGCACCAGACCGATGCGAACCCGTCGATCGTCAGCCAGGCGATCACGCCGATGGCGACGAGGTTGACGACGCCGAAGACGACCATGTGGCGGTGGCGCGAGACCAGCAGCGCCCCGCAGACGGCGATGACGTAGAAGACCACGACCGGCAGGCTGTCGTGCAGCTTGATGCCGTAGCTCAGGTGGTACGGGCGGAGATGAACGGTGACCGGCCCGCGGACCATCGCCGCGAAGAGCACGCCGGCCACGCCGGTCCCGATCACGGCGAACGGCGCCATCATCCACCGCTGACGCGCGGTCGGCTCGCTGAACAGCACGGCGATGGGCACGAAGATCGGTAGCACGACGAAGGCGATGAGCAGGTAGGCCCAGAGGGCCGTCCTCCCGATCCCCTGGGGCACGCGACCCTCGAGGGACAGCCAGACGAGCGACTCGATCAGCTGGTGGGTCCCGAGCAGCAGCGGCAGTGCCGCCAGGACGAGGTGGCCGTGACGCCGCGGCACGTGCCGGAGGGCCTCGACGCCGATCGCGGTGATCGCCACGCCGCCGACGAGATCGGCCTGCGGGGAGAAGCACATTGCGTGGACGCTACCGGTGGGGAGCGCCGGCCGGTGCCACGGCGACGGCGCGAGCGGCGGCATGGTCGGTCAGCTCGGCCGGACGGCGGAGGCCGGTCCCCCTCGACGGGGTCGGGCGGCGCCGAGCCCCCACGTCGGACACCGACGACGGGACTCGGCACGGCCCGGGCGAGCGCCCGCTGATGACTACTTGAGGTCCTGGCGCATCTGCTCCAGCGCCTCGAGACGACGCTGCATCTTCTCCGCGTCGGCTTCGTCACGTGATCGGATGCGTGCCTCCAAGAGAGCGAGCCGCTCCATCTCGCGCCGCACGAGGTGGCGGCGCTCGATCTCCTCTCGGCCCCGAAGCGCCCGGTGGAACGCGGCGTAGGCGTCGCGCGAGCGGCTGAGGCCGAGCCGGCCCGCGATCGCGGAGAAGGAACGACCCTCCTCACGCAGGCCGAGGACCTCCTGGTCGAGGTTGCGTCGTGGAGTTGGGCGCGCCGCTACCGAACCGCTACGGGGGCGCCGGTCGCGAGAGTCAGCTCGGTCCCCGCCATCACTGGGCAGGGCGCACCGCGGTTGCCTGGGGACCCTTCGGGCCGGCGGTGACCTCGTACTCGACGTGCTGGCCCTCGCTGAGCTGGCGGTAGCCGGTGCCCTCGATCGCGCTGTGGTGGACGAACGCGTCCGCCGTGCCGTCGTCGGGGGTGATGAAGCCAAATCCCTTATCGGCGTTGAACCACTTAACCGTGCCGGTAGCCATGGGTTTCTCGTCTCTTCACGCGTCATCTCCGCAGACGAGCATGACGCCCTGGCCGCAGCACTACCCGGTCGCGTGAGCACACCGGGATAGCCAATGCAGCGTAGCAGGCAGGATACCTGCATGATCCGGCCGCACCGGGTGCAACCTGCGCCCGGACCCGGCCGTCCACCCGAGCGCGCTCGGCCATGGCGGCCCCGGAGGTGGGCGACGGCGGTCGGGACGGCGCGGGTCGAGGCGGGGCGCCCACGGGCCGCGCGACCGCGACGTTCCGGCAACGTTACGCGGTCCGGGCGATCTGTTCGTTTGGAGCCGGTCGCTGCGGCTCCCGGCCGTAACGCTCTCAGAACGGTCGATGCGTACCGTGCGCGACGTCGCCACGTCGTGGCGCGCCGAGCTCGTCGATCAACTGTCAAGGAGGCCCACCATGTTCGAACGGTCCCGAAGCGCCCCGCCACCGGTCGTTGCGCCGCACGCGCCGCACGTACCCGACGCCACGTCCCGCCGGCCGAGGATGCGGCCGATGCTCGCGATCGCGGCGCTCGGCCTCGCAGCAGCGGGGACGCCGTTCCTCGCCGGCGCCGCGATAGCGGCGCCGGCGAAGGGCACGGTGGTCGCCGCCGCGACCGGTCCCTTCGGACCGATGCTCGTCGTGGGGTCCGGCAGGTACGCCGGCTACACGCTCTACATGATCACGAGCGACCGAACCCCGACCTTCGGTTGCACGACGAAGGTCGTCAACCTGCTCGGGCAGAACGGCTCGTGCTCCGGTCCGTCCAACGACAAGAAGGCCGAGTGGCCGGCGATCACCACGACCGCGGCGCCGGTCGCCGGCACGGGCGTTTCCCAGAAGCTGCTCGGGACGGTGAGCCGTCCGGGCATCGGGCTCCAGATCACCTACGCCGGCCACCCCCTCTACCTCTTCGACCAGGGGCCGGGGCAGACCTTCGGCGAGGGCTGGGACGAGCCGAGCCTGCCGCCGTGGCACGGCGTGTGGTACGTGGTCTCGCCCGCCGGCTCGCCCTTGGCACCGTCGGAGATGCTGACGACGACGACGGTCAAGACCAAGGCGGTCCTCGGCGCGCTGATGTTCACCCAGGCGGGCTGGGAGATCTTCCCCGTCTACTCCTACAGCAAGGACAGCGCGACCGCGAGCGCGTGCGCCGTGTCGTGCGCCGCGTCCTGGCCTCCGCTGCTCACGACGGGGACGCCGGGGGTGCTCGGCCGGCTTGCCGCCTCCGACTTCGGCACGCTGAAGCGCCCCGACGGCACCCTGCAGGTCACCTACAGGCACAAGCCCCTCTACCTGTACTCCGAAGAGGGCATCTCGCAGGGCCCCACGGGTTTCGCCGCCACCGGAAGCGGCGACGGCGCGAAGGATGCCGCGGGCGGAACCTTCCAGCTCGTCGCCCCCTGACGCGGCCGGGGACCGGCCCGGACCCCCACGGGGGTTCCGGGCCGGCCTCGACCCGCGTCGTCCCGGCGCAGACCGCCGGCGCGGACCAGCCGGGCCGGCCCGCATCTGCCATGCCGCATCTGTCGGACGCGACGGCGCCGGCCAACCGGACGACGAGGTGGCGCCGACCGCCGTCGCCGGGCCGCGTTCGGCTGCCCGCCCCGCCGACGGGCCGGCGCGAGCCCGGGCGACGCCCGCCTCAGCCCACTGTCAGCTCGTCGAGGACGTGCTCACGGGTCACGTCGTGGCCGTGGGAGCCGCTGGCGTGCTGCTGGACGGCGGAGACCAGGTGGTCGAGCGCGCCCGGCTCCGCGCTGTCGGGGTCGGCCCAGTGCAGGTCCTTGAGCGCCAGCACCAGCCCCGCCGGCCGCGCCAGGTGCCCGAGGAGGCGGACCACGGCTTCGCCCCGGAACGACGACGACAGCTCCCCTCGCGCCTCGCCGCCGACGGTGGGCACGATCGCCGCGAGCGCGGGCAGCCAGGGCACGAGCTCGGCGTCGCGCGGCAGCGGCCGGTTCCGCAGCGCCTGGAGCAGCGCCTCGCTGAGGGGTCGGTACGGCATGCTGGAGGCGGCCGGCACCGCCCGGCCGACCACCACGGGCGTTTGCCGGGCTTCGGCCATGGCCGCGGCCTCTCGGACGAGGCGTGACTTGCCGAGGCCGGGCTCGCCGGTGAGGAGCACGAGCCCTCCCCGGCCACCGAGCGCCGCCTCGAGCGCCGCCGCGAGCGTGGCGAGCTCCGCGTCCCTCCCCACCAGCACCGGGCAGCGCACGTCGGCCACGGGGCAAGTTTCTCGCGAGCCACGGCGCCCGCGCTCGGGTTCACCACTCGACGAGCGTCCACACCTCCGGCCGCGGCTCGGCGCCCGCGTCCACCCGGGCGAAGAGGCTGGCGGCCGACTTCAGGTGGTCCATGGCGCCGTCCTCGTCGCCCGTCGCGTGCAGCAGGTCGGCGAGGTTCGTGTGGAGCGCGGCCATCCGGTGGCGGTCGCCGTGCGAGGTGCCGAGCGCGAGGGCCTCGTGCGAGGCGTCGAGCGCCTCGACCGTACGGCCGGCAAGGGCGAGCACGCGCGACAGGTTGTTCAGCGCGGCGACGGCGGCGGCGGGGTCGCTGAGCCGGCGTGCCTCGTGCAGGCTGGATCGCAGGTGCTCCTCTCCCGAGGCCAGGTCGCCCGCGGCCGCGGCGAGCATGCCGGCGACGTCGAGCGCCTGGGCGAGCGCCGCCGGGTCGCCGCAGGCCGACGCCTCGGCGAGGGCGCGTGCCGCCAGGCTGCCGGCTTCGCTCCCTCCCCGGCGGTACGAGACGAGGGCGCGGTCGGCCCGGACCCGGGCCCGTAGGACGGGATCGGCTCCGGCGAGGTCTAGCGCGGAGACCAGGTGCGCGTCGGCCAACGCCCAGTCGCCGAGACGGTGGTGGATCTCGGCGAGGCGGTGCTCGACCGCCGCGAGCTCGGGGTCGGCGGGATCGCGCGCCGCCGCGGCGTGCTCGAGCTCGACCCGGGCCTCCTCGTAGCGCCCGAGCGCGATGAGGACGTCGCCGATCGCGGCGCGAGCCTCTGGCGGCGGATGGCCGAGCTCGAGCGCCGAGCGGAGGTGGTTCAGGGCCTCGGCGTGTGCGAAGAGCGCCCGCGCCCGCGTGGCGGCCCGCCACGACCAGGTGGCGGCCTCGTCCGCGCGGCCGGCCGCCGCGAAGTGGCCGGCGACCACGCTCGGCGGCGCCGAGGAGGGGTCCCGGTCGTGCCGGCGGCCGAGCGCCTCGGCGGCGCGGCCGTGGAGGAGGCGTCGGCGCGCCCCGCTCGTGTCCTCGTAGACGACCCGGCGGAGGGCGTCGTAGGCGAAGTCGTAGGTCGCGTCGTCGCCCGGGGGAATTGCCGCGTGCTCTTCCAGGAGCCCGCGGCCGAGTGCCTCCTCGAGGGCGTCGGCAGCCTCGTCCTCCCGGCGACCGCTCGTCCTCCGCAGCAGTTCGGCGTCGAAGCGGCCGCCGAGGACCGCGGCGGCGGCGAGCGCCTGGGCGGCCGTCTCCGAGACGTTCGCCAACCGGGCGCGGAGCAGCTCGCGCACGCTCGCCGGCAGCAGCCAGGCCTCCTCGCCGGGCGCGACCTCCGCCGAGCGGAGGGCATCGACGTACGCCGTGAGGAGCAACGGCAGACCCCGGGTCTCCTCGACCAGCCGTCCGACGTCGATCCCCGAGCCGGACAGGCCCGCCGCGTCGAGCAGCACCGCCGCCTCCCCGGCGCCGAGGGGGCGCGGGTGGGCGAGCTTCCCCTCGCCCGTCCGGCGGGCGGCGTTGAGCGCGGGGCGAAGCCCCTCGGGCGGCCCGGCGTCGCGCTCCCAGGTGAGCACCACGAGGAGCGGCAGCTCGGCGAGCCGCCGGACGAGGAAGGCGAGCAGCTGTGCCGAGCCGTCGTCGGCGAAGTGGACGTCGTCGACCACCACCGCGCCGGCGTCGCCGAGCGCGCTCGCGAGGGCGTCGCCGACCGCGCGGTAGAGGCGGGCCTGGGCTCCCGGGGTGTCGAGCGGCTGGGGCGCGCGCAGGTCGGGGAGGCCGACCGCGAGCCCCGGAACGAGGCGTGACAGCTCGATGAGGTCGTGTGGCGGGACGCGCGCTGCGAGATCGGGACGGAGCGCCGCGGCGCTGCGGAGGAGCTCGGTGACGAGGCCGAGCGCGAGCCCCGCCTCGCCCTCGTGGCAGCGCACCGAGATGACCGGCGCTCCATCCTCGCCCAGCCGGCGCGCCAGCTCCTCGACGATGCGGCTCTTGCCCGCCCCGGCCTCGCCGGCCACGGCCACCAGCCGGCCGGCGGGACCGACCCGCTGCCAGGCCTCGAGCAACGTGGCGAGGACGCTCTCCTGGCCGAGCAGTGGCGGACGATCGGCGACGGTCGGGGCGCCTCGACGCCGCGCCCGGTGTGCCAGCTGCGCGCCGAGACGGTTCGCGCGCACGTCCTCGTAGAGGGCGGTGGTAGTGGCGAGCGGCGCCACGCCGAGCTCGCGTTCGAGCACGCGCACGCACGACCGGTACTGCGCGAGCGCCGCGGAGCGCTGGCCCGTCCAGGCGTAGCAGCGGACGAGCGCCTGGTGGGCGGGCTCGTTCAGGGGATCGAGCGCCAGCCAGCGCCGAGCTGCCCCGAGCGCCTCGTCGAAGACGCCGGCGTCGGCGCGCTCCTCGACGAGGCGGCCGAGCACCTGGCCGAGGCGCGCCCGCAGATGCTCGGCGGTCGAGCGCTGCCAGTCGTCGAACTCCGGGCTGTCCCGGAGCGAGAAGCCGGCGAGGAAGTCGTCACGGTAGAGGGAGGCGGCACCTTCGAGCGAGCTGGCGTCGGCGGCTGCGGCGAGACGCTCGAACTCCCAGACGTCGCACTGCGTGCCGGCGAGGTCGAGCGAGGCGCCGTTTCGGGTCACGACCAGCGCGTCGCCGACCGCGGCGTGGGTGACCGAGAGGGTCCGCCGGAGCGAGGAACGAGCGCGGCTCTCGCCGGACTCCGGCCAGAACAGCGCCGTGAGGCGCTCGCGGCTGTGCTCGCGCCGGCTCACCGCGAGCAGCGCCAGCAACGCCACCGCCTTGCGGGTGTCGAAGGTCGCCCGCGTGCCGCCCCGCTCGATCACCGGTGCACCAAGCAACGCCACGCGCAGCGGGGACATCACGAAGCCGTGGCGCGCGAGCGGGAAGAAAAGTTGCTCACCGGGCGTAACCGTAACGTTCCCGGAACGGGCCGTCCGTAGCATCATCGCCAGATCGACCCCCGGGCGGCCAGACCAGGGGCGGGAGGCGGGACATGCGCAGCAAGGCGAGCGGGGTGGTGCGTCCCGGCGGGCTCCGCCGCTTGGCACCCTGGCCGCAGAGCCGGGATCTGCCGGCCAACGGTGTGGCCGCCGGTGCCAGCGGCTCGGGCGCGACACGCTCGTGGTTCCGGCGCAGGGCGGGCGCTCGCCCCGAGTCGCGAGCCGCCCGGCCCGCTGCTCAGGCGCCCGTCGCCTCGTTCGAGATCTTGGTGACCGACCCACTCCTCGCCTATCTGCAGGAGTCGTCGGGGGCGGTGGACATCAACCAGCTCGCCCTGGAGTCGCCGGCACTCTCGGCGATGCGTGATGCCGGTGTCGTGCTCGTCGTGCCCCTCATCGCCTCCGGCGAGCTGATCGGGCTCCTCTCGCTCGGCTCGCGCCTGTCCGAACGGGGGTACTCGACCGACGACCGCCAGCTCCTCGACGCGCTCGGCAGCCACGCCGCCCCGGCGCTGCGCGTCGGCCAGCTCCTGCTCGAACAGGAGGCGGAGGCACGCAGGCGGGAGCGGATCGAGCAGGAGCTTGTCGTCGCCCAGCTGATCCAGCAGCAGTTCCTGCCGAAGTCGCTGCCGGACCTCCCGGGCTGGCAGGTGGCGGCCTTCTACCGGCCGGCCCGGACGGTCGGCGGGGACTTCTACGACTTCATCGAGCTGCCCGACGGCCGTGCGATGGTCGTCGTCGGCGACGTCACGGACAAGGGCGTCCCGGCGGCGCTCGTCATGGCGAGCACGCACGCCATGCTGCGCTCAGCGGCGCCGTCGCTGCTCTCGCCGGGCGCGACCCTGGCGCGCGTCAACGACCTGCTCTGCGGCGACATCCCGGCGCACATGTTCGTGACCTGCATGGCGCTCGTGCTCGACCCCCGCACGGGCCGGATCGACTACGCCAACGCGGGCCACGACCTTCCGTACCTGCGGACCGCCGACGGCGTCGTCGAGCTGCGGGCGACCGGCATGCCCCTCGGGCTGATGCATTCGATGAGCTACGAGGAGCGTTCGGTCGTGCTGCGACCCGGCGACCACCTCCTGCTGCACAGCGACGGCCTCGCCGAGGCGCACAGCCCCGAGCGCGAGATGTTCGGGTTCGGACGGGTGGCCGAGCTGGCCGGCTGCGAGCTCGCGGGCCAGTCGTTGATCGACCGTTGCCTCACCGAGCTCGATCGTTTCAGTGGCAAGGACCATGAGCAGGAGGACGACATCACGCTCGTGACGCTGCAGTGCACGCTGCCGACGGCGGCGCGTGGCGCCGGGCTCGGGGGAGGGTCGCAGGAGGCCGGGTCCGGCGCGCGGCTGCTCGACGCGTTCAGCCTGCCGAGCGAGCCGGGCAATGAGCGGATCGCGCTCCGCCGGGTGGCTGAGGCGGTGCAGGGCTGCGGTCTGTCTCCGGACCGGGTGGAGCGCCTGAAGACGGCCGTGGCCGAGGCGGCGATGAACGCCATCGAGCACGGCAACGCCAACCGCGCCGACCTCCCAGTCGAGGTGCGCGTCAGCCGCGAGCCGCGAGCCGTCGTCGTCGACGTCACCGACCGCGGCGTGGGTCGCGGGAACGGCGACGCCCCCGAGGATCCCGACCTCGAGGAGAAGCTCGCCGGCCGCCAGGCACCGCGCGGTTGGGGGCTGTTTCTCATCAAGGAGATGGTGGACGAGGTCGAGGAGTCGAGCGACGACCGGCGCCACACCGTGCGGCTCACCGTCGGGCTCGTGCCGGCGGCCGGCGAGCCCGGGACGCCGCCCGTCGGGGAAGGAGGCTGCGGTGGAAGAGCGCTTTGAGGTCGGCGTCGAGCGGCTCCCCGGGACCGCGGTGCTCACGCTGCGCGGCGACGTCGCACGCGAGGCGACCGACGAGCTGAACGCCGCGTACGGGCGGGCGGTCGGGGGCTCGGACGCCCGGCGCGTCGTGCTCGATTTCTCGGGGACGGGCTACATGAACTCGAGCGGCATCGCCCTCATCGTCAGCGTCCTGGCGCGTGCGCGCGCCGAGGGCCGCACGGTCGCGGCGGTCGGGCTGACCGATCACTACCGCCAGATCTTCGAGATCACCCGCCTGTCGGACTTCATCGACGTCTGCGCCGACCTCGACGCGGCGGTGAGCGGTGCGTCGCCGACGGGCTGAGCGCCCGCCGCGCGGCGGCGACCCGGTCGGTCCCCCCGTCCGGGTCGCCGCCGCGCGGCCGGCGCCCGAGTTCGAGTTCGAGTTCGAGTTCGAGTACAGGTCATCGGGAGCAGGAGGAGAGCGATGCAGACTCCGGTAGTCGCGATGGACGTCAGGCACGTCGACGACGGTGTCGCGGTCATCGACATCAGCGGAGAGGTCACCTCCGCCTGTGAGCAGGTGCTGATGTCGGCCTACGAGCTCGCCGGCGGCCAACAGGCCCGGCGGCTCGTGCTGAACTTCTCGGCGCTCGAATACATGAACAGCGGCGGTATCGGCATGCTCGTCACGCTCCTCGTCCGGGCGAACCGCCAGCGCCAGCACCTCGCCGCCTACGGCCTGTCCGGCCACTACCGCCAGATCTTCGAGCTGACACGGCTCGACGAGGCGATCACCATCTACGAGGACGAGCGCTCGGCCGTGGCGGCCGCGCCGGTTGCGGAGGTCGAGCGATGACGAACCCCGACGGAGCCGACGGCGCGCCCCTCGAGCTCGGGAGCGCCGGGGCCGGCGGCGTCGCGCCGGCGCCTCGCGACGCACCCAACTGGGCCGCGAAGGTGGAGCGGCTGGAGGTCGAGTCGCGCGAGGGTGTGCGCGGCACGAACGTGGCCGGGCGGCGCCTGACCGGGCCCGTCCAGGGATTCGGCAAGATGTGGCAGAAGACCTACGCGGTCGCGCGCATCCCGGTCGCCCCCGAGCAGGCGATCGCCGAGTGGAAGGCCCATTTCGCCGAGTTCTGGCCGAAGGGCAACCGCTTCGCCGGCCCGATCACGGGGATCAGCCCGGGCGACGTCGCCCTGCTCGACCTGTCGATCGGCGGGAGCACGCTGTCGACCGGCGTGCTGGTCCTCTATGCCGATGAGCGCTCCTTCACCTTCATGACGCCCCAGGGCCACATGTTCGGTGGCTGGATCACCTTCTCGGCCGACAGCGGCGAGGACGGCACGACGGTGCAGGCGCAGATGCTGCTCCGCTCGAGCGACCCGGTCTACGAGGTCGCCCTGGCGCTCGGGGGCCACCGCAAGGAGGACCGGTTCTGGCAGCAGACGCTCACGGCGCTCGGTCGCCATCTCGGCGCCGAGCGCCCCGAGGTCGAGCGCCGGATCGTCTGCGTCGACGCGCACCGACAGTGGCGCAACTGGCGGAACCTCTGGTACAACGCGGCAGCGCGCAGCCTCGGCCAGACGCTGAGCTCGCCGGCCGGCCGCCGGCGGCGGGCCGCCGAGCGGTGAGCGACGCGGACGCCGTCGTCGTCGGCTCCGGCCCGAACGGCCTCGCCGCCGCGGTCGTGCTGGCGGCGGCGGGGCTCAGGGTGAGGGTGTACGAGTGCGCCGAGTCCCCCGGCGGGGGCTGCCGCACCGAGGAGCTGACGCTGCCGGGCTTCCGCCACGACGTCTGCTCCGCTGTGCACCCGCTCGTCGCGGCCTCCGGCTTCTTCCGCCGCTTCGGGCTCGAACGGCGCGGCGTCCGCCTGATCGAGCCCGAGGTCGCGTACGCGCACCCGCTCGACGGGCGGCACGCGGCGGCGGCCCGCGGCTCGGTGGACGACACCGCCGCCGATCTCGGCCCCGACGCCGCCGCGTACCGTCGCCTCTTCGGTCCGACGGCCCGCCACCTCGACGACGTCGCGGGCACCGTCTTGTCGTCGATGCGCGCCGTGCCGCGGCACCCGCTGCGGATGGCGGCGTTCGGGTCCGTTGCGCTGCGCTCGGCGAGCTCGGTCACCCGGCGCTTCCAGACCGAAGAGGCGCGCGCCATGTTCGCGGGCGTCGCCGCCCACTCGATGCTCCGCCTCGACCGACCGGTCACCGGCGGGATCGGCCTGTTCCTCGGCTCGCTCGCCCACGGCGTGGGCTGGCCGGTGGTCGCGCGCGGGAGCGCCGCCCTCACCGGCGCGATGGTCGAGGCGGTCGTCTCCGCGGGGGGCGAGGTCGTCACGGGTCGCCGGGTGCGCTCGCTCGACGAGCTGGCGCCGGCGCGGGCCGTCCTGCTCGACGTCACCCCGCGTGCCCTGCTCGAGCTGGCGGGCGACCGCCTGCCCGCCGCCTACCGCCGCTCGCTCGGCCGCTTCCGCTACGGCGCCGGCGTCTGCAAGGTCGACTGGGCGCTGGAGGCCCCAGTTCCCTGGCGGGCCGAGCCGTGCCGGCGGGCGGCGACGGTCCATCTCGGCGGGACGTTCGAGGAGATCGCCTGCTCTGAGGCCGACGTGGCCGCGGGGCGCCACGCCGAGGCTCCCTACGTGCTCGTCGTGCAGCCGGGCGTGGTCGATCCCAGTCGGGCGCCGGCGGGGTGCCAGACGCTGTGGACCTACTGCCACGTTCCCGCCGGCTCCGACGTCGACATGACCGAGGCCATCGCGGCACAGGTCGAGCGTTTCGCCCCGGGCTTTCGCGACACGGTGCTCGCCCGCTCGACGCGCACGGCGGCCCAGATGGCGGCCTACAACCCGAACTATCTCGGCGGCGACATCGGGGCAGGGACCCAGGACCTGCGCCAGACGTTCCTGCGCCCGGCCCCGCGCTGGAACCCGTACCGGACGCCGCTGCCCGGCGTCTACCTCTGCTCCGCCTCCACCCCACCGGGCCCGGGCGTGCACGGTCGCTGCGGGGAGCTCGCCGCGCTGAGCGCGCTGCGGGACGTCTTCGGCGTTCGCGAGCCGCCCGACCTCGCCCCGCGGGTCCCGGACGGGACCCCGGCCGGCCCCTTTCGGTAGCGTGTCCGGCCGCCCTGCCGGCAGGGCGGCCGAGGACGGGCGACGAGCGCGTTCAGGGACCTGGCGGGCAAGGTGGCAGTCGTGACCCGCGGGGCGTCCGGGATCGGCAGGGGATCGCCAGCCGGCTCGTCGAAGCCGGCGCGCACGTGGTGCTCGCCGACGTGGAGGAGGAGGCGCACCACGCGAGCGCGTCGGAGCTCGGCGCCGTCGGGGCCCACACCGACGTGAGCGACCTCTCGAGCGTCCAGGCGCCAGCCGACGCGATCGAGGAGCGGTCCGGAAAAAGTGGCTATTGTCTGCAACAATGCCGGTGTCGGCCCGTTCGCCCGGATCGCGGCCCTCACGACGGACGACTGGCGGTGGATGCTGGACGTGTACCTGTGGGGCGTCGTCCACGGCGTGCACGTCTTCCTGACGCTCCCGCTGCGCAACGCAGGGGGGGTTCACATGGCTAACAGCGCCTCGGCCGCCGGGCTCGTCAGCGTGGCGGAGCTGGCGCCTACCGCGTCACGAAGTTCAGCGTCGTGGCGCTCACGGAGGCCCTCGCGGCCGAGCTCGCGGCCGACGGCGCGAGGGTGGGCGCGACCGCCCTCTGCCGCGGTTCATCCGGACGAACATCAACCGCAGCACGCGCAACCGGCCGGCGGCCTCGCCGATGTGGACCTCGCCGATGTCGACCTCCAGGGTCGTGATGTCGGCTCGGACCGGATGGAGCCGGAGCAGGTCGGCACGCTCGTCGTCGAGGCGGTCACCCGCGGCGACCTCGACGTGATGAGCCGTCCCGACACGCTCGAACAGGTGGAGCGCCGCCACGAGGGCATCGTCGAGGCGTTCCGACGCGCCAAGGCGACGGCGCGGCTGACGGGGACCGCCCCGCCCGCCGGCGCGGCGGGGGTGCGCCCCCGGCTCGTTCAGAAGCCGGGGAAGACGCGCCGGAGCGTGTCGAGGTCCACGCGGCGCGCGCTCGTCGCCTCCGGGGTGTGTTCCGGGTCGAGGCGGCCGTACACGAGGCGGAGCAGTGCCGCCGAGGGGATGTCGAGCTCGGCGTCGGCGGCCCCGTCGCTGCCGGTGTCGGTGAGCGACACGGCGCTCCCGACGACGAGGAGCAGGTCGCGCTCGGGGCCGCTCGTGCGCACCCGTACCCGGAGCTCGTGGTCGAGCGGCTTCGCGAGCCGCGGGACGGCGGCGCCGATGGCGTCGACGAGCAGGTCCACGGCATCGGGCGCGAGCTCGGCCCCGAGGTCGCGGGTGACAGCGACGTCCCAGCTGTGCATGGTGTGCTCGAACAGCCGCATGCGGACGAGCGCGGCGATGTCGAGGTCCATGCCGAACATCGCGACGCGCAAGGCCGCGAGCTGGCCGTCGTCGAGTCCCTCGAGCCGCTCGACGAGCGCGCGGTCGGCCCGCTCGGCGTCGGTCGCCTGCGCGCCGGGGGACTTCGCGTTCCACGAGTCCCAGATCGGCGGGAACGCCTCCCTGCCCGGCGGCTCCCTGCCGCTCGCGGCCGCCTCGAGGAACAGCGAGAAGATCTCGGCACCGCTGCCGAGGTGGGAGAGCACCTGGGCGACGCTCCACTCCGAGCAGTAGGAGGGTCCAGCGATCGCCGCATCGTCAAGGTCGTCCACGACCGCCCAGAGCCGGTCGCTCGAGCGGCGGACGACTTCGATGATGGTCCGAGGCTCGCTCATCGCGGCTCCTTCAACTCGACGCGCGGTCCTGCGGGCGAGGGGCGGGTCGTTCCGCCGCCGTGTCGTGCCGACCGGCCGGCGGCGGGCGCGCTAGCCGACACCGACCAGCACCGTCGCGGCCCTCGCGATCGCGGCGACGTGGTCGTCGACGTTCTGGAAGCCCGAGCCCATCGTGTTGATGCTCACGTGGCTCGCGCCAAGGGACAGCCACGCCGCGTGCTCCCGGCTGATGGCGTCGAGGTCGCCGGCGCCGTAGGCGATCCGGCCCTGCATGCCGATGGTGCGGGGGTCGCGGCCCGCCGCAGCGGCGGCCTCGCCGATGATCGCCCGGGCCGCGTCGAGGTCGGGGCCGGGCGTCATCAGCGGGAACCAACCGTCCGCCAGACGCCCGATCCGGCGGTAGGCCGGTGCCGACCTGCCGCCGAACCACACTGGGATCGGCCGCTGGACGGGTAGTGGGGCGATGCCGGCGCCGGTGACGTGCTCGAAGTCGCCGTCGTAGGTGACGCTCTCCTCGCTCCACAGCCTGCGGAGCAGCTCGACCTGCTCGGTGAGTCGCGCACCGCGGTTCGAGAAGTCCTTCCCGAGCGCCTCGTACTCGACCGCGTTCCAGCCAATCCCGACGCCGAGGCGGAAGTGCCCGTCGGTGAGCAGGTCGACCTCGGCCGCCTGCTTGGCGACGAGCACCGTCTGGCGCTGCGGCAGGATGACGATCCCGGTCACGAGCTCGAGCGACGTGACGCCGGCGAGGTAGCCGAAGAGCACGAACGGCTCATGGAAGGTCGTGTGCAGGTCGTAGGCCCCGGACCAGCCCTGGTGGACGGCCGGGTCGGCGCCGACGACGTGGTCGTACGCGAGGAGGTGGACGTAGCCGAGCTCCCAGCTCGCCTGGGCGAAGGCCCTGACGGCGCCCGGGTCTGCGCCGATCTCGGTCTGCGGGAAGATCACTCCGGGCTGCACGGCGTCCTTTCCTAGCACGGCCCGGGCGTCGGCTCGAGGTCCGGGCCGCCGCCCGGGCGGGTCGCGGGCGAGGTCAGCGAAGACCGGCGAACAGGTCGTCCTCCGGCGTCGGCGAGCCGGTGCGGTCGAGGTGACGGACGAAGTACTCGCGCGCGAAGACCTGGGCGAACAGCTCGCGGCCGAGCTTCAAGAAGAAGGTGTCCGTCGTCTGGCTCCGGTGGGCGGCGAGCGCCTCGTACTTGCGGTCGACCACCGCCGAGCAGTCGACCGCGGCGGCGATCAGCTCGTCGGCGACCCCGAAGTCGACCTCGTCGTCCTCTGCCGGGGGATCGACGCCACCGGCACGCAGCATCGCGGTGAAGGCGGGGATGGCGGACATCGGGATCGCGGGGAAGTACAGCTTCTGGACGATGCCTGTCGCCTCGGCGGCGGCGATCGTGATGCGGTGCGCCTGGATGTGGTCCGGGTGCCCGTAGAAGCCGTTCGCGTCGTAGGTGACCACCACCTCGGGGCGGTAGCGTTCCATCAGCGCGACGAGCGGGCGCGCCGCCTCGGCCACCGGCATCTGCCAGAACGCCTCTCGGGCCTCGTTGTTGCTCCAGCCCATCATCCCCGAGTCGTGGTAGCCCAGGAGCTCGAGGTCGCTCACGCCGAGGATGGCGCAGCTCTCGCGGAGCTCCCGCAGGCGTGTCGCCACGACTCGCGCCTCGTCGTGGTTGGGCCCGTCGGGCTTCTCGCCGTCGGGGGCGTCCCCGAGCTCGCCGTTCGTGCAGGTGACGACGACGGTCCGCACCCCTTCGTCGGCGTAGCGGGCGAGGATCCCGCCGGTGGAGGAGGCCTCGTCGTCGGGGTGCGCGTGCACCGCCATCAGCGTCGGGCGGTGGGTCCCGGGCACCTCGGGGTCGTCAGCCACCGGCGACCGAGGCCAGGATGTGGACGACGGCACCGTCCGCCACCGGCGTGGCGAGACCGGTGCCGTGGCGGATGTCCGAGCCGTCGACGTAGACGTTCACGTACGCGCGTACCGTGCCGGTCTCGTCCATCAGGCGCCGGCGCAGCGCGGGGTGCGCGACGCCCAGCCCGACGAGCACGTCGCCGACGGTCCCGTCCACCGGCACCTCCACGTCGAGGCGGCGCGCGCCACCGGCGAGCTCCTGGAGCGCGCCGGGGATCAGGACGCCGACCACGGGGGCTCGACGGTCTCAGCCGAGCCCGGCGGCGCGGATCGAGAGCACGTCGGGAAGGTGGGCGGCGACCAGAGAGAACGAGTCGCCCTCGTCGCGGCTCACGTAGACGCAGCCGTCCCGGGTGCCGAGATAGACGCCGGTGGGCTCGGCGTCGTCGACGGTCGCGGCGTCGCGCAGCACCGAGACCCAGCACCGGTCGGGCAACCCCGAGCCGACCTCGTTCCAGTTGCCGCCGGCGTCGTTCGTCCGGTAGCACCGGAGCCGGCCGCCGGGCGGCACCCGTTCGCCGTCAGCGGTGAGCGGCACCACCCAGGCGGTGCCGGGGGTGGTCGGGTGCGCCAGCACGGTGAAGCCGAAATTGCTCGGCAGCCCGTCCTCGATCGGCATCCAGGTCTTGCCGGCGTCGTCCGAGCGGTAGACGCCATGGTGGTTCTGCGCGTACAGGCACCCGATGCCGGTGGCGTCGGCGGCGATCTTGTGGACGCACTGGCCGAACTCGGGGTGGGGGTTCGGCAAGAAGTAGGCCGAGATGCCGTGGTTCGCGGCCCGCCACGAGGTCCCGCCGTCGTCGCTCGCGTAGACGCCGCCGGTGCTCATCGCGACCCGGAGGCGCTCGGAGTCCGGGTCAGCCAGCACGGAGTGGACCGCGGCGCCGCCGAATCCCGGCGTCCACTCGAGCCGGTGCGGGTGGTCCCACAGGCCCCGCACGAGCGAGAAGGTCTCGCCGCGGTCGTCGCTCCGCCACAGCGACGTCGGCTCGCAGCCGGCCCAGACGACGCCCGGACGCATGGCCGCGTCCGGCTGCAGCTGCCAGACCCGTGCCAGAGCAGCGCCGGTGTCCGCAGGGAAGCGGATCGCGCCGTCGTCGCGCTCGTGCCACGAGCCGCCGAGGTCGTCGGACCACATCACTGTCGGGCCCCAGTGCTCGCTGCGCACCCCGACGAGGAGGCGGGGCCCGGTCCCGCGCGTGTCGATCGCGATCGCCGGGACCTCCCGCATCAGGAAGTGGGGGCCGTCGAGCGACCAGGTCCGGCGTTCGTCGTCGCTGCGCGCGAGCCACAGGCCCTTACGGGTGCCGATCGCCAGCAGCAGTGAAGCCATCGCCGCTCCTCCGTGTCTGGTCCGGGCCGGACCGTAGCGAGAGGTGCCGTTCGCCCGCCCGCATGATACGTGAGGACCGCGTCGGCGGCTCCGGGACCGCATGGGCGCCCGGGCCCGCGCTGGCCCGTCCCGCTCACCGCGGGCGCCGGGCGCAGCGGTGCGTCGCCGGGATCAGCGACCCCAGAGCGCGGACGCGTCGCGGAAGGGCGCGGTACACGGGGGCCCGTCGGCCACCTCGAGGAGCGGGAGCGCCAGCGGGTCGTCCGGCACGGTGACGAGCTCGGCCGACCTCGTGCCGTATGCCGCGGTGTGGACACAGCACGCGCCGAGCTCGGACGTCCCCTCCGGGCCGGGCGCCCCAGCCGCCGGCACGCTGTGGTCGGCGAGCAGGTCGCGAAGGGAGGACGCGAGCTCGGCGCCGACCGCCTCTGCCGCGCCGGCGGCGAGCCTGCGCGCGTGGGTCACCTTGGCGGAGGGCGAGCCGAGCGCGCGGTTCTCGAGCACGTGGATGCCCGCGGGCAGCTCCGTCACGCGCGCCGCCCGGGTCGCGGTCATGTCCATCGAGAACAACGAGCTGCGGTCGCCGACGAGCAGCCAGCACGGGTTGTACTCGCCGGGTCGGAGCCGCGCGGCGACGTCCTCGACGGCGGTCCGGGCGTCGGCGTGCACGGCGAGGGCCAGCGGAAGCTCGCCGCGTGACCGCTTGGACGGGTCCCGACCGGCGGGGGAGGGCCGGTTAGTCAGCCCGGCCACGACGCCGTGCTCGTTCACGGCGAGCCAGGTCCCGCCGGCGAGCCCGTCCCGGCCACCGAGGATCCGCGGAGCCGCGGCGCGCAGCACGGCGATGCTCTCCGAGGGCCGGGAGTAGCGCTCGTCTCGGTTGGCCGCGACGACGAGCGGTGCTCCGGGGACGACACGGGACAGAACGACGAGGAGGCACACTGCTCGCGACGGTAGGCGAGAGGGGCGCCCACGCTCAGCCCTCTTTCCCCTCCTCCTCGGGCTTGACCGGCCTGAGCAGGAACGTCGGCTCGCGTGGGCTCGTCGGATCGACCGCCACGAGCCGGGCGACGCAGGCTTTGAGGAAGGATCCGACGCGGGTCCACACGGAAGCGGCCTGGTCGGCGACGGGGCTCGATCGCGTCGACCGGTGCTCGCGCGGCTCCCCGTCTCGGTCGCTCATGGCGAGGCTCTCCCTGCGCGTCGGACGACGGGGACGTGGGCGACCGCGCCAGTACCGGGGTCCGTGATCGGGGCACCGCGCGGCGCGGGGCGCACGGCCCCAATGACTTGCAGAGTTATAGGCGTTCAGCAGCCGGGCTGTCTCTAGGGTAAACCCTAGTTCTCGCGGATTGTGCAGCGAGGAGCAGGAAGAGGGGCGTTCCCGCTGCCATGGATTACTCTCGTGTCATTCGGAGTGCAGCATGACGACCGACCGCGGCCACGATCGGGGTCGCCCGGCGCGCCCCTTGCTGGTCGGGCGGCGCGCGGAGCTCGAGGTGCTCGACGGCGCGCTCGGGCTGGCGCGCCAGGGCCAGCCCCAACTCGTCCTCCTCGAGGGCGATGCCGGTATCGGCAAGACCGCCCTCGTCGACCGGTTCGTCGGCACGGCCCGCGCCGACGTCGTGGTCCTGCGCGCCCGCGCCGACGAGCTGGAGTCACACCTTGCCTTCGGCGTGGCGACGCAACTGCTGGCGAGCATTGTCCCCCCCGGGGCGCGGGCTCGGGCTCACTCCGTCCCGTTCCCGCACGACCTCGACCCGCTCGCCGCCGGCGCGCAGCTCCTCGCGACCGTCGGCGAGCTGCAGGGCGCGGCCGCGACCGTCGTCGCGGTGATCGACGACGCCCATCTGGCCGACAGCTCCTCCACCGCGGCGCTCGTCTTCGCAGCCCGGCGGCTGCTCGCCGATCGCGTGCTGCTCCTGCTCACGGCTCGCCCCGGCGTCCTCGACGCCGGGTGGTCGCGCCTGCTCGCGACCGGGCCAGGGCGGCGGCTCGTGCTCGCCGGACTCACACCGGAGGGCGTACGCGAGCTGGCCGCACAGCTGGACGTCGCCCTCAACGAGCGCGAGGCCGCGTGGCTCCACGGCCAGACGGACGGGCACCCGCTGTACGTGCTCACGCTCCTCGAGTCGGACCCCTCGCTCGCTCGGGCCGATGCCCGGGAGGCCTCGGCCTTGCCGCCGCCTCCGGCGCTCGCCGCCCTCGTTGTCGCTCGGTTGGAACGGTGCTCGCCGGGGGCCCGGGACCTCGTCAGCGCGGCAGCGGTGCTCGGGAGGCTGTCCCCGCTCACCGCCGCCGCGTCCGTCGGTGAGGTGGACGCCCCCCCTGCCGCGCTCGACGAGGCCGTCGCCGCAGGCCTGCTCCTCGATCCCGTGCCGCCAGGTCGCGAGCTCCGCTTCCCCCACGCGCTCGTCCGTGCCGCCGTCTACCGACATCTCGGGGCGTCCGGCCAGGTCCGTCTGCACGGGCGCGCCGCGGCATACACGACGGGGACGACCCACCTGCACCACCGGCTCGCCGCGGCCACCGGCGCCGACGAGCGTCTCGCCGCGCAGCTCGAGGCAGTGGCTGCGGAGGAGCGCGCCGCGGGGGCACTCGTCGCGGCCGGTGAGCACCTGCGCCAGGCCGCCGATGTGAGCCCGCGCGGGGCGAGCGCCGACCGACGGATGCTGGAGGCCGTCGAGACCTGGCTCGTCGCCGGCGAGGCGTCGCGCGCCCTCGCGCTGGAGCACCGGGTCCGCGCGATGGACCGTGGCCCGCACCGCGACCACGTCCTCGGCTACCTGGCGCTCGTCGGGGGGCGCCTCCCCGATGCCGAGTCGGCCTTCCGCCGGTCGTGGGCGGAGCTCGAGCGCGCCGGTTCGGCCGAGGCGGCCGGCGCGCCGGCAGATCTCGCCGGCCGGATCGCCGTCGGCATGGCGAGCCTCGCCGTCGTCGACCTGAACGTCGACGAGATGCTCGACTGGGGAGAGGCGGCTCGCCGCTTCGCCGTCGGTGATGCGCGGACGGTCTCGTTCGGCCTGTTCTGCTGGGCCCTGTCGATGGGGACGCTCGGGCGAGGCGTCGAGGCGTTGGCGCAGCTCGACGCGCCGGACGTCCCGGGGACGGCCGACGTGCTCGCCGCCCGCGGCCTGCTCGAGCTGTGGACCGACGACGCCGGCGCCGCCCGTGGCCACCTGGCCCTGGCGTTCGCCCGCTCGCGTGCCGGCGAGCCGATGAGGGTCAGCCAGGCGCTCGGCTTCCTGGCCGAGGCGGAGTACCGCCTCGGCCGCTTCGACGAGGCCGCGGTCCACGCCGAGCTCGCCGTCGAGGGGGCGACGGAGGCGGGTCGCGTCTGGGACCTGCCCCTGCTGCACTCGCTCGCCGCCTACCCGAGCGCGGCGAGAGGCGACTTCGAAGTCGCCGCCGCGCATGTCCAGCAGGCCGCCGACTGGGTGGCGCTCGCACCGATCGCGGCGTTCCGCTCCTACGCGTCGGCCGCGCGAGCCGCGCTCGCCCTCGGGTCCGGCGACGTCGCCGCCCTGCTCGAGGCCGGACCGGAGCTGGAGGTCACGCACCAGCTCGCCGACCCCGGCACGGTCACCCTCGGACCGGTGCTCGCTGAGGCGCTGGTCGAATCCGGCCGCCTGGACGAGGCGGAGCGGGCCCTCGTCCGCTACGAGCAGCGCGCACGAGCAGTCGGGCGCCGCTCGTCGCTGGTCGGGGCGGCCCGGGTGCGTGGCAGCCTGCATGCGGCGCTCGGAGACCACGCCGCTGCCGAGGCCGCGTTCCGCTCCGGCGCCGAGGTGGCCGGCGGGCTCGCACTCCCGCTCGAGCTCGCCCGGCTGGAAGACGCGCGCGGCCGGGCGCTCGCGCTCGCCGGCCGGATGGATCTGGCCAGTGCTGCCCTGCAAGCTGCGTGCAGGGCGTTCGAGCGCATCGGCGCGCGGCCGTATGCGGCCGCCGCCCGCGCCCACCTCGCCGCCCTGGCACCGGCCGCAGCAGGACGGCCGCCGGTCGTGCTGAGTGCCGCCGAGGCGATGGTGGCGCGCCTCGTCAGCGCCGGTCTGTCCAACCGTGAGATCGCCGAGCAGCTCGTGATCAGCGTGAAGGCGGTCGAGTTCCACCTGACGAACATCTACCGCCGCCTCGGCGTCTCTTCGAGGGTGAAGCTCGCCCAGCTCGTCGCGCCGCCTGCGGCGGAGGACCCGACGGCGCGTTGAGCGCGGCGCAACTGGCTCCGGGCGCGGCCCGGTTCAGAACGTGACGACCGCGCGACCGCGCACGCGCCCGCCCACCAGGTCGTCGAACGCGTCCTCGAGGGACTCGAACGGGTAGCGGGTGACGCCGACGCGGAGCGCGCCCCGTTGTGCCAGCCGCACGACCTCGGCGAGCTCGGTCCGGTTGCCCCAGAAGCTCGTGGTGACGTTCACCTCCGGGGCGACCGCCGCAAAGCCGACGGGCACGGTGCCGCCGGCGAGACCGACGAGCACCACACAGCCCCGGCGGCGTGCGAGCTGAGCGGCCAACGCGGTGGTCTCCTCGGCGCCGACGATGTCGAGCACCGCTGTCGCGCCGCCGCCGGTGAGCGATCGCACATGCTCGACGACGTCCGCGTCCGCGGGGTCGAGCGCGTGGTGAGCGCCGAGCGAGATGGCCGCGTCCCGCTTGTCCGGTGCGGTCTCGAGCACCACGACCTCCGTCGCGCTGAGCAACCGCAGGAGCTGCACCGCGCACTGGCCGAGCCCTCCGGCGCCGATGACGACCGTGCTCGACCCTGGCCGGAGGGCAGGGAGCACCTTCCGGATCGCGCGGTACGGCGTCAGCGCGGCGTCGGTCAGCGGCGCGGCGTCCACAGGGTCGAGAGCGCCGAGGGGGACGAGGTGGCGCGCCGAGGGGACGAGCACGTGCTCCGCGTAGCCGCCCGGGCGGCCGATGCCCAGCCAGCGACCCGAGGAGCAGAGCTGCTCGTCGCCGCCGAGACAGACTTCGCACGCGCCACAGCCGAAGCCGCCGAACACCGCGACGGCGTCACCGGGCTCGACGACCGCCGGGCCTGGTCCGAGACGCTCCACGTGTCCGGCGACCTCGTGGCCGAGGATCCACGGAAACTCCGGCAGCTCGTTCGCCTCATGCCGGCGGAGGTGGACGTCGGAGTGGCAGACGCCCGCCGCCGCCACCCGAACCAGCACCTCGCCGGGGCCGGGCTCGGGCGTCGGGATCTCCGTCAGCTCGAGCGGCGAACCGTAGCGGGGCAGCAGCGCGGCGCGCATCTACGTCTCCTTGCCGGGTCAGTTCCTGGACCTCGGCCTCCGCCGGCCGAGAAGCTCCGCGCGCTGCTGAGGAGGCGACGGACGGTCGCCCGCGATCTTCGCCTCGCCCGCGGGCGACGGGGCGCGCGGGGCGCGCGGGGCAACGCTGCCGCCTGGGTCTCAGCGGGCGTTGATGTACTCGACGAGCTTGTCGCGATCGGTCTGCAGCTCGTCGATCCGGCTCTTCACGACGTCGCCGATGCTCACGATGCCCGCCAGCTCTCCGTCGGAGACGACCGGCACATGGCGCACGCGTTGCTCGGTCATCGTCGACATCAGCGAGTCGGTGTCGTCGTCCGGCGAGCACGTGTGCACGGTGGCGGACATCACCGAGGCGACGGACTGCTCCATGATGGCGCCGCCAAGATCGTTGAGCCCCCGGATGACGTCGCGCTCGGACACGATGCCCTCGATGTGCCGTCCGTCCGGCGAAACGACCAGGGCGCCGATGCGCTGGCGGCACAGCGCCACGACCGCGTCGGCGACCGTGGCGTCGGCTCCGATCGTCGTGACCGCCGAGCCCTTCGCCTCGAGCAGTGCAGCTATCCGCATGGCTGTTCCTCCTCGGGTCGCAACCCTCCGCACGCCAATCATGGCGCGTGCCGGAGCCCGCCGCGCCACCGGTGCAGATGAGAGCTGCGGCGCCCGTCGCCTCAGGAGCGCAGGATCTCGATCACCGAGTCGGTGTCGCCGAGGTCGGCCAGGACCGCGTCCGCGCCGAGCGTGCGCAGGTCGTCCAGCCCGGTCCGGCCGGTCCCGACCAGCAGGCACCGCACCCCGCCCGCCCGCGCGCACGCGAGATCGTTCTCCGAGTCGCCGACGACCCAGACGTCCGACGACGCGAAGCTCCTGCCGCGCAGGCGCGCGACGCGCTCGCGCGCGATCGGCACCAGCTCGTTGCGATCCGCGTGGTCGCTGCCGAACGCGCCGACCTCGAGGTCGAGAAGCCGGTCGAGGTCGAGCGAGGCCAGCTTCAAGAGCGCGTTCGGGGCGATGTTGCCGGTGAGGACGGTCTGGATCACGCCCGCCTCGCTCCCGAGCAGCAGCAGCACCTCTTCGACGCCAGGGAGCACCCGGCCGTGGGCGCGCACGAGCTCCTCCGCCGCCAACAGCTCCGCCTGCAGGTGCTGCAGGATGCCCGGGACGTGGACCTCGGGGTGGGCGATCGAGAGCATCTGGAGGTACTCGCGGACGATCTGCGGATCCGTCTTGCCGCTCATGCGGACCCGGTCCGTGGGACGTACCCCGAGTGCCCGCTCGATGGCGCGATCGAAGACCTGGGCGCCGATCTCACCGACGCTGACCAAGGTCCCGTCGATGTCCCAGAGGATGAGTCGCTGCACCCGGCGAGTCTGGCCGTTCGCCGGCATCGCGACCAGTCCAGCATTGCCGGTCGACTCGTCTCAGCCATCTGCACGATGCCTCGTACCGCGACCGGGCCTATCTCGCCAAGTCCCGGCGTCTCAAGATGCGGGTGCGGACAGGCCCGGTACCCGCCGTCCCGCACAGGGTCTGCCCGAAGGCGGCAGGCTCCGAGAGAAGGACTTAGCCATGAAGATCCTGCTCGAGGGAGACCCTCGCGGTGAGAAGATCGTCGAGCTCGTCCCGCGTGACGCGCCCCCGCCGCGCGAGATCGTCGTCCAGGACCAGTTCGGCTACCCGGTCGACCACCGGTTCCGCTACGTCGGCATCCGGCGGATCGACGAGAACGTCGTCGGCCTGTACCGGCACGTCCAGGTCGCCGAGACCTGGCCGGCGCCGGCGCCGGCGCCGGCGCCGGTGCAGGAGCTCGGGGAGCTCACGGTCCGCCGTGCCGGGACGCCGATCGCCCTGCCGGCGGCGACCGGCGCCGTCGCCCCCGTCCTGCCGATGCGGTTCATCTCGGGCTGACCCGGGGGCACCAGCGGCACCCGGGCGCCTTGCCGGCCCTCGGGCCAGCCAGCTCGCATTCGGAATGCAGCAAGACCAGGAGGAACGGTAATCGAGTAGCGATTGACCCGATTTCTGTCCACTCCTACGCTGTTCCGCGGCTCGTGCACTCGCGAGCGATATGCAAATGCTGCTCATCGGGGCAGCTTGCACGGGGGAGGTACAGCGTTGAGATCTCGCAGAGCGACCCGTCTCGTCGCCACCATGGTGCCGCCACTGCTGCTCGCCGCTGGCGCAGTCGCGGTTGGTTCAGGCGTGGCGTCGGCCTCCGCCGGCCACCATCACCGTGGCGCGCGGGGTGGCCATCACGGCCGCATTCACCACCACGGCGGTGACGGAGGCACGAGCAGCTCCTCCGGCGCCACCTTGTACGTCGCGCCGCCCGCGACGCCGACCACATCGGTCGCCCCGGTGACGACGGGCGCGCCGACGACGAATTCCTGTACGACGGCCGCCTTCACGACGATCGGCGCCGCGGTGACCGCGGCGTCGCCCGGCGACACGGTCGTCGTGTGCCCCGGTACGTACACCGAGCCGGTGACCGTCGCGAAGTCGATCACACTTGAGGGCGAGAACGCGACTGTCGACGCGACCGGTCAGAACGTCGGGATCGACGTCACGGCATCCAACTCCACCGTCGAAGGCTTCACGGTCGAGAACGCGACCGGCGAAGGGATCCTGGTCGGCACGGTCCTCCCACCGGTTGCCACGGTGAGCGCGGTGATCGGCGTGGGCGACGTCACGATCATCCACAACGTCGTCAAGAACAACGATCTCGGCGGCGCCCAGGCGTCCCCGAGCTACCCCGAGTGCATGGCCGCAGGCGGGATCCCGGGCGACTGTGGTGAGGGCATCCACCTCGACGGCGCCTTCGACTCGACCGTCGCCCACAACTACATCGCGGGCAACTCGGGCGGCATCTTGTTGTCCGACGAAGCAGGGCCGACGCACGACAACGTGATCGAAGGCAACCTCGTGATCGACAACCTCTTCGACTGCGGGATCACCTTCGGCGCGCACAACCCGAATGCGTACGATGTCGCGACCGGCCAGGCGAACCCGACGGTGGCCGGCCTCTACGACAACAAGGTGCTCCGCAACGTCTCGATCGGCAACGGCACGAAGGGCGAGGGCGCCGGCGTGCTGCTCGCCGCCAGCGGCCCAGGCACCGCGACCTACGACAACCTCGTCGCCGGGAACAAGCTGGCCGGGAACGAGCTGTCCGGCGTCACGGTGCACTCGCACAGCCCGGCCACCGTCGTCAACGGCAACAGCGTCGCGTCCGACGACGTCAACGGCAACGTCGTCGTTCACAACGCCATCTACACGAACAACACAGGCTCCGGCGACTTCCCGAATGGTCCGATGGCCGCGGGTGACACCGCCACCACCGGGATCCTCGTCTACTCGGCGTTCTCGCCGGTGGCCATCACCATCGGTGGCAACCGGATCGTCGACAACGCGACTGGGATCTGGGTCACGAACAACGTGACGGTCGCTGGGCTGGCCGGCAACCAGTTCATCGGCGTCGGGACGAACGTGGAGACGAGCGCGCCCTAGTCACTTGCCCGGGCAGTGCCCGACCCGGTCCCTCGTGGGGGACCGGGTCGGGGGCGTCCGTGGCGAAGGGCGGGACCGCGTCCGGTGCGCGCCAATCGGCAGCGCGTCCGCGAAGAGTTCAGCGGGCCGCGACGCTCCTGACGCGGGCGGTTCAGTCCCCTCCCGTACAGTGACCGTGTCGGGCGGCACCCGGGGGACGGTCCGGGCGTGAGAGGAGAGCCGGATGTGCCGTCGTCGCGGGTCTCGACGTCAGCCGAGTTCCGCTCTGATGGATGAAGTGTCCGGGGACCGGGGGACCGAAGCCGCGCGCGGCAGGGCCGTCTACCGCCGGTCATGGATCGACGACGTCGAGCACCTCGTGATCGCCCGCTGACCTCCGCCTACGCCGAGTACCGCCGACTCGGTCGAGGCACGAGGCGCCCGAGGCGGGCGCCACCGGCCGGGGATCGGCCTGGGGTGCCCGCCTTGGTGGTCGAGAGCGCGCACGGTCGGAGCACAGGGTGGCAGGATGGTCGGTGGCCTCCCGGAGGATCCGTCTGGGGCCGTTCACTGGAGGATCCTGTGGCTCGACGCATCCACGGTGGTTGGCGCCGGGTGCTCCTCGCCGTCGTGAGCAGCGCACTGGTCGCGCTCGCCGGCACCGGCGGCGTGGCCGCCGCCCACCCGAACCTTGGCGCGGCGCTGCTGAGCGCCCGTCAGCTGCCGAAAGGGTGGGCGCCCGGGAGATCGACGATCCCGGTTTCGGGCGGCTGCCTAGGCCGGGCGTTGTCGCCGGCCGGTGTGCGGCGGACGGGCCTGGCGTCGGCGACCTTCGTCACCCGCGCGGGCGATCTTCCCCTGCTGATCGAGCAGGTCGCGAGCTTCGCCTCGCCGGTTTCCGCCTACGGGCGCATTGTCGCGAACCTCGATTCCTGCAAGCGCTTCACGGGCTCGGCCGGCGACGTCGTCGTCCACGGAGCCGTCGGGAGGATCTCGCTGCCCCGACTCGGCACGCAAAGCGCGGCGTACGCCGTCTCGTTCACCATCAACGGCATCACCTCCTCGGAGGACGTGGCTGTCGCGCGCGATGGCGCGGTGGTGATGGACCTGTCACTTGCTGACGTATCCGTGAGCTCGGGCGAGTTCACGACGATATCCAGGAGCGCGCTGAGCAGGATCGCCCGGAGCTTGCGGCCGGCTGTCCGCTGATCGCCACCGGAGCGGTCGCGCCCCAGGACGTCAGATGCGGCTCGTCGCGACTCGACGGTCGGTCGCCCTCGCACGACTCGCCCGGCCGTCTCGTGGACGAGTGACCATCGCGTCCGTCGAGGGCCTTCTCGGTGGGCGTTACCAGCTCACGGCATCGAGGTTGAGCACGCCGTTCGCCCCGCCGCCGTTCTCGACCTCCATGCCGATCCAGGCGACCTTGGCGCTCAGGGTCGGCACAGTCCAAGTGATGGTCGTCCAGGCGCCTGCCTTCAGCGCGAAGTTGCCGGTGAAGTAGTAGTTGTCGTTGGCATCCACGACGTACGGGTCGACCGCTACTGAAACGCCTGCCGGCTCGTAGACGTGGTAGGTCACCTTGGTCCCGGAGCTGATGCCGGTGACGGTGGATGGAGAGATGATGCCGGGATTGCCGGCCCCGGTCAGCGTGATCGCCAGGGAGTGGGTGCCGGAGTAGGCGACCGTGGCGGTGTTGGCGACCGTCGCCGGTCCGTAGTCAACTGTCCAACCCTGCGTCGTGCCGTCCTCGAAGTCGAACTGCGACGTGGGCGGGGGCAACGTCGTTGTCGGTGCGGCGGTCGTGGTCGTCGGTGCCAAGGTCGTCGTTGTCGGCGCGGCCGTCGTGGTCGTCGGTGCCAACGTCGTCGTGGTGGTCGAGGACGTAGTCGTGGTCGTCGGTGCCAAGGTCGTCGTGGTGGTCGAGGACGTGGTCGTGGTCGTCGGTGCCAAGGTCGTCGTTGTCGTTGCTGGAACTCCGCCGTTCCAGCTCACGGCGTCGAGGGCGAGGGTGCCCTTCGCCCCCCCACCGTTCTCGATCTCCATGGCGATCCAGCTGATCGCAGCGGTCGTGGTGGGCACCGTCCAGGTGATCGTCGTCCACGCACCGGGAGTCAACGCGTAGTTGCTCGTGAAGTGGTACCCGTCGCCCGTGTCGACCGCGAACGGATTGACCTGGACGGAGACTCCAGCCGGCTCGTACACGTGGTAGGTCACCTTTGTCCCAGAAGCGAGGCCGGTGAGACCAGCGGCCGAGCCGACCCCGGGGTTGCCCGCGCCGGTGAGCGTGATCGCCAGCGAGTGGGTGCCGGAGAAGGCGACCGTGGCGGTGTTGGCGACCGTCGCCGGTCCGTAGTGGAGAGTCCAACCCTGCGGCGTGCCGTCCTCGAAGTCGAACTGCGGCGCGGAGGAAGCCAGTGTCGTGGTCGTCGTCGAGGACGTCGTCGTTGTCGGCGCGACCGTCGTGGTCGTCGGTGCGGCGGTCGTGGTCGTCGGTGCCAAGGTCGTGGTCGTCGGTGCCAAGGTCGTCGTTGTCGGCGCGGCCGTCGTGGTCGTCGGTGCCAAGGTCGTCGTGGTCGTGGTCGAACCCGTCTTCGACGGGACGGTGATGGGCAACGTCTGGATCGCCGGAGTCGAGCCGGCCAGCCCGGTGGCTGTCAGGGTGAGCGTGTAGGTGATGCCGGCGGACCCGGTATTGGCGGGCAGCGTGATGCTTGCGGACGTCCCCGCTGTCGGGCACGGAACGGCTGACTCAGCCGGTGGGTTCGAGGGCGCCGGCGTGTACGGGATGGAGATGCTGACGCCAGCAGAAGGTGACGACGTAAGCGAGCACTGCGTCGCGCCGGCGGTAGTGAAGTCCACCGCGAACGTGCCGCCGGAAGCAGTCGGTGCGACGGTCGGCCCGGTGAGCGAGGAGATGGTCGGGTTCGGCGGCGACGACGCCGGACCGACATAGAAGCTCTGAGACGCCTCTCGCTCGCCCGCCAGCGGGCTCGAGCTCGAGCCGACGACGAAGTAGCCGGATCCGTACGCCTCGTACTTGAAACGCACGCTCGTCGGAATGGCGCTCGGGAAGTTGGCGATCAACGTCGTCGACGACGTGCCGGAGGGACATGTCACGGAGGAGGGATACACGAGGCTCGAGCGCGCGGTCGACCACCAGGGGGACGCGTAGGTGAATTGGGAAACCGTCTGGGAAGCGCCCGGCGCCTGACACACGACCGGAGTCGAATAGCCGAACGTTGCCTGGCTACCCGAGACCGACACCGACGTGATCACGGGCGGTACGGTCGTCGCGCTGACGTAGAACGAGCCGGGGATCGTCTCGACGACGCCTACGGCGACGAAGGAGGACAGCCCGGGCGTTGGGATGTAGTCCAGCGTGTTGGAGGTCGTGTTGCCGATGCCGCTCTCGCCCGCCGGATAGTCGCCGCACGCCTGCGTCCCGAGCTGACCAGCACCGGCAAGCGCGTAGACGGTGTCGGTCGAGCCTGCCTGGCAGTTCGTGATGACCTCGGGGGCGTTGTCGTCGGGCGGTCCCGGGAGGTCGGCGGTGGGCAGCGCGATGACGTCGTAGACGTCTGGCGACGTCGGTCCGCTGGCACCGGAGCCGATCGAGCAGTTTGTGCCGCCGAACATCCGCTCGTTGACCGGTACGCAGGTCGAGGAGGTGCTCGACTTGTCGATCTCGCCGCTCGCGACGAGGTTCCAGCCGGAGCCGTCGCCGGTCGCCGTGACCCCGGTCTCGGCGAGGATCTCGAGATTCTTGAGCGTGAGGCTTGAACCCGTCTGCATCGTCGGGGCAGCGGTCACAGTGAAGGTGATGCTCGATCCGCTCGCGGTGGCGGTCATCGCAGAGGGACCGAGGACGCCCTCCGACGTGCCGTCGGTGAGCGTGAGGGAGGGCGCTGCGATTGCGACCGCTTCATTGAAGGTGACCTTCAAGGTCACGCCCGCCCCCAAAGTCGTCGCCGTGCAACCGCTGGTTGAGGAGGGGCACTCGGTGGTCGCCGTCGAAACGAGCTGCGTCGGCGTCGTGACCCCACCGGAAGTGGCGCCCGCCGTCTGCGGCGCGAATGCGACCCCGATGCCCGCCGACCCGAGCAACGCTGCCATCAGCGTGGCGGCGCGACCGACCCACGCTCGTCGCGCGCGCGCGGGGGGAACGATCCCCCGAGGTCTGAACGGACGTCTCGGTGTCAGGGCAACGCTCTCTGGGTTGACGAATCATCGCGGGAGGGAGCTTCGGGCTCCGCACCGGGACGAGATAAGGATCGTCTCTTTCACACCACCTGCGCATCCACCGTGACTCTTAGGTGGCCTAGTGCACTTGGAGGACGAACTGGCGGCATGATCGCCAGCGGCGGGCGGAAGGGCAGCCGCGAGTCGCGCTCGGGTAGGGCGGCAAGGTGGCGGGACTGGCAGAATCGCGCGCTCGCGCCGCGTCACGGGCGCCCGGTGTCACGTCCGAGCAACGCTCTCAGGTCACCTGGACAAGGAGAAGCCCATGCGTGCCGCAGTGCTCACAGCGACGGGTGCACCCGTGGAGATCGAAGAGCTGCGAGATCCGGCTCCCCGTGCGGGCGAGGTCCTCGTCGAAGTGACGACCTGCGGCGTCTGCCACACGGATCTGCACGTGATGAAGGGCGAGGTCGCCTTCCCGCTGCCGGCCGTGCTGGGCCATGAGGTGTCTGGCGTGGTCGCCGAGGTCGGCGCGGGGGTCCGCCGCGTGCGCGCCGGTGATCGCGTGGTCGCGAGTTTCATCATGCCCTGCGGGTACTGCTCCCGTTGCGTGCGAGGCCAGGAGGATCTCTGCGAGACCTTCTTCGCGATGAACCGGCTGAAGGGCACGCTCTACGACGGCGAGACGCGGCTGTTCCGGCCCGACGGCTCTCCGGTGTCGATGTACTCGATGGGCGGCCTCGCTGAGCGCTGTGTCGTGCCGGAGACCGATGTGTTCGCGGTGCCGGACTCGCTCAGGCTTGAGGATGTGGCCATTCTCGGGTGCAGCTCGCTCACCGCCTATGGCGCCCTGCGCAACGCGGCGGACCTTCGCGTCGGCGACACCGTCGCGATCGTCGCGACCGGCGGCGTCGGGTCCTCGCTGGTACAGCTCTCCGCCGCGTTCGGTGCGAGCGACATCATCGCGATCGACATCTCTGAGGAGAAGCTCGACGCCGCGGCGAATCTCGGGGCGACGCACACGGTGAACTCGCGCGTCGCGGACCCCGTCGAGGCCGTCCGCGCGATCACCGCCGGGCGGGGCGTGGACGTCGCCTTCGAGGTCCTCGGCAGTGCCGCGACGTTCGCCACCGCGGCGTCGGTCGTGGCGGACGGCGGCCGCGTCGTCGTCGTGGGCATCGCCCCCGCCGGCGTCGCGGGCGAGATCGACCTTTCGCGCCTCCCGAGGCGCCAGCTGAAGGTGCTCGGCTCTTACGGCGGGCGGCCGCGCACCGACATGCCTGCGCTGCTGTCCCTTGTCGAGCGCGGTGTGCTCTCACCCGAGCGGGTCGTCAGCCGGCGATTCGGTCTCGACCAGGCCGCGGAGGCCTACCAGGCGCTCGCGCGGGGCGAGATCGTCGGTCGGGCGGTCGTCGACGTCGTCCGCTGACGGCGGCGCGAGGGACGGCCTACCCGGCCTCCTCCTGGAGGCCCCGCTCGTCGCGCCGCGGCCCGGTGCGCAGGAAGCGCTCGATCGTCTCGACGGCTTCGAGCAACGGGGGGGCGATCGCGGAGGCGTCCTTGCTGTTGCGAAAGCGCGAGATCGGACAGGCGATCGCGATCGCCGCCAGCGGGCCGCCCGAGGGGTCGTGGACGCAGGCGCCGATGCCGCCGATGCCCGCGTCGCCCTCCTCGAAGTTCAGCCCGTAGCGGCGGATCCGCACCTCGGTCAGATCGGCTTCCAACCGCTCCCACGTCGAGATCGAGTGTGACGACAGGACCTCGAGCCGATGGTGCGGGTACCGCCGCGTGAGCTCCTCCGGCGACAGCGCCGCCAGCATCGACTTGCCGCCGGAGGTGCAGTGCGCCGGCATCACCACACCGAGGCGGGAGGTGACGCGCACCGAGCGCGGCCCTTCGATCGAATCGATGAACCGGACGCGGTTGTCCTCGAGGACGAGGAGGCTGACGGTCTCCTGCAGCCGCTCGACCAGGCGCTCGAGCACCGGTCGTGCGGTAAGGCGGATGTCGATGCCCCGGAACGTGGACATCGCCAGCTCGCTCAGCCCCGGACCGGGAAGGTAGGCAGCCCCGCGCCGGTCCTGGACGACGAAGCCCTCGTGGCGGAGGGTGCCGAGCAGCCGGTGGGCGGTCGAGGGAGCGACCCCGAGGATCGCCGCCGCCTCGGCGACGCGAAGCGCCCCACGCTCGGCGACGAGCCGCAGCAGCTTCAGGACGTGGTCCGCCGAGCGGATGAGGTACGCCGGTTCCGTGGTCGCGTCGTCTGATGCGTTCTTCACACCAGATTTCTAGCGCACTGCGGGTGACACTTCCCGGGACCACACCGCACTCACCTGCGGATTCGTAACCGCCCCGGTCACCACGCGCCCAGCGCACGACCGCGCACCCGATCGGGGCGGAGCGGAGCAGACGCTTCGAACGTTTCGGGCACCGGAATCGGCTGGCGGGACCTTGCACGATGCGAGATGGATCCCTACGGTTTGAGGGCCGGCGCCGCTTCGGCGGCGTCACACGGACCGGCGCGAACGCGCGGGTACCTGGCGGACCGACCGGGGGTGCACCGCTGACGACTGCCGAGCGATTGGACGAGCACAAGGGGGCGGGTGCTGCCGGGCTGCACCCCGACGAGGGGCGGGCCGAGCCCGGCACCGCCCGGCTGAGCACGGTCGCCGAGCAGCTGCTGGTGACGCTCGGCGCCTACGGCGTCGAGCGGATCTTCCTCAACCCGGGAACGGACACCGCGCCGCTCCAGGAGGCCGTCCTCCGTCTCGGCCAGCGCGGCCTCGAGGTCCCGAGCGTCGTGCTCTGCCCGCACGAGACCGTCGCGATGGCGGCGGCGCACGGTTACTGGAAGGTGACGAGGCGGCCCCAGTGCGTGATGGTCCACGTCGACGTCGGCACGCAGAACCTCGGCGCCATGCTCCACGACGCGTTCCGCGACCGCGCGGGCGTGCTCGTCATCGCCGGGAAGGCTCCCTACAGCATCGACCCCGACGTGGCGGGATCGCGCGACGGTCCGATCCACTGGCAGCAGGACGTGCCGGACCAGGCGGGGATCGTGCGCAGCTACGCCAAGTGGGCGGTCGAGCTCTCGCGTCCGGACATGGTCGAGCGCACCATCGGCCGCGCGCTCCAGATCGCCGCCAGCGCGCCGGCCGGGCCGACCTACGTGTCGGTGGCCCGCGACGTGCTGATGGAGGCGCCCGCGGGGCCGGGTGGCGCCCCTTCGCGCCACTTCCGTCCGGCCGCCCCGGCCGCCCTCTCGCCGGAGGCGCTCGCCGAGGTGGCGACCCTCCTGGCCGGCGCCGCTCGGCCGCTCGTCGTGACCGCGGGCTCGGGCCGCAACCCCGCCGCCGCCGAGGAGCTCCGCAAGCTCGTCGAGCTGACCGGGGCGAGCGCGGTCGGCACCTCCGGGACGTCCCAGGCCATCTGCCTTTCCTGGTCGCATCCCTCGTGGGAGCGCAGTGGCGCGGTGGCCGCCGAGCTCGTCGCGCAGGCCGACGTGCTGCTCGTCGTCGAGAGCGACGTGCCGTGGATCCCGAGCCGGGTGCAACCGGCCGCCGACGCGCAGATCGTGCACCTCGACCCCGATCCGATCCACGCCGACATGCCGATGTGGTCGTTCACGGCCGACCTCGTGCTGCAGGCCGATACGGCCGTCGCGTTGCGCCAGCTCCACGACGAGCTCGCCCACCGCGCCGCGGCGGACTCTGGCCTCGCCGAGCGCTGGCACGCGAGGTCGAACTGGCCGAGCGCGGCCTGCCCCGCCCCACCGGCCGGGACCGCAGCCGGCCGGGACGAGGATGCTGCTCCGACGGCCGCGGACGTCGTGCTGGCGCTGAACGAGCTGCTGGTCGAGGACGACCTGGTCGTCGAAGAGGCCATCACCAACTCCGCTCCCGTCCACGAGCTGCTCGAGCGGACGCTGCCGGGGACCTTCTTCATGCCCGGGGGACCCGGTCTCGGCTGGGCGCTCGGCGGCGCGATCGGCGTGAAGCTCGCCCAGCCGGCGGCGCGCGTCGTGGCGATCGTCGGCGACGGCACCTTCTTGTTCGCGGCGCCGACCGCGGCGCTGCTCGCCGCGTCGGAGGCCGGGGCGAACTTCGTCGCCATCGTGCTGAACAACGCCGGGTACAACGCCGCGGCGCAGCCGGTGCTCCGGCTCTTCCCCGACGGCTCGTCGGCGCAAGCGGGGCAGGTGGTCGGCACCCGGTTCGCGAGGCCAGTGCACTTCGCCATGCTGGGAGAGGCGTGCCATGCCCACGGCGAGACGGTGCACAAGCGAAGCGAGCTCGCGGATGCCCTCGCCAGGGCCTTCGCCGCCGAGGCCGAGGGGCGCTCAGCGGTCGTGGACGTGCTGCTCACGTGAGGGGCGGTCACGGCGGCCCGTGAGGAGGACGAGATGACGACCCGACGGTTCTCCGCGCCGGAGCACCCCGATGTCGACGCGCTCTACGGGGACATGGCGAGCGCCGACGTCCAGCCGCTCTGGCTGCTCGAGGGCCTGATGACCGCGACGCCCGGGAGGGGCTCAGGCGCGCATGCGTGGCGCTGGAAGGACCTGAAGGCGCTCGGCGAGCGCGCTGGCGATCTCGTCCCGATCGAACGCGGCGGAGACCGGCGGGTGGTCGCGCTGGCGAACCCCCACCTCGGGGGGCGGCCGTACGCGACGAGCACGCTGTGGGGCGCGGTGCAGTACCTGGGGCCGGGCGAGCTGGCGCCGGCGCACCGGCACTCCCCGGCCGCGCTGCGCTTCGTCCTCGAGGGCGAGGGCGTCTGGACCCTGGTCGAGGGGGACGCCGTGCCGATGGCGCCGGGAGACCTCGTGCTCACCCCGGCGTGGACCTGGCACGAGCACCACAACCCGGGCAGCGAGCCGATGATCTGGTTCGACGGGCTGGACCTGCCGATCGTCGAGGCGCTGGACGCCGTGTTCTTCCAGCCGGGGGTCGATCGTGAGCCCAACCGGTCCGTGGCCGAGCGCTCCGCGTCGGAGCTCCGCTACGGGTCCGGCGCGGGGCTCCTGCCCACCGACCGGCGCCCGGCGACGGCGCACTCGCCCCTCTACGCGTACCGCTGGGCGGAGACCGACCGGGCCCTCGCGTCGCTCGTCGAGCAGGCGGGGGGCCGTCCCGCCGCCCTGCGCTTCGCCGACCCGACGACCGGGGGCGACGTCATGGCGACGATGCGCTGCGAGATGCACCGCCTGCCGCCGGGCGGCGCGACGCGCCGTCCCAGGCGGGTGGGGTCCTCGATCTGGGTCGCCTTCCGGGGAGGTTGCGCCGTCCAGGTGGACGAGGAGCGCCTCACCCTCGGCCAGGGGGACATCCTCGCGGTCCCGTCGTGGGCCGAGCTCTCCTTCGAGGCGCGTGAGCAGGCGGACCTGTTCTGCGTCTCTGACGCCCCGGTCGTCGAGGCGCTCGGCCTCGACCGCGTGGGCACCGGGGCCGACCCCGAGGGCGCGGCGTGATCGCCGCGGAGGCGACTGCCGCGGTCCTTCGCGACCTGTTTGACCTGCGGGGCACGCGCGCCGTCGTCACGGGAGCCGCGAGCGGGCTCGGCCTCGCCTTCAGCGAGATCCTCGCCGACTGCGGCGCAGCGGTGATGATGGCGGACATCCGCGGCGACGACGAGCTTGCGAGCGCCGCCGCGCCGCTTGCCGCGCGGGGGTGCGAGGTGCGCACCTGTACCTGTGACGTCGCCCACGAGGGCTCCGTCGGCCGCCTCTTCGAGGAGGCGCGCTCGGCGATGGGGGGCGTCGACGTCGTCTTCGCCAACGCCGGCATCACCGGTGGGCCGGGCTTTCTCACCCCGGAGGGACAGCTCGACACGATCGATCTCGAGCAGTGGCAGCGGGTCATCGACGTGGACATGACCGGCGTGATGCTCACCCTGCGCGCCGCGGCCCGCCTGATGAAGCCGCAGCGACGCGGCCGGATCGTCGTCACCGCCTCGATCGCCGGGCTCGCGCCCGAGCCGTTCGTCGGCTACTCCTATGTCTGTGCCAAGGCCGCGGTCGTCAACTTGGTCCACCAGGCGGCCCTCGAGCTGGCGCCGCATCAGGTGACCGTGAACGCCATCGCTCCCGGGCCGTTCAGGACGAACATCGCCGGCGGGAGGCTCCACGACGAGGAGGCGGCCAAGCGCTGGGCCGCCACCGTGCCGCTCGGCCGGATGGGCCAGCCCTCCGAGATCAAGGGCCTCGCGTTGTTCCTCGCCTCTCCGGCCTCGGCCTTCATGACCGGCGCGGTCGTGCCGATCGACGGGGGCTCGGTCGTCGCCGGCAAGCCGATCATGACCGCGGATCGCTGACGTCGCGATGCCGACGCCGGTGAGCGCGGCCGTGAGGGCTGCGATTCTGTTATAAGGAATCCGCGTATTGCACTTGCCCTATCTAAGAAGGATTCCTAATGTCAGAACCGGAGAGCGCTTGCTTGCAGGCGGCGTGCGCCGGTCGCGGGGATGCTGGAACCGGCAAGCCTGGTTCGTCACCATCCCGGCACCGTCGGCGTCTCGCCGAGGGAGCACGCGCCGGACGCTCCACTCCGAGGCCGGTCGTCCGGACCTCTGGGCAGGGCGGGAGGGCCGGCGCGCGCGCCGGGAGGCTCAGGGTCGCCAGGGCTCTCCGACGGATCGCTAGGACAAGGAGGGGGACCGATGTCGAGAATGTCGAGACTGCGTGCAGGCTTGTTGGGCGCGGCGGCAGTGGTGGTGACGTGCGGGACTGCCGGAGGGGCGGCGGTGGCGTCCCAGGCTCCACACGCGAAGAAGGCGTTGACGACGCTCCAGCTTGACTACGTGCCGTACTCGAACGACTCGTCGCTCTTCCTCGGGATGAAGCGCGGCTACTTCCGCCAGAACGGCCTCAAGATCAACCTGACAACTGCCGTCGCGCCCACCTTCGTCGTCGCGGCGATGGAGAGCGGACAGGAGCAGCTCGGCTTCGTGACGACCGTCGTCGCCGTCAACCTCGCCGCGCACGGCACCGCGCTGAAGTGCGTCTCGTCGGTCGACGGGAACCAGACGACGAACGCCGCCCAGGACGGCACGCTGCTCGCCGCCAACCCGAGCAGCGGGATCTCGAGCGTAAAGGACCTCGTCGGCAAGACGGTGGCGACCGTCCAGCTCGCATCGCTCAACACCCTCGCGGTGCAGGAGATGCTGAAGGAGGCGGGGATCAACCCCGGGACGGTGCACTTCGTCTCGATGCCCTTCGCCCAGATGCCGCAGGCGCTGCAGCAGGGGACGGTCCAGGCGGCCGTGATCACCTCGCCGTTCTCGCAGACGGCGATCGCCAACGGGGCGAAGCTGATCGCCCACCCGAACGTGGTCGTGATGGCGGGCGAGTCGACGACCTGCTTCGCCGCGACGGCCCAGTGGGTGTCGCACCACGTCAAGATCGCCAAGGAGTTCCAGAAGGCGATGGACGAGGCGATCGCGTACACCAAGGCGCACCCGGCGGCCGCGGCGGCGACGCTCCCGGCCTACGGGCTCGCGACGAGCCTGCAGAGCGCGGAGCAGGCGAAGCTCGGCACCGACTTCAACCCCACGATCCAGCCGTCGTCGCTGTCCAAGGTCGCTCGGCTGCTCGAGCGCTTCGGCTACATCACGACGCTGCCTAACCCGAACAGCTTGATCTTCCCGGGGGCCTGATGGCCCTTGGCACCGAGGCCCGCCACCTCCCGTCCCGGAGCACCGCCCCGGGACGGAGGTGGTGGGCCGTGCCCGGCACGCGCGTCCTGCTCGCCCGCCTGCTGGTCGTGGCGGCGGTCCTCGGTCTCTGGCAACTGCTCACCGCGACCCGGGCGTTGAGCGCCACCGCCTTCCCGACGATGACGAGCACCATCTCGACGCTCGCCGGACAGGTCCACACGGCGGCGTGCTGGACGACGATCGGCGACACGCTCGAGGGCTGGGGTGCCGGGCTCGCGCTCGGGGGGCTGGCGGCCGTCCTGATCGGAGCGGCGATCGGGCTGAGCCACTTCGCCTACCGCAGCACGATCCCGATCATCGAGTTCCTGAAGACGGTGCCGGTCGTCGCGATCCTGCCCCTCGCGATCGTGCTGTACGGCACGAGGTTCTCGTTGAAGCTGTTCCTCGTCTCCTTCGGCGTGTTCTTCCCGCTCATCATCCAGGTCGTGTACGGGGTGCGGTCGGTCGACCCGACGGTGGCGGACACCGCAGCCTCCCTGCAGGTGAAGGGGGTGCGCCGGTTCCTCGTGGTGGTCCTGCCGAGCGCCGCGCCCTTCGTCGCTACGGGGCTGCGCATCGGGGCGGCGACCGCCCTCGTCATCGAGATCATCTGCGAGCTCATCGGCGGCGCCTCCGGCCTCGGGCTGCGCATCCTCGACGCCGAGAACGCCGGCGTCACGGCGCTGCCGGTCATCTACGCCTACGTGCTCATCAGCGGGCTCGTCGGCATCGTCCTGACCGGCTCGTTCACCCTCCTCGAGAAGCGGGCACTGCATTGGCACGAGAGCCAGCGGCACACCGCGGCAGCGGCACGCTGACCCGCTCGGCCAGGCGGCCGCGGGCCGACCGGGGCACGGGCGTGCCGCCGTCCGACGCCGGCGGCACGCGGGTGTCGGGCCGTGAGCCGCGCGGACTCGGACGTCGCGCGCTCGTGGCAGTGGCCAGTCTGTGGCTCTTCGCGCTCCTGCTCGTGCTGTGGTGGCTCCTCTCCAACCACAGCACGTCGCCGTACTTCCCGCCGCTGCGGGTCATCTTGCGCCGCTTCGGCCAGCTCTGGCTGGTCGCCGACGTCGGGACCGGGCTGCTGCCGAGCCTGTTGCACCTGCTCATCGGCTACGTGATCGCGGCGTTCCTCGCCGTCGCGGTCGGCGCGCTGCTGTGGTCCCTCCCGCTCCTGCGCGAGGCGACCTCTCCCGTCGTCTACTTCCTCTACGTCCTGCCCGCTCCCGTGCTCATCCCCGCCGCGCTGGTGCTCTTCGGCATCGGCGCGTCGTTGAGCGTGGCGATCATCGCGTTCGCCTGCTTCTGGCCGATCCTGTTGAACACGGTGGACGGGATGCGCGGGACCGACCCGTTGAAGCTCGACACGGCCCGCTCGCTCGGCCTCTCGTTCCGCAGGTCGCTCTGGACGGTCGTGCTCCCCGGCGCCTCCCCGCAGATCGTCGCGGGCCTCCGGGCGGGGCTGCAGGTGGGCATCATCCTGATGGTGGTGAGCGAGGAGGTCGGTGCGACGAACGGCATCGGCTACTTCATCCTCCAGGCTCAGCAGAACTTCGCCCTGACCGACATGTGGACCGGCATCCTCGTGCTCGCCATCGTCGGGACAGTGCTGAACGTCCTGTTCGTCGCGGGGGAGCGCATCGCCCTCCGCTGGTACTACGGTGCTCGCGCCGTGTCGAGGGAGCGATGATGCAGCTGCCGACCACGAGTGGAGAGCCGGTGACCCGACCCGCTGCCGAACCCAACCTGAACTCCCCCCTGTTGGAGGCTCGCGCGCTGCGCAAGACGTACGCGATCGGACGCGGCGAGGAGCGCCTCGCCATCGCGGACGTCTCGCTCGAGGTGCGCTCCGGGGAGTTCTGCTGCATCGTCGGGCCGAGCGGCGCCGGCAAGACGACCCTCCTGCGCTGCCTCTCCGGCCTGATGCCCGCCTCGGGCGGCCAGGCCATGTTCGAGGGCCAGCCCATCCGCTCCGTGCCGGCCCAGGTCGGCATCGTCTTCCAGGACTACAGCCGCTCGCTGTTCCCGTGGCTCTCGGTTCGGCGGAACATCGCGCTCCCGCTGAAGGTCCGAGGCGTGGAGAAGGAGGAGCGCGAGGCGCGCGTGCGCGAGGTGCTCGGCGCCGTCGGCCTCCATGACGTCGAGAACCGGTACCCGTGGCAGCTCTCCGGCGGCATGCAGCAGCGGGTGGCGATCGCGCGGGCGCTCGCCTACCGGCCGGAGCTGCTCTTCATGGACGAGCCGTTCGCCTCGGTCGACGCGCAGACCCGCTTCGAGCTCGAGGACCTGATCCTGCGCATCCGCAGCGATTACCACGTGACGGTCGTCTTCGTCACCCACGACGTCGACGAAGCCGTCTACCTCGGCGACCGCGTCGTCGTGCTCTCCCGGCCCCCGGCGACGGTCGAGCAGATCGTCGAGGTCGGGCTGGCCCGGCCCCGCGACCAGCTAGAGACCCGAGCGGACCCGCAGTTCGCGTCGCTCCGCAAGATCGTGCTCGAGCTGGTCATGGGGCTCGGCCGCTGAGCGCTACCACGCCGCCGCCTCAGGGGGACCGACGGCTCGGACCGCCGGCCGGCGGCCCGGCGCCTAGCGGGACGGGTCGAGGCCGAACAGGCGCCGGGCATTGCCGGCCAGGATCGCCTCGCGCTCCGCGTCGCTCAGGTCGAGCTCGGTCAGGTTCTTGAGCGTCGCCCGGATGTAGCCGGGCCCCTTCTCCGGGTCGAAGGGGCAGTCGGAGCCGAACAGCACATGGTCGGCGCCGTAGAACTCGAGCGAGCAGCGCACGGCGTGCTCGGCGCCGAACAGGGCGGTGTCGGCGTAGAACTGCTTGAAGTACTCGATCGGCCGCTTCGTGAGCGGGTAGCCCTCGATGTCCTCGTGCTGGTCGGCGGGCGTGCGCGCCCCGAGCTGGTCCCACCCCGGGCCGACCCGGCCGGCGAAGTGCGGCACCATGCTCCCGCCGTGGTGGATCAGGATCTTGAGCTCGGGGTAGCGCTCGAGCACCCCGCCGAAGACGACTCGCGACATGAACGCCGAAAGGTCGTACTCCCAGCCGAAGACCCACCAGATCTCGAATTTCGACCGCTCCTCGCTCGGGTAGTCCGACCACGAGGAGTTCCGGCAGGGATGGACCTGGATGACCTTGTCGACCTCGGCCATCTTCGCCCAGAACGGCTCGAAGCGGGGCTCGTCGAGCGGGTGGCCGTTGACGTGGGTGTAGATCTGCACGCCGAGCGCGCCGAGCTCATTGACCGCGTACTCGACCTCTTCGACCGCGGCGTCGCCTTCGGCCATCGGGACGCAGGCGGCGAATCCGACGAAGCGGTCGGGGTGCTTCGCGACCATGTCGGCGAGGCCTTCGTTCGCGATGCGGGCCATCTCGCGGGCGAGCTTCGGGTCGCCGAAGTCCTCGACCGGCGGCGCGGCGCAGTTGATGATCTGGACGTAGTCCTCGAACTCGTCCATCTGGCGGAAGCGCAGGTCCAGATCGACCAATGAGGGGACGCCCTGCACGCGCTTGCGGACGGCGAGCGCTTCCGGCACGTTCTCGAGCGCGAACAGGCGCTCGGCGTACGCGCTCGGGAGCACATGGCAGAACGAGTCGATCCTCACCGACGGCCTCCCCTTTCACGGTCGACGGGGCCGGAGCGCTCCCGGTCGAGGTGCACCGTCGCCCGAAGATACGGGTGTCTCCCGAGCTGTGCAAGGAGCGATCCAGAACTTCTACAGACCAGAATCCAAACGCCCGCGCTCGCGGACGCGTCGGCGGCCCCGTTCCGACGCTTCTGACATACAGAACGATCTACCCGACGACGTGACAGCAGCGGAACGCCGGGTACGATGAGCGCCCCATGCACCAGCTGCGCTCCTCCGACGGGGACGACCGGGTCGGCGGTGGCGCGCGCGAGACGAGGAGGGAAGCGGTCCCATGACGACATGGCCGGGTGCACGGGTCGCGTCGGTGCCCGTCGCCGGCGCGAGCGGGGCCGGCCTTCCCATCCTGGTGGCCCGGACCCCGCGGCGGACGAACGAGCTCGCCCGTGTGCTGGCGCTTCGGCGGCTTCAGGCAGAGGAGGACCGGCCGGAACAGCGCCGGGCGTGCCCTCGACGCCGGCCGCGGGATCGAGGCCCCCGCGCGACCTTCGGACATGATCCCGACCGCACCGGCGCGCCGAGGGCGGGGGCACGATGCGCCTGGTGAGCCTGGAGGGCGGCGGGGTCGGCATGGCCGACGGCGAGGCGCTCGTCGACCTGTCGCCGGCACTGGTCGCGGCGGGCTTCGAGCCGACGATGCTCTCGCTCATCGCGCTCGCCGGCGCGAACGGCTTCGCGGCGCTCCGCGTGCTGGCGAGCGGAGCGCCGCGAACCCCCCTCGCCGACGCGCGCCTCGCCGCGCCGGTGCCGCTGCCCGGCGCGATCGTCGCGGCGCCCGTCAACTACGCCGACCACATGGTCGAGATGAGCGAGGTGCTCGACATCCGGAGCCTCGGCGTCTTCTTGAAGGCGCGGTCGTCGGTTACCGGACCGGAGTCGACGGTTCGCCTGCCGTATACGGACCGGCGCTTCGACCAGGAGGGCGAGCTCGCCGCCATGATCGGGCGTGTGGTGTCCGACGTCGGCGAGGACGAGGCGCTCGACGCCGTGTTCGGCTACACCTGCCTGCTCGACGTGACGATGCGCGGCGGCGAGGACCGCTCGACGCGCAAGTCGTTCCCGACCTTCACCCCGACCGGCCCCTGGGTCGTGACCGCCGACGAGCTCGGCGACCCTGGGGCGCTCCGCCTGACCTGCTCGGTGAACGGCGTCGTCCGCCAGGACGCCTCGACCTCCGAGCTCGTCTGGTCCGTCGCGCGGATCATCTCCTACGCCTCCTCGGTCATGACCCTCTTCCCGGGCGACATCATCGCCACGGGCACGCCGGCCGGGGTCGGCCCGATCGTCGCGGGCGACCGCGTCGAGGTGGCGATCGAGCGCATCGGCACGCTCGGCGTCTTCGTGTCCTCCGCGGGTGCGGTGACCTGCCCGACGCTCGGCGCCCGAAGTGGGCCGGTCCCTCCGGCCGCCCCGGACCCCTCGGGCGCGACGGCCCGGCCGTAAGGGCGCGGAGGGCCGCGGCGCGAGCGCCCTGCGCACGCAGGCGCGGCGCACCCGTATGGTGGACCGCCAGGGGACGGTGCCTCCGCCGGCCCGGCGGCGCCGGCCGCCGCCGGCGAGCTTGAGAGCGAGCACGCGCATGGGACCAGATCACCGAGCGGCGTCTGCCGCGCCACGCACCGGGGCGCGCCTGCGCACTCGGGCGCGTGTGGCGGAGATCGTCGGTGTCTTCACGCGCCACGGGCTCGCGTTGGCGACGGACCTCTTCCGGCGCGTGCTCGCCCGCGACGGTCGCCCGCCGACCGGCCCGGGGCACCTGCGCGACGCCCTCGCCGAGCTCGGCCCGACCTTCATCAAGCTCGGCCAGGTCCTCTCCACCCGCCCCGACCTCGTCCCGCCGCGTTTCGAGGAGGCGTTGGCCATGCTGCAGGACGCGGCACCGCCGGTACCGTCTGCCGCGGTGCGCGAGAGCGTGCGCCGCGAGCTCGGGCGTCCGCTCGAGGAGGTCTTCTCCTCCTTCGACGAGACGCCGCTCGCCGCGGCGTCGATCGGTCAGGTGCACGGCGCCGTGCTGCGCGACGGTCGGGACGTCGTGGTGAAGGTGCGCCGCCCGGGCGTCACCCGCTCGATCGGGGAGGACCTCGGGATCCTCCGGCGCATGGCGCGCGTGGCGTCGCTCCCGCCGGGCGCGCTCCGGCGCATCGACCTCGTCGGCTTCGTCGAGGAGTTCGGCCGCACGATCCGCGCCGAGCTCGACTACGTCGCCGAGGGGCACAGCGCCGAACGCCTGCGGGTGAGCCTCGTGCCCCTCGGGGTCCACATCCCCGAAGTCGTCTGGGGCTCGACGACGACGGCGGTCCTCACGCTGGAGCGCATACGTGGCGCGAAGATCAACGACCTGGCCGCGCTCGACGCGATGGGCGTCGACCGCCCCGAGCTCGCCCGCGTGTTCGCGACCGTCTACCTGACGATGGTCTTCGCCGACGGCTTCTACCACGCCGACCCGCATCCGGGGAACTTCTTCGTCGAGGAGAGCGGACGGCTGGCGATGGTCGACTTCGGCATGACCGGCACCGTCGCGCTGGCGGTCCGTGACGCCCTCGGCGAGATCCTGTTCGCGCTCGCCACCAATGACATCAGGCGCAGCGCCGCGGCGCTTCGCGAGCTCGGCGTCGTCCCCGACGGCGTCGACGAGGAGCACTTCATCGAGGAGCTGGAACGGCTGACCGCGGCCTCGTTCGAGACGCCGCTCGGCGAGATGCGGCTCGCCCCGCTGCTGGTGGACTTCATGGCGGTGAGCCGGCGCCACCGGCTGCGCTTCCCGAGCGAGCTCGCGCTGCTCGTGAAGACCGTGGTCATGTGCGAGGGGCTCGCCGCCCAGCTCGACCCCGCGTTCGCGCTGCCGGTCGTCCTGGTCGGCTTCGTCGGCTCCCGCTTCGGCGCGCCTCCCGGGGGCGCCCGGGAGGGCGGCGGCGGGTCGCGCTAGGCGAGGATGCTCGCGTACAGCCGGAGCTCGTCCGCTAGCAGCCGGGGGAGCAGGAAGTTGCGGCGCACGTGCTCGCGGCCCGCGGCCCCGAGGCGCTCACCCTCGCGCGGGTCGGCGAGCAGCTCGGTGATCCGCGCCGCACACTCTTCGACCGAGCCGACGAGGTAGCCGCCCACCCCGTCCGGGAGCTGCAGGGGGATCCCGCCCGCCTCGCCCGCCACGACGGGCGTCCCCTTCCACAGGCTCTCGGACACGACGAGGCCGAACCCCTCCCGCAGCGACTTTTGGACGATGACGTCGGCAAGACGCTGGAAGGCGTTCACCTCCATATTGCCGACGCCGTTCAGGTTCGTGAAGAGCAGGATGTCCGGGTCGCCGGCCGCCAGCGCCGCGATCTGGTCGTAGACGAGCCAGGCCTCCGGGTCGTCGAGCGCCATCGATCCGACGAGGGCGAGCTGGAGCGCCGGGGCGTCACGCTTCGCGATGCGGTACGCCTCGATGACCCCGGCCGGGTCCTTCCACGGGTCGAAGCGCGAGATCTGGGCGATCAGCGGCCGGTGCAGGTCGACGCCGATCCACGCCAGCATCCGGCGGGCCAGGTGCGCACCGAGCTCGATGTTCTTCGGGCTCTCCGGGTCGATCGCCGGCGCGATGATCTCGACGCGCCCGCCAGGGAACTCCGGCGGAGCGAACCCCTCCGCGGTGAAGACCGCGGCGTCGTAGTCGTCGAAGTACGGGAGGAGGGCGTTCCACACCGCGACGTTGGGCTCCGAGGTGTCGATGTGGCATCGCCAGATCCAGCGGCTCTGGCCGCGCCCGCGAAGGTGGGGCAGCGCGAGGGGCTGCGGGTCGTGGACGACGATGAGGTCGTACTTCTCGTCGTCGAGCTGGGCGGCGTTCGCCGCGGAATGGTCGGCGTAGATCGCCCACTCGTGCTCGTCGAGCGCGCGGGGGGCTCCCTGCAGCCCGTCGTGGATCGCCTTCGTGACGCTGAAGAACTCGTGGTCGCCCGAGATGAGCTTCCAGTCGGCCGCGACGCCGAGGTCGCGCAGCAGCGGCACCTCCGAGCGCAGGATCTCGGCGACGCCGCCACCGTAGGGGGTGGCGTTCACGTGGAGCACGCGCGCGCCGCGCAACGGAGCCGCCAGCGCCCGCAGCTCGTCGACGGCGTCGCCGCCCGCGCTCCTCCGGTAGTCCGCCAGCTGCTGGGCGCCTACCTCAACCCTGCGCAGCACCGGTGCACCCAGGGCGCCGAGCCGGCGGGCGGGCCCGGCGCGTCGCGCGCCCCGCGGGCACGCAGCTCCTCGCGTCCTCGCCCGTCGTCACCGAACCATCTTCGTCGCCGGTGGCTCCGGCGCACCAGGGACCAACAGCACCAGTACCGGGAGGAGCCTCCGGCGAGCGTGCCACCGGGCACGGCCTCGCGCGGTGCCGTCGTGTTCCGGGACCATCGGCCCTACCCGCCGCGGACGCCCGCTGGCAGGCTGGCGTCGAGCCGCGAACAGCCACAGCCGTCGCGGCAGGCCCGAGAGGTGGGAAGTCACAGATGTCCGACTCGGCGTTCCAGGTGCGGATCCACGGCCGGGGCGGCCAGGGGGCGGTCACGGCCGCCGAGCTCCTCGCCGTCGCGGCCTTCCTCGACGGCCGCCACGCCCAGGCGTTCCCGAGCTTCGGATCCGAGCGCATGGGCGCGCCGGTCGTGGCGTTCTGCCGGATCAGCGACTCGCCGATCCGCACCCGGGCCCCGGTCGTCGCCCCGGACGCACTGGTGATCCAGGACGCCACCCTCCTTTACCAGGTCGACCTGCTCGCCGGGCTGACACCGCAGGCCTACATGCTGGTCAACACCTCGAAGACCTTCGTCGAGCTCGGCCTCGGCGAGTTCGTGAAGACGCTCCGTCCGGACCGGCTGATCACGGTCCCCGCGACCGAGCTCGCGCTGCACCACCTCGGCCGGCCCCTGCCGAACGCCGTGCTGCTCGGCGGCCTGGCGGCGATGACCGGGGTCGTGACGATCGGGGCCGTCGAGGCGGCGATCCGCGAGCGGTTCTCGGGTGCCGTCGCCGACGGCAACGTCGCCGCCGCCCTCGCCGCCCACGAACACGTGCTGCAAGAGGAAGAGGAGCTCGCCGGTGCTGCGCCAGATTGAAGGTTCGAGGGCGGTCGCCGAGGCGGTCGCCTGCTGCCGACCCGAGGTCGTCTGCGCCTACCCCATCTCGCCGCAGACCCACATCATCGAGGCGGTCGGGGCGATGGTCCGCTCGGGCGAGCTGTCGCCGTGCGAGTTCATCAACGTCGAGTCGGAGTTCGCGGCCCTCTCGGTCGCCATCGGCGCCTCGGCGGCGGGTGCCCGCGCCTACACGGCCACCGCGAGCCAGGGCCTGCTGTTCATGGTCGAAGCCGTCTACAACGCGGCCGGCCTCGGCCTCCCGATCGTCATGACCCTCGCCAACCGAGCGGTCGGTGCACCGATCAACATCTGGAACGACCACAGCGACGCGATGGCGGTGCGGGACTCCGGCTGGGTCCAGCTGTTCGCCGAGACGAACCAGGAGGCGGCCGACCTCCACGTGCAGGCCTTCCGCCTCGCCGAGGAGCTCTCGGTCCCCGTCATGGTCTGCATGGACGGCTTCGTGCTCACCCACGCCGTCGAGCGGGTCGATGTCCCCGATCAGCCGCTCGTCGACGCCTTCCTGCCGCCGTTCGAGCCGCGCCAGGTGCTCGACCCCGACGAGCCGGTCTCGATCGGCGCCATGGTCGGACCCGAGGCCTTCGAGGAGGTTCGCTACTTGGCGCACGCCCGCCAGCTCGCCGTGCTGGAGCGGATCCCCGCCGTCGCCGACGAGTTCGCCGAGTTGTTCGGGCGCCGTTCGGGCGGGCTCGTCTCGACGTACCGGACCGAGGACGCCGACATCGTCGTCGTCGCCCTCGGCTCGGTGCTCGGCACGATCAAGGACGCCGTCGACGAGCGCCGGGAGCGCGGCGAGCGCATCGGCGTGGTCGGCATCACCTCCTTCCGGCCGTTTCCACGTGACGCCGTCCGGCGGGCGCTCGGCCGGGCGCGCAGCATCGTGGTCGTCGAGAAGGCCTTCAGCATCGGCTTCGGGGGCGTGCTGTCCACCGACGTCGCGATGGCGCTGCAGGGCCTCAACCCGGTCGTCGTCACCGTCGTGGCCGGCCTCGGTGGGCGGCCGATCACCGGAGCGTCGCTCGACGGGGTCCTCGTCGACGCCGTCGAGGACCGTCTGCCGCCGCTCACCTTCCTCGACCTCGACGAGGACATCGTGCGGCGCGAGCTCGAACGCATGGCGGCGACGCGCCGCTCGGGGCCGACCGCGGAGAACGTGCTCCGCGACATCCGGTCCGTCGCCGCCGGACCGGTCTGAGCCGAGGTGAAGGAGATCGACGTGCCCGAACCGCTCCCCACCGCGGACGACCCGACCGACGTGGACGGCCGGGTGCACTTCTACCAGGTCGGCTCGTTCGCCGTCGGCAACCGGCTGCTCGACCGCTCCTTGCGGACCGTCCAGTCCGACATCGGCCGGACGAACTCGCTCGACGCCGGCCACCGGGCGTGTCGCGGCTGCGGCGAGGCGCTCGGGGCCCGCTACACGCTCGACGCCGCGATGCGCGCGGTCGAGGGCAGGCTCGTCGCCGTCAACGCAACGGGCTGTCTCGAGGTCTTCTCGACCCCCTACCCGGAGAGTTCCTGGCGGATCGCCTGGATGCACTCGCTGTTCGGCAACGCTCCGGCGGTCGCCACGGGCGTCGCCGCCGCGATGCGGGTGAAGGGAAGGAGCGACGTGCGCGTCGTCGCCCAGGCGGGCGACGGGGGCACGGTCGACATCGGTTTCGGCTGCCTCTCGGGGATGTTCGAGCGCAACGACGACGTCCTGTTCGTCTGCTACGACAACGAGGCCTACATGAACACCGGCGTCCAGCGCTCCGCAGCGACGCCTCCCGCGGCGCGCACGGCGACGACGGAGGCGTTCGGCCTCGAGCCGGGCGCCCCTTTCGGGCAGGGCAAGGACCTGCCGCGCCTTGCCATGGCGCACGGGATCCCCTACGTGGCCACCGCGACGGTCGCCGACCTGCACGACCTGGAGGCCAAGGTCAGGCGGGCGATGGCGATCCGCGGCGCCCGCTACCTCCACGTCCTCGTGCCGTGCCCCCTCGGCTGGGGCTCCGAGCCCGGCGACACCGTCAAGATCGCCAGGCTCGCCAAGGAGACCGGGCTCTTCCCCGTGTTCGAGGCGGAGGGCGGAAAGGTCACCCATGCCGCGCAGATCCGCCGCCGCGAGCCGGTCGAGTCGTACCTGCGACTGCAGAGCCGGTTCCGGCACCTCTTCGGCGAGCACGGTCGGCCGGACCTCGTCGCACGGATCCAAGCGATCGCCGACGCCAACATCGCCACCTATCGCCTCCTCGAGGCCACGGCGGACACCACGGGAGGTCAGAGCTGATGGAGCGGCCCTTCGCGATCACGCTCGACCCGGGCTCGAGCCGGGCCAACCTCACCGGGTCGTGGCGGGTCGAGCGGCCCGTCTACGTCGACCTGATGCCGCCGTGCAATGACGCCTGCCCGGCGGGCGAGAACTGCCAGGGCTGGCTCTACCACGCCGAGTCCGGCGACTACGAGGCTTCCTGGCGCCGGCTCGTCGAGGACAACCCGCTGCCGGCGATCATGGGCCGGGTCTGCTACCACCCCTGCGAGACGGCCTGCAATCGCGGCCAGCTCGACGAGGCGGTCGGCATCAACGCCGTCGAGCGCTTCCTCGGCGACCTCGCCCTCGAGCGGGGCTGGGAGCTGCCCGGCCCGGGCGCGCCGACGGGCCGCAGCGTGCTCGTCGTCGGGGCCGGTCCTGCCGGCCTCTCCTGCGCCTACCAGCTCGCCCGGCTCGGCCACCACGTGGTCGTGGCAGACGCCAACGACGAGGCCGGCGGCATGATGCGCTACGGCATCCCCGCCTACCGGCTGCCCCGCGACGTCCTCGACGCCGAGGTCGGACGGATCCTGCGGGTCGGCGTCGAGCTCGAGCTCGGCCACACTGTGCGCGACCTCGACGACGAGCGGCGCGAGGGCGGCTTCGACGCCGTGTTCCTCGGCGTCGGTGCCCAGCTAGCCAAGCGTGCCTACATCCCCGCCGGCGACTCGAGCCGCGTCCTCGACGCGCTCGGCCTCCTGCGTTCGGCCGACGAGGAGGGTGAGATCAGGCTCGGCCGCCACGTCGCCATCTACGGCGGCGGCAACACGGCGATGGACGCCGCCCGCACCGCCCGCCGTCTCGGCGCCACCGACCCCGTCATCGTCTACCGCAGGACCCGCGAGGTCATGCCTGCGCACGAGGAGGAGCTGAAGCAGGCGCTCGAGGAGGGCATCACCGTCAGGTGGCTCTCCACGATCGGGCGGTTCGAGGGCGGGCGCCTGTCGCTCGAGAAGATGCGACTGAACGACGAGAACCGGGCCGAGCCGACCGGAGAGGTCGACGAGCTCGAGGCCGACACGCTCGTGCTCGCCCTCGGCCAGGATGCCGACCTCTCCCTCGTCGGGGGGCTCTCCGAGCTCGCCGTCGAGGACGGGGTCGTCCAGGTGGTGTCGTCCGGGATGGCGACCGGGGCGCCGGGGATCTTCGCCGGCGGCGACGTCGCCGGCGGCGGCGACAAGACGGTGACCGTCGCGATCGGCCACGGCAAGGCGGCCGCGCGTGGCATCGACAGCTGGCTGCGCGGTGACGAGTACGTGCACCCGGAGCGCCCGGAGCTCGCGGCGTTCGAGCGGCTCAACACCTGGTATTACGCGGACGCGCCGCGAACCGTTCGGCCGGAGCTCGACCGGGTCCGCCGCCAGTCGACCTTCGACGAGGTGGTGGGGGGCCTCGACGAGTCCAACGCCCTCTTCGAGGCCCGCCGCTGCATGTCGTGCGGGAACTGCTTCGAGTGCGACAACTGCTACGGGGTCTGCCCCGACAACGCCGTGCTGAAGCTCGGCCCGGGCCTGCGTTACAGCTTCGATCTCGACTACTGCAAGGGCTGCGGCATCTGCGCCACCGAGTGCCCCTGCGGGGCGATCGTCATGGAGCCCGAGCTCATCTGAGGGCGTCCGCCCGCCGCTCGTCGAGGCGGGCTCGCGCGCGATGTCGGGTGTCGACGGCGGGGTGAGGCCGGGTCCGCACGCCCTTTGCGGCGACATTGAACCGGCGAAGGAGAAGCCGTGACTGGTCCTGCTCGACCAGTCGGCCGACCGGCGTCGTCTCGCGCCGCGCTCTGAGGTCAAGGATCCCGGAGAAATGCGCCCGGCCCTCCGACCGCCTCCGGGGAAGGGCGGTCGGAGGGGGGCACTCCCAGCCCCGCTACCCCGTCAGGGCGCGTGCCTGGGTACCCGTGGGGGGTCAGCGTTACGTCAGCGCTGACGCCGCTTCCACGAGGATCCGTCGCCCGGCGGCGACGATGACCCGGCGCGTCGGCTCCCGGGCATCGCATCTGCGAATCGACCAATCCATCATTGAGCCCTCCGTCGTCGCCGCGCGCGCTCGCCCCCCAGGATCGTCAGGGGCGCCCGCCGGGAATAGTGGCAAAGGTCACAAGGCGGTGAGGCGTCTGGCGATCTCGAGCAGCGACTCCGGTACCTGCCTCGGCCCCTCCGAGACCAGTGCCAGGGGCCGCGCCCGGACCTCGTCGGCGACGAGCGACATCAGCACCGCTGGCTCGCTCTCGTGCGCGGCGTCCGCCGCCGCCATGCCGAGGCGGGTCGCCAGCATCCGGTCCGCCGCGCTCGGGGGTCCGCCGCGCTGGATGTGGCCGAGCACGGTGACGCGCGTCTCGAAGCCGGTCCGGGCCGCGAGCTCCTCGCTGATCTGGCCACCGGCGCTGCCGGCGACGATCTCGCCGGACCACGCGCCCGCGGCACGCCCGGCGTCGGCGGCCCCGCCCCCGGAGCGGTCGAGCATGCAACCCTCCGCGACGACGACGATCGAGTACGAGGCCCCCCCGAGGTGGCGCTTTTCGATCGAGGCGGCGAGCCGCGCCACGTCGCAGCGCTCCTCGGGGATGCAGACGGCGTTCGCCCCGCTCGCGATGGCGGAGAAGATCGCCAGCCAGCCGGCTTCGCGGCCCATCACCTCGACCACCATCACGCGGTCGTGGCTCTCGGCGGTCGTGTGCACGCGCTCGATCGCCTCCGTCGCGGTGGCGACGGCGGTGTCGAAGCCGATGCACCGCTCGGTGCCGGGCACGTCGTTGTCGATCGTCTTCGGGACCCCGATGATCCTCACCCCGGCATCGGCGACCGGCTGGGCCGCCCGGAGCGTCCCGTCCCCGCCGACGACCACCAGGGCGTCGATGCGCTCGCGTTCGACGGTGCCGAGGACGGCGCCCAGGCCGCCCTCGTGCTCCGCGGGGTGGAAGCGCGCCGTGCCGAGCACCGTGCCGCCGCTCGCGATCAGTCCCTCCGTGGCGGCCAGCGTCAGCTCGACGCGCTCGCCCTCGGCGACGCCCCGCCAACCGTGCCGGAAGCCGACGACATCGTCGCCGAAGCGCTGCTGGGCGCCGTGGACCACGGCCCGGATCACGGCGTTCAGGCCAGGACAGTCACCGCCCCCCGTGAGCAGTCCGATGCGCACGGCTCAGTCTCGCTCCCGGCCGTCCGGCCGGCACGCGCCGAGCTCGCCCCGCCGCCGGTTGTCGTCCATGGCCCCAACGATCGCCGCCCGCCTGCCCCACCGACAGGGGAGAAGGTCCCGAGGCTGGCGTGGCGCTCGGGCCATTCGCCTCTAGCCTCGTGGCGCGCCGCGCTGCGAGCATGAGGGTGCAAGAGCCCCCCGGTGTCCTGTCCGAGGATGCCTCGGCATGGCGCGGCAGGTGCGCGGGAGGCGTCGGGAGAAGTCCTAGGAGCCCGTCGAGGAGCCGTGCGATGCAGGCAGTGTCAGCACCCGAGCACAAGGGCGCCATCGAGCTGCCACCTGGCTATCCGTCCGCCTGGGAGCTGGACGCGTTGCTCGTCGACGGCCGCATGATCCACCTCCGGCCGATCCGGCCCGAGGACGGGGGACGCCTGCTGGCGTTCCATCGCCGGCTCTCGCCCGAGACCATCCACTTCCGCTACTTCGCCGCCCACCCGGAGCTGACCGAGGCGGAGGTGACCCATTTCGCCACGGTGAACTACACCGATCGCTCGGCGTTCGTGGCGCTCGTCGGCGATGAGATCATCGGGGTCGGCCGCTGCGAGCGCCTCGAGGACCGCCGGGAGGCCGAGGTCGCCTTCGTCGTGCGGGACGACTTCCAGGGCCGGGGGGTCGGGACGCTGCTGTTCGAGGTGCTCGCGGGCTACAGCCGCGAGCGCGGGATCGAGCGCTTCGTGGCCGAGACGTTGCCGTCGAACTTCTCGATGATCGAGGTCTTCGCGGACATCGGGCTCGGCCTGCACCGCAAGGTGAGCGACGGGGTCGTCCACGTCTCGATCGACCTCGAGACGACGCCGGCCTACGCCACGCGTCGCGACGAGCGTGAAGCTGCCGCCGCGGCGGCGAGCGTCGCCTCGTTCCTGCGCCCCGCGTCGGTCGCGGTGGTCGGGGCGGGTCGCAAGCCCGGGGGTGCGGGCCACGAGATCGTACGGGCGCTCCTCGCCGGCGAGTTCGCCGGCGCCGTCTACCCGGTCAACCTGACGGCGCACGCCGTTTGCGGCGTGCGCGCGTACCCGACCGTCGGCTCCGTCCCCGAGCGGGTCGACCTGGTCGTCGTCGCGGTGCCGCCGGACTCGGTGCGCTCCGTGGCCGAGGACGCGGCAGCGGCCGGGGCGAAGGCGCTCGTCATCGTGACGGCCGGATTCGGCGAGACGAGCGAGGCCGGCTCGGACGCCGAGGTCGAGCTGCTCGCGATCGCGCGCCGTCACGGCATGCGCGTCGTCGGGCCGAACTGCCTCGGTGTCTGCAACACCGACGCCGACATCCGCTGCAACGCGACCTTCTCACCGATCCCGCCGGCGCGCGGCCGGGTCGGGCTCCTCTCCCAGTCCGGCGCCGTCGGGGTCTTCCTGCTCGAGCGCGCCCGGCGCGAGCGGATCGGGATATCGAGCTTCGTCTCCGTCGGCAACAAGCTCGACGTGAGCGGCAACGACCTCCTCTGCTTCTGGGAGGGCGACGAGTCGACGGACGTGGTCGCGCTCTATCTCGAGTCGTTCGGCAACCCGAGGAAGTTCGCCCGCATCGCCCGGCGCGTCGCCCGCAAGAAGCCGGTCGTCATGCTGAAGGCCGGGCGGACCCCGGCAGGGGCGCGCGCCGCCCGCTCGCACACCGCGGCGGCGGCGACGCCGCAGGCCTCGGTGAAGGCGCTGCTCGCGAGCGCCGGCGTGATCGAGGCCGAGCGCCTCGAGGAGCTGCTCGACATCGTCCAGGTGCTCGTGCACGTGCCGCTCCCGGCCGGGCCGCGCGTCGGCCTGGTCGGCAACTCCGGCGGCCCGCTCATCCTCGCCGCCGACGCCTGCGGTCCGGGCGGGCTCGTCGTCGGGGACCTCGGGGACGCGACGACGGTCGCCCTCCGGGCGGTGCTCGGCGCCGCGGCGTCCTGCGCCAACCCGGTCGACATCACCGCCGACGGGGACGCGGACGCGTTCGACCAGGCGCTCCGCCTCGTCCTCGACGACCCCTCGGTCGACGCCGTCGTCGCCGTCGTCACCGAGTTGAACCGGCTGAGCGCGGCGGAGGCCCGCGAAGTGCTGGAGCGAGCCGCCAACCGCAGCGCCAAACCGCTCGTCGGCTGCATCCTCGGCGGCGAGGAGGCCCCGATCACCGAGTTGACGGCGGAGAGCCGGCTGGCGTTGATCGCGTCACCCGAGCGGGCTGTCGGGGCCGTCGCGCGCGCACACCGCTACCGTGCCTGGCGGGACCGTCCCGAGGAGGCGCCCCCGGAGCTCGCCGGCGTGGACGGGGACCGGGCGCGCTCGACCGTCGCAGCGGAGCTGGCCGCCTCGCCCGGGGGCGGGTGGCTGAGCGCCGACGCGGCGGCGGAGCTGCTGGCGGCGTTCGGGGTGCGCGTCGCGAGCACCGTCCCGGTCGCCTCGCCCGAGGAGGCGGTCGCGGAGGCGATCCGCGTCGGCTTCCCCGTGGCGTTAAAGGCCGGCTCGGGCGACCTCGTCCACAAGAGCGACCGCGGCGGGGTCGCGCTCGACCTCGCCTCGCCGGAGCAGGTCGCCGGTGCGTTCGCGTCGATGCGCGCCCAGCTCGGCGAGGCGATGGGGGTGCCCGTTGTGCAGCCGATGGTTCCCGCCGGGGTCGAGACGATCGTCGGTCTCTCGGTCGACCCGGCGTTCGGTCCCGTGCTCCTGTTCGGGCTCGGCGGCGTGGCGACGGACCTCCTCGGCGACCACGCGCTCGGCGTGCCCCCGCTGTCGGCCCACGACGCCGAGCGCCTGATCGAGTCGACGAGAGGCGCCGCCCTGCTCCACGGCTACCGGGGGGCGCCCGCCGCCGACGTCGCGGCGCTGCAGGACGTGGTGCTCCGCGTCAGCCGGCTCGCCGAGACTGTGCGCGAGGTCGTGGAGCTCGACCTCAACCCTGTCGTCGTGAGCGCGAGCGGCGCGGTCGTCGTCGACTGCAAGGTGCGCGTCGCCCCCCGCCAGGTTGGCCCGGGGCCGCTCACGAGGTCGCTCAGGCAGCGCCCGCCGAGGCCCGGCAGCGTCGCCCCGTGAACCGGCCGGCGCCGTGGCGGCGCCCGGTCAGGAGGCGTTGGTGATCCGCCGCCCGGTCGTCTCGCGCGCGACCAGCCGGAGCAGCACGTCGCGCTCGCCTCCGGCCCACGGCTCGACCCCCGTCGCCTCGGTCGCACCGTCGGTGGCGGCCTCGAGCGTCCCGGTGACGAGCACGCTCCATCCCTCGCTCACCGCGTCGTCGATCCGGTCCACCTCGAACGAGGCGGTGGCCCCGGGCAGCAACGCCGCGTGCAGGGCCGCCCCGGTCTCGGGGCCGGTCCTGAGGACGATGTCGGACCCGGAGACCCGGTAGTTCATCGGCAGCGCCACCGGTCCACGCGAGGGGTCGACGAAGACGAGGCGGCCAACGCCGCCCGGGGCCACGAGCGCCGCCGACTCCTCGGGCCCGAGCTCGACCAGGACCGCCCGAGTGCCGGCCCGGGCGCGTCCGGGGGGGCGTGACACGCCGCCGCCGAGCAGCTCGTCGGGCGAGATCTCGAGCGCGGCCGCGAGGCGCAGCACGGTCGCCACGGTGGGCTGCGCGACCGCGGTCTCTTCCAGGTACGAGAGGTAGCCCGGATCCGTCCCCGCCAGGCGCGCGACGTCCTCGCGACTGAGGCCGAGCTCCTCGCGCCGGCGCGCCACCCGGCGGCCGAGGTCCCCGGGGTGCTCCGGCGTCGGGTCCTCCTGGCGCTCCATCGGCTCTCCAGTCCGGCGGTGTCTGTTCGGCCACGCCGCCCGGCGTTCCCGGCGGCCGGCGTGCACCCGCAGTCTCCCATCCGCCCCGCTGCGCCGAAAGGGCGCTGCGTGATCGGCGGGCGCCGCCGGAGAGCTCGGTCCCGGCACGCCGAGCGAGGGACTTTCGGCCCTGTCGGCTCCGGCGCCCTTCGCTAAGAGTGCACGGTGGTGACAGGACGGATCCTGCCGTGGCGAGCGTCCCGGCGGATCACGGGCGACGAGGAGGAGATGAGACCATGCCAATGCTCTCGGCGGACCAGGCGGCGAGCCGGGTCTTCGGGGCGATCGTCAATCTGGGGGGTCCGGGCACCTATCTGCACTGGGGGTTCATCCAGATATCGCTCGCCAACTTCTTGGTGATCGTCGTGATGGTGGTCGTCTTCCTCGCCGCGATCCTCCTGCCCTTCCCGCACCGGGGGGGTCCCCGGTCATGAGCGCCGACGTCGGGACGCCGGCGCCGCTCGCGACGGGCGCGCCTGCGCCGCTTCCCGAGGATGCCGGCCAGTGGACGGCGAGGATCCGCCGACGCGCCGTCGGCGCGTTCCCGCCCGAGCGCCTCCTCCCGGACCGCCAGCCTGCGTACGTCGCCTCGTGGATCTACGTGTTCGGGGTGCTGACCCTGACCTCGCTCGCCGTCGTCGCGCTCTCGGGTGCGGTCCTGGCGCTAGAGGGCCCGTCCTGGTGGCACCAGTCGAGGGTGGGGCTGTTCGTGAACTCGACGCACCTGTGGAGCGTCGAGCTCTTCTTCTTCTTCATGGTCGTGCACCTGTGGGGCAAATTCTTCATGGCCGCGTGGCGGGGGCGCCGTCGGGCGACGTGGATCACCGGCGTCGTGTCCTTCATCGTCTCGGTCGGCACGGCGTTCACCGGCTACCTCTCCCAGCAGAACTTCGACTCCCAGTGGATCGGCACGCAGGCCAAGGACGGGATCAACGCTACGGGTGCCGGGGCGTTCTTCAACGTCTTGAACTTCGGCCAGATGCTGATGTGGCACATCTTGCTGCTCCCGCTCGTCCTCGGCCTGATCGTCGTCGTCCACGTGCTGCTGGTCCGCAAGCGCGGCGTCGTGCCGCCCTTCCCGGCGAAGACCGCCGCGGCGCCGGCGCTCGCGGGCGACGTGGCACCCGCCCCGGCCGCCACGGGCGGCGAGAAGATCGGAGAGCAGCAATGAGCGTGTCGACGCAGCCCACGGAGGCCGCCCGGCACCGCCGGCGCCGCTTCAAGGTCGATCGCGACGTGGAGGAGTGGCACGGGTCCTACGTCCGCTACGACATCGTGAAGGAGTTCACCCTCGCCCTCATCGTGGTGCTGCTGCTCACCGTCGTCGCCTCGATCCTGTTCTCCTCGCCGGACGACCATCCCGTGACCCTCAAGAGCTGGGCGACCGCCAATCCGGTGGACTTCGCCCAGACGGCGATCACCGAGCTCGACGGCACGAGCGGGACCGCCGGGTACGGGCCGCCCTACAACTCGACCCCCGGGGCGAGCCAGGACATCGTCGGACCGATCTCGCTCGAGTCGGCCTTCGGCGTGCACCACCCGATCAACACGATGAAGGACTACGTCATCGACCCGCTGAAGACGTTGCCGAACGCTCCGGCGGTCCACGCCGCACTGACCAGTTACACGAGCGCCAGCCCGTCGCTCCAGCAGAAGTGGACCGGCGCGTACGAGAAGGGCGTCGCCAAGGCGTCGTTCTCCAACGGCTCGCTGGGGTTGCCCGCAGGTGACTACGGGCCGGTCGCCCCGATGATCGCCTCGCTCACCTCCATGGCGCGAAGCGGCGCGCTGGACGGCGCGCTCGTCAGCTCGAGCCAGTTCTACGGCACCGACTACACCAAGCCCCTGCTGTTCATCGCCGATGGCACCTACATGGCCAACCTCGGCGCGGCCTTGCACCTCCAGGGCGGGCAGTGGGGCATGATGAACGAGACGGGCAGCTACCCGGGTCAGGCGTGGCTGTGGCTCTACACGATGTGGTACCAGGTGTCACCGTTCACCACGTCTTCCAACGCCGACGCCCAGATCTGGGGGATCATGATGATCCTCACCCTGTTGCTGGCATTGGTGCCCTTCATCCCGGGGGTGCGCTCGATCCCCCGCAAGATCGGCCTGTACCGCCTCATCTGGCGCCAGCACTACCGCAGCGTCGAGGTCGGCGGAGCGGGGGGGAGCACCGGGCCGCCCGCCCCGGCCAGCTGACGAGCGCCCCGGCCCCGGAGCGGTGCCGCACCGCCGCTCCGGGGCCGGCCTCAGCGGCGACCGGGCCCGCCGGAGTTGCGTCGGGCAGGGACCTCGCGTTCTGATGACCCCGTGACGGCTCCGAGCGCCTCCTTCTCCGTGACGATGCGGATCGAGCTCGCCGACGCCCGCGGCGTCGGCGCGGTGACGACCGCCCTCGGCGATGCCGGGGGTGTGGTCACAGCGCTCGACGTCGTCGAGTCCCGCCCCGACGGCCTGGTCGTCGACCTGACCTGCAACGCCGTCGACGACCGGCACTCCGAGCAGCTCCGCCTCGTCGTGAACGAGGTGGCGGGGGCGCGCGTGCGGGCGGTGAGCGACCGCACGCTCCTGCTCCACCTCGGGGGGACGCTGTCGGTCACGCCGAAGGTGCCGCTGAAGACGAGGGACGACCTGTCGATGGCCTACACGCCCGGCGTCGCCCGCGTGTCCCGGGCGATCTGCGCCGATCCCTCGGCGGTCCGCAACCTCACGATCAAGCGCAACACCGTGGCAGTGGTGACCGACGGGTCCGCGGTGCTCGGGCTCGGCGACATCGGGCCGAGCGCTGCGCTCCCCGTCATGGAGGGCAAGGCGCTGCTGTTCAAGCGCTTCGCGGACATCGACGCTTGGCCGGTCTGCCTCGCCACGAAGGACACCGACGAGATCGTGCGCACGGTCGAGCTGATCGCTCCCGTCTACGGTGGCATCAACCTCGAGGACATCGCTGCGCCGCGCTGCTTCGAGATCGAGCGCCGGCTGCGCAAGTCCCTCGACATCCCCGTCTTCCACGACGACCAGCACGGCACCGCGGTCGTGGTGCTCGCGGCGCTGACGAACTCACTGCGCGTCGTCGGCAAGCCGATGGGCGGCGTGCGCGTCGTGATCCTCGGCGTCGGCGCGGCGGGCGTGGCGATCACCAAGATCCTGCTCGCCGCCGGCATCGGCGACGTCGTCGCCGTGGACCGACAGGGGATCCTCACGCCGGCGACCCCGGACCTCGACGAAGACCGTGCCTGGATCGCGGCCCACACGAACGTCGAGGGGCGCACCGGCGGCCTCGACGAGGCGGTCGACGGCGCCGACGTGTTCATCGGGGTCTCCGGGCCGAACCTGCTGCGCGAGGAGCACCTGGCGAAGCTCGCGCCGGACGCGATCGTCTTCGCGCTCGCCAACCCGGACCCCGAGATCGACCCGGCGCTGGCCCGGCGGTACGCGGCGGTGGTCGCCACCGGGCGGAGCGACGAGCCGAACCAGATCAACAACGTGCTCGTCTTCCCCGGGCTGTTCCGCGGGCTGCTGAACGTCGGCGCGAAGGAGATCACCGAGGAGATGGAGCTCGCCGCCGGACGCGCGCTCGCGGCGGTCGTGAGCGCCGACGAGCTCTCCCCGGCCTACGTGGTGCCGACCGTGTTCAATCCCGGCGTCGTCGCGGCCGTGTCCGGTGCGGTCGAGCATGCGAGCGCGCGGCAGCGCTGACGGCCCCCCGGTCGCCGGCGCGGGGGCGCCCGCCTACACCGGGCCGGGCGCCACGCCGCTCGGGATGTCCGACTTCCGCACGCGGATGGTGACGACGGCCACGACGAAGCCGGCCAGCGCGACGAACGCGCCGACCAGGAAGGCGCGGTCGTAGCCGGCGGTCGTCGCCACGTTCAGGGCGTGGCGGGCGGCCGAGCCGGCCGACGTCACCGCGGTGCCCGCCGGGTGCGTGGCGCTCGTGAGCCGGTCCTTGATGACGGCCGTGGCGACGGTCACGAGCACCGCCAGGCCGAGGGAGCCCCCGATCTGCTGGCCCGTGTTGAGGAGGGCCGACGCGAGGCCCGCTTCGTCCCGGCGCACGCCGGACACGGCCGTCAGCGTGAGGGGCACGAAGGTGACGCCGATGCCCACCGCGATGACGATGATCGGTCCGAGCACGCCGCCGACGTAGGTGCTGTCGGCCTGGACGTGCGAGAGCCAGAACAGCCCGCCCGCCGCGACGAGCGGCCCGACCGTCATCGGCGGTCGAGGCCCGGTCCTCGCGATCATCCGCGCCGTCAGGCCCGCGACGACGGCGATCGCGGCGGACACCGGGAGGAAGACGACGCCGGCCTTCAACGGGCTGAAGCCCATGACGTTCTGCACGAACTGGGTGAGGAAGAAGAACATCGAGAAGAGCGCCGCGCCGATGACGAGCATCATCACGTAGCTGCCGGACCGGTTGCGGTTGGCGAAGATGTGGAGCGGCATGATCGCGTGCGGGCTGCGCGCCTCGATCGCCACGAAGGCCGCGAGCAGCGCCACCGCCACCGCGAGCGTGGTGACGGTGAGGCCGTTCGACCAGCTGGTGGTGGCGGCGTGGGTGAGGCCGTAGACGAGGAGGGTCATCCCGCCGGTCACGGAGAACGCGCCCGGCAGGTCGAGGTGGCCCGGGTGGCTCTCGGTCTCGCCGAGCACCCGCGGCGCGATCAGCGCGACCGCCAGGCCGATCGGCACGTTGACGAACAGCACCCAGCGCCAGCTGGCCACGTCGGTCAGGATCCCGCCGAGCAGGAGGCCGATGGAGCTGCCGGCGCCGGACATCGCGGCATAGACGCCCATCGCCCGGTTCCTGGCGGGGCCTTCGGGGAACGTGCTCGTGATGAGGGAGAGCGCGGTGGGCGAGGCGATCGCGCCGCCCACCCCCTGGAGCACCCGTGTCGTGATGAGCCAGCTCTCGTTGGTGGCGAAGCCGCCGAGCAGCGACGCCAACGTGAACAGCCCGACACCGACGATGAACATCCGGCGCCGGCCGAACAGGTCGCCGGCCCTCCCGCCGAGGAGCAGCAGGCCGCCGAAGGCGAGGGCGTAGCCGTTGATCACCCACTCGAGGCTGACCGGCGAGAAGTGCAGCTCGCGCCGTATCGAGGGCAGGGCGATGTTCACGATCGTGGCGTCGAGCACCACCATCAGCTGGGCGGTCGAGATGATGGCGAGCGCGAGGCCGAGGTGGCGGTGCACCGGGGCGGCATGGTCCGCTCGCCGTGGGGCGTCGCCGATCTCAGTCGGTGCGTAGGACAAGGAGGCTCTCCTGGGTTCGGCGGTCGGGGGTCGGCTGCTGGCTTGGAGCTCGGGGTCGGCGTGGCGCGGCGGCTGCGGCTCGGTCGGGGGGCGTGGGGGTCAGGTGGGCCAGGGGGGGGACGGCCCCGTCGCCGGGGGCGGTACCGTCGCCAGGGGCAGCACGACCTCGTCGAGGATCCGGCGCACGTAGGCGGCGTCGACGGGCTTAGAGGTGAGGAGCAGGCGGTGGAAGACCAGCGCCGGCACGAGCACGAGCAGCATCTCGAGGTCGCGCTCGGGGAGGATCTCGCCGCGGGCGGCCGCGCGGGCGAACACCGTCTTGAAGGCGCACTCACGCGTGCTGACGAAGCGCTCCTCGAAGACCCGCATCAGGTCGGGGTGGTGGTGGAGCGCGGTGGCGAGGCCGCGCATCACCTTGGCGCGCGACTCGCCGATGCCCGTGATGGTCCCGCAGATCAGCTGGAGATCGCCGCGCAACGAGCCCGTGTCCGGCACCTCGGCGGAGGGCGCGATCGTCGCGATCGCGTCGACGACCAGCTCCGCCTTCGAGGCCCAGCGGCGGTAGAGGGTCGCCTTGCTGGCGCGTGCACGGGCCGCGACCGCGTCGAGCGTCAGGCGGTCGTAGCCGTTCTCGGCGAGCAGACCGAGCGCCGAGCCGAGGATCGCGGCGAGCCGGTCCGGGCCGAGGCGACCGCCGCACCAGCGCGCGGCGGCGCCCGCCTCGGTGGAGCCGGCCCCGGTGGTGCCGGCTTCGGTGTCGGTTGCGCCCCTCGGAACGGGCATGGCGGTCCCATCTCCTGAACGAAACGGTTTCGTACCTGAGGTTAGCCAGCCGGCTCCGGCGGGAGCAAGGTGAGGGGTCGTCTCCAGCTCAGGCGGCCGGAGGCGCCAGCCGCGTGAGCTGTTCCGTGCGGATCTCGGCGGTCTGGCCGAAGACGAGGAGGAACATCGCCTCACGGGCGAGCCGCTGGGCGTGGCTCGAACGCAGCACGGAGCGCCCGCCGCCTGCGACGACGAGGAGCGACGCGGCCCGGACGGCGAGCTCGGAGGCCCAGGCGCGAGCCGCGGGCAGCCCGGCGGGCGCCGCGGCGTCGAGGGAGCTGCGGCACGCCGCCAGCTCGGCGTCGAGGGAGCTGCCCCCGATGAGCGCGAGCGCGCGCCCGGCGACGCCGAGGGCGTGCGAGGCGTTGGGCCGCAGTCCCGCGGCGTCTCGCGTCCGCCAGGCCTGCACCTCCTCGACGAGGGTGACCCGGGCCTCGGGCACCCGCTGGCCCGAGAAGCGCAGCGTCACCGTCCCGCTGGCGTCGAGCGCGGCGAGGCGCAGCGGCTCGACCGCGAGCGTCGGCGAGGCCGTCGCGTCGAGGAGCGACCAGACCACCCGGCCGTCGTCGGTGCGCGCCGCGACGTGCACCACGTCGATCCTCCCCCAGCCGGTGACCCACGGGGCGCTTCCCTCGAGCTCGTAGCCGCCGTCTGCCGGCCGGGCGGTGAGGACGGGAGGGCCGGGGCGGCGCAGGCCGGCGAAGGCCGCGCCCGCACGTCGCTCGCCGTTGCAGAGGGGCCCCAGCCACTCCGAGCGGAGCGCGGAGGGGGCCGCGGCGGCAAGCGTGCGCACCGCGCCGTGGTGCTGCGCCCAGACGAACGCCGTCGTGAGGCAGCCGCCGGCCAGCGCCTCCATGACGCCGGAGAAGGTGCCGAGGTCGGCGCCGAGCCCGCCGGCCTCGCGCGGGCCGGCGAGGCCGTACAGGCCCGCGCCCGCCAGCGCGTCGAGCCGCTCCAGCGGCACGAGCTCTGAGGCGTCCACCTCGAGGGCGCCCGGGAAGAGCACGTCGTCGGCGAGCCGCCTCGCCGACTCCACGATGCCATCGGTCGGCTCCACCCGTGCGCCCTCCTCGCGCTCGCCGCCCGGTACGGCGTGCGACCCGGGGTCGCACGCCGGGGCGGGTTCAGCACTCCGAGGACCGTAGCCAAGGGCGCCGGTAGGCTGCGCGGCGCACACGGGACCGGAGGGGGACGCAGGTGGTCGGGTCGGCCTACGACGAGCTGGCGAGGCGGCTGGAGGCGCACCTCGAGCACTGGCTCGGCGCATGGCCACCCGGCGGCCGCCTCGACGTCGTCGCCTCGCAGCTTCGATCCGAGCCGGGATGGGACGGAGCCGTCCGCCCCGTCGCCGGCGTCGGCACGGTCGCCGGGACCGTGCTCTCGGTCCCGCCGGGCGTGCTCTGCGCGGTGGGCGAGCTCGCGGCCGCCGGCGGCCTGGCGCTCGTCGCCGAGCGCATCGGCGACCTCGTCGGTGCTCCCGGGACCGAGCTGCGGCGCGGCGTGTTCCGCTGGTGCCAGCAGGTGAGCGACCTTCCCGACGCCGGCGTCTGGCTGCCGAGAGACGACCCGCGCGTGCCGGAGTGGCTCCATCCGTTCAACGGCGACGTCCTCGTCGCGCTCGCCGACGACGGGACCTACGCGGCCGGAGTCGGGAGGAAGCGCCACGACGGGCTCGGACAGGAGCTCTCCGTCGCGACCGAGCCCGAGCACCGTGGCCGCGGGATCGCGCGGCGCCTCGTCGCACAGGCCGCGCGCCGCGTCTACGACGAGGGGGGCGTCGCGACCTACCTCCACCGGGCCGACAACGCAACGTCGGCGGCCGTCGCCGAGGCGGCGGGCTTCCCCGACGTCGGCTGGAGCATCCTCGGCATGCCGAGCGCGAGCTGAGTGGCCGGCGCGTCGGCCCCCTTGCAGGCCCGCTCCCGGCTGGACCGGTACGCTTCGCGTCGGTGAGCCGACGAGCTGCGACCGTGCTGCGACTCTCGGTCGTGTGGGCCGTGTGGGTCTGGGTCGTCCTCGTGCGCAACATGGTCGTGGACAAGACGCAGTCGTGGTCCTTCCGCGGCGTGCACATCGCGCTCGCCGTGATCTCGCTCGCGTTCGCCGCCGCGACCTGGCGGATCACCGGCAATGCCCGGCGGGCGGCGACCCGGACGGACCAGCCGTGAGCCCGGACGGCCGGGGACCCGCACGGTCCTCGGGCGTCAACGCCCGCGTCGCGCCGGGCGCCGACGGCAAGGTGACGCTTCGTGAGGTGGCGAGCCTCGCGGGGGTCCATCCCGCCACCGCCTCGAGGGCTCTCAACCAGAAGACGCGCGGTCTCGTGCGCGAGGAGACGGCGCGCCGCGTCGAGGACGCGGCGCGCCAGCTCGACTACCGCCCCGACCATCTGGCGCGGAGCCTGAAGACGCGCCGCTCCTCCACCGTCGGGGTGCTGCTCCCCGACCTCACCAACCCGCTCTTCCCGCCGATCGTCCGCGGGATCGAGGACCGGCTCGCCCCGAAGGGGTACGTGGCGCTGATCGGCAACACGGACAACGACGCCGAGCGGGAGCGGCTGGTGCTGGAAGGGATGCGCGACCGCTACATCGACGGGCTCATCGCGGCGACGGCGCAACGGCGCCATCCCCAGCTCGTCGCCATCGCGCGAAGTGGCCTGCCGGTCGTGCTCGTGAACCGGGTCGTCGACGACCATCTGCTGCCGTCGGTGTCGGTCGACGACGAGGCCGGGATGCGCCACGCCGTCGCCCATCTGGTCTCTCTCGGCCACCGCGACATCGCCCACGTGGCCGGCCCACAGCGCTTCTCGACCGGCTTCCGCCGCTTCCAGGGCTTCGTCGCCGGGCTCCGGGCGCTCGGCCTCTCTCCTGACGACCGCCGCATGGCCTTCGCCGAGAGCTTCTCGCAGGCCGAGGGGTACCGGGGGACGCGCGAGCTGCTCGGCCGGGGCGTCGGCTTCACGGCGATCGTCGCGGGGAACGACATGATCGCGCTCGGCTGCCTGCGCGCCTTCGACGAGGCGGGACTGTCCTGCCCGGGCGACATCTCGCTCGTCGGGTTCAACGACACGCCGTTCATGGACCGGATCGCGCCGCCCCTCACGACCGTGCGCCTGCCGCACTACGAGGTGGGCGTCGAGGCCGCGCAGCTCCTGCTCGACCGGATCGCCAACCCGACCGCGCCGGTGAAGCTCCTCTTCCTTCCCCCGGAGCTCGTCGTGCGCGCCTCGACGGGCCCGCCGCGCAGCTCCCCCGGAGCCCGCTAGGCGGACAGCTGGGCGGCCATCCAGTCGGCGGCGTAGGGGCGGTGGCGGTAGACGGTGTTCGCGCAGCCGTGGTTGCCCTCCTCGAGGAGGAGGAGCTCGCCGCGGGGCGCCTCGCCGGCGAGGCGGGCCGCGTCCTGCCAGGGGAAGAGGCGGTCGCGCTTGCCGGACACGACGAGCAGCGGGCAGCGGATCGCCGCGGACCGGCCCGCCAGGGTGAGCTCGGCCGCCCGGCTGGCCGCTTCCGCCTCCGAGGCGGCGTGCGAGCGAGCCCGGAAGGCGTCGCGGGTCAGGCTCGGCAGGCGCTCCCAGGCGGGGCCGAGCGCGTAGGGTCCCGAGAGGGCGATGCAGGCCCGTAGGCGCTCGTCCCCGCTCGCCGCCCGGGGGGCGTAGTAGCCGCCGAGGCTCACACCCCAGATGCCGATCCGCTCGGCGTCGACGTCGACGAGGCGCGAGAGGTGGTCGAGCACCGCGCCGATCGGCACCTCCCAGTCCGGCCGGATCGGCAGCTCGTACTCGGCCTCGCCCTGACCCGGGCCGTCGAGCGCGAAGGTGCCGACGCCACGGTCGAGCAACGACGCCTCCACCAGACGGAGCTCCTCCTTCGTCGAGTCAAGCCCCGGGACGAGGACCACGACCGGACGGGCGCCCGGGCGCGGCGGCAGCCGGAGCACACCGACGAGGTGCGACCCGGAGAACGGCACCAGCTCCCTCCGCCCCGGCGGGTCCAGCCAGGCAAGGGCATCGGACAGGCAGCGCACCGCGGCGAGGTGCGCGGTCCGGGCCTCCTCGGGCCGGTGTACGAACAGGAACTTGCCGAAGTGGTAGCTCGTCGCCGCCTGGGCGAGGTGCTCACCGGCGGAGCGCTGCCGACCCTCGGCGAGGGCCACCCGACCGAGCGCCTCGTGGCGCGCGCCGATCACCGACCACGCCGCGCACCAGCCGTCCCAGTGCCCGACCTCCCGGGCGACCTCCTCGACGTCGTTCGCGTCGGCGCCGTTCGCCACGAAACGCGCCGCCCAATGCTCGATCGCGGTAGCGAGCTGGGGATCCCTGGTGGTGCTCACGTCCTCGGCTCCTCGCTCACCTGGGGTGCGGACATGGTTGCATACGTTTGTAGGAGGGACAAGCAGCGCGGGCTCGCAGTCCGCCGGATTGCCTTGACAGCAAGGCACCTGACTGCCAGAGTGACTGCAATCGTTTGTCAAAGGGAGGGGTATGGCAGCCGGCGCGCACACCATCGGCTGGATCGGAACCGGCAGGATGGGCACGGACATGGCGCGGCGCCTCCTGCGGGCCGGCTGCGACCTCGCGGCCTACAACCGGACGCCGGCGAAGCTCGAGCCGCTGGTCGGCGAGGGCGCGAAGCCGGCCGAGACGATCGCTGACCTCGCCGGTCGCCAGATCGTGTTCGTCACGGTCGGCTCCTCGGAGGATCTGCTCGCGGTGCTGACGGGGGAGGGCGGCCTGCTCGTCCAGGACGAGGCGCCGGCGATCGTCGTCGACTGCTCCACGGTCTCCGTCGAGGCCTCGGTCGCAGCCCGCCAGGCGGCCGAGCAACGCGGCACGGCGTTCCTCGCGGCGCCGGTGAGCGGCAACCCGAAGGTGGCGCGCGCCGGGCGTTTGACGATGGCGGTCTCCGGGCCGCGGACGGCGTTCGACGAGGCGCGTCCCTACCTCGACATGATCGGCGCCGGCGTGACCTACGTGGGCGACGGCGAGGTCGCCCGGCTCGTGAAGCTGTGCCACAACCTATTCCTCGGCGTCGTCATCCAGTCGCTGATCGAGGTGACCGTGCTCGCCGAGAAGGCCGGCGTCGAGCGGCGCGACTTCCTCGCGTTCTTGAACGACAGCGTGATGGGCTCCACCTTCTCCCGCTACAAGACCCCGTCGCTCGTGAACCTGGAGTTCACGCCGACGTTCACGACGAAGCTGCTCCGAAAGGACTTCGACCTCGGCCTCGATGTCGCCCGCCAGCTCGAGGTGCCGATGCCGGTCGCGGCGCTCGTCCACCAGATCGTCCAGGCGGGTGTGGGCGAGGGTCTCGGCGATCTCGACTTCGCGGCGCTCATCACCTCGGAGGCCCGCGGTGCCGGCCTCGAGATCCAAGCCGACCCGACCGCGGTGACCGACGGCCTCAGGCCGGCGCAGGGCGGCTAGGAAGGAGTGCCGCAACCGGCCGGCCCGGGGGCTCGGCCGGCTGCGGGAGGCTCCGGCGGACCGATGGCCCGCCGGTCGAGGGTCCGCCGTCGAGGCGGACGGGAAGGAGAATGGGAGATCATGCCAGGGGGGAATTCGACAAGGCGCGCCAGGCTGTTCAGCCTCGGCGCGGTGCTGGCCAGCGGCGCGCTCGTGGGGAGCGCCGTCGCCGGTAGTGCGGGCGCGAGCACCCAGCGCGCCTCGAAGGCACCGATCACGATCGGCATCTCGCTGTCGCTGTCCGGGGACTTCTCCGCTGACGGCATCGCGTTCGAGCGCGGCTACAAGCTGTGGGCCGCCGATGTGAACGCAAAGGGTGGCCTCCTCGGCCACCATGTGAACCTCGACATCATCTCGGACGCGTCGAGCCCGGTGCAGGTGGTCACCAACTACCAGAACCTCATCTCGGTGAAGCACGTCGCGCTGACGTTCGGGCCGTTCTCCTCGCTGCTGACCGGCCCGGCGGCGAAGGTCGCGCACCGCTACGGGTACGCCTTCGTCGAGGGAGCAGGCGGGGCGCCGAGCGTCTTCGCGCTGCACCTGCCGAACCTGTTCGACGTCGCCCTGCCGGTCGAGGACAGCCTCATCCCCTTCGCGAAGTGGATCGCGTCGCTGCCGAAGTCGGCCCGGCCGAAAACCGCCGCCTACCCGACGTCGAACGACCCGTTCACCCAGCCGCAGCTGCCGGTCGCCCAGGCGATCCTGCAGAAGGCGGGCGTGAAGACCGTGTACACGCACGTGTTCCCCGCCGAGGTGACCGACTTCACGCCGATCGCGGATGCCGTGGCGGCGTCGAAGGCCCAGGTCGTCCTCCTCGGCTCGGTCGACGTCCCGACCGTCTCGGCGTTCATCCAGGCCTTCGCCCAGCAGCACTACAACCCGCGGGCGTTCATCGCGACGGCCGGCCCTGACCAGGGCGCGGCGTTCGTGAAGGCGGTCGGCGCGTCGAACACGGGCGGCGTCATGGTCCCGAACGCCTGGTACCCGGGCTACCGGAACGCGACGAGCAAGGCGATGGTCAGCGAGTACCTGAAGCTCTACGGCGGGTCGGCCTCGGACGTCAACTCCGACGTCGCCGAGGCCTACGCGGTCGGCCAGGTGGTCGCGCAGGCGGTCGTCGCCACCGGCGGCTTCAACAACCAGAAGATCATCACCTACCTCCACAGCGGCAAGACGTTCGCGAGCGTCATGGGCTCGGTGAAGTTCAACTCGCTCGGCGAGAACCTCTCGGCGGCCGCGTTCGCCTTCCAGTGGCAGAGCGGCAAGTACCTCCAGGTCATCCCGACGAACGCCCCCGGATCCGTGAAGGCGCTCTACCCGAAGCCGAACTGGGGGGCATGAGCAGTTGGGCACGCAGCTCATCCACGCCGTCGTCGACGGGGTGCTCACCGGGGGCGTCTACGCGCTCATGGCCGCGGGCCTCACCCTGATCTTCGGCGTCATGGACATGATCAACATCGCCCAGGGGATCCTCGTGGTCCTCGGGGCGTACCTGAGCTACGTGCTCTCGGTCCACCTCGGCCTCGACCTCTTCGTCGGGCTCGCCGTCACCATCCCGGCGCTGTTCGTCGTCGGGGTCGTGGTCGAGTGGACCTTTATGCGGCGGCTGCGCGAGCGTGAGCGCACCGCGATGTCGATCCTCGTGACCTACGCGGTCGCGCTGATCATCGAGGGGGTCCTGAGCATCGTGTTCGGGGTGAACTACGTCCAGCTCCACGCCTGGTACGTCGACCGCTCCGTGTACGTGCTCGGCTTCTACCTGCCGTACATCTACCTGTTCGGCTTCGCCCTCGCGGCCGTCCTGCTCGGCGCTCTCTACGCGATGCTCTACCGGACCCGCTTCGGTGCGAGTGTGCGGGCGTCGCTGCAGGACCGCACCGCGGCGCGCCTCGTCGGGATCGACGTCGCGCGCGTCTCGACGATCTGCTTCGGTCTCGGCGTCGCCGTGACGGCGGCTGGCGGGATGGTCTTCGGCGCGACGAACGCCTTCAACCCGAACACGGGCTACGACCTGATCTCCCGGCTGCTCACGATCGTCATCCTCGGCGGTCTCGGGAGCATCGGCGGCGCCCTCGGGGCCGCGGTGCTCATGCTCGTCCTGGAGGACGTCGTCTCGGTCGTCTGGTCGCCGGTCTGGTCGGCCGTCGTCTTCTTCGCCGTGCTCGTCGTCGTGCTCTCGATCCGCCCCGTCGGGCTCTTCGGGCGCAGCATGGCGCGGGCGCAATGAACGGCCTCACGCCGCCGACCGCCGGCGCATCCCGCGCCGGCGCCCGGCTTCCCGGAGCGCGGCGCGCGCAGGGCGTCGCGTGGCTCGTCTTCGGGGCGTTCCTCATCGCGTTCCCCGCGCTCTTCACGAACCCGACGATCACCTCGATCGCCGTGTTCACGCTGATCTTCATGACCTCGACGACCGCGTGGAACGCCTTCTCCGGCTACTCCGGCTACCTGGCGCTCGGGCACGCCGCGTTCTTCGGCACCGGGGCGTACACCCTGGCCGTGCTCACGACCGACCTCCACACGCCCGGCGGCTACGGCGTCTTCTGGTTCGTGCCCCTCGGCGGCGTGGTCGCGTCGCTCGCGGCGATCCCGGTCGGCCTCGTCGCCCTCCGGACACGGCGGCACACCTTCGTCGTCATCACGATCGCGATCTTCTTCATCTTCCAGCTGCTCGCCACCAACTTCTCGTTCACCGGCAGCTCCTCCGGCGAGCAGACCCCGACGCCGTCGTGGTCCGCAGCCGGCTACAACGACCGCTTCTACTACGCGGCGCTCGTGTGCCTGGCCATCGCGCTCGCCTTGGCCGTGCTGATCCGGCGGTCGCGCTTCGGTCTCCAGCTGCTCGCGATCCGCGACGACGAGGACCGCGCGGCGGGGCTCGGCGTCCGGGTGACCCGGGTGAAGCTCGTCGCCTTCGTCGTCTCCGCCTTTTCCGTCGGCATGGTCGGCGCGGTCTACGCGTACTTCCTCGGCCAGATCTACCCGCAGTTCGCCTTCGACCCCCTCTTCGACCTCACCATCGCCCTCATGGCGTTCCTCGGCGGGCTCGGGACGCTCTCCGGGCCGCTCCTCGGCGCGATGCTGCTCGAACCGCTCCAGCAGTACTTCACGCTCCAGTTCTCCGCCGGCGACGTCTACCTGATCGTCTACGGCGCGCTCTTCCTCGTCGTCATCCTCCTCATGCCCCGGGGCATCGTCCCTGCGGTGACCGACTTCGTCGCGACGCGCCGGGTGCGGCGCTCCAACCTGGCTGAGCAGGTCGCGCTCGGCCAGGGGGGAACCCAGGAGGTGGCGAGCGGGCCGGCGGTGGCCGACCAGGTCCAGGCCGTGCCGGGGGGAGCGTGAGGGAGCGATGACGGCGCTGCTCGAGGTGGCGGGCGTCTCGAAGGCCTTCGGCGGCCTCCGGGCGCTCGACGACTGCTCGCTCTCGGTGGCCGAGGGCGCGATCGCCGGCCTGATCGGGCCGAACGGCTCGGGAAAGACGACGCTGTTCAACGTGATCACCGGCTACGTGAGGCCGGACGCGGGATCGGTGAGCGTGCGCGGCGAGACCGTCACCGGGTCGAGCCCCGCGCGCCTGTTCTCGCTCGGCGTCGGCCGGACGTTCCAGCTGACTCGGATCTTCGGTCGCCTGAGCGTGATGGAGAACATGCTCGTCGCAACCCAGCGGCACGAGGGCTGGCTGCGCAGCGTGCTGCGGCGCGCGGCATCGGCGGCCGAGGTGAACCACGCGCTCGAGCTCCTCGACTTCGTCGGGCTGACCAGGCTCGCGGACCTGCCCGCGGCCAACCTCTCCTACGGCCAGCGCAAGCTCCTCGAGCTCGCCTACGTGCTCGTGGCCGACCCGCAGGTGATCCTGCTCGACGAGCCGGCGGGCGGCGTCAACCCGACGCTCGTGAACGAGATCCGGGACCGGATCGTCGAGCTCAACGCCTCGGGGAAGACGTTCCTGATCGTCGAGCACAACATGGAGTTCGTCATGCAGCTGTGCGCGGACATCACGGTGATGCACCAGGGCAGGGCGATCCTGCACGGTCCGCCGAGCGTCGTGCGGACCGACCAGCGTGTGCTCGACGCCTACCTCGGTGGCGACGAGGACGACGAGGAGCTCGACGATGACGTCGCCGTCGGCTGAGCCCCTGGCCGCACCGCAGCCCGCCGGCGCGCCCGGGGCGGCCGCGGCCGCCGCGGCGCCGATGCTGCGCTTCTCCGGGGTCGTCGCCGGCTACGGGGGCGGTGACGTCCTCCACGGCGTGAGCTTCGACGTCCCAGAAGCCAGCCTCACCTGCGTCGTCGGTCCGAACGGCGCCGGCAAGTCCACGCTCCTCGCCACGGTCAGCGGCATCGTGCGGCCGCGCCTCGGCGACGTCGTGTTCCGGGGCGAGTCGATGAAGAGCCTCTCGCCGCGCGAGCGCCTCCAGCGCGGCATCGTCCTCGTGCCCCAGAACCACAGCCTGTTCCGCGAGATGACCGTGCGGGAGAACGTGATGATGGGCGCGTTCTTGCTGCGCGACCGGGCGCTCGCCCACCGCCGCTACGAGGAGGTCGTCGAGCTCTTCCCGATCGTCGCCGAGCGCGCCAAGGACAAGGCGGGCGCGCTCTCGGGCGGTCAGCAGCGCCTCGTGGAGTTCGCCCGCTGCCTGATGCTCGACCCCGCGCTCGTCGTGCTCGACGAGCCGTCGATGGGTCTCGACCCGCGGACGCTTCGCGTGGTCTTCGCGACGATGCGCAAGATGCACGGCCAGGGCCGCACGATCCTGCTCGTGGAGCAGAACGCCCGGGCCGGGCTGCGGCGCTCGACGCACGGGATCGTGCTGGAGAACGGCCGCGTCCGGTTCGGCGGCACGGGTCGCGAGGTGCTCGAGCACCCGGAGATCGGCGCGCTCTTCCTCGGCGGTGCCGCGTGAGGACCAGGCGCCACCCCGCCGGCGGACGCCGGGAGGCCGGCCGCTGACCGGTCCCGCCGCACCGTCCCTCGCCGCGCCGTGAGCGTCCGAACCGTCGTCGACGTCCACGCTCACGTCGCGGTGCCGTCGCTGCTGGCGGGCGAGGGTCCCGACGCCCCCTGGCGCCCGCGGGTGCGACTGGAGGACGGGCGCCAGGTCCAGGTGGAGCTCGCCGGCCGCAGCGTCGACTCGATCGTCGCCGAGCTCTCGCGCATCGACGTCGTGGTCGCCGAGGCGGCGGCGACCGGCGTCGACCGCCTCGTCGTGTCCCCGTGGGTCTCGATGCTGCCCGTGACGATGGACCGCGGGGCCGCGGCCGAGCTGTGCCGCGCCCACAACGAGGGGCTGGCCGCCGCGGTGCGTGGCCTGCCAGGACGGGTCGACGCGTTCGGGGCCGTCCCGCTGCAGGACGCCTCGCTCGCCGCGACGGTGCTCGCCGAGGCGAGGGCGGCCGGCCTCGTCGGCGTCGAGATCATGCCGTCGGCAGAGGGGCGCTGGCTCGGTCATCCCTCCTTCGCTCCCTTCTGGGAGGCCGCCGAGTCGCTCGGCGCGCCGGTCTTCGTCCACCCGAGCACGCGCGGGCTCGGCATGGACGTGTTCAACGAGTACTACCTGTGGAACGCGGTGGCGAACCCGGTCGAGACGGCGATCGCGGCCTCGCACCTCGTGATGTCGGGGGTGCTCGAGCGCCATCCCGGGCTGATCGTGGTGCTGGCCCACGGGGGCGGGGTGCTGCCCTCGCTCGCCGGCCGCCTCGACCGGGCGTGGCGGGCAAGGCCGGAGGCCCGCCTGATGCTCCGCGAGCCCCCCGAGCGCTCCCTCAAGCGGCTCCGCTTCGACACCGTCACCCACGACCGCACGGCGCTCGCCGCGCTCGTGGCCGCGGTCGGCGCCGACCACGTCCTGCTCGGCTCCGACCGCCCCTTCGACATGGGCTGCGACGATCCCGTCGGCGAGGTCCGCGCGCTCGGGCTGTCCCCGGCCGATGAGGCCCTCGTGCTCGGGCGCAACGCCCTGGCGATGCTCGAGCGCGCCGGCCGGCCGTGAGCGAGACCTACGACGTCGTGGTCGCCGGAGCGGGCCACAACAGTCTCGTCGCGGCCGCCTACCTCGCCCGCGCCGGGCTGCGCTGCGTCGTGCTCGAGGCGCGCCCCGTGCTCGGCGGTGACACGAGCAGCGGGGAGCTGTCGCTCCCCGGCTTCGTCCACGACCACTGCTCGACCGCGCACAACCTCCTGCAGTCGAGCCCGACCCTGCGCAACGACGAGCTGCACCTCGGCGAGTACGGCCTCGAGTACCTCTCCCCGGACCCCGTCGTGCACGTGCCGTTCCCCGACGGCTCCTCGATCACCCAGTGGCACGACGTCGAGCGCACCTGCGACGAGCTCGCCCGCCACTCGGCGCGCGACGCCGCGGCCTACCGCCGCCTGCTCGCCGACTACGAGGCCGTGGCGCCGGCGTACGGCCGGTGGCGCTACACGCCCGCCGGCTGGGGCCCGTCGCTGCCCGAGCTGCTGGCGGATGGGCCGGACGCCAACATCTGGCTCCGCCGGAGCCAGATGAGCGCCTGGGAGGTGATCCGGCACACCTTCGAGGATCCCCACGTCCGCGCGTTCATGTGCTGGATGGCCTTCATGACGCTCAACCCGCTCGAGCGCCCCGGCGGAGGCATCCTCGCGTACTCGCTCGTCTACGGGCGCCAGCGCCACAGCTGGGTCATCCCGAAGGGCGGCTCGGGAGCGCTGCCGCTCGCGCTCGCACGATGCATCGAGGCCCACGGCGGCGAGCTGCGGACGGGACAGCGCGTCACCGGGCTCGTCGTCGAGCAGGGCCGCTGCGTCGGCGTCGAGACCGCCTCGGGCGAACGCTTCCTCGCGCGGCGCGCCGTGCTCTCGACGATCCACGTGAAGCACCTGGTCGAGATGGCCCCCACCGAGGCGTGGGGCGACGACTTCCGCTTCGCCGTGGACACGTGGGAGCCTGGGATTCCGATGTTCGTCGCCCACTACGCCACCTCCGCGCCGCTTCGCTTCCCGGTCGGGGAAGGGTCGCTGGCGACCGTGGCGGCGGGCACGCCCGGCTCGGTCGAGCGCATGCTCGCCGTCGAGGCGGACGTCCGGCGCGGCCGGGTCGTCACGGACGACCCGGTGCTGCTGGTGCTCTGCCCGAGCGTCGCCGACCCGACCCGGGCGCCCGAGGGCGGGCACACGCTGAAGGTCGTCGGCTTCCAGCCCTACGACCCCGGTGGAGGCGCGCCGGACTGGGACGAGCGGAAGCAGGAGGTCGCCGAGGCGAACCTCGCCCACCTGCGGAGCTTCGCCCCCGGTCTCACCGACGACGTCATTCTCGAGAGCGACGTGCGCAGCCCGCTCGACCAGGAGCGCGAGAACGCCCACAACTGGCGGGGCTCCTGCCACGGCGGCGACACCTCACCGGCACAGACGGGCACGTTCCGGCCGGCCCCCGGCTGGTCGGCGCACCGCATGCCCATCCCGGGCCTGTACCAGACGGGCGCGACGACCCACCCCGGGGGCTCGGTCTCGGCGGGCCCGGGGCGCAACGCGGCGGCGGTACTGCTCAGCGACCTCGGCCTGCAGCTCGAAGACGTGCTAGCACGGTGACGGGCGCGACGAGCAGGCCGGAGCCCGAGCCCGGGCGGCGCGCCCGACCCCCAAGAAGGAGAAACCCCGATGTCTGAACCAGCCCCCCTCCGGCTGCCGGCCCCCGGCCGCATGGCCGTCGATTTCGAAGCGCGCGTCGACTTCGCCCGCCTTCGCGCCTACCGGCTCGCCCGCGCCCGCGCAGCGCTCGAGTCCTCCGAGCTCGGCGCCCTGCTCTGCTTCGACGTCAACAACGTGCGCTACATCACCTCGACCCAGATCGGCGAGTGGGTTCGCGACAAGGTCTGCCGCTACTCCCTGCTGACGCGTGGCGGGGAGCCGATGATCTGGGACTTCGGATCGGCCGCCCGGCACCACCGGCTGCACGCGCCGTGGCTCGAGCCGGAGAACTCCCGCGCCGGGATGCTCGGGCTTCGCGGCTCGGTCGCCCCGGACGCCGGCCTCATGGACGCGGCCGCCCGCGAGGTAAAGGGGCTCCTCGACGACGCCGGGGTCGGCGACGCGCCCGTGGGCGTGGACGTCGTGGAGCTGCCGATGCTCCGTGCCCTCGAGCGCGCCGGGATCCAGGTGGTCGACGCCCAGCAGGTGATGCTGGACGCCCGCGAGGTGAAGTCGGACGACGAGATCATGCTGCTGTCGATGTCGGCCGCGATGGTCGACGGCTGCTACCAGCTGATTTCTGAGATCCTGAAGCCGGGGATCCGGGAGAACGAGGTGGTCGCCGCGGCCAACGACTATCTCTACCGCCAGGGCTCTGACGACGTGGAGGCGATCAACGCCGTCTCGGGCGAGCGCTGCAGCCCGCACCCGCACAACTTCTCCGACCGGCTGATCCGCCCGGGGGACCAGGCGTTCTTCGACATCATCCAGTCCTTCAACGGCTATCGCACCTGCTACTACCGGACGTTCAACGTCGGCAGCGCCACGAGCGAGCAGCGCGACGCCTACAAGAAGGCGCGCGAGTGGATCGACGCGGCGATCGCGCTCGTGAAGCCCGGCGTCACCACCGACACCCTGGCACGCGTCTGGCCGCGCGCCGAGGAGTTCGGGTTCCCGAACGAGATGGAGGCCTTCGGCCTCCAGTTCGGCCACGGCCTCGGCCTCGCCCTCCATGAGCGGCCGATCGTCTCGAGGCTCAACTCGCTCGAGCACCCGGTCGAGCTGAAGGAGGGGATGGTGTTCGCGCTCGAGACCTACTGCCCCGCGTCGGACGGCTACTCTGCGGCTCGCATCGAGGAGGAGATCGTCGTGACCGCTGACGGACCGCGGGTGATCACGCTGTTCCCCGCCGACGAGCTGTTCATCGCAAATGCCTATTAGGCGGCGCAAGCGGCGCGACGAGGCGGAGCTCGCGGCGCGCGGCGCGAGCCAGGCCGGCGGGGCCGGACCGCCGGCGGCGCCGGCTCCCGTCCTTGACGCGTGGCCGCTCCAGGATCCGCCCCTCCCGCCGGCGCCCTCGACGACACCCGAGAGCGCCGATCCTCCTGCCTACGCGGGCGCGCCGGCCCCGAGCGACGCCGCGGCGCTCCCGCCGATGCACGTGCGGGAGGCTCGCGACCGCCTGGCGCTGGCGGTCCAGGAGCTCGAGCTCTCGCCGGTGCCGCCCTCGCTGCGCACGGCGGCGTTGATCGCGCCGCTCACGACTGACGACGTCGCGTCCGGGACGGCCGCGCCGGCACCAGGAGGGACCGCGCCCGAGGCCGAGCCGGCTGCGCCGGCAGGCTCCTGGCCCGCGCCACCGCCCGCGCCGGCGCCCGCGCCGGCGCCCGCGCCGGCGGAGCCCGCCGCGGCCGAGCAGGCCCCCCCGTCCCCGGTTGTGCCCGGGGGACTGCCGGGGGGCCCGACCCGCCTCGCGCTCTACCGCTCGATGAGCGAGATGCGCCAGTTCGAAAAGCGCGCCTACGACCTGTTCCTCCAGGGGCTGGTGAAGGGTACGAGCCACCTCGGCCTCGGCCAGGAGGCCATCTCCGCCGCCTTCGGCGAGGCGATGCGGCCAGACGACTACACCTTCGCCACCTACCGCGGTCACAACCACACCCTCGCCCGGGGCGTCGCGATGACGCCGGTGATGGGCGAGCTGATGGGCAGGGCGTGCGGGCTGATGGGCGGCAAGGGCGGCTCGATGCACCTCACCAGCGCGGAGCACAACATGCTCGGCTCCTACGCGATCATCGGCGCCCACCTGACGATCGCCAACGGCGCCGCGTGGTCGGCGAGGTACCGGGGCACCGAGCAGGTCGCGGTGTGCTTCTTCGGCGACGGCACGACGAACATCGGCGCCTTCCACGAGGCGCTCAACCTCGCCGCCGTCTGGAAGCTGCCGGTCGTCTTCGTCTGCGAGAACAACCTGTACATGGAGTACACGCCGATCAGCGACGTGACACCGGTGCAGCACCCCGCCGCCGACCGCGCCTCCGCCTACGGCCTCGCGCCGATCGTCGTCGACGGCAACGACGTCGTGGCGGTGTACGAGGTGGCGCTGGCGGCGCTCGCGCGCGCCCGGCGCGGCGAGGGCCCGAGCCTCGTCGAGGCGAAGACCTACCGCCACGGCGGCCACTCCCGGGCCGACCCGGGCAAGTACCGCCCCGACGCCGAGCTGGCGGCGTGGATGGCGCGCGACCCGCTCGTGTCGTACCGGGAGCGGCTGCTCGCGGCCGGCACGGCCGCCACCGAGCTCGACGGCATCGACGCCGCGGTCGCCGCCGAGGTCGACCGTGCCACCGAGGAGGCCAAGGCGAGCCCACCGTCCGACGCCGGCCTCATCCTGCAGGACGTCTGGTCGGACGGCGGTTCGACCTGGCGGAACTGACCCCGTCGCAGGCGCCGGTCGGGCACGTGCGCCTCCCCGCGGCCGATACCGTGGGGTACCCGGCACTACCATCGCCCTCCCCGACAGTGGCGGGCGCGAGGAGGTCACTTCGATGACGACGGCGATCGACGAGCGAAGGGCCGCACTCCTCCGGGACGTCCCGACCGACTGCTACATCGGGGGGAAGTGGGTCGAGGCCGGCGACGGGGCGCGCGTCGCCGTCGCCGACCCCGCGACGGGCGAGACGCTCGTGACGGTGGCGGACGCCACGGTCGACGACGCGCTCCGGGCCGTCGCGGTGGCGCACGACGCCATCCCCGCCTGGTCGGCCCGGCCGCCGCGCGAGCGCGGCGAGGTGCTGCGGCGGGCGTTCGAGCTGATGAAGGCGAACGCCGAGGAGCTCGCCGGGCTGATCGTGCTCGAGAACGGCAAGACGCTTCGCGACGCGCGCGGCGAGGTCGCGTACGCGGCGGAGTTCTTCCGCTGGTTCTCCGAGGAGGCGGTGCGGAACACGGGCGAGATCGCCACCGCACCGAGCGGGACGAACCGCATCCTCGTGGTGCACCAGCCGATCGGCGTCGCGGTGCTCGTCACGCCCTGGAACTTCCCGGCCGCGATGCTCACGCGCAAGATCGGTCCGGCCCTCGCCGCCGGCTGCGCGGTGGTCTGCAAGCCGGCGACCGAGACGCCGCTCACCGCGCTTCGCATCGCGGCGATCCTGGAGGAGGCCGGTGTGCCGGCCGGCGTCGTGAACGTCTTCGCCTCGAGCCACGCGTCGAAGGTCGTGGGGGCGATGCTGGCGGACCCGCGGGTGCGCAAGCTCTCCTTCACCGGCTCGACGGAGGTCGGCAGGACGCTGCTGCAGACCGCCGCGCCGGGCATCCTCAACTGCTCGATGGAGCTCGGCGGCAACGCGCCGTTCGTCGTCTTCGGAGACGCCGACCTCGACGCGGCCGTCGAGGGGGCGATGATCGCGAAGATGCGCAACGGCGGGGAGGCGTGCACCGCGGCGAACCGCTTCTACGTGCACGCGTCTGTCGCGGACGAGTTCTCCAGCCGCTTCGCCGCGGCGATGGGCAAGCTCAAGATGGGGCCCGGTCTGGACGAGAGCGTCGACCTCGGGCCGCTCGTCAACGAGCCGAGCCGGGCCAAGGTCGTCGAGCTCGTCGGCTCCGCCCTGGACGGCGGCGCGCGCGCCCTCGTCGGCGGCGCCGTCCCGGACGGGCGGGGGTGGTTCTTTCCGGCGACCGTGCTTACCGGGGTGGCCCCCGGCGCCGAGATCCTCGCGAACGAGATCTTCGGCCCGGTGGCGCCGATCGTCCCGTTCGAGACCGAGGACGAGGCGGTGGAGATGGCGAACGACACCGAGTTCGGCCTCGTCTCCTACGTGTACACCCGCGATCTCGCCCGGGGCCTTCGGGTCGCGGAGCGCATCGAGAGCGGGATGGTGGGGCTCAACCGCGGCCTCGTCTCTGACCCCGCGGCGCCCTTCGGCGGCGTGAAGCAGAGCGGTCTCGGCCGTGAGGGCGGCCACGAGGGAATGCTCGAGTACCTCGAAGCCAAGTACATTGCCGCATCCTGGTGAGGCCGGCGCCGTCCGGCACCGCCGCTTCGGCCTCGCCGCCCTCGGGCTGACCTCGGCGCTCGCCATCGTCCCCGGTCTCGCGCCGGCAGGATCGGCCGCTTCGGCGGCACGTCCGGGCTCGTCCAGCGCGACGAGGCTCCCCGCGTGCAGCGGCAAGCTCGTGCTGAGGCCGAGGAGCTTCGTGCTGGCGTGCGCGGACGCCAACGCCCACCTCACCTCGATCAGCTGGAGCGCCTGGACCGCGCGCGGCGCGACGGGCAGGTCGACGCTCGTCCTGAACGACTGCAGGCCGAACTGCGCGGCCGGGAGGTTCCACGGCTACCTGGCGACGGCGCGCCTGTCGCGGCCGCGGAGGACCGCGCACGGCGAGCTGTTCAGCCTGATCCAGGTGGCCTACCGGTCGGGCGGCGCGACGAGGCACTACGACCTCGACCTGTCGTCGTTCCCGGTCTTCACCGGCTGACCGGCGCCACGGCCGGCCCCGCTCGCACGGACCTCGCCCGGCGGCGCGTCGGCGGGCGGGCCTGCCGGCTCCGACGGTAGGGTCGGGAACAGGGCCCTGGTCGTGGCACCGGTCCGCCGCCACCCCGAACCACCGCAACCCGATCCAGCGCATCGAGGAGGGACCATGACTGCACTCCCCACGCGGCCGCTCGGCCGCACCGGCATGGACATCACCCGCGTCGGCTTCGGCGCCTGGGCGATCGGCGGCGGAGGCTGGGCGTTCGGCTGGGGGCCGCAGGACGACGACGCGTCGGTGGCGGGCATCCGCCACGCCGTCGACTCGGGCATCAACTGGATCGATACCGCCGCCGCGTACGGCCTCGGCCACTCCGAGGAGGTGGTCGCCCGCGCGGTCGCGGAGATCCCCGAGGCGGACCGCCCCTACGTCTTCACCAAGGCGGGCGTCTACTCCGACCCCGCCAACCCGATGGGCCCGACGCGCCGCTACGGCGAGCTCTCGGGCCTTCGAGCCGAGCTCGACGCCAGCCTCCGGCGGCTGAAGGTCGACCGCATCGACCTCTACCAGATGCACTGGCCGGCCGAGGACGGCACGCCCCTCGAGGACTACTGGGGCCTGTTCTTGGAGTTCAAGCAGCAGGGCAAGATCCGCGCCGCCGGCCTGTCCAACCACCACGCCGAACAGCTGGGCCAGGCCGAGGCGCTGGGCCACGTCGACTCGCTCCAGCCGCCGTTCTCGCTGGTCAACCGCAACGCCGGTGCGGACGTCATCCCCTGGTGCGCCGCCCACGAGACCGGCGTGATCGTCTACAGCCCGATGCAGTCCGGGCTGCTCAGCGGCTCGTTCACCCCGGCGCGCGTCGCCGGCCTCGCCGATGACGACTGGCGCAAGCGCAGCGCCGAGTTCCAGGGCGACGCCCTCACCCGCAACCTCGCCCTCGTCGACGCCCTGCGCCCGGTCGCGGAGCGCCACGGCGTCGGTGTCGGCGCGCTCGCCATCGGCTGGACGCTCGCCTTCCCCGGCGTCACCGGCGCCATCGTCGGGGCGCGAAGCCCCGGGCAGGTCGACGGCTGGATCGGCGCCGCCTCGCTCGCGCTCGACGAGAAGGACCTCGCCGAGATCGCGGAGGCGGTCGAGCGGACCGGCGCCGGGACCGGCCCGGTCGCCCCGCCCGCCTGAGGCGCGCGGCCGGGCCCGCTAGCGGTGGCCCGCCACGCCGATCGGCCCGTCGACCCCGCCCTCGAGCGGTGCGAAGGCGGTGACGGCCGGGGCCAGCGGGACCTCGTTCGGCCCCACCTCGAGCTCGACCGGCCGTGCCAGCGCGCCCTGGACCCCCGCCGGGACGGGGCCGCGCCGGCGCAGCACGACGACGAGGCAGGCGGCGACGGCGAGGCTCGCGACGCCGCCGACGAGCAGGCCCCAGCGCGCCCCGAGCACCTGGGACATCCAGCCGACGAGCGGGGCGCCGATCGGTGTCGTGCCGGCGAAGACGAGCATGTAGAGACCCATCACCCGGCCGCGCATCACCGGATCGGAATTGAGCTGGACGGTCGAGTTGGCGGTGGTCGTGAGCAGCATCGAGACGAGCCCGATCGGCACGAGGATCGCGCCGAGGGCGACGTAGCTCGGCGACAGGGCGGCCACCGTCTCGAGCAGGCCGAAGACGAGCGCGGCGGCGAGGAGCAGGCGCAGCGTCGGCCGCTCCCGCCGCGCACCGAGCAGCGCGCCGACGACGCAGCCCGCGGCGAGCAGCGACGTCAGCAGGCCGTAGGCGGCGGCGCCGCGGTGGAAGACCGTCTTGTCGAGCAGGACGAGGGTGATCTGGAAGTTGAAGCCGAGCATCCCGACGACCCCCATGAGGATGACCGGGACCACGAGCTGGCGGCGGCGCGAGACGTAGGCGAGCCCCTCGCGGACCTGTCCCTTCGCCCGGGGGAGCCGCGGCGAGGCGAAGAGCTCCGACTCGCGCATCGCGGCCAGGGCGCAGATCACCGCCGCGAAGGAGACGGCGTTCGACAAGAAGACCCAGGCGATGCCGACGGTGCCGATCATCAGGCCGGCGACGGATGGGCCGACCATCCGTGCGGAGTTGAAGGTCGCGCTGTTGAGGCCGACGGCGTTGCCGATCTCGTCGGGCCCGACCATCTCGGAGACGAAGCTCTGGCGGACCGGGTTGTCCACCGCCGTGGCGCAGCCGAGCAGGAAGGCCAGGAGGTAGACCTCGTGCAGCGTCACCGCGTGCTCGAGAACCAGCAGCCCGAGGGCGAGAGCCACGAGGCCCATCGCCGTCTGGGTGGCGTACAGGGTGCGGCGCTTCGGGAAGCGGTCGGCGATCACGCCCCCCTTCAACCCGAACAGCAGGATCGGGAGGAACTGCAGGCCGGTCGTGATCCCGACCGCGGTGCCGGCGGGATGGACGAGCTGGGTGACGAGCCAGTCCTGGCCGGCCCGCTGCATCCACGTGCCCGTCAACGAGACGAGCTGGCCGCTCGCGAAGAGCCGGTAGTTCCGGACTCGCAGCGATCGGAACGTGGATTTCATGCCTCTCCCAGGCGCTCCAGGATCGGCACGGCGGCGCGCAGCGTGTCGCGCTCGGTGGGCGTGAGGGTCTGCAGGACGAGCGCCAGCCAGGCGTCGCGCCTGCGGCGGTTCTCCTTGATCAGCTCGAGGCCGGCGGTGCTGATCGCGATGAGGGACTGCCGGCGGTCGCTCGGGTGCGGGGCCCGCTCTGCGAGACCGCGCTCCTCGAGGACCGCGATCACCCGGGTCATCGACGGTGGCTGCACCCGCTCGAGCTCGGCGAGTGCGGTAGGCGAGATCGGCCCGTGATGGTGGAGCGAGGAGAGCGCCGAGAGCTGGGTCAGCGTGAGCGTCTGCTCGCTTCGCTCGGCGCGGAGCCGCCGGGTCAGGCGCATCACCGCGATGCGAAGCGAGCTCCCGAGCTCCTCGTCGGCCGCCCGCTGCGCGCGGGTGCCGGTCGCACCCTTGCCGGGCGTCTTCGTGGGCGTGGACGTCGCTGCGGGCATGCGCTTAGCATAACAAATTAGCTCTGCTAATGAAACCTCCCCTTCCGCGGCGTGACGCGCCGCCGGGGCCGGGTGGTGGCCGCGAGCGACTCGACGGCCGCCAGCGCCTCCCGCCTTCCGCGGGCGACCGCGGGCCGGTCCCCCCGTCCCAGGTCGGCGCCGCCGGCGACGTCAGCTTCGACGGCGAGCTCTGACCGACCCCGGCGCGCGATCCGGCACCGTCACCTCGTGACCGGTCACGGCGCGACCGGTCACGGCGCGACCGGTCACGGCGCGACCGCGAGGACGTGCGCCACGCACGCGGTGAGCGCCTTGGCGGTCGGCACGTGCAGGAACTCGTTCGGCCCGTGGGCGTTCGAGCCCGGTCCGAGCACGCCCGTGGCGAGGAAGTGGACGCCCGGGTAGCGCCGGCCGAGCGAGGCCATGAAGGGGATCGAGCCACCGAGGCCGAGCGAGCGGTACGGTGCGCCGAAGAAGGCGCGCGACGCCTCGTCGACGGCCGAGGCCAGCCAGGGCGCCGGCGCCGGGGCGTCCCAGCCGTCGGCGGGCTGCTCGGCGCTGAACGTCACCAGCGCGCCCGAGGGGGGGTCCCGGGTGAGCTCGGCCTGCAGCGCGGCGAGCGCCCGCGCCGCGTCGCAGTTCGGCGGGAGGCGGAGCGACAGCTTGACCGAGGTGTAGGGGCGGAGCACGTTGCCGCCCTCGGCGAGCGGCGGGACGCCCTCGAGCCCGGTGAGCGCGAGCGCCGGGCGCCAGGTGACGTTCTCGAGCCGCTCTGCTGGGGAGTCGCCCGTGAGGCGGAGCCCCGGCACCGCCGGGAAGGCGCCGGCGGCCGCCTCGCCGAGCTCGGCGGCGACCTCGGCGATCTCCCGGCGTCGGTGTGCCGGGATCTCCGCGTCGAGCTCGGGCAGGAGGATCCGCCCGCTCTCCTGGTCCTCGACGCGGGCGATGAGCTGGCGGACGATGCGGAACGACGAGGGGACGATGCCGCCGGCCATCCCGCTGTGGACCCCCTCGCTGAGCACGTCCACCCGCACGGTCGCGACGAGGTTGCCCCGCAGCGAGCTCGTCAGCCAGAGCCGGTCGTAGGTGGCGCCACCGGAGTCGAGGCAGACCACGAGCCCCGGGACGCCGATGCGCGGCGCGAGGTGGTCGAGGTAGGCCTCGAGGTCCGGGCTGCCGCTCTCCTCGCTCGCCTCGATCAGCATCACGCAGCGACCGTGCCCCTGGCCGAGGGCGGCGAGCGCCTCCAACGCGGCGAAGACGGCGAAGGTCGCGTAGCCGTCGTCGGCGGTGCCGCGGCCGTAGAGGCGGTCGCCTTCGCGCACGGCGACGAAAGGGTCGAGGCCCTCGCGCCAGGTGCCGAGCGGCGGTTGCTTGTCGAGGTGGCCGTAGCACAAAGTGGTGGAGCCCGAGCGGGTCGGGTCGGTCGCGGGGATCTCGGCGTAGAGGACCGGGGTGCGCCCCTCCAGGCGGACGAGCTCGACGGCGGCGCCCGGCACTGCGCGCGACGCGCACCACGACCGCAGCAGCTCGGCGGCGCGGTCGAGGTGGCCGTGCTCCGCCCAGGCGGCGTCGAAGCTCGGCGAGAGGCAGCCGATCCGCGTGTACTCGGCCAGCGCCGGCAGGACATCCTGCTCCCAGCGCTGGTCGAGGAGCGCGCTCAGCTCGCCGGCGTCGGGCGGCGCCACCGCGCGCCCCCGCCCGGCGGGTGGCGGATCCTCGGTCTCGGGCATGCTCGGCTCCTCGGTGCTCATCCGGGCGGACGCCGCGCCCGGTGGTCGGTCCCGGTCGGGTGGCGCACCACGGTCCAGGTGCCCCGGACGGCTCGTGATGTCGTGGCCTCGCGCCCCGCGCTCACGCGTCGGAACGCCGCCACGACGTCGTCCGGCGGGAGGTAGATCGGGGTGTCCTCACCGCTCGTCGAGACGAACACCAGGGCCCCGTCCGGCCGCAGGACCCGGGCGTACTCCGCGGCGAAGAGGAAGGCGTTGACGCAGACGACGGCGGTGACCGAGCCCGCCGCGAGCGGCAGGCGCGCCGCGTCGGCGAGCAGCAGGTGCGCCGTGCCGGGCGGCGTCATCGCGAGCATCTCGGGGGAGATCTCGACCGAGACGACCTCGTCGAAGTGGGCCTCGAGGGCCGGCGTGTGCAGCCCGGTGCCGCTGCCGATCTCGACGCAGGCCCCGCCGGGCGCGACCTGGCCGCGGGCCAGTGCGTCGGCGAGCGGCGCCCGGTTCTCCTCCGAGCCGCGCGCGTGCCAGGTCGGCGCCCGCTCGTCGAAGAGCTCGACGATGAAGCGCCGCGCCTCGTCGGTCCAGCTGGAAGGGTCGTAGGCGAGAGCGCGGGTGAGCTGCTGCATGCGCCCGAGGAAGTCCCCGGGCACGGTCGGGCCGCCGCCCGGCAGCAGGTCCCTCGGCGGCAGGCGCTCGAGGCGCTCGTCGGTGGCCACCCGGCTGTTGTAGCGCGCCGGGGGGCTGCCAGCACGGGCCGCGCCGGTGGGCGACAATGGGACCGTGCCCCAGCGCCCGCTCGCCGCGATCGTCCTCGCCGCCGGCGAGGGCACGCGGATGCGCTCGGCGCTGCCGAAGCCGCTCCACCGCCTGTGCGGCCGGCCGATGGTCCTGCACGTGCTCGACGCGCTCGCCGAGCTGCACGCCGAGCGAGTCGTGGTCGTCGTCGGCTACCGCTCGGCCGACGTGACGAAGACGCTCCAGGCCGAGGCGCCCGCCGACCTGCGCCTCGAGTTCGTCGAGCAGCTCCGGCCGCTCGGCACGGGCGACGCCGCGGCCGTGGCGCTGACCGGCTTCCCCGAGGGCTACGGCGACGACGTCGAGGGCGACCTCGTCGTTCTTCCCGGCGACACCCCGCTGCTGCGTCCCGCCACCCTGGCGGCCCTCGTGCGCGAGCACCGTGCCTCGGACGCCGCCGCGACGCTGCTCACGGCGCGCCTGCCCGACCCGACCGGCTACGGCCGGATCGTGCGGGGCAAGGACGGCCGGGTGGCGCGCATCGTCGAGCACGTCGACGCGAGCGCAGAAGAGCGCGAGATCGACGAGGTCGGCACCTCGATCTACTGCTTCCGCCACAGCGTCCTCGCGCCGACGCTCCGCCGGATCTCCCCCGACAACGCCCAGGGCGAGTACTACCTGACGGACACGATCGCCGTCCTGCACGACGCCGGCTACCGGGTGGTGAGCGTGGTGGCGCCGGACCCGATGGAGGCGGCCGGCGTGAACGACCGCGCCCAGCTCGCGGCGGCCGAGGCGGAGCTGCGGGGGCGCGTCAACGAGCGCTGGATGCGGCGGGGGGTCACGATGACCGACCCCGAGCAGACCTACGTCGACGCCTCCGTCCAGCTCGCCGAGGACGTGACGATCCTCCCCGGCGTGGTGCTGGAGGGCACGACGAGCATCGGGCGCGGGGCCGTCGTCGGCCCGGGCTGTCGGCTCGTGGACACCGTGGTCGGCCCGGGGGCCCGGATCGAGCAGAGCGTGGCGCGCCTTTCCGTTGTCGGGGAGGAGTCCGTGGTCGGCCCCTTCGCGGCGCTCGAGTCGGGCACGCGTCTGGCGCCCCGCACGACGACGGGGCCATTCTTCCGGGGGACGCCGGGCGACGGCGAGTGACCCGGCGAGACCGAGGAGGGACGATGGAGCTGGTGCCGCGTCGACGTCTGGAGCTGTTCAGCGGTCGTTCGCACCCTGAGCTGGCCCAAGAGATCGCCACCTGCCTCGGCGTCACCCTCGGGGAGCCGAACCTGCGGGAGTTCGCCGACGGGGAGGTCAACTGCCGCTTCGGCGACTCGATCCGCGGCGCCGACGTCTTCGTGATCCAGACGCACACCGCGCCGATCAACGACTCGATCATGGAGCAGCTGATCATGATCGACGCCGCGAAGCGTGCCTCGGCGAAACGGATCACCGCGGTCTGCCCCTACTACGGCTACTCGCGCCAGGACCGCAAGGCGACCGGGCGCGAGCCGATCACCGCGAAGCTCGTCGCAGACCTGCTCACCGTCGCCGGGGCGACCCGCGTCGTCAGCGTCGACCTGCACTCCGGCCAGATCCAGGGCTTCTTCGACTTCCCTGTCGACCACCTGACAGCGGCGCCGGTGCTCGTGGACTACCTGCGCGAGCACGCGCCGCAGGACATGGTCATCGTGTCCCCCGACGCCGGGCGTATGAAGGTCGCCGAGCGCTTCGGCCAGCAGCTGAACAGCGACATCGCCATCGTCCACAAGCGCCGTCCGACGGGGAGCGCCAACACCGTGGAGGCGCGTGAGGTGATCGGCAACGTCGACGGCCGCTGCTGCGTGGTGATCGACGACATGATCGACACCGCCGGCACGGTCTGCGCCGCCGCGGACCGTCTCATCGAGCAGGGCGCCACCGAGGTGTGGGCGATGGCGACCCACGGGGTCCTGTCGGGCCCGGCGATGGACCGCCTGAAGGCGTCGTCGATCACCCGCGTCGTCGTGACGAACACCCTGCCGATGCCGGAGGAGCGCCGGATCGACAAGATCGAGGTCCTCTCGGTCGCCCGCATCGTCGCCGACGCCATCGACGCCGTCTTCGAGGACACCTCGGTCTCCAAGATCTTCGGGGGCCAGAACCTCTCCTGACCCCCCGTGGAAGTGGGGAGCTGGCGGACCTCGTCGGCCGCACCGGGCCCGTGTCCTGACCGACCGCGACGACGCGGCGCCGCCCGACGTGCCGGCGCTGTCGCGCGTACGTCCCCGCCTCGGGGCCGAGGTGGCGCAGGAGCCGATCGACCAGCCGTCCGGCGTGCAGGACCGCGCCGTTCGCGATCCCCCGGGGAACGTGCTGGGCGTCGATCAGCGTCGCGGCCGGCGGGCACCGGCCCGGTCCGGCCCGGTTGGACCGACGGGCTTGGAGCTGACGGGGTCGTTCCGCGCCGGGGACGTCCACGCGTCTCGGGCTCGGCGCGGCTCAGCGCGCCGGCCCTTCGCCGGCCCGCCGGCCCGCGCTCCGCTCAGCCGGCGGCGAGCGGGGAGCGCCCGAGGAAGGCGGCGAGCCGGGCGTAGGGGCCGGCCCCCGCCGGCGGCTCGACCGCCGCCTCGAACGGGACCTCGCCGCCGCGCTCGAACGGCGCGAGGGCCTGCTCGGCGATGTCGAGGCAGATGGCGCCGAGCTCCGGGTCGCCCTCGCTCGGCTGGCCCGTCGCCGTAGCGAGGTCCCAGCCGTGCGCCGCGACCTCCATCACGTACATCGACAGCGCGTCCCGCCCGGTCGTCGACATCCAGGGGAGCTTCAGCTCGGCGTCGAGCAGCGCCGGGTCGGACCAGGCCGCGAGCGCCGAGCCCGCCGCCTGGTGGTACAGGACCGCCCACGCGCCGTCGGGCACGCCGGCGGGCACCGTGACGGCTTCGATCGCGTCGAGCCCGGCGGGGATCGCGCCGGCGCGCTCGACGGCGAAGACCAGGTGGGCGAGGAGCGCCCGGACGTCGAACTCCGAACAGGGCGTCGCCAGCCCGAGCTGGTCGGGTCGCACGCCCTCCACAAGGTGCGCCGCCTGGTCGAGTGCGGCCTCGAAGAGGCCCTTCGGGTCCGTCGCGTCCATCTCGTCCTCGCTCTCCGGGCGCGCCCCCGGCGCTCCCTCCGGTCGCGCACGGGAGCGCCCCGCACGCCGTACGAGCAGGGTACGAGCGCGGGTGGACACCTCGTGTCCGGTATTCCCGGTAACCTCGGCGGCCGTGCGCGCCGACCGGCTGCTCGCCATCGTGCTGCTGCTGCAGGCCCGTCGGCGCGCGTCGGCGCCCGAGCTCGCCGCCGAGCTCGAGGTGTCCGAGCGGACGATCCGGCGCGACATGGAGGCGCTCTCCTCCGCCGGGATCCCCGTGTACCCGGTACGCGGGCGCCTCGGCGGCTGGTCGCTCGTCGAGGGGTACCGCACCGAGCTGACCGGCCTCTCCCCGGCGGAGATGCGGGCGCTGTTCCTCCTCGTCTCGGCGTCGTCGATGCCGGGCCTCGGTGTCGACGACGCGGCCCGCTCGCTGTCGCGCAAGCTCGTCGCCGCCCTCCCCGGCGGCGCCGACGAGGCGCTCGGGCTCGCACGGCTCGTCCATGTCGAGCCGGCGCCGTGGAACCGCGAGGCCGAGACGCCCCCGCTGCTCGGGGCGCTCCGCGACGCGGTGCTCGAGGGCCGGCGGGTCGTCATCGAGTACGCGAAGCCCGGATCGGACGCCTCGCGGCGCTCCGTCGACCCCTACGGGCTCGTCGCCCAGGCCGGCGTGTGGTACCTCGTCGGCGGGACCGACGGCGGCCGGCGCACGTTCCGCGTCAGCAGGGTCCTGGCGGTCGAGACGACGGGGGAGGCTGCGGTGCGGCTGCCGGCCTTCTCGCTCGCCGCCGAATGGGCGAGGTCACGCGAGGAGCTGCGGGAGCGCTGGACCGCGAGCTGCGTGATACGCGTCGCCGTCGAGCCCTCGGCGGTGCGCCCCGTCCTCGGGATGTTCGGCGGTCGCGGCACGCTGCTCGGCGTCGAGCGTGCCGCCGACGGCAGCGCCGCCTGCGTCCTCGGCTTCGGCAACGCCGCGGTCGCCGCCTTCGAGCTGGCCGGCTTCGGCGCACGGGTTCGGGTGCTCGACGCGCCCGAGGTGCGGGCGGCGCTCGCCAGGATCGGCGCCGAGCTCGTGGCGGTGGCGGCGGGCGGCCCCGAGCCGGCGGGCCGCGTTCCGCCTGCTCGCCGGACGGCCCGGCGCTGAGCTTCGCCTACACTTGCTCCCCGCGGGTCGCGCCGGGCGCACCCGTTGAGCCGCGCCGCCGCCCGCCCGCGGCGCGCACGCCCGAGCCCCCGGAGGAGCGCGTTCACATGGCCGAGATCACCCTCGTCGCAGAGCCCCGTGAGGAGAGCGGCACCGCCGTCAGCCGGCGGCTGCGCGCGGCCGGCAGGATCCCGGGGATCCTCTACGGCCACGGCGTCACGCCGGTCCCCTTGAGCGTGGACGCCCGGGCGCTGCGCAGCGCGCTCACCACCGAGGCCGGCGTGAACGTCCTGTTCGAGCTGGACGTCGCCGGGCAGCGCCACCTCGCGGTCGCCCGCGAGCTCCAGCGTCACCCCGTCCGCCAGACCGTCGCCCACGTCGACTTCCAGGTGGTGCGCCGTGACGAGGTGATCGGCGCCGAGGTGTCGCTCAACCTGGTCGGCGAAGCCCCCGCCGTGACGAAGAACGGCGGCATGGTCGAGCACCTCGTGCTGACCGTGCACGTCCGGGCGAAGCCGGCGGACATCCCGACGTCGTTCGAGATCGACATCAGCGAGCTCGAGATCGGCTCCAGCCTGCGGATCGCCGACCTCGACGTCCCCGAGGGGGTCACGATCGACGCCGATCCCGAGACCGCCGTCGTCATCGGCCACCCGCCGCGCGTCCAGGCCGCCGAGGAGGGCGAGGGGGCCGAGGCCGCCTCGGAGGGTGGCGCCGCCGAGGCGGCCGGCGGGCCGGCCGACGAGGGCTGAGGGCGACGCACCGCCTCGCGAGGATCACCGGCCGCGAGCGCACGGGAGCCGCGGCCGACCTCCTAGCGCTCGGCCTCGGCAACCCCGGCTCCGAGTACGAGCGGACCCGCCACAACGTCGGCGCCGAGGCCGTCGAGCTGCTGGCCTCGCGCCACGGGGTCGCGCTGCGCGCCGAGCGCGGCATCCCGGCGCGCCTCGGCGAGGCGCGGATCGCGGAGAAACAGCTCGCCCTCGCCGTCCCGCTGACGTACATGAACGAGTCGGGCCTGGCCGCGCGCGCCCTCGTGCGGCGCTGCTCCCTCGAGGACCTGGCCCGGCTCGTGGTCGTCCACGACGAGCTCGACCTGCCCGTCGGCACGGTACGGGTGAAGGCCGGCGGCGGGACGGCCGGCCACAACGGGCTGCGCTCCCTCCAGTCGCACCTGCACTCGCTCGACTTCGTCCGGGTGCGCATCGGCGTCGGCAAGCCGCCGGGCCGCATGGCCGGTGCCGACTACGTGCTGCGCCGCCCCGGCCGCGACGAGCGCGAGGCGCTCGACGTCGCGCTCGCCGAGGCGGCCGACGCCGTCGAGCTGGTGCTCGGCCTCGGCACCGACGGGGCGATGAACGCGGTGAACGGCCGGTGAACCTCACCGCCCTCACCGGTCTGCTCCGCTCCGAGGCGGAGATGGCCGCGCTCCTCGGCGACGCGGACACCGTCGTCGCCGTGCCCGAGGCGGTCCGGCCCTATGTCGTCGCGGGCGCGGCGACCCTTGGCACCTCGCCCGTCGTGCTCGTCGCGACCCCGACCGCCTCCGAGGCGGAGCACCTCGCCCACGACCTCGCCATCTTCGCGGGGCCCGAGCGTGTCGAGCTGCTGCCGGCGTGGGAGACGCTCCCCTTCGAGCGCGTCTCGCCGAGCGTCGAGACGATGGGCCGGCGCCTGAGCGTCCTCTGGCGGATCCGCGCCGCCCACGCCGGTGGCGAGCCCGCGATCGTCGTCGCCTCGGTGAAGGCCCTCCTCCAGCGCCTCGGCACGACCGCGGAGGAGGCGGCCCCGCTGCTCGTCAGCCCCGGGGCCCGCATCGGGGTGGACGAGCTCGTCGAGCGCCTCGTCGGCGCCGGCTACCGCCGCGAGTACCAGGTCGAGCACCGGGGCGAGGTCGCCGTGCGCGGCGGCATCGTCGACGTGTTCCCTTCCACGCTCGAGACCGGGATCCGCATCGACACCTTCGGCGACGAGGTCGACCGCCTCACCGAGTTCGACGTCGCCGACCAGCGCTCGGTGCGCGCCGTCGGCTCGGTCGAGATCTACGGCTGCCGGGAGCTGGCGACCGGGCCCGAGGTCCGGGCGCGCGCCCGGCGACTGGCCGGCGAGGTGCCCTTCGCCCGGGAGCGGCTCGAGCGGATCGCAAACGGCGAGACCTTCGACGGGATCGAGTCGTTCCTGCCGTGGCTCGCCGAGGACGAGCGACTCCTCACCGGCCTCCTCGAGGCGCGCGACCGTGTCCTGCTCGTCGAGCCGCGGCGCATGCGCGACCGGGCCGCCGAGCTCGTCGAGGAGGAGGCGGCGCTCGCCGAGGCCCTCGCGACGACGTGGGGCGTGGCCGGACCCGCCGGCGGCGGCGCCGGGGGGGCGGCCGCCACCCTCCCGCGCCTCCACGCCGCCTTCGAGCACCTCCTCGCCGGGTGCCCGGCGCGCGTCGCCTCGCTCCCGGCGGCGGCCGAGTCCCCCTCCCAGCCGGTGATCGCGGCGACCGGCTGGCCGGCGGCGCTCGGCGACGCCGCCGGCCTCGCCCGTCGGCTCGGCTCGCTCGAGCGCGCCGGCTGCTGCATCGCGGTCTGCGCCGAGGGGCGGGGGAGCGCCGAGCGCCTGGCGAACGTGCTCGAGGGCGAGGGGTGCACCGTCGACCGGCTCTTCGCGCTCGCCGACTCGGCGGGCGCCGCCGACTCGGGCGCGGCCCACGAGCGGCTGCGGACCCCGGGGATCCACGTCGTCGTCGCCCCGCTCGACCGCGGCTTCGTGTTTGGGCGCGACCGGGTGGCCGTCCTCGCCGAGCCCGACGTGACCGGACGCCGCCGGCCGCACCGGGTCCCGCGGGCGCGCCCGCGCCCGGTCGAGGGGTTCTTCGACGACCTGGCGCCCGGGAGCTACGTCGTCCACCACGTCCACGGCGTCGCCCGCTACGGCGGCATGGTCACGCGCGCGATCAGCGGGGCGGAGCGCGACTACCTCCTGCTCGAGTACCGCGGGGGCGACAAGCTCTACGTCCCCTCGGACCAGATCGACGCCGTCACGCCCTACACGGGGGGCGAGCAGCCGTCCCTCAACCGGCTGAACGGCGGCGAGTGGCAGCGCCAGCGCTCCCGCGTCCGCCAGGCGGTCCGTGAGGTCGCCCAGGAGCTCGTCGTCCTCTACCAGCGGCGCCTGGCGACGCCGGGGCACGCCTTCTCGCCGGACACCCCCTGGCAGGCCGAGCTCGAGCAGTCCTTCCCCTACCCGGAGACGCCGGACCAGCTGCGCGCGATCGCGGACATGAAGGCGGACATGGAGCGGCCCTCCCCGATGGACCGCCTCGTCTGCGGCGACGTGGGCTTCGGCAAGACCGAGGTCGCCGTGCGCGGGGTCTTCAAGGCCGTCCAGGACGGCAAGCAGGCAGCCATCCTCGTGCCGACGACGCTGCTCGCGCAGCAGCACTTCCAGACCATCTCCGAGCGCTACGCGCCCTACCCGGTGCGCGTCGAGATGCTCTCGCGCTTCCTCACGCCGGCCGAGCAGCGCGCCGTGGTGGAGGGCCTCGCCGACGGCTCGGTCGACGTCGTGGTCGGTACGCACCGCCTGCTCGCCGCCGACGTCACCTTCCGTGACCTCGGGCTGCTCGTCGTCGACGAGGAGCAGCGCTTTGGCGTCTCCCACAAGGAGGCGACGAAGACGATGACGGTCGGCGTCGACGTGCTCACCCTCACCGCGAGCCCGATCCCGCGGACCCTCGAGATGGGCCTGACGGGGATCCGCGACCTCTCGATCATCGACACGCCGCCGGCGGCGCGCCAGCCGATCCTCACCTACGTCGGCGAGTACGACGAGCGGCCCGTCGCCGAGGCGATCCGGCGCGAGCTGCTGCGCGAGGGCCAGGTCTTCTTCGTCCACAACCGCGTCCAGGACATCGACCGGATCACGGCGCACCTGCGCGACATCGTGCCCGAGGCGAGGATCGCCGTCGCCCACGGCCAGATGGACGAGGGGAGCCTGGAGCAGATCGTCCTCGACTTCTCCGACGGGCGCTACGACGTCCTCGTCTGCACGACGATCATCGAGTCCGGCATCGACATGCCGACGGTCAACACGCTCGTCGTCGACCGCGCCGACCTGCTCGGCCTCGGCCAGCTCCACCAGCTGCGCGGCCGCGTCGGGCGGGCGGGGAGCCGGGCGTACGCGTACCTGTTCCACCCCCGCGACCGCGTCTTGAGCGAGCAGGCCTACGAGCGCCTGCGCACGATCGGCGAGCACACCGAGCTCGGGTCCGGCTTCAAGATCGCGATGCGCGACCTCGAGATCCGGGGGGCGGGCAACCTGCTCGGCACCGACCAGTCGGGGCACATCGCGGCTGTCGGCTACGACCTGTACGTCCGCATGGTCGCCGAGGCCGTCGCCGAGCTGAAGGGCGAGCCGGTCCCCGAGCCGGCCGAGATCAAGCTCGACGTACCGGTCGACGCGCACCTCCCCGCCGGTTACGTCGAACGCGAGGACCTGCGCCTCGAGGCCTACCGGCGCCTCGCCGCGGTGCGCGATGACGCCGAGGTAGACGACATCGCGGCGGAGTGGCTCGACCGCTACGGGCCCCTCCCCCCGCCGGCCGAGACCCTTCTCGCCATCGCCCGCCTGCGCGCCGAGTGCGTGCGGACCGGCGTGCGCGAGGTGAACGTCGTCCCCTCGCGCCCGGGCGGCGGCGGCCCGGGGCGCCCGGGGGAGGCCGTCGCGCGCTTCTCGCCGATCCGCCTGCGGGCCTCGGCGCGGGTCCGCCTGACGCGCCTCGCGCCGCGCGCGGTCGTGAAGGAGGACCTCGAGCAGCTCATCGTGCCCCTGAAGGCCGGCGGGGACCTCGCCTCGACGCTCGCGGGGCTGCTCCGCGACCTCGTCCCGGTCGAGGTCGCCGCGGCGACGGGCGCGTGAGCCGGCTGGCCCGTCCGGCGACCCGACCCTAGAGTCAGGGGACCGTGCGACGCTTCCTCCTCCCCCTCGCGCTGGCCCTCCTCGGCGCGCTCGCCCTCGGGGCGTGCGACGCGCAGTTCTCGGCCACCGCCGCCAAGGTCGACGGGACCGCCGTCTCCCAGCAGTCCCTCAACCAGGCGCTCGGCGCGACCGCGGCGGACGCCGCCTTCCGCTGCATCGTCGAGGCGTCCTCGGGCAGCCCGTCGATCAGCGGCGTCGGCACGGGCACCTACTCCTCCGCCTACACCGCGCAGGTCCTCACGACCCTGGTGAACCGCGAGGTGCTCCACGCGCTCGTGGCCCGGCTGCACCTGCCGACGGGGTCCGTCGCGAAGCCGCTCGCGACCCAGGTCCTCGGCGACGTCTACGCGGCGCCCTCGGGCTCGTCGTGCGCCTCGGGCGCGAGCGCCATCGCGGCCCTCCGCGAGCCCTTCCGCACGCAGCTCGTCTCCTACCAGCAGGACGAGGACGCCCTGATCGCCCACGCGCAGGGCACCGACCTCACCACGGCGGGCCTCGCCGCCTACGTCCAGTCGCACCCCGAGGCCGGCACCCTCGACTGCGTGGGCGCGATCCTCGCCAGCTCGAAGGCCGCCTCGCTCCAGCTCGCGGCGAAGATCGCCCACGGCGCCAGCTTCGCCTCGGTCGCGAGGTCGAGCTCGCTCGACACGACCTCCGGGGCGAACGGCGGCTCGCTCGGCTGCCTGCTGCCCTCCGAGCTCCCGGCCGCCCTCGCCTCGGTCGTCACCGCGCTGCCGCTCGGCACGGTCTCGTCGCCGGTCTCCTACAGCGGCTACTGGGTGCTGTTCCGCGTGACGTCGAGGCCCAAGGCGTCGGCGCTGCAGACCGCGTTCTCGATCGTGTCCAACGGCTACCCGAGGTTCCAGCAGGAGCTGGGCACGATCGTGGGCAAGGCGCAGGTCGAGGTGGACCCGGCGTACGGCACGTGGGCGAAGCACTCGGGCATCTGGCAGGTGGCGCCGCCGAGCGGCCCGGCCGACGAGCTGCTCGGCAACCCCTCCTCCGTGACGCCGTCCACCGCGGCCAGCGCGGCCGGCTAGCCGACCACCGGCCGGAGCGCGGGCGGTGATGTCGAGGTCGCCGGCGGGCCCGGAGGAGTCCCCGTCGGCGCTGCCGAGGGTGGTCGTCGTGGGCCTCGGCCCCGCCGGCGCCGAGCACACGACGCAGCGGGCGCGCGAGGCGCTGGACCAGGCACCGCTCGTGCTGTTGCGCACGGGCCGCCACCCGGCCGCCGAGCCGCTCGTCGTGGCGGGCGCCGCCACGCTCGACCACCTCTACGAGACCGCCGAGACCTTCGAGGACGTCTACCTGGCGATCGTCGAGGCGGTCGTCGCGGCCGCCGCCGCTCACGGCAGCGTCGCCTACGCCGTCCCCGGCTCGCCCCTCGTGCTCGAGCGCAGTGTCACGGCGCTGCGCCGCGACCCGCGCGTCGACGTCGAGGTCGTCGCGGGGATGTCCTTCCTCGACCTCGCCTGGGAGCGCCTCGGCATCGACCCCGTCGAGGCGCACGTCCGCCTCGTCGACGCCGGCGCGTTCGCCGTCGACGCGGCGGGCGACACCGGTCCGCTGCTCGTCGCGCAGGCATGGAGCCGCGCGGTGCTCTCCGAGGTGAAGCTGGCCGTCGACTCCCCACCGAGCCGGCCCGTGACCGCGCTCCACCACCTCGGCCTGCCGGACGAGCAGGTCGTCGAGGTCGCCTGGGAGGAGCTCGACCGCTCCCTCGACCCCGACCACCTCACCTGCCTGTACGTGCCCGAGCTCGCCGAGCCGGTCGCCCACGAGCTCGTAGCGCTCGACGAGGTGGTCCACGTGCTCCGCCGGCGCTGCCCGTGGGACCGTGAGCAGACCCACCGCTCGCTCGTGCGCCACCTGCTCGAGGAGGCCTACGAGACGATCGAGGCGATCGACGAGCTCGGCGATCCGCCGGACGCAGCAGGTGCCGAGCACCTCGAGGAGGAGCTCGGCGACCTGCTCTGCCAGGTCATGTTCCACGCGACGCTGGCGGGCGAGGAGGGGCTCTTCTCCCTCGCCGACGTGGCGCGCACGACCCACGACAAGCTCGTGCACCGCCACCCACACGTCTTCGCCGGCGTCTCCGGCGTCGAGAGCGCCGACGCGGTGATGACGCGCTGGGAGCAGATCAAGCAGGTGGAGAAGGGCCGGGAGAGCCTGATGGACGGCATCCCCGCCGCCCTGCCGGCGCTCGCGCTCGTCGCCAAGCTCGAGCGCAAGGCCTCGAGCGTCGACCTCGGCTGGGCGTTGACCGGCGCCAGCGCGGCCGAGCTCGAAGCGCTGCTGCGCTCCGTCGCCGGCCACCCCGACGCCGACGGGCTCGGCGCGCTCCTGCTCGGCGTCGCCCGCCTGGCGGCGCACGCCAAGGTCGACCCGGAGGACGCGTTGCGCCGCGCCGCGCTGGCCATGCGCCGGCGCTTCGTCGCAACCGAGCGCGCCGCGGCCGCCGAGGGGGGCTCGATCGCCGGCCTCGACCCGGCGGCGCGCCTCGCGCTCTGGCGCGAGCAGGGAGCCGGCGAGACCTCGCCGTAGGAAGGCCGGGGAGCGCCCGCTCCGCCCACGCCGGGTGTCGGGCCGCGGCACCCCCGGGTCGCCCGCCTGCCGGGCGCGCCCTGCCCGCGCTGCGATCACGGCGTGCCAGGCCGGGGAGCGGGGACTTTGCTAACTTGAACGACACTCCAGCCACTTTGTCCACAAGACGAACAGGAGTCACAGGCCCGTGAGTGCCATCGCCGAGCTCAGCGCCCGAGAGGTCCTCGACTCGCGGGGCAACCCGACCGTCGAGGCGACCTGCGTGCTCGACACCGGGGCGACGGGGCGGGCCATGGTCCCCTCCGGCGCCTCGACCGGCTCGTTCGAGGCGACCGAGCTGCGCGACGGTGGCGAGCGCTACGGCGGCAAGGGGGTGCGGCGCGCCGTCGCCAACGTCGTGGACGAGATCGCCCCTGCGCTCGCGGGGCTGGACGCCCTCGACCAGCGGGCGGTGGACCTCGCCCTCATCGACCTCGACGGCACCCCGTCGAAGTCCCGGCTCGGCGCGAACGCGATCCTCGGCGTCTCGCTCGCCGTCGCGAAGGCCGCGGCCGACGAGCTGGACCTCGGCCTCTACCGCTACGTCGGCGGGGTCGGGGCCCACGTGCTCCCCGTGCCGATGATGAACGTGCTGAACGGCGGGGTCCACGCCGACAACAACGTCGACTTCCAAGAGTTCATGGTCGTCCCGCACGGGGCGCCGTCCTACGCCGAGGCACTGCGGTGGGGCACCGAGACCTACCACGCGCTGCAGCGCGTGCTGCACGACCGCGGGCTGTCGGGCGGGGTCGGCGACGAGGGCGGCTTCGCGCCGAACCTCGGCACGAACGAGGACGCGCTGCGCATCCTCGTCGAGGCGATCGAGGCCGCGGGGCGCGTGCCTGGCGAGGAGATCGCCATCGCGCTCGACCCGGCGACCACCGAGCTGTGGCGCGACGGCGCCTACGTCCTCGCGGGCGAGGGCCGGACGCTCACCTCGGCCGAGCTCGCCGCGTACTGGGCCGACATCGCGGCGCGCTACCCGGTGATCTCCATCGAGGACGGCATGGCCGAGGAGGACTGGGAGGGCTGGGCCGCCCTCACCGGCGCGATCGGCGAGCGGGTGCAGCTCGTCGGCGACGACCTGTTCGTGACCAACGTCGAGCGGCTGGAGCGCGGCATCGCCGGCGGCATCGCGAACGCGGTGCTCGTCAAGGTCAACCAGATCGGCACGCTCACCGAGACGCTCGAGACCGTGGCCCGGGCGACGTCGGCCTCCTACCGGAGCGTGATCTCGCACCGCTCGGGAGAGACCGAGGACGCCACGATCGCCGACCTCGCGGTGGCGACGAACTGCGGCCAGATCAAGACGGGCGCGCCCGCCCGCTCGGACCGGGTCGCCAAGTACAACCAGCTCCTCAGGATCGAGGACGAGCTCGGCGAGTCGGCCTCGTGGCCGGGTGGCGCGGCCTTCGCCCGCGGCGTGCCCGGTGCGCACCAGGTGCCCGGCGGAGCGCCGTGATCCAGATCTACCGGGCGCGCATCGCCCTCGTGGTGGCCGCCCTGTTCGCGGGGGCGATGCTCGTCTTCGAGCTGCCCGTCGGCGAGATCCTCCACCAGCGCTCGGAGATCGCGGCGGTCGCGAGCGAGCTGACGGCCGTGCAGGCGCACGACGCGCAGCTGAGGAGCGCCGTCGCGTCGCTGAGGAAGCCGCCCACGATCGCGGCGATGGCGCACCAGGAGTACGGGCTCGTGCGGCCCGGTCAGCGCGCCTACGTCGTGCTGCCGTCGGCGGGCTCGACGGCGGGGCAGGCGAACACCCTCGCGCCGCGCACGATCCCTGAGGCCGACCTCGTGCCGACCGACGCGTCGTCGCTCCTCGGTGCCGCGCCGCGTGGCGGCGGGAGCGCCGGCGGCCCGTCGGCGGGCGGCAGCCTGTGGCACAGGATGGTCCAACGGCTGGAGTTCTGGCGCTGGGCCTTCTGAGCGGCCCCTCCGCCTTGCGGCCGTGAAGGGCTTAGTCCTCGTCGTCGCGGCGGTGCTCGGCGCGATCGGCGCGGGGGTCGGCGTCGAGGCGGCCACCGGCCCCTCGTTGCCGCACTTCGCCTCGGCGCTCCCGCTGCCGCTCGAGCTCGCTGTCGCCCGCACGGTCGGCGTCTCGAGCGTCGAGGTCACCGGCACCGGCGAGCGCTTCGCCTACCAGGCGCCCGACCGCCTCGGCCCGCTGGCGGTCGGCGGCCACCGGGTCGGGCTGCTCGCGGCCGTCGTGGGCGACGCCTCCTACGTCCTCCTCGACCCGCCCGGCACCGAGACCGCGGCGCAGGGCGGTGCCCAGGTCGAGAAGATCCAGCTCCCGGCGACGGGGGGAGCGCCGTACGCGGCGCGCGCGGCCTTCTTCCCGCTGCTCGAGATCGAGCTCGTCCCGACGCGGGTCGTCATGCACGGCGACCGCTACGACTACACCTACCGGCTCCGCGCCGCGACCGGCCCGGGCGCCGGCGGCCGGCGCGGCACCCGGGTCCTCGTGGCCCGGGGGACGCTCGTCGTGCGCGGCGGGTACGTGACCGGCGCGACCTGGCAGGCCCGCACGGCGCGGGGCACGACGCCGCCCCCGGGGTCGACACCACCCCTCGCCTCGCTCGGCCTGTCCACGAGCTTCACCTACGGCCGCTTCGGCCGGGCGCCGTCGGTCGCGCTGCCGCCGGAGCGCGACGTCCTCGACTGTCCCGGACCGGCCGAGCGTCTCCCGAGCGGCCGCTGGCGCTGTGGCTGACCCGGCTCCGCCGGCCGCGCGGCCCGCGGCGGTGCCGGCGCGGTGCCGGGCCCACCCGCCCGCCGGGGCCGGTGGTAGCGTCCGCCGCGGAGGTGCCGATGAGCGAGTGGGACGGTCGGGGGCTCCCCCCGATAGTGGAGGCCCGCCTGGAGCGGGCGCGGCGCTCGGGCGTGCGCACGAGCCTCCTCTCCGTCAGCGGCCAGGCAGGGCTCGACCACTCCGGGTTCGCCCCGGTCGGCGAGGTCATGGGCTGCGTCGTCGAGCACATCGGCTTTCAGGGCTACGGCGGCTGCGGCATCTACCCGGGCTACGGCATGGCCGTGAGCGGTTACGCCCGCACCCAGACGAGCGGCGACGGCGGCTTCGCCGGGTTCGCGCCCTACGTCGACGCGCTGAACGCCGGCTGGGACGGCGCCATCGGCCGCATGCTCACCGAGTGCCGGGAGCTCGGCGGCGACGGCGTCGTCGGGGTGAGGCTCCAGGAGCGCCACCTCGGCGAGGGCAACCGGGAGTTCGTGACGCTCGGCACGGCGGTGCGCTCCCTCGGCGGGCGGCACACCGACCGGCCGTTCGCCACGGCGCTCGACGGCCAGGACGTCGTGAAGCTGATGGGGGCGCGCTGGGTGCCGGCGGCCATCGTCGTCGCGATCGCCGTCGCCATCCGCCACGACGACTACAACACCCGCCTCGCGACCCGCGCCTACGCCGGCAACGTCGAGGTGCCCGGCTACAGCGAGCTCGTGACCTTCGCGCGCGACGACGCGCGCCGCGTGCTCGAGCGCAGGGTCGCCCGGATCGGCGCCGACGGCGCCGTCCTCACCTCGCCGATGCGGCTGCAGATCCACGCGCTCGAGGTGAGCGACGGCCACACCGACCACGTCGCCGAGGCCTCGATGGCCGCCACGGCAGTGGCGTACTTCGGGAACGCGGTCGCCACGCCGCCGAGCCCGCGCATGGTCCTCCCCCTCGACTAGAGCCGCTAGGAGCACGGATGCCAGACGACCAGACGGTGACGGGGATCCCCGAGGATGCGATGCGCCGGCTCGCGGAGATGCGGCCGGGCTCGCCGAAGGCGCTGTTCACCTCGGACCTCACCGTGAACGAGTTCCTCCTCGTGCGCGAGGCGGGCTTCCACCCGCTCGGCCTCGTCCTCGGCTCGAGCATCTACCACGTCGGCCTGCAGATCGGTCGGTGGGGCCAGAACATGGAGATGGACCGGCTCTCCCAGGCGATGTACCACGCGCGGGAGCTGGCGATGACTCGCATGGAGGCGGAGGCCAACGCGCTCGGGGCCGACGGCATCGTCGGCGTGCGCCTCGAGATCGAGTTCAAGGAGTTCGGCAACGACCTGGCCGAGTTCGTCGCCGTCGGCACCGCGGTCAAGTCGGACGCCGGGGGCACCTGGCGCAACGACGCCGGGGTGCCGTTCACCTCCGACCTGTCGGGCCAGGATTTCTGGACCCTGCTCCAGGCCGGCTACGCGCCGCTCGGGATGGTGATGGGCAGCTGCGTCTACCACATCGCCCACCAGCGCGGCTTCTCCGCGCTCGGCAACGTCGGGCGCAACGTGGAGATCCCGCAGTTCACCGAGGCCCTCTACGACGCCCGTGAGCTCGCGATGAGCAGGATGCAGGCCGAGGCCGAGGAGCTGCACGCGGAGGGCATCGTCGGCGTCCAGCTCCTCTCGCTCCCGCACCGCTGGGGCGGCCACACGACCGAGTTCTTCGCCATCGGCACGGCGGTGCGGCCACTGCGGGCGGACCACACCATCGCGCCGCCCCAGCTCGTGCTGCCCCTCACGGACCGGTGAGCGACGACGCCGGCCTGCCCGCGCCGTCGGAGCCGGGGCTGGCGGGCGCCCCGGCGGGCGGGGGCGCGCTCGACGCCGGGGACACGGAGGCGGACACGGTCCAGCTCCTGGCCGCGGCGCTGCGTGCCGACCTGTCGGACCTCGAGACCTACGAGCGCGTCCTCGTGTCCTCGATCGCCGACGTCCTGCCGCCGGGCGTGCTCGACGTCTCGCGCGAGCGCTCGCTGTCGGATCGCGTCGCCGGCCGCCCCGGCAAGGTGACCTCGATCCGGGCGCGCTTCGGCGACAGCGCGCTCGAGCTCGTCCCCGGACGCGGGTCACCGACGGGCTTCGTCACCCGCCAGGTCCGCGGCGTGGCGATCAGCCGCAAGGAGGTCTCCCTCGAGGAGTGGACCCGCCAGTTCGCCGAGCACCTCGAGCGCTTCGCCGCCGAGAACGCCTCGGCGCGAGCCGCGCTCGGCCGGCTGCTCGGGGCCGACTGAACCTCGACGGAGCGTCCTTCGTCGAGCGCCCGCTCGACGAGCGCTCCCGGGTGGGCCGGGAGGGCGGTCGGGGAAGGTCGCCTCGAGCTGTCCGGACCTCCGGGTCGCGACGGGCACCTCGGGCGCCGTGCCTCGAGCTCGCTTTGGGGCCTTCCCCACCTCGTGCTGGGTGCCGCGGCGCACCTAGGGCGTGTCGGGTGGGCGCCGATCAGCCGGTCGGGGCCCGGGCTCTCCCACCGTCCCACCGTCCCGCCGACGGCGCTCGATGCCGCCCGCGAGGCCGCGACGCCGGTGCGGCCCCCGGGCCGCTGCCGAGCGCTGGACCGATCGATCGGCCGTTCCCCGGACGCGCGGCTAGAGCCCGAGGATCGCCGCGCAGGCGGGCCAGGGCGCCCACCCGTCGTGCTGGTAGAGGCGGAAGGCGAGCGTGTCCTGGACGACGGGGGGCGCCGAGCTCGGCAGGCCCGAGCCGCCGACGCCCACCCAGGTGCCGAGGCTGAACTGATAGGCGCCGTAGTACCCGTTACCGGTGTCCTCGGCGTAGTTGCCGCCGGACTCGCAGTTGCGGATCCCGGCGAAGTCCTGGGCCAGCGTCCCGGTCGGGATGGGGCTGGCGCTGGTCAGCGTCGGCGAGCCGGACGCGGCCGGCGGACCGGCAGTCTGGCCGGCCGCCGCGACCGCCGGGCTGGCGGCGGCGCGCTGCGCCGCCGCCTGTGCCGCCGCCTGCGCCGCCTGCTCGGCCGCCCGGGCCCGCGCGGCCTCCTGCTGGGCGACGAGCACCGCGAGCTGCCCCTGCACCGAGGCGAGGAGCTGGCGCTCGTTCGACAGCGTCGTGAGGACCGAGGTGCGCGCCGAGGTCGCGTCCGCCAGGGCCTGGGCCGCCGCGGTCGCCGACTCGCGGGCCGTCGACAGCTCGGTGGCGAGGACGTGCTTGGCGTCGGTGAGGGCGGTGACCGTCCGGTCGAGCTGGTTGGCGGCCACCCGGATGTAGGTCTGGCCGTCGGCCACCTGGTCCGGCCGGTCGTTGAGGAACAGCCCGAGCGACCCGTCGCTGCCGGCGTTCACGTAGGCGGAGATCGCGGCGCTGCGGAGCACCGCTTCGTCGAGGCCCACCTTGTGGTCGACGACGCGGATCTCGCCCTCGGCCATGCGCTCCTCGGCCCGCGCCGCGCTGAGGACGGAGCGTTCCGCCAGGTAGTGCTGCCCGACCGACTGGAGCAGCGCGTCGTCACGCGCCACCGTGGCCGCGATCGCGTCGGCCTGCGCCTGCAGTCCCGTCGTCGTCGAGGCGCCCGCCGGGGCCCCCGAGGTGGGGGGCCACAGGAGAAACGTTCCGGCCGCGGCGATGAGGACCACGCTGACGCGGGTCGCAAGGTGGGGGCGGCCCGGTCGGCTCGGGCGGTCCGCTTCATACAGCGGGCCGCCAGGCGGGCGCACCCCCCTCGCGGCCGCAGTCGCGGTCACGGCGGAAGACGTTATCCCTGGTCGCCGGCGTGTGCAAAGGGGAGGCGTCGGCACGGGGCGCGCGCGGGCGCGGTGCGACGCCCCCGCGGGCCGTCGCGGGCGGTCGGTTCCGGCCCGGTACGCTGCGGCGGTGACGGTCGCCGCAGTCGTGCTCGCGCTCGGGCGGGTGGCACCGTCCGGTCGCCGGGAGGAGCCCCGCCGGGCCCCCGCGGCACGCCGTCGGCCGGCGCAGGCGTGGCGGGCGGCCCGGGTGGCGGCCGCGGCGCTCCAGGCGGGCCTGGACGAGACCGTGGTGGTGATCGACAGCGAGGAGCGTGCCGCGGCGCTCCCCGACGGCGCCACGGTGCTGCTCGACGCCGCGGCCACGCCCGGGGACGCCTCCGCGCTTCGCGCCGCGCTCGACTGGTGTGCACGTCAGGGCCATGACGCCGTCGTGCTCGCCCTGGACGAGGGCGCGCCCGGCGACCCGGCGGAGGACCCGCGGTCGTGGCGGGCCCTGGCCGCGGCGGCGGGTGGCCCGGTCGTCGTCGCGACGCGGGGCGGTCGGGGCGCTCCCCTCGCCCGCCTCGACGCCGAGGCGTGGCCGCTGCTCCCGCTCGAGGGGAGCGTGGCCGCCACCTGGCGCAACCACCCCGAGCTGGTCTCTACGCTCGCGCTCGACGCCGCGCTCGACGCCACGGGCGGCGACGCGGGCGCCCCCCCGGCGGCCGCCGCCGCGGGGGAGGCCCCGTAGCGCCGGGAGCGAGGGACGCGGCGGACGTGGCGGAGACGACGGACACCGGCGCTTGGCTGGCGCCGGCGGCGGACGTGGCGGCGGTCGCCCGGCTGCTCGGACGCCCCCCGGCGGGGGCGTTCACGGTCGTCGTGCGCGACCGTGACGGCGGCCCGGTCGTCATCCGCAACGACCCCCTCCTCTTCGACGGCACCCCCATGCCGACCCGCTACTGGCTCGTCGGCCGGCGCGAGCGCGAGGCGGTCGGCCGGCTCGAGTCGACCGGTGGCGTCCGTGCGGCGGAGTCGTCGGTCCCCCCCGCCGAGCTCGCCGCGGCGCACGACCGCTACGCGGCCGAGCGCGACGCCGCCCTGCCTGCGAGCCATGCGGGCCGCCGACCGTCCGGCGGGGTCGGCGGGACCCGCCGCGGGGTGAAGTGCCTCCACGCGCACCTGGCGTGGTACCTCGCCGGCGGGGGGGATCCCGTCGGGCGCTGGGTGGCCGGACAGCTCGACGGCGAGCTGGACGGGACCGTCGCGGCGATCGACTGCGGCACGAACTCGACCCGCCTGCTCGTCGCCGACCGCTGCGGTCGCCCGCTCGAGCGCCGGATGACGATCACGCGGCTCGGCGAGGGGGTCGACAGGACGGGGGAGCTCGCGGAGGGGGCGCTCGCGCGCACCCTCGCGGTCCTCGCGGAGTACCGCCGGGTGGTGGACGCCTTCGGCGTCGTCCGGCTGCGGGCCAGCGCGACCTCGGCGGCACGCGACGCGCGCAACGCGACGGAGCTCTTCGACGCCGCCGAGGCCGTGCTCGGCGTGCGCCTCGAGCTGCTCGAGGGTGCCGAGGAGGGCCGCATCGCCTACGCCGGAGCGACGGCGGAGCTCGATCCGCAAGCGGGTCCCTACCTGGTCGTCGACCTCGGGGGCGGCTCGACCGAGCTGGTGGCCGGCGCACCGGGCGCCGCGGCCGTGCCGGCTGCGGTCGTCTCCCTCGACATCGGCTGCGTTCGGCTGACCGAGCGCTTCCTCGCCTCGGACCCACCGACGGCGGCCGAGCTGGCGGTGGCACGCGCCGAGGTGGGCTCGCTCGTCGACGCCGCCCTCGAGGCGCGCCCGGCGCTCGCCGTGCCGAGACGGATGGTCGGCGTCGCCGGGACGATCTCGACCCTCGTCGCCATCCATCTCGGCCTCGACGGCCACGAGCGCGGGCCGCTGCACCACGTGCGGCTGGACCGCGACGTGGTGGAGGCGTTGCTCGCCTCCCTCGCGGCCGAGCCCCTCGAGCGGCGGCGCGAGCGCGTCGGTCTCGAGCCCGCGCGCGCCGACGTCATCGTCGGCGGTGCCGTCGTCCTCGCCGAGACGATGGCCCGGCTCGGCCACGACGAGCTCGTCTCCTCCGAGTCCGACATCCTCGACGGCCTCGTCGCCGAGCTGCTGCGGCCGGCCCCGGGGCCGCGAGGGGCTGGGCGGTAGGATCCGCTGATGGGTCGGACCTACGACGAGGTCGGCGAGCGGCTCGCGGCATTCCTCCTCGCCCAGCCCGTCTTCTTCGTCGCGACGGCCCCGCTCGGGCCCGACGGCCACGTCAACTGCTCGCCGAAGGGCAACCGGGGCGAGCTCGCGCTGCTCGACCCCCGGACCGTCGCCTACCTCGACCAGACCGGCAGCGGGATCGAGACGGTCGCGCACCTGCGGGAGAACGGGCGCATCGTGCTGATGTTCTGCGCGTTCGAGGGTCCGCCACGGATCGTCCGCCTGCACGGCACGGGCGAGGTCGTGACCGCCGGCGACCGGCGCTTCGCCGCGCTCGCGGCCCGCTTCTCCTCGCCCGCGGGCGACGGCGTGCGCTCGGTGATCGTCGTGGGCGTGCGGCGGATCTCGGACTCCTGCGGGTTCGGCGTCCCGCTGATGGACTTTCGCGGGCACCGAGCGGAGATGGACGCGTGGGCCGGCCGCAAGGGGCGCGACGGCATCGCCCGGTACTGGGGCGAGAAGAACCGGGCGAGCATCGACGCTCTGCCGGGTCTCGACGCCACCGTCCCGGCGTCACCGTCGCGGGGCTGATCCGGCGTGGTCGACCACGCGGCGCCGCTGCTCGAGCGTGACGCTCCCGAGGACCCGTTCGCGCTCTTTGGGACGTGGTTCGCCCAGGCGGCCCGCGACGTGCGCGACTCCGAGGCGGTCGCCGTCGCCACCGCCGACGGCCGGGGGCGACCCTCGGTGCGGATGGTGCTGCTGAAGCGCTGGGACCGGCGCGGTTTCGTGTTCTTCACCAACTACGGCAGCCGCAAAGGCCGCGAGCTGACCGAGAACCCGCGCGCCGCGATGCTCTTCCACTGGGACCCCCTCGGACGCCAGGTACGCATCGAGGGGCCCGTCGACCGGGTCGACCCCGCGGAGTCGGACGCCTACTTCGCGACGAGGCCCCGTGGGGCCCAGGTCGGCGCGCGCGCCTCGCAGCAGAGCCGGCCGGTGGCGGACCGGGCCGAGCTCGACCGGAACATCGCTCGGGTGGCCGGGGAGTGGTCGGGGCGCGACGTCGAGCGGCCGGCGTGGTGGGGCGGGTTCCGCCTCGCGCCGGAGGCCTTCGAGTTCTGGCAGCACCGCGACGACCGGCTCCACGACCGCTTGCGGTACGCGTCCGAAGGGGCGGGGTGGCGGATCGTGCGGCTGCAGCCGTGAGGAGGCGGCAGCGCGGCCGCGCTCCGCGGCGGGCACGGGCGGGACACGCCCCCGTGCTCGGTCGCCCGGGGGCTTCGGAGGGCGCCTCTCGCCGACGCCCTTGCAGAACGTGTAGCAGAGACGCCGTCCGCTCCGGTCGTCCGGTGGAGATCCCGGACCCCGGCGTCGCGGCCCGGAAGGTCGTGCACGCCCGGGCGACGGCGGGCCGTCTCGTGTCAGCCGGCGCCCTCGCCGAGGACGATGCGGCCGACGCGCGCGACGAAGTCGTCGACCTGAGCGTGCTTGGCGTCCGCGTAGGCGCGCCCCTGGGCGGCCAGACGGTCGCGTACCGGGCGGTTCATCAGCACCCGCGTGGCGTCGAAGAGCTCTCCGACGTCCCGGTACCACAGGCCCCCGTCGGCGGCCGCGGCGTGCTCCATCGCCGCGCTGGCGTCGGGGACGACGACGGGCGTGCCGAGCAGCAGCGACTCGATCGTCTCGCGTCCGAAGGGCCCGGGAGGACGGAGGTCGATCGTCGCGACGGCGTGCGCCATGAGGCGCCACAGGTTGACGCGGCTCGGGCTGACCGGCAGCTCGAGGGTGTTCTCCCGGTCGCTGATCCGCCACTGCTCGCCGTCGACCTCGGCCACAGAGACGCGCCCGACGACGCTGCGCAGCACCTCGTGGGTGACCGAGCGGACGTAGCGGGCGCCGCCGGGGGGGAAGTCTCGGATCGAGAGCACGTAGCGCCCGAACCAGCGGACGCCGAAGAGGCGGTGCGAGGCGGCGTTGCGGTTCAGGCTGAGCGCGAGGTCGAGCAGGACGACGTCGCGCTCGGAGCGGCCCGGGCAGGCCGCGAGCACGGCGCGCCGCTCACCTGGGTGGACGACCCCGACGACGTCGGCCGCCTCGAGCAGGGACCGGACCGGTTCCGCCGCCAGGCGGCGGTCGTCGCCGAGGTAGGGCAGGGCGACGACGCGGGCGCGCCCGGCGCTCGCGCGTGCGCCGAGCACGCCGATGTCGTAGGGCTGGTGGTGGCCGGCGAGCACGATCGCGTCCGGGGCGAGGCGCTCGAGCACCTCCGGCACCTCGGGGGCGTCGCCTTCGTACCGTTCGAGCAGGGACGCCGCGGTGGCGGGGACCCCGAGCCCGCCGTCGTGGACGGCGAGCGCCACGCGCAGGATCCCCGAGCGGAGCGGTCGTGCGCCGTGCACCGGCACGCGGTGGACCTCGAAGACGCTGTCGCGGAGCGTCTCGAGCGGGACGAGCGGGGAGACGAGGTGCACGATGGAGACGTCGGCGTGGCGCGAGACCGCGCCGGCGACGAGGCGGGTCGCGGCGGTCGCCTCGTCGCCGGAGTCACCCCAGTGCCGGGTGACGACGGCGACGTGGGGCCGCGTCCGGTGCTCGGGCCTGCGGGCCGCCTTCGTGCTGTCGACCACGGTACCGCTCAGGCGTCGCTCGCCCGCGTGTCGCTCAGGCGGGTGTCGATGCGGTCGTCCACGTAGCGGCTGAGGTCGAGCAGGTCGTCGCGCACGACGTCGAGCAGGTTGCGGAGGTCCGCGCTCGCGATCTCGTCGACGCGGTAGGCGATGCCGTCGATCGACTGGGCGAGGGCGGCACGGAACTCCTGCTCCTCGGTGAAGTACCGGTCGAGGGCCGCGTTCACGATGCGGGCGAGGATGCGCCTCCCGATCGCCTTCGGTCCCCAGCCGCTGCCGGCGTGGGTGCGGGCGTGCCCCATGTCCCAGCGGCGGTGGAGGTGGTGCAGGCTCGGGTGGAGGTGGATCGGCTCACGGTCGGCGCGGACCAGCAGCTCGTCGAAGGTCGCCTGGGGGAGCCAGGTCCTTGGGTACGAGCCGGGCGCGCTGCCGACCACCGACCTCAGGTGCTCGACGACGACCCGCGTGTCAACACGGACGTCTCCAGGTAGGTCTTCCATCGGTCGTCCTCCTGAACGGTCGACAAGGGGCACCAGTATCGCCAGTGGCTGAGGTGCACATTCAAGTAAGGGTCTCCGGCGGCGAGCACGTCGGCCCACCGGTGGACGATGCGGCGCCCTTCGACGAGGTCGTCGGTGTGGCCCCGGCTCTTCGACTCGTGGTGGATCAGCTCGGCGAGCGGCTCGTAGACGACGAGGTAGCCCCGCTCGCGCAGCTTCAGGCAGAAGTCGACGTCGTTGAACGCGACGGGAAGGCGCTCGTCGAACCCGCCGACGGACTCGAAGACCTCACGCCGGACCATCATGCACGCTCCGGTCACCACCGAGCAGTCACGCGTCGAGATGGCCATCGAGTTGTAACCGGGGTGGTCGCCGGGCAGGCCGCGCAGCACGTGACCGGCGATCCCGCCGAGCCCGACGACGACGCCGGCATGCTGGATCGCCCCGTCGGGGTAGAGGAGCCGGGCGCCGACGGCGCCCACCTCGTCGCGCAGCGCGTGGCCGAGCAACGCGTGGAGCCAGCGGGGCGCGCGCGCCTCGATGTCGTTGTTGGCGAAGAGCAGGATCTCGCCCCGGGCGTTGGCCGCCGCGGCGTTGTTGATCGCCGCCCAGTTGAAGGGACCGGGGGCGTCGACGATCGTGACGTCGGGCTCTCGCGAGAGCCCGTCGAGCAGCTCCGCGGTCTCGGGCAGCTCGCTGTCGTTGTCGACGAGGACCAGCTCGACGCGGTCGTAGCCCGGATCCTGGCGGAGCGACGCCGCGCACGTCGCGAGCAGTGCCGGCTCGTCGCGGAACGGGATGATGATGCTGACGAGCGGGTCGCGGCGGAGCTTGCGGCGCACGTGGTAGCGGCCGGGGAAGTCGGGGCGGCGGGTCACCTCACCCTCCTCGCCCCGCCGGGCGAGGGTGTCCTGGATGGCCCGCAGCCCCGCTTCGTAGGCCCAGGGCTTGGCGAGCACGCCGGAGGAGTCGCTCGCCGCCGAGCCGGGGAGCGTGCGCCAGTGGTAGAGGACCTCCGGCAGGTGGACGATCTTGCGGGCCCGTTCGGTCGCCCGCAGCGCCAGGTCGTAGTCCTGGCTCCCGTCGTAGTCCGAGCGCAGGCCGCCGAGCTCGGCGACGAGGCCGCGCCGGATGACCGTGAGGTGGCCGAGGTACTGGAAGGAGAGCAGCAGGTCCGGGGACCACTCCGGCTTGAAGAGCGGGTCGAAGCGCTCGCCGGCGGCGTCGACCTTGTCCTCGTCGGAGTAGAGCACGTCGACCTCGGGGTCGGCGCCGAGCACGTCGGCCACCTTCTCGAGGGCGTCGGAGGTCAGCTCGTCGTCGTGGTCGAGGAACGCGACGAACCTCCCGTTGGCGATGGCGAGCGCGCCGTTCGTCGCCGCGGAGATGCCGCCGTTCTGCTCGAGGGCGGTCACGTTGATCCGGCGGTCGACCCGGCGCAGCGAGCGGAGGTAGGCCGTGAGGTCCTCGTCGCCCGACGCGTCGTCGCAGATGCACAGCTGCCAGTCGCCGAACGTCTGGTCGAGCACCGAGCCGACGCAGCGCTCGAGCGCCCACAGCGGCGGGCGCCAGACGGGGACGAGCACGCTCACGAGCGGCGGCTTCGTGCGCAGCCGCAGCGCGCGCCGGACGCGCGCGCGCCGTCTCGGCGCCTCACCGACGCCACCCACGATCACCGGCTGGCGCCGGGCCCGCAGCCAACGGTGGTAGGCGCGGCGGTCCTCGCTGGCGTTCAGCGGGTAGGGGCCGTTCTCGTCGGGCTCGGCCCCCTCGGCCGCGTCCTCGATGTCGTCCTCGTTCTGGCCCTCCGTGCGCAGCTCGGCCTGCTCCGGCCGGGGGGTCGCCCGTAGGATCGGCTCGATCTGGCGGGTCGCCCAGACGAGGCCGTCGAGCACGTGCTGCAGGTCGCGCTCCCGGTCGAGCAGGGCGGTCGTCCACTCGCTCTCGGGGCCGAGGGGTGCTGGCGCGAAGCACGGGTGCGGTCCGACGAGGGTCTCCAGCGCCTCGTCGAGCTCGCGCATCGCCGGGAGCACGAGCTGGAAGCTCGCGACGTCCTCGGCCTCGGCGTGGACGTGGTGGAGGCTCTCGTCGAAGACACGCGCCGGGCCGAGCTGCTGCTCGGTGTCGACGGCGACACCGGTCGCATCGAGGAAGTGCGCGACGGACTTGGCGAAGGCGGTCGGGTCCCCGAGCGCCTCCTCGTAGCGGCAGACGAAGACGGCCAGCCCCTCGAGGCCGGCGAGGGCGGAGCGTAGGTAGCGCTCGTAGAGGGCCAGACCGCGCACGAGGGGGAAGCCGTCGCGCGTCGCGAGCGAGCGCGCGACCTCGAGCGGGTCGCGCACGACCAGCACGCCGACGATCGGGCGCTCCAGCACACGCCGCCAGAAAGGCAGGAGGAGGGCCGCGCGCGGGTCCTTCCACACGACGGGGCGCCCGGCGGGCCCGAACGTCGCGTCGAAGGCCTCGCACGCCTGGAGGACCAGGTCGTCGAGCGCTCGGTGGTGCTCCCAGCCAGGTACGAGGCGAGGGGGGCGGTGCCAGGCGCCGCCGAGGCGCATCAGGATGCGCTCGTTGAGCTCGACGAGCGACCGGCTCTCGTAGTGGCCGCGGGGGTTGTCGCCGCCGCCCTCCATGCGGTCGGCCGGCTCGGGCAGCCCGAGCCCCAGCCCCGCGAGCGCGGCGGTCACCGCGGAGGTGCCCGAGCGGTGCATCCCGACGACGAGCACACACGGCGCGACGTCGTCCGCCGCGCGCGGCGGTGCCCCGCCTCGGGTCGGGCCCTTCGCCGTGTGGATCTCCTCTCGGGGGACAGGGTCCTGACCACCGGCCGGGTACGGGGTCGCGTCGGTCATGGTGGTCGTCCGGGTCCGCTGGCGACGTGTGCCGCCCGCCGTGAACTGGGTCGAGTGTACGCAATCGGGGCCTGCCCGGATCTGCAACCATGGGGCGGTGGGAACCGACAGGCCGCTGGTGGGCGGGACCCGGTCGACGGCGCGGTGGCCGGGCGGGACGTCGGCGCCGGGCGGGTGCAGGCCGTGGCCGAGCTGAACTTCCACGACTCCTCACGCGAGCTCGCCGGCAGCCGCGTGCGACTGCGACCGCTTCGCGTCGAGGACTACGCGGCGTGGCGGGAGGTCCGGACGCGCTGTCGGGAATGGCTCGCGCGCTGGGAGCCCCGCCCGGCCGGTGCGCCGTATCCGTCGGAGGACCGGGCGACCTTCGCCGCGCGCTGCGCGATGCGCGAGCGCGAGCGCCAGCTCGGCACGGGTTACGGCTTCGGCATCTTCGTCTCGGGCCGCTTCGCCGGGGAGATCAACCTGTCGGCCATCCAGCGCGGCGCCTTCCAGAACGGCTACGTCGGCTACTGGGTCGACGAGGCCGAGGCGGGGCAGGGCTTCGTCCCGGAGTCGTGCGTCGTGCTGTTCCGGTTCGCCTTCGAGGAGCTGGGGCTGCACCGGGTGCAGATCGCGATCGTGCCGAGGAACGGCCCGAGCCGCCGCGTCGTCCAGAAGCTGTGGCTGCGCGGCGAGGGCATCGCGCTGCGCTACCTCGAGATCGACGGCCGCTGGGAGGACCACGTCCGCTACGCCATCACCGCCGAGGAGTGGGAGGAGCGGCGCGGGCGGTACCTCGAGCAGTGGCTCGATGCGCCGGGCCAGGCGTGGGCCTGAGCGGCCTCAGGGTCGGCCGGCGCCGACGAAGCCCACGTAGTACATCGGCGCGTACGAGACCGTCTCGCCGGTCTCCGGTGCCTGGATGATGGTCTGGGTGCCAAAGGGCCCCGATCCGACGTACATCGCGACGTGGGTGACGGGGTCGCTCCCGTCGTTCGGGAAGTGGTAGAAGAGCAGGTCACCGGGCTGTAGGTCGGTGAGCGTGATGTGCTGGGACTCCCGGTACTGGAACCAGGCGCTGTGGGTGAGCTGCACCCCGGCGGAGCCCCAGGCGAGCATCGTCAGCCCCGAGCAGTCCACCCCCGAGCTGCTCGCCCCGCCCCAGACGTAGGGGATGCCGAGGTAGCTCTCGGCCGCCGCCACGGCGGCGTTGCCCGCCGTGCTCTGGCCGGCGGGCGACAGGGGCTGGCCGAAGGAGCTGGCGCTGAGCGTCGCGGTGGCGGCGGCGCTGGCGTTCGCGGAGGTCGGATCGTTGCCGGCGACCGTGGCGGCGACCTGGGCGGCCTGCTGGGCCTGCTCCTCGGCGCGCTGGCGGGCGGCGGCTGCGGCGGCTCGGGCCCTGGCCGCGGCAGCGGCGGCGGCCGCGGCCTCCTGCTCGGCGATCAGTTGGGCGATCTGGCCCTTCACGTGGCTGAGCGTCGCCCGCGACGCCGCCGTCGCCTGGATCGCGGCGGTCCGGCTGCTCGCGGCGTCGGCGACGGCGTTGCCCGCGGCACGTACCTGGATCGCCTGCTCGGCCTCGCTCGCCACGAGGCGTCGCTCGGCGAGCTGGAGGGCGTCGACCGCCGACTGGAGCATCCGCGTGGCCACCCCCGCATAGGCCGTGACGCTCCCCGCGTCGGTGATGTTGTGCGATAGCACCGCTCCGAACTGGGCGTTCGCGGCGTCGGCGTCCACGTACGCCGCGACGGCCGCCTGGCGGACCCGGTCCTTGGCGGTGGCGATGCGCGCCTTCTCGTGGACGAGCTCGGCGCGGATCCGGGCGAGCTGCCTCCGGGCGAGCTGCAGCTCGACGGTCGCCTGGTCGTAGTGCTCGCCGGCGATCTGGATCTGCTCGTTCTCGGTCGCGATGCGCTGCTCGAGTGCTGCGGCACGGTTCTTCACCGACTGGACCTGGGAGTTCGTCGGTCCGGCCGGCGTCGAGGGGGACGCGGTGGCGACGGACGAGACGGTCGCCGCCGCAATCAGGGTCACGGCCGCGAGCACCGCCGGCGTCCGGAACCTCATCCGCCACTCCTCGTTACTTTGACGACTTTAGACACAGTAGCTTCACCAGTCACTCGAGCCACGCGCGCCGCACCGGCGTCGCTAACGACCGTGCGAGCGCGCTCCGCTAGGTTCGATCGGGCGGTTGGTCGCCTCGACCGACCGCGGGCATCCCCCTGCGACCGGTGTGCTGGAGGTTCGGCGTGTTCGACGGGATCGTCTCGACGCGCTACGGACGTGTGCGTGGCGTCGAGGACGGCGGCGTCTGGCGCTTTTCGGGGATCCCGTACGCCGCGGCGCCGGTCCCGGGGGGTCGCTTCCTCCCTCCGGCCGAGCCCGAGTCCTGGACGGGGGTGCGCGACGGGTCCGCGTTCGGGCCGATCGCCCCGCAGGCGCAGGCCGGGCCCGGCAGCTACGTGCCGGGCGATCCGACCGAGCAGGCCGAGGAGTGCCGCTCCCTGAACATCTGGACGTCCGCGTGCGACGGTGGTCGGCGCCCGGTGATGGTGTTCCTCCACGGCGGCGCCTTCCTCTCCGGCGGCGGCTCCGGGGTGATGTACCGCGGCGGCGTGCTGGCGCGGCGCGGCGTCGTCGTCGTCACGCTCAACTACCGGCTTGGCGCGCTCGGGTTCCTGGCGCACCCGGGATTGGCCGATCCCGGTCGGGTCGGCTTCGGGAACTGGGGGCTCGCCGACCAGCTCGCCGCGCTCGGGTTCGTGCGGGCCCACGCCGAGGTCTTCGGCGGCGACCCGGCGAACGTGACGGTCTTCGGCGAGTCGGCCGGCGCGATCAGCGTCTGCGACCTCATCGGGATGCCCGCCGCGAAGGGCCTGTTCCGCCGCGCCATCGTCGAGAGCGGGGTCGCGTTCGCCGCGCCGCCGGCGGTCGCCGGCCGCATCGCCGAGCGGCTCGCCGATTCGCTCGGGCTGAAGGAGGTGAGCCGGGAGGCGTTCGAGGCCGTGCCGCTCGCCGAGCTGATCGCGGCCCAGCAGCAGGTCAGCGCCGGCGTCGACGCCGGCCTCGGGATGCCGTTCGCGCCGGTCGTCGACGGCGGCCTGCTGCCGCGTCATCCGGCCGACCTGATCGCCGGGGGCGCCTCAGCCGGCGTCGAGCTGCTCGCCGGCACCAACCGCGACGAGTTCAAGTTCTTCTCCTTCGTCGCGCCCCAGATCGCCGAGCTCGATCTGGCCGGACTGGAGTCGCTCGTCGGGAGATACCTGCGTAACGCGGGGCTGCGCCGGCCGATCGACGCCTCCTCGGTCGTCGAGCGCTACGGCTCCGCCCGCCGTGCGCGCGGCGAGCCAGCGGCGCCGCTCGACCTGCTCGACGCGATCGCCGGCGACTGGATCTTCCGGATCCCGCTGCTCCGCCTCCTCGACGCGCACCGGTCGCACACGCCCGCGACGTACGCCTACCGCTTCGACTGGGAGTCGCCCTTCGCCGCGGGCGCGCTCGGCGCGTGCCACGCCCTCGAGCTGCCGTTCGTCTTCGGCTCGGTCCGCGAGCCGTTGATCGGCATCTTCGCGGGGGCCGGGGAGGACGCGCTGGCGCTCTCCGAACGAATGCAGGCGAGCTGGATCGCCTTCGCGACGCGCGGCGACCCCTCTCCGGCCGGCGACGGAACGTGGCCGCGCTACGAGGCGCCTCACCGGGCCACGATGGTCTTCGACCGCCAGGACCGCGTCCTTCGCGCACCGCAGGAGGAGGAGCGGTGCTTCTGGGAGGAGCACCTCGGTCGCTACGGTGTGACGGGACCGGTCGAGGACGCGGAGCCCGTCGACGTGTCGTTCCTCGGCCCGGAGGAGGGCCAGCAGCCGGGGACGTAGCCCAACCGGCAGAGGCAGGGCGCTTAAAACGCCCCAAGTGAGGGTTCGAATCCCTCCGTCCCCACCCCTGTGATGTCGCGAGGCGAGATCAAGGAAGAACGGGCCGACACCCCGGCTCGCCGCCGCGGCTACGAGCGCGCTGGGCGGACCGTCCGGCTCGCGATGGAGATCCACGAGCTCCGGGAGAAGCGAGGGCTTCGCCAACGCGAGCTCGCGGCGCGCGTCGGCACGACGCAATCCGCCATCGCGCGCCTCGAGGTCGGCAACGTGTCCCCGAGCCTGCCAACCCTCGACAAAGTCGCCGAGGTGCTCGGCGTCGAATTTGGCGGTCAGCTTCGTGGACCTCGATAGCCGGATCGCTGGTTGATCGAGCGCGAGTTGTCGGATCGGCCAATGTTCACGTCGCGCTGAGCAGCTGGCTGAACTGGTCTCGCAGCTGTCCGAGTCCGTTGAGGCTGTCTCGGCTGACGAGGAGTGAACCGCCGCGAGATCTGGACCGCGGCCGCAGGATCGGGGTACGCGGGCGAGCCTCGGCCCGTCGTCGTCGTTCAGGACGACCGCTTCGACGCCACCGACTCGGTGACCGTCTGCGCCTTCACCACCGATCCGACCGAGGCGCCGCTCGTCCGCCTGCTCGTGGAGCCCAGCGCCCAGAATGGGCTGCACGACACCGGCAGTCTCATGACCGACAAGGTCACCACGGTGCGTCGGTCCAAGCTTGGCGAGCGCATCGCGTGGCTGTCCAGCGAGGACATGGTCCGGTTGGATCGCGCCGTCGTCGTGCTTCTCGGGCTCGCCGGGCCATGAACGAGCGACGCCCTGTTCGGCGAGCAGCTCGCTGGGCTGGCCGCGCGGCCGTCGGACAGCTCGAATGGGGACATCGCGCGAGCACGGCCCCATGTGTGGCTACAGGTGCTGCTCCAGGGCCGATGCGCTGCCCGGTCCCGGTCTGCGTGACACCGGAGCGAGGTACTGCGCCGGCTCGAGGGCGGCGAGCGGGTCACCGCCGCACAGCATCGCGACGATCGCCCAGATCAGTCGCCGCGGGGACAGCGGGCTCGTGCCGCAGGGCAGGAGCGCAATGCATTGGCATCCGCGTCGCGACGTCTCGGGCGGCAGGCGGGGCCGGTCGGCGGCTCAGCGGCTCCGGGCCCGAGAAGGAGGCCGTGATGCGCCGGGGGCCTCCGCAGGTGGTGCCGTCGAGTCGCGCACGATCAGCTCGGGCGGCAGCGAGATCGTCGGCGGCGGGCTGTCAGGCGACTGGAGCAGGGAGTACGTCATCTCACCGGCCATCCGGCCGAGGTGGAACGAGGACAGCCGGATCGTCGTCAGCGACGGCACGAGATGGTCGGCGAAGAGGATGTCGTCGTAGCCGATGACGGAGATGTCCCCCGGGCAGCTGAGGCCGGCCTCCGAGAAGACATCCATGGCGCCGACCGCCATCAGGTCGTTGTGGGCGAAGACCGCGGTCGGTCGGGCGCCGTCGCGCGACAGCAGGGCCGCGGCGGCTCGCCTGCCCTCATCGAGCGTCGCCCCGACGAGCGACGTCTGGGCCACCGTCTCGGTGACCCCGCCCTCGGCGAGCGCGGCACGGAAGCCGGCTTGGCGCTGCGCGAACGAGGAGACGTCGGGCGGGCCGCAGAGCTCGCCGATGCGCCGATGGCCGAGCTCGAGGAGATGGCGAGCTGCGAGCGCGCCGCCGACCGTGTCGTCGTGAGCGATCGTCGGCAGGCGCCCCCCGGGAAGCGATCGCACGGCGAGCACGATCGGCACCTCGCGGGCGAACCTCTCGATGATGTCAGCGTCCCCGTAGCGGACCGCCGTGGTGATGATGGCGTCGGCCCGCCACGCGATCAGGTGCTCGAAGGCCCGCCTGAGGCGCTCGGAGGACCCGTGCGTCTCCGCGATGAGCGGCATGATCCCGACGGCCTCGAGCGAGTTCTCCATGCCGCGCAGGACCGTCGCGGTGAAGGGCTGCTCGACATGCACCACGACCACGCCGACCACGCCCGTGCGTCCCTTGCGCAGGCCTTGGGCGAGGGCGTTCGGGCGATACTCGAGCTCCTCGGCGGCTCGGAGCACCTTCAGGCGGGTGGCCTCGCCGACGTACTTCGCGTAGTCGGGGCTGAGCGCGCGCGACGCCGTGGACAGGTGGACGTTCGCTCGCTTGGCGACGTCCATGAGGGTGACGACGTTCGCCACGTCACACCGCGGCGGTGAGGCGCGCCGGACAGGTCAAGGCGCGGCGCTCGAGGTGTTCGAGAGGGCCACGGCCGACGGGCTTCACGCAGCGATGATAACCCGGGAAAGCCCCCGTCAGAACGTTTGCGCGTGTGCCGCCCGGTGAAGCGCCCGCCGGCGACGGGCGTTCCGCGAACCCGCCGGGAGCCTGTCGGGCGACGTGAGTGGGGAGAGCCACGCGCCCGCCCGTGGCCGGCGGGCGGGGGACACCCGGCGGCCTCGGGGCCACATCTCGATCGGCGGGTCGCCGCCTTGATCGCGGCGCCAGGCCCGAAATTGCTGGAAGTCTTGGTCCGGCGGGCTCGCCGTCGAACCGCCGGCCCGGCTGCGTCGGGTGCAGGTGGGCAGGCCCCGGCGCTCCGGCCTCCCGGACCCCCGACGACCTGGTCGCCCTCGCGCCCTCCCCGCCCGCCGGCGGCTGCTCGCAACAGGGCCTTGACACGCTCGGAGGCGCTACGGATACTCTTGCGCCGTGCAATCGATTGTTGGTCGCTCGGCGCCG
>DATKQY010000007.1:0-5941 GCA_035532475.1 Acidimicrobiales bacterium | reverse complement strand
CGAGCTCAGGCGTCAGGCGGCCTGCTGCCGCTCCGTGCGGGCAGCGATCCCGTGCGTCGCGGACGGCCTCCTCGCCAGCCAGTGCAGGTCTGCCATGCCCCGCTGGGCCCTCCAGCTCGCGATCTCTCCGAGCGTCAGGCCGACGAAGCCGATCGCGACGATGCCCAGCGCGAGGGCGAACGAGAGCCAGACCACCGACGAAAGGGCGAACACCCTCGTGAACCCGATCAGGAGCCCGCCGACGACCACGGCCGCGGCGTCAAGACCGCGCTGGGCCGGGGGGCGTGCGGCGTCGAGCTGCGCGACCACGGCGGTCACCACGATGCCGATCGCCACGGCGAAGACCACCCAGGACAACGGTCCGGGAGCGAACGCCTGACTTGCCACCACGATGAAACCGCCGAGCAGAACGCTCAGCGCATTGGTCAAGAACTTCGTACTCATCATTGCCTCGGATCAAGAATCAGCTAGCCAACTGCTTCGGTACGGCGCCGGCTCCAGCTCGCGCCCGCCGCCGACGGATCAGCAGCAACCGACCGTCGGCTGCGACGTGACCCGGTGGCGGTAGCAGCTACCGCTGCCCTGTCGGCGAACCTGACCGCCGCCACTGCGGCAAAGGCCTTCCTCACCCAAGCCTCCTCTCATCCGCCTCTTCGCGGCCTTACACCTCTTATTTCAACGACGAACGGGGTCCGTTCATTTCCAACCGGCCCCGCTCCGGTCGACTGCCGCTGCCCTCGCCGGGGCACGTCCGATGGCGCGCTGACCTCGACCGACCGGTGCTCGGCACTCTCGCCGCGTCGGCGGGCTGGCGGGTGGGTGGTGTTCCCGCTACGAGCGCTCGAACGCCCGGCGCTCGGCGCCCTTCGCCATGTCGGCATACGCCGGCTGCAACAGCTCCGCCACGTCCCGCCCCCGCACCTCGAGCACGCCCCGCGGCAGCTGACCGAGCACGGCACCGGCGGCCTCGGTGGCTTCGGGCCGGATCCGCACTGCGGCCAGCTCCGGTCCGGCCTTCCAGTAGCCGAGCAGGCACTCGGCGAGTGGCGGAGCGCTCGGCGCGGCGGCTGGGCGGCCCTCCGCGGCGTCGGCGGCCCCACCGCCGCGCAGCTCCCGCAACGCGTCGAGGAGCTCCTCGCGGTTGCGCCCGCGCCAGGCGAGCAGCGTGAACGGATCTCGGTCGAACGCCTCCGCGACGAGGTAGCAGACCGCTCCGACGTGCTTGCAGGGATTCGCCCAGTCCGGGCAGGTGCAGTCGGTGCCGAGGCGCGACGTGCGCGAAGGCAGCAGCGCGACCCCCTCGGTGGCGAAGACCTCCTCGACCTCGTGGGGGATCTCGCCGGCGAGCAGGCGCGCCGCGTAGCCGGCCTGCGCGCCGAGCGCGGCGACGACCCGCCCCCACTCCTCGTCGTCGGCCACCGGCATGGCGACCTGCACCCGGTAGGGCGCGCGACGCGTCCCCTGGACGAGCGCCGTGATCCGCCCGGGGCCGACGGCGAGCTCGAGCACCTGTCCGGCCCGGGCGTAGGAGCGGCCGCGCGTCGAGCGGCCGCCGGCCATCGAGGACTCGATCGCGGCAAGGAAGCGCTTCGACCACCAGCTCTCGCCGATCGCACCGCGCCGGCTCCGGGTGGTGAGGCCGCCCTCGACCTTGACGGGCTTGGCCGGAGCGAAGCGCTCCCAGCTCTGGCGCGGCCACCCACCGGGGTCGTCGTCGTCGTAGGGGTCGGGGTCCGCATCCTCCTCGTCGTCCTCGTCCCACTCGTCGTCCTCGCCCAACTCGTCGCCGGCGGGAACCTCGTCGTCGTCACCGACGATGGCCCGCGTCACCGCTTGGCGAAGGCGCGACAGCTCGGCCTCGTCGGCCTTCGAGGACCGACCGCCCGCGCGCGGCGCATCTCGCGCCCGCAGACGGTCGATCTGGGCGAGGAGGGACTCGAGGTCGCCTCTGCTGAGCGCCGGGCGCGGCGCGCCCTTCGGCGGCCGCCCCGCCGGGGAACGCCCGCCGCGCGCCGGGCTCACGCTTCCCCCACTGCCGCCGCCGAGAGGCGGAAGACCTCGGCGAGCTCCTCGGTCGACAGCTCGGTGAGCCAGCCCTCGCCCGCTCCGACGACGCGCTCGGCGAGGTCGCGCTTGGACTCGATCAGCTGGTCGATGCGGTCCTCCAGCGTTCCGGCGCAGACGAGCTTTCGCACCTGGACGTTGCGGCGCTGGCCGATACGGAACGCGCGGTCGGTGGCCTGGTTCTCGACGGCCGGGTTCCACCAGCGGTCGAAGTGCACGACGTGGTTGGCCGCGGTGAGGTTGAGACCGGTGCCGCCCGCCTTCAGCGACAGCACCATGATCGGCACGTCGCTCTCCTCGGTCTGCAGCTCACGGACCATCTCGTCGCGGCGCTTGCGCGGCACCCCGCCGTGGAGGAAGGCGACCTGGCAGCCGAGGCGCTGCTGGAGATGGTCGCGCAGCATGCCCCCCATCTCGGCGAACTGGCTGAACACGAGCGCCCGCTCGCCGGACTCGCGCACCTCCTCGAGGATCTCGACCGTCCGCTCGAGCTTTCCCGAGCGTCCCCCGAGCGCCGAACCGTCTCCCAGGTACTGCGCCGGGTGGTTGCAGACCTGCTTCAGCCGCAGCATCGTGGCGAGGACCAGGCCCTTTCGCTCGATGCCCTCGGTCTCGTCGATCCGGCGCAGCATCTCGTCCACCACCGCCTGGTACAAGCTCGCCTGCTCGCGCGTCAGGCTGCACACCACCTTCATCTCGAGCTTGTCGGGCAGGTCGGTGATGATCGTGCGGTCGGTCTTCAGGCGTCGCAGCACGAACGGCCGGGTGAGGGTGCGGAGGCGCTCGGCCGCCTCCTCGTCGCGGTAGCGCTCGATGGGCAGCGCGAAGCGCTCCCTGAACGCCGACGCCGGACCGAGCAGGCCCGGGTTCAAGACCTCCATCAACGACCACAGCTCGCCGAGGTGGTTCTCGACCGGCGTGCCCGTGAGCGCCACCCGGCGCGCCGCCTCGAGCGCCCGGACCGCCTTGGTCTGCTTGGCTTCGGGGTTCTTCACGTTCTGTGCCTCGTCGAGGACGACCCTGCCCCACGTGACACCGGCCAGCGCGGTCCGGTCCCGGTCCACGAGCGAGTAGCTCGTGATCACCACGTCGGCGCCGGCGACCTGGGCGGCGAACGCTCCGGCGCGCGCCCTCGTCGCTCCGTGGTGCACGTGGACGGTGAGGCCCGGCGTGAACCGCTCGGCCTCCCGCTGCCAGTTCCCGACCACCGAGGTGGGGCAGACGACGAGCGTCGGTCCGGGCTCGGCCGTCCCGGCCTGCGCCCGTGCGCCGCGCTGCCCGCCGTTCGCCGAACGCCTCGCCCGCGCGGCCTTCGACGCCGGCGCGGCCCGGCGCGAACGCTCCGCCTGGACCAGCGCCAGCACCATCGCCGTCTTGCCGAGGCCCATGTCGTCGGCGAGGCAGGCACCGAGCCCCGTGCGCTCGAGCAGCTCGAGCCACGCGACGCCGCGCTGCTGGTAGGGGCGGAGCTCGCCCGAGAACCCCTCGGGCGTCGGTCGGACCTCGAGGGCCTGCTCCAGCTCGCCGCGGAGCAGCGCCCCGAGGAGCCCGTCCGCCTCCACCCCGACCACGGGCACGCCGGCCGAGGAGACCTCCGTGCCGGCGGCGACGCGGAGCACCTCGGCCACCGTCATGGCCCGCTCCCCCGCTCCCCGACCGGAGGCGAGGAACTCGACGAGCTTGTCGAGCTCTCCCGGACGCAGCTCCATCCACCGGCCGCGCACCCGGACGAGGGGGGCCTTCAGTCTCGCCAGCCGCCGCAGCTCGCCGAGCCCGATCTCCGCGTCGCCGAGCGCGGCCTGCCAGTCGACCGCGCACAGCCCCTCCTTCGTGAGCAGGCCGCCGCCCCCGCCACCGCTCGTGCGCGACGACGCCCTGAGCTTCAGGCCGAGCCTCGACGAGGGGCGGCGCCACCACGCAGGGAGCAGCACACCGAACCCGGCCACCTCGAGGACGGGCGCGACGTCGGCGAGGAAGCGGTAGGCGCCCTCGAGATCGGTGTCGACCGCGGTGGGCGCCGCCTCGCGCAGCGCCCCGGACAGCTCCGGGTAGGCCCGCACGGCTCGACCGAGCTCGGCGAGGAGGACCTCGTGGGGAGTCTCCAGGGTCCGGGTCGCGCGGCGGAGGGTGGTGCCCGACCGCCACACCTCGGCCGCCTCGACCACGAGGCTCAGGTCGTCGGTCGCCTGCAGCAGCAGCTCAACGCGCCACGGCGCCTCGGCGCCGTCCGGGCCGAGGCCGACGTCGTCGTCGGCCTCGCCGCGCTCGTCGCCGGGCTCGCGCAGGCGGAAGCACAGGCGCCACGGCCCGCCACGGCCCGTCGCCCCCGCGCGCCACTCGGCCACGAGCCGCTCGAGCTTGGCCAGCTCTCCGACGTCGGCCGCCACCTCGGGCGAGTGGGCCGAGAGCGCGGCCAGCCACGCCGCCGCGGCGCCGGGCGCCGACCCGCCGCCTCGGGCTGGTGCGAGCGACCGCCGGGAGCGCCGCAGCGAGTCCCGGCAGATCGCGTCGACGAACGCGCCGAGCGCGTGCTGGACGACCGCCACCGGATCGGCCCCACCGGGAGGGCCCGACGCCTGCGACCGCCGGCGCTGCGTCGTCGTGCCGGCGGGCGGGGCGGGGTCGAGCGAGCGGCAGAGCGGCGGCAGCGCCGCCGCGAGGTGGTGCACGCGGTCCTCGTCGCCCCCGCCGCCGAGCGGCACCCAGCGGGCGAGCCGGCGACCGTCGTGTTCCACGACGAGGTCCGGGACGACCCGGCCGCCGGCGACCAGCTCCAGCGCGAGCCCGCTCAGCGCCGCGAGGACCGTGACCGAAGCGCCGGGGTGGAGCGCCGGCGTCGCAGCGTCGGCGAGGGCGACCAGCAGGTCGATCGCCGCCCCCGGCGGGAGGCGGAGGGCGGGGACCGCGAACGGCCAGAGCGCCGGCGCCTCATCGCCGTCGAGCTGCGCCGACCCCGGGGCGTCCGGTCCCGAGCGGACCAGCTGCGGCGAGCTGGCCGGTCCCGAGCGGGTGCCCGGCAGCCATACGACGGCCTCGCCGGGCGCGGCGGCGGCAACCGCCGAGCGGGCGAGGGCCGAGCCGGTCGCGGCCAGGGCCTCGGCGACGACCTCGGTCGGGGCGGCGAAGGGATGGGGCCTCGGTCGGGGCACCGAGGGCCGACGGCCGCGCGACGGCGGGCCGCTCGTCGGAAGGTCACCGTCCTCGGCCCACACCACGAGCTCGCCAGAGCCGAGATGGTCCCAGATCGCGTGCACGGCGAGCATCGGATGAAGCGTACCGAGCGGGTCGCACGCGACAAGTGACCCCCTCGGGCCCGGGCGGCCGGCGAGAAGCCGGCCGGACCGGGAACGGTCCCCCGGTGGGGCGCGCCACGACGCGGACCACGGCTCGGGACGCATCGCGCCAGCGCCGACTCGATCTCCGGCATCGCTGGACCCGGTTCGGGCGCGACCGAGCCGATCGGCCCAGACGATCACGCTCGACCACCAGCCGGGGGATCGGTGCCGACGTTTCCCCTCCAGACCTCTCCGCGACACGGTCGCCGCGGCCCCCGACGCGCCGCGGTGCCGGCGCCTTCCCTCCCGCCGACACGGCGACAGGGCGCAGGCCATCCAGGCCGTCCACCAGGCTCCGCGTCGGCGAACGGGCCTTCGGGCTCCGGATGCTCACGACCCCCGGCAGTCCTCCACGGTTCTCTCCGGCGGCGGGTCCTCGGTCATGGTCTCCTCACGGGGAGGTCGTGAAGGTGCAGGCCACCTTGTCGAAGCTGCACGCGCCCGGCAGCGCCGGCGGGCCTGAGGCGACGTAGCCGATCTTCCAGGTGTGGCCTGGCGCGAGGCTCCGCTGCCAGCTCGGTGCGGTGGCGAGGTAGTCGCCG
>DATKQY010000006.1:0-2541 GCA_035532475.1 Acidimicrobiales bacterium | reverse complement strand
CGAGCACCGGGGCCATCGCGAGGCGCGCCACGCCGCCGAAGCGGCGGGGCAGGAACGTCGCCGGCCAGGACCCGAGCGCCGCGATGACGGCGAGCATCAGGGCCTCCCGGCCGACCATGACGAGGGCCGAGCTCATCTCGGGGGGGAGGCGACGACCGCCGTGGCGGGCGGCGAGGCGGTCACCTCGCGCACGTCAGGGCGCCCGGCCGCAGCGGCCCTCGGTGACGCCCATCGCGGTGAGCGCGACGCCGGAGAGCGGGGCGACGTTGACGTAGGCGGTCCGCAGCGGCGTGGTGCCGGTCGCCTCGACGCAGACCGCCAGCGCGCGGCCGACCTGGTGCGCGGTGATCTTCGAGGACGGTGTCCCCGACTCGGCGGGGCTCGTCACCCGACGCCGTCCGGCCGCGACGTAGAAGCGCAGGTTGACGAAGACGCGCTGGCTGCTGGCGCCGGTCACGATGAGCTTGATCGGCGCCGGGTTGTACGGGTTCAGACGGGGGATGCCGCCGGGGTCGGTGCGTGAGGACGCCACGTTGAGCCCGTAGTCGGGTGTCACGTCGAGGACCGCCACCCGTTCCTGCAGGGCCACGGCGCCGTCGCGTGCGAGCACCCGTCGGGCCGTGTGGACGCCGGCGATGGCGGTCATCACGTAGCGGTAGTCCGGGCGGTACTCGGGCCCGGTGAGGGGGAGTGCCCCGCCGTCCAGGTAGATCAGGCTGCCGTTCTCGTTGTAGTCGGCCGGGAGGGACACCCGGTTCCAGGCCCGCTCCTCGGCGAACATGTAGACGAGGCCCATCTCGACGCTCGGGTCGGAGCTCTCGCCGAAGGACTCGAGCTCGACCACGCCCTTTGACGGCAGGTGGGCGATGACCGTGCGCACCGCGGGCTCGAGGAAGTACGAGCCGTCGCGGTAGCGCATCAACGAGGAGTAGGCGGTCGGGCCGACCGCGGCGATGGCGACGCAGGCGGCGAGGACGCCCGCGCCGCGAAGCCACCACGACGCCGAGGCGACGAGTGCGGCGATCCCGACACAGACGAGGAAGGCGACGATCGCCCCGATCGGGAGCAGGTTCCGGTCGGCGCAGTAGCCGCAGGCGTTGCGGACCCGCTCGTAGGCGCCGAGGGCGCTCGCCCCGGCGAGGACGGCGAGCAGCAGCCAGGCGAGGACGTGGCGGCGAAGCCCCGTCGCGAGGACGACCGTCAGCAGCACCGGCACGACGATCGTGAGGCCGATCCGGGCGAGCAGCGTGCCGCCCGGCTGGGCGAGGTCGTAGAACTGGCGGGCCTGGTAGAGCCAGGACGGGATGACGCCGGTCTTCAAGAACCCGTACTGCGGCAGCCCCGAGCTGCCGAACGTGCCGTGGAGGACGTGGAGCCAGTACTGCACCGCTCTCGACGTGGCGACCAGGTTGAACACGGCTGCCAGGCCCCCGACGGACACGGCGCTCAGCGCCGCGACCCCGACGCTTCGGAGCGCGATCCGGCCTCGGCGGAGCCGCCAGGCGAGGAGGACGGCGCCGGTGAGCAGCACCCCGATCACCATCGCGGGGACGAAGAGCGGGTAGAGCGCGACGAGGCCCGAGGTGAGCAGGGCGAGCAGCACGAGGGTCGGAAGGCGCGGCGAGCGGAGCGCCTCGGCGACGAGCACGCCGAGCGGCACGATCACGGCGAGGCCGGTGATGGCGCCCTCGCTGCCGTCGAAGAAGAGCTGGAGGAAGAAGGCCCCGCCGAACAGCGCCCCGGCGAGCACCCCGGCCCAGCTGGCGCGTCGCGTCGCGTAGCGCATCGCGGCGTAGACGCCGAGCGCTCCGGCGAGGAGGAAGGCGATCAGGTAGGAGCTCTGGGTGTCGCTCGCACCGAGGCCGACCAGCTCGTTCAGGTTGGCCGACAGCGGCGTGGCGTCCATCTCCTGGACGCCGTTCGCGTAGTCGGACCAGTACTTCTGGCTGATGTTCGACCAGTAGGTCGAGTTCGGGTTCTCAGGCGCCGACTGGTGGAGCTGCACGGCTTGGCGGATCGACTGGTGCTGCATGCCGTCGGTCTCGGCGACGTAGCCCTGGGCGTCGCCGACGTAGTAGCCGACGGGGCCGACGCTCTGGCGCACGGCGAAGGCATAGGTGATCGGCCCGGCCACGGCGACGCAGACGACCAGGATCTGGAGGAGCCCGACGAGGCCGCGCCTGATGCGCCTGGCGTGTCGTGGCCGCGCCGTCGCCTCGGCCTCCGCGGCGAGCTCGGCGTGGGGGGCGTGCCTGCCCTTCGGGCGCGGCCCGCCGCGCGCCGCGCGCGAGGTCCACCCCGCGAGCGACGCCGCGCCGAGCAGCGGCACGAGCCAGTAGGTGTCCGAGGCCGGGACGAACCAGACGAGCGTCGTGAAGACGCCGGTCCCGGCGCAGAGCCCGAGCACCGGGGCCATCGCGAGGCGCGCCACGCCGCCGAAGCGGCGGGGCAGGAACGTCGCCGGCCAGGACCCGAGCGCCGCGATGACGGCGAGCATCAGGGCCTCCCGGCCGACCATGACGAGGGCCGAGCTCATCTCGG
>DATKQY010000005.1:0-12099 GCA_035532475.1 Acidimicrobiales bacterium | reverse complement strand
TGATCGCCGACGGCCACCATCGCTACGAGACCGCGCTCGCCTATCAGGCCGAGCGGCGCGCCGCGACGGACGGGGCGGCCGGCGACTACGACCTGGTCATGGCGTTCGTCGTCGAGCTCTCCGAGGGCCAGCTGTCGGTGGGTCCCATCCACCGGACCATCTCGGGCATCGCAGCCGACGTCGACCTGGCCGAGCTCTTCGGTCGCCGGTTCGACACCGTGCACGCCGGGCCGGCCGGGGACCAGCTGGTCGAGGCCGTGGCCGAGTCCGGAGCGCTCGCCCTCGTCACCGAGCGCGACGTGTGGCTCCTCACGCCACGAGAGCAGACGTATGCCGAAGCCGGGTCGGACCTCGATTCGAGCCTGGTGGCCCTGGCCCTCGACGCCCTCCCCGACGCTGTCGTTACCTATGTCCACGATTGGCGCGCCGCGGTGTCGTCGGTCACGGCCGGGGGTGCCCAAGCGGCCTTGCTTTTGCGGCCTGTCACCGTCGACCAGATCTCGGACTGGGCCCACTCGCGTCAACGCATGCCACCGAAGAGCACCTTCTTCTACCCCAAGCCCCGCACCGGGATGGTGTACCGGACCGTCGAAGACTGAGCCGGGCGAGGGCTGAGCCGCGGTCGAAGACTGAGGAACACGGGCGCCGCGGCGCGCCCCCTGTCGCAGCGGGACGGCTGCGAACTGCGCCGCGGGCGCCCTGTTCCTGTACCCCCCCTAGGGGCCTTCGAGCCACGTCCCGCTTACCGTGGCCCCAAGTGCCCATGCAGGTATCGGCCCCGCGCTGGGCGCGGTTGAGACGTCGGGATAGGACCTAAGACCTGTATTGGCGCGGGCCTGAGGCCCGGCGCGGGCTCAGCTTTCGACGGTCCAGGTCCCGCCGGACGCCAACAAGGAGGTGAGGTCGCCCGGTCCCCGGCGCTTGTTGGCCTCGAGCAATTGTTGGTTCATGGCCTCGCCGTACTCGGGGCGTTGCACGGCGCGGAAGACGCCGATGGGCGTGGGCTCGTAGGGACCGCGCGCCAAGCGGCTCAACTGGAACGCCAGCCCGGGCTCGTCCCGGGCCTCGTCGTGGACGAGCAGAGCGTCCTCACCGACGTCGGCCACCTCGGCCACGCGCAGGCGGCCGTCGGGCTCCATGACCACGCCGTGCTGCATCTCGGAGCCGAAGCGGATGGGCTCCCCGTGCACGAGCGGGATGAGGTTGTCGGCGCGCACTTCTTTTCCCGTGATCTTCTCGAAGGCGCCGTCGTTGAAGACGTTGCAGTTCTGGTAGATCTCGACGAAGGCGGCGCCGTTGTGGTCGTGGGCGCGCCGGAACATCTCCTGCATGTGCTTGCGGTCCATGTCGTGGGTGCGCGCCACGAAGCTGGCTTCGGCACCCAGTGCCAGGCTCACCGGGTTGAAGGGGGTGTCGAGGGAGCCGAACGGGGTCGACTTGGTCACCTTGCCCTGTTCGGATGTGGGCGAGTACTGGCCCTTGGTCAGCCCGTAGATCTGGTTGTTGAAGAGCAGGATGGTGATCTTCACGTTCCGGCGCAGGGCGTGGATGAGGTGGTTCCCGCCGATCGACAGCGAGTCGCCGTCGCCGGTGATCACCCACACGTCGAGATCGGGCCGGGTGACCGCCAGACCGGTGGCGATGGCCGGGGCGCGCCCGTGGATCGAGTGCATGCCGTAGGTGTTCATGTAGTACGGCAGCCGTGCCGCGCAGCCGATGCCGGACACGAACACGGTGTTCTCGCGCCGCACCCCGAGGTCGGGCATGAGCATCTGCAAGGCGGCCAGGATGGAATAGTCGCCGCACCCCGGGCACCACCGGACCTCCTGGTCCGATGTCCAGTCCTTGCGCGTCGTGACGGGGATCTGGGTGTCGGTCATCAGCTGGCCACGTCCTCTTCGCCGATGGTGGTGGCGGTGGAGGCGCCGAGCATCTCGAGCACCACCTCTTCGATCTCCGCCGCCCGGAAGGGGACGCCCTGGACCTTGCTCAGGGACCTGGCGTCGACGAGGAAGTCGGCGCGCACGAGCCGGGCCAGCTGGCCCAGGTTGGCCTCGGGCACGAGGACCTTGTCGTAGGCGCGCAGCACGTCGGCCAGGTTCGAGGGGAAGGGGTTGAGATGCACCAGATGCGCATGGGCCACCGGCAACCCCCGGGCCCGCACCCGTCGCACCCCCGCCGCAATGGCTCCGAAGGTGGACCCCCAGCCCAGGACGAGCACCGGGGCTCCTCCGATGCCGGCGGGGTCGTCGACCTCGAGCAACGGGATGTCCTTGGCGATACCGGCGATCTTCGCGGCGCGCAGGTGCACCATGCGCTCGTGGTTGGCCGGGTCATAGGACACGTTGCCCGAGCCGTCCTGCTTCTCCAGGGCTCCGATCCTGTGCTCGAGACCGGGCGTGCCGGGCACGGCCCAGGGACGCGCCAGGGTCTCCTCGTCGCGGACGTAGGGCCAGAACACCGCGGTGCCGTCGTCGTCGGTGTGGTTGGTCTCGGTGGCGAACTCGACCTGGAGGTCGGGCAGCAGGGCGGGGTCGGGCAGCCGCCACGGCTCGGCCCCATTGGCCAGGTACCCGTCGGACAACACGATCACCGGGGTCCGGTACTTCACCGCGATGCGCGCCGCCTCGATGGCCACGTCGAAGCAGTGCGAGGGCGTCATGGGAGCCACGATGGGCACCGGCGCCTCGCCGTGCCGGCTGTACATGGCATGGAGCAGGTCGGCCTGCTCGGTCTTGGTGGGCAGTCCCGTCGAGGGCCCGCCGCGCTGGATGTCGATGACCAGCAACGGGAGCTCGAGGCTCACGGCCATGCCGACGGACTCCGACTTGAGGTCCGCGCCGGGCCCGCTCGTGGTGGTGACGCCGAGCGAGCCGCCGAACGCGGCTCCGATGGCGGCCCCGACGCCGGCGATCTCGTCCTCGGCCTGGAAGGTGCGCACCCCGAAGTGCTTCTGCTTCGCCAGCTCGTGGAGCAGGTCCGACGCCGGCGTGATCGGGTAGGACCCGAGGAAGAGCGGCAGGCCCGAGCGCTTTGAGGCCGCCACGAGCCCCCAGGCGAGCGCCGTGTTGCCGGTCACATTCGTGTAGGTCCCGGGCTCGAGGTGGGAGGCCGGCACCTCGTAGGACGACTCGAACAGCTCCGCCGTCTCACCGAAGTTGTAGCCCGCCCGGAAGGCGAGCGTGTTCGCCTCGACGACGGTCGGGTTCTTGGCGTAGCGCTCCGCGATCCACTCGAGCGTGGTGTCGACCGGCCGGTGGTAGAGCCACGAGACGAGGCCGAGGGCGAAGAAGTTCTTGCTCCGCTCGGCCTCGCGGGGCTTCGCGCCGGTCGGCTTGCACGCCGCGAGCGTGAGCGAGGTCATCGGCACCTCGTAGACGGAGAACGAGGCGAGGCTCCCGTTGGAGCGGGGGTCGGCCGTGTAACCGGCCTTCTCGAGCGCCCGCTCGTCGAAGGCGTCGGCGTTCAGGATCACGGTGCCGCCGATGGCGAGGTCGCCGACGTTCGCCCGGAGCGCCGCGGGGTTCATCGCGACGAGCACGCTCGGCGCGTCGCCGGGCGTGAGGATGTCGTGGTCGGCGATGTGGACCTGGAAGGCCGACACGCCGGCGAGCGTCCCAGCAGGAGCGCGGATCTCCGCGGGGAAGCTCGGCAGCGTCGCGAGGTCGTTGCCGAACAGGGCGCTTCCGGTGGTGAAGCGGTCCCCCGTCACCTGCATGCCGTCGCCGGAGTCGCCGGCGAAGCGGACGACGACGCCCCGGATCGGAGCGACCTTCGGGTCGCGGGGCCGGTCGAGAGTGCTGCTCATCAGAGAGTTCCCCTTGAGCGAGGTTGGAACACGATGCTACCCGGCCGGGCCTCGCCGACCTCGTCATCGGCGGTTCCGGCCCGGTTCGGCAAGCGAACGGGCCGCCCCGCGCGCGGCGAAGGAGGTCGCGGCGGTCTCGGGCACCGATCGCTCTGCCAGCCCGGTGCCCTCCCGAGGCGCCGGTGCCGCGTTGTCAGGCGATGGTGATCGAGGGGTCGAGGTAGACGTCTTGGATCGCGTTGATCAGCGCGACGCCTTCGTCGAAGGGGCGCTGGAAGGCCTTGCGGCCGGCGATCAGGCCGGTGCCGCCGGCGCGCTTGTTGATGACCGCCGTCCGCACCACCTGGCCGAGGTCGCCCTCGCCCTTCGACTCGCCGCCGGAGTTGATGAGCCCGACCCGACCCATGTAGCAGTTGACGACCTGCCAGCGGGTCAGGTCGATCGGGTTGTCGGTCGTCAGCTTCGAGTAGACGAGGGGGTCGGTGCGCCCGAAGCCGACGGCGGTGTAGCCGCCGTTGTTCTCCGGCTGCTTCTGCTTGATGATGTCCGCCTCGATCGTCACGCCGAGGTGGTTCGCCTGCCCGGTGAGGTCTGCCGCCAGGTCGTAGTCGGCCTCCGGCGTCTTGAAGGCGGGGTTGCGGAGGTAGCACCAGAGCACGGTGTACAGGCCGTGGCGGTGCGCCTCGGCGAACATGTCGCTCACCTCGCGGATCTGGCGGGTCGACTCCTCCGAGCCGAAGTAGATCGTGGCGCCCACGCCGGCGGCACCGAGGTCGACGGCCTGGCGCACCTGAGCGAAGGGCACCTGGTCCGCCTTGGCGGGGTAGGTGAGGAGCTCGTTGTGGTTGAGCTTCACAATGAAGGGGATCTTGTGCGCGTAGCGCCTGGCGACGATGCCGAGGACGCCGAGCGTCGTGGCGACGGCGTTGCACTGCGCCGCGATGGCGAGCTCGACGATGGCCGCGGGATCGAAGTAGATCGGGTTCTTCGCGAAGCTCGCCGCGGCGGAGTGCTCGATGCCTTGGTCGACCGGGAAGATCGACAGGTAGCCGGTGCCGCCGAGCCTGCCGTGGCGGTAGGTCCCCTCGAGGCTCCGCAGCACCGGGATCGGCCGATCGCTCGCGGTGAAGACCCGGTCGATGAAGTCCGGCCCTGGCAGGACGAGCCTGTCGCGCTCGATGGCGCGCGCCTCGTGCTTCAGGAGGCTGTCGGCCTCGTCTCCGAGCAGTTCACGGACGTCGACTCCCACCGCGGTCCTCCAGTCGCTGGTCCTGTGCGCAGCCACGGCCGCGCATCTCCCAAGCTACCCCGCCCGTCGGGTGAGGGAATCCGCACCGGCACCTCGGGCCATCGTGCCCGCCGGTGCCGCCCTCAGCGCAGGGCGGCGAGGCGCTCCGGCGCGTCCGACAGCTCGGGATCGGCCACGACCACCTTTCGGAAGAGCTCACGCGCCCTCGGGACGTCGCCGCTGCGCTCGTAGAGGTCGGCGAGCGCGTACCACTGGCGGACGTGGCGCTCGAGCGGCTTGCGCACCTCGCGCATCGCCGCGGGGGCGAGCAGCTCGATCGCATCGGCGATGCGCCCGCGGTCCGCGAGCGAGCCGGCCATCACGAGCCGGCCCTCGGCGAGGACGTCGCTCCCGGCGCCGGCGGTCCGCAGCTCGGCCCAGAGCTCCGCGACCCGGTCGTGGCGGCCGAGGGCGCGCTCGCTGTCCGCGATCACCGGGTGCTGGTCGACCGAGCCCGACAGCTCGGCGAACGCGCGTAGCTCGCGGATCGCCTCCTTCCAGCGGCCGAGGCGGTAGAGCGTGAGGCCGTACAGCTCACGCACCGCGGCTACGCCCGGCACCGCCCGGGCGAGCTCGCGAAGGATCGAGAGCGCCTCGGGGTAGCGGTCGCGCTCGTAGGCACGCGAGGCGTCGGCCAGGCGCAGCTCGAGGCGCGCCACCTCCCGCGGCGTCCCGGCGGCGCGCAGCTCCGTGACGATGTCGGCGGGGACAGGACGCCGGCGTCGGGTGCGGGCGGCCTTGCTCGCGCTCGCCGCGGCGAGCGCGCGGGCGGTCCCGTCGAGGCCCTTCCCCTCGCCCTTGACCTGGTATCTCGGCGCAACCCGTGCCGGCGTCACCCGTTCCCCGACACCGGGGCCCTCAGGTGCCCGGTCCCCGGTCGCGCCGCGGCCGGCCGTACCCGGACGGCCGGCGTCGGCGCCTCGGCGCTCGGTGACGCTCCGGTCGCGAGCCTCGGTGGGAGCGCGGCGGACCGGCCGCCCACCCCGAGCGGCTGCGCCACCTCCGGGCGCGGGCCGGGACGGACCGGCGCCGCGCACACCGATGGCGCCGCGTCGGGCGACCCCGCCCCAGCCGGCGGCCCCGGCGCGCTTGAAGTCCTCCGTCGCCCGGTCGCGCGGCTGCTCGCGCGCCGGGCCGTCGGCGCGCCGCCTCGGGCCGCCCTGTCGGGCGACCGCCCCGGTGGCGGCCCGGCGGATCCCCGCGTCTGCGGCACCGCCCTCGCGATCGCGCCAGGCGCCGCCACGGGGAGCCCCCGTGCGGGGTCCGGCCGCGCCGGCGCCCCTCGGCGCTACGGACCTGCCCGGTGCACGAGGGGTCCCCGGCGCTCCGGTACCCGTGGGCCGACCGGAGCGGCTCGGTGCCCCGCTCCTGGCGGATGCGACCGGCGGACGCGGCGCTCGCTCGCCCCGGGCGGGACCGGCCTGTCGGGGAGCGCCCGGCGTCCTCGGCGCGCCGATCCGACCCTCGCCCCTCGGCTGGCGTGGGTACGGCGCACCGCTTCGCGCCGTGCCGGCGCCGCGCGGCGCGCCCGCGCCTGTCGACGACGGTCGAGGTCCGCGGACAAGGCGCGCCGCACCGGGTCGTCCAGCACTGCTTCGAGCGGGCGCCCCCGAGCGCTCGCCGCCGGACCGAGGCGCTCGCGGCTCGCCTGTCCGGACGGCATCGCGCCCGCCCGCACGAGGCGCACGCGCCCCCGTGCCCGGAGCGCTCCGGGACGGAACCGCACCCGAGCCAGATCCCGCGCGGTCGCGCGCCGGCCTCGGGTAGGACGACTTGGCGCCAGAACCACTTCCACGGCCGGCACCGGCTGGCTTGCGCGCCGCACCGGCTGGCTTGCGCGCCGCACCATCGTCGTAACGGGCCGACCCCGACTGCTTCCGAGCCGCGCCCGAGCGCTTGGCGTTGCCGCCAGCTCCGCCTCCGAAGCGGGCCGCACCCGACTGCTTCCGAGCCGCGCCGGTGCGCTTCGCGCTGTGGCCAGTTCCGCCTCCACTTCGAGGCGCAGAACCCCGCGGCACACCGGGCTTTCCCCGTCCGCCCGCCCGCGAAGCTTCGGACCCGGAAGGGTCGGTGGAAGGGCGGGGATCCGGTCGGGGCACGGGCGGAGACGCTAGCCGCCACCAGGTCACGTTCCGCGCGCTCGCCTCGGTGGATCCGGCGGGGCCCGCATGCTTCCCCCAAGCTCTCAGCCGAAGGCGGCTCCAGCCACAGCTCGGACCTCAGGCGCCCACGAGGATGCCGGGCAACCATGTGCCGGGGTCTTCCAGGATCTCGCGGACGACGGAGGCCGCCGCACCGCGGACCGCCGCACCGGGACCGAGCGAGGAAACCTCAAGTCGGACCGGCGAGGACTCGGCGCCGACGACGCGATCCGAGAGCTCGCGTGCCACCGCAGACGCCACATAGGGCGCGAGCTGCGCGTGCAGCCCGCCGAGGACGACGGTCGGCACGTCGACGAGGTTGACGACCGCCGACACCGCGATGCCGAGCGCCGTGCCCGCCCGCCGCAGGGCCTCGAGGGTCCGGGCGTCGCCGTCGCGCGCCCGGCCGAGCAGCTCCGCGACGGCGCCCGTCGGGTTGGCGAGTGCGCTGCCCGCCTCGGCGGCGACGCCGGCGGCGCGCAGCAGCGCCTCCTGCCCCGCGAACTGCTCGACGCAGCCGTACGCCCCGCAGCCGCATCGCGGGCCGGCTGCGTCGACCATGACGTGACCGAGCTCGCCCGCGGAGCGACGGACACCCCGGAACAGCCGGCCCTCGACGACGATGCCGGCGCCGATCCCGATCTCCCCGGACACGTAGACGAAGTCGCGCAGCCCGGGTCGGCCGCCGTACCAGAGCTCGGCCATCGCGGCGAGATTGGCCTCGTTGCCGGCCGCCGTCGGGGGCAGCTCGCGACCGAGCAGCCCGCCCAGGTGCTCCACGACCGGGAAGTTCCGCCAGCCCGGCAGGTTCGGCGCGACGCGCAGCCGTCCGTCCGCGTCGACTATCCCGGGCAGCGCGACGCCCACTCCCGCGACCGCGAGCCCGCCACGGGAAGCGGCGCGCTCGACCCGCCGGGCCATGGCGGCGGCACGGCGGAGCGCGTGCTCGGGCGCGACGGAGCGGTTGTCGCCGCCGGCGGACTCGTGCGCGCGGATCTCCCCGGTCAAGTCGACGACCGACGCAGCGACGTAGTCCACGTTGACCTCGATGCCGAGCCCCGCCGGCCCGCGCCGGTTCAGACTGAGCGGGCTCGCCGGGCGCCCGACGGCGCCGCGCTCCGGCGCCTCCTCGACGACCAGGCCGGCGTCGAGCAACCCGTCGACGAGGCTGGAGACGGTCGCCTTCGTGAGACCCGTGCGCACGGCGACCTGCGCTCGGGACCGGCGCGCTCCTCCGCTCAGCTCGGCGAGCACGAGCGCGAGGTTGTGGCGCCGCAGCGAGGACTGGCGCGCCGGCTGGCGTTGCACCCCCGCGTCAGGGCGAGCCGGGGGTGACTCCACGAGCGCGGCGCGGGCCTCCTCGGCCCAGGGCTCAGCGGCCATGCCGACTGGCGGTGAGGTCGCGGACCTCGGCGTAGCGCTCCCGGACCTGCGGCGTCGGCTCGGCCTCGAAGCGCTGCTCGCCCTCGACCGGCCAGCTCGGTGGTGCGGCTCCGCCGATCGCGACCCAGGCCGCCTGCTTGGCGGCGCCGTCGGCCACGTACTCGCCGGGCGGGGGCACGAGCACCGGATGGCCGAGCACCGCCGGGGCGATCCGCCGCACCGCCTCGGAGCGGCTGCCTCCGCCGACGAGCAGCACGCGCTCGATGCGCACGCCGTGCTGGCGGAGGGCGTCGAGCCCGTCGGCGAGACCGCACAGCAGCCCCTCGACCGCCGCGCGCGCAAAGCACGCCGGTGTCGCGCTGGCGAGGCGCAGACCGTGGACCGCCCCGGTCGCGTCGGGACGGTTGGGCGTGCGCTCGCCCTCCAGGTACGGGACGAGGACCAGGCCCTCGGCACCCGGCGGCGCCGAGAGCGCGAGGCGCGAGAGCTCGTCGGGCCCGACCCCGAGGACAGCGGCCATCGCATCGAGTACCCGGGCCGCGTTCAACGTGCAGACGAGCGGCAGGAAGCGTCCCGTCGCGTCGGCGAAGCCGGCGACGATGCCCGAGGGGTCGGCGACCGGTGATTCGCACACGGCGAACACCGTGCCCGAGGTCCCGATGGAGACGACGACGTCGCCGGGCCCGGCGCCGACGCCGAGCGCCGCGGCGGCGTTGTCGCCGGTGCCCGGGCCGAGCAGCGCGCCGGACGGTGCCTCGCCTGCCGCCTCCGACGCGCCGAGGACACGGGGCACGAGCGCTACGTGCCCGAGGGCCCGCTCGAACAGGTCGAGGCGGTACTCGCCGGTGCGGGGCGACCAGTAGCCGGTGCCGCTCGCGTCCCCCCGGTCGGTGCGAAGCGCGTCGAGCGGCGGTCGGGCGGCCGACACGACCCCCGCCCGGGCCCCGCCGAGGCGCCAGGTGAGCCAGTCGTGCGGGAGGCACACTGCGGCGCTCGCCCGGGCACGCTCCGGCTCGTGGCGCGCCAGCCAGCGCAGCTTCGTCACCGTGAACGCCGCCAGCGGCACGCTGCCGACCGCCTCCGCCCAGGCCCGTGCGCCGGTCATCCCGGGCCCGAGCTCCTCGACGAGCGCCTCGGCGTCAGGCGCCGAACGGGTGTCGTTCCACAGCAGCGCCGGCCGCACGACCTGGGCGCTCTCGTCGAGGCAGACCATCCCGTGCTGCTGTGCGCCGACCGACACGGCAACGACGTCGTCCAGCCCGCCCGCCGCCGCCGCGGCCCTCCCGAGCGCCGACCACCACGCCTCCGGGTCGACCTCGGTGCCGTTCGGATGCGGCGCGCGCCCCTCGCGCACCAGCCTCCCGTCGGCGGCGTCGCGCACGACGACCTTGCAGGACTGGGTCGACGAGTCGATCCCGGCGACGAGGGTCACGGGCGCCGAGCCTGCGCCTGCCGGCCCGATCAGCGGGCGCCGAGGGCGTGCTCGACGGCCAGGTGATCGAGGTGGGCGTAGCCGTAGCCGTGGGTGGCGGCCGCCTCGACGTCGAAGCGCTCGAACGCTGCCTGGTCCCTGAGCAGCTCCTGATAGGTCTCTCCCTCGGCGAGCGTCGGCACGGCGAGCTCGAGCACCTGGCTCGCCTCGAGCGCCGCCTGCACCTCGGGGTCGGCCCGGAAGGCCTTCGCCCGCTCCTTCAAGAGCAGGTAGGTCACCATGTTCGACGCCGCCGACGCCCACACCCCGGTGGTGTCCTCGGTGCGCAGCGGCTTGTAGTCGAAGTGCCGGGGACCGTCGTAGGCGGGCGCACCACCGGGTCCCCCGTTCTCGAGCAGGTCGACGAGGAAGAAGGCGTTGAGCAGGTCGCCGTGGCCGAAGATGAGGTCCTGGTCGTACTTCGCGCCGCGCTGGCCGTTGAGGTCGATGTGGAACAACTTCCCGTGCCAGAGCGCCTGGGAGATGCTGTGGACGAAGTTCATCCCCGCCATCTGCTCGTGACCCACCTCGGGGTTCACCCCGACCATCTCGTGGTGCTCGAGGGTCGAGATGAAGGCGAGGGCGCTGCCGACGGTCGGCAGGAAGATGTCGCCACGGGGCTCGTTCGGCTTCGGCTCGAGGGCGAAGCGGATGCCGTAGCCGCGGTCGACGACGTACGAGGCGAGGAGGTCGATCCCCTCCCGGTAGCGTTCGAGCGCGGCCCGCACGTCCTTCGCCGAGTCCGTCTCAGCTCCCTCCCTGCCGCCCCAGAAGACGTACGTCGACGCGCCGAGCTCCGCGGCGAGGTCGAGGTTGCGCATCACCTTGCGCAGCGCGTAGCGCCGGACGCCCCGGTCGTTGGCCGTGAAGGCGCCGTCCTTGAACATCGGGTGCGTGAACAGGTTCGTCGTCATCATCGGGACGACGATGCCGGTTTCGTCGAGCGCGTCGCGGAACCGCTTGATGAGCGCCTCGCGTGTCGCCTCGTCGGAGCCGAAGGGGATCAGGTCGTCGTCGTGGAACGTCACGCCCCACGCGCCGAGCTCCGACAGCCGGTGGACCGACTCCACCGGATCGAGCGGCGGTCGGGTCGCGTCGCCGAACGGGTCGCGGGCCTGCCAACCGACCGTCCACAGCCCGAAGGAGAACCGGTCCTCGCGCGTCGGTTGGGGTGCCATCGTCGACCTCCTCGCTACCGGGAGCGCCGACGGTGACGGTGCCCACTCGGCATCACGTTGATTCGTTCAGCCACCAAACTTAGGGACGGGGGTGGGCACCGGTCAAGCGGGCCGGCACCACGCTCGACGCCGGCGCCCGGACGCGACGAAGCCCCTGCATGCCACCGCGAGCGGTGATGCAAGGGCTTCGATCGAGAAGTATTCCGGCAGCGACCTACTCTCCCAGGGAGTCGCCCCCCAAGTACCATCGGCGCGGGCGGGCTTAACTGCCGTGTTCGAGATGGGAACGGGTGTTGCCCCGCCGCCATGGCCACCGGAAACCTGAGCTCTGCGACCGCGCCCCGGAGAGAGTCCACCCATCTCCAGGGGCGATCACATGGGAGCGCGACAGCGCGTCCCTGTGAGCCTTCCATAGCGAGCACGAGCGAGAGTCCAAGCCCTCGGCCGATTAGTACCGGTCGGCTGAACACGTTGCCGTGCTTACACCTCCGGCCTATCAACGTGGTGGTCTGACCACGGGCCTTACCAGGTTAACCCTGTGGGAGATCTCATCTTGGAACGAGCTTCGCGCTTAGATGCTTTCAGCGCTTATCCCTTCCGTAGGTCGCAAACCAGCCGTGCCCTTGGCAGGACAACTGGCACACGAGAGCTACGTCCGTCCCGGTCCTCTCGTACTAGGGACAGCCTTCCTCAGATCTCCTACGGCTGCATCGGATAGGGACCGAACTGTCTCACGACGTTCTAAACCCAGCTCGCGTACCGCTTTAATGGGCGAACAGCCCAACCCTTGGGACCGGCTTCAGCCCCAGGATGCGACGAGCCGACATCGA
>DATKQY010000004.1:0-3856 GCA_035532475.1 Acidimicrobiales bacterium | reverse complement strand
ACGATCGTGTTGTAGGCGGTGAATCCGATCGACCGGAAGACCCCGCTTGCAACCAGAACGAGGACGATCAGCACGAGGGGAGTTCCGGCGGTGAAACTCGCGCAGAGAGCGAGCGTGAGGCCGGCCGCGGCCGCCGAGGTCGGCCGTGGGTGAAGCGCGCAAACGTCGCTTGATGCGGCACGAGTGGCTAATGGCCCGTCACAAAACGACTCTCGTGCTCGCAGTCACACGTACAAGCAGCGGGCCCCCCGCAGGCTTCTCGGCCGAGTGGTGAAGTCCCCGCTCCCTGGGAAGGTGACACGTGCCAAGGGCAGCCCGGAAGGCCTTTCTGTCCAGAGAGCCGGTGAATGAATGCCGGTCTCCGACTGCCTTTGGCGCGTCGGCGGCTTGCACCGCGTTTCGACGCGATGGTCAGGACAGCAGGTGCAGGCCGCGGCTCACGGGCGCGCCGTCGGGGGGCGGCGCCATGGCCGGGCCGTAGGCGGCGAGCGCCGCGCCGGCCTGGTCGGCGAGGGTCGCGGCGACCTGGAGCTTCGCCGGTGGGGCCGGCACGCCGGCGGCGAAGCGCAGCACGAAGTAGCCGAGCTGCTCGCCCTGGGCGAACACCGGCAGCTCGGCCCAACCGAGCCGGGACGTTGCGCCGGTGCCCGCACCGTCGCTCACGAGCGAGCCGTCGCGCTCGACGCGGGTCGCGCCTGCGGTCGGCAGGCGCGCCTCGAAGCGGCAGTCGCTCAGCTCCAGCAGTGTGCAGAGCTCGGCGGCGACGGCGCCGACGACCTCGACCGGCTCGTTCCCGTCGGCGAGCATGCGTGCCGCGGAGCTGACGTAGCGCAGGTTCGCCGCCTGGACCGCCGCCGCGGCCCGCTGGCGGACGACGCGTCTCGCGCACTCGCCCGCCGCGAGCGCCACGACCGCCAGGACGACGGTCGTCTCGAGGTCGGGCTGGCGGGCGATGGCGAGCCGCTCGTACGGCTCCGTGGCGAAGAACTCGAAGCTGAGCGCCGCCACGATCGACCCGATCACGACGACGGCGCGCCGGCCCGACGTCGACAGCGCCATGACGACGACGACGAGCACGAGCGCGAGGTCGAGGTTCGGCAGGCGCTGGCGAAGGGGGATGAACGCCGCCGCGACTCCCGCGGGGACGGCCGCCGCCGCGAGGCAGGCGAGCGCGCCGGCGAGCGGTGCGGAGTGCCACAGCGCGGCGCGGCCGGGCCCGGCAGGCTCGGAGCCGGACGTCAGGGCGACCCTTCTCATCAGCACGCATGATACGACCGCCGCCGCTCGCCAATGGACGCCGACGCCGCCGGCGCTAGGGTGGCGGCGGTCCGCCCCGGGGGCGGTTCTGGCGAAGGGCACAGGCGCGGGCGGTCGATGGCTGACGTCGAGTCGATGACTACGGTCGGACAGCCCGACGGCACGCGCTCCGGCTCGCCGGCCGGGCGGGACGACCAGCCGGGCGTGGCACCGGGATGGGCCGCCACGCCACGCCCGCCGTCTGCGGGCATGCGTCCCGAGCTGCCCGAGAGCCGTGGCTATCGCGTGAAGCGGCTGCTCCTCGGGGCGCCGCTCACGAGCGACCAGCTCCACGCGGAGCGCCTCGGCAAGCCCACGGCGCTCGCCGTGCTCTCCTCCGACGTGATGTCGTCGTGCGCCTACGCGACCGAGTCGATCCTGCGCATCCTCATCCCGGCCGCCGGCGTCGCCGCCTTCGCGCTCATCACGCCGGTCACCTTGCTGCTGCTCGTCGTGCTCGGCGTGGTCTGCCTCTGCTACCGCCAGGTCGTCAAGGCCTATCCGGTGAGCGGCGGCTCCTACGTCGTGAGCCGGGAGAACTTCGGCTTCTCCGTCGCCCAGATCCCCGCCGCCGCGCTGCTGTGCAGCTACGTGCTCACCGTCGCCGTGTCGGTGGCGGCGGGCGTCGACGCGGTCACCTCGGCCATCCCGGCGCTCGCGCCGTACCCCGTCGAGCTCGCGGTCGCCTTCGTCCTGCTCCTCACCTACGGCAACCTGCGCGGCATCCGCGAGGCCGGGAAGGTCTTCGCGCTGCCGACGTACTGGTTCTTCGTCTCGATGGGCGCGCTCCTCGTCGCGGGCGGGGTGCGGCTCGCCGTCTCCGGGCACCTCCACCGCTACCCGACGCGCGCCGCCGGCTACGTCCCCGTCGGCACCGCCGGCGGCGGGCTGCTGCTCGGGGTCTCGGCCTTCATCTTCCTGCGCGCCTTCGCGAACGGCGGCTCGGCGATGACTGGGATGGAGGCGATCTCGAACGCCGTCACGGTGTTCAAGGAGCCGCAGGTGCGCAACGCCCGGTCGACGCTCATGCTGATGGCGACGATCCTCGGCGTGATGTTCGTCGGCGTCTCCGCGATGGCGGCGCTCACCCACGCGGTGCCGTTCGCGCTCGGCACGCCGACGATCCTCTCCCAGCTCGGGCGGGCCGTGTTCGGCGGCGGCGCGGCCGGGAACGTCGGCTACTACTCGCTCCAGTTCTCGACGGCGCTCATCTTGATCCTCGGCGCGAACACGAGCTTCAACGGCTTCCCGCTGCTCGTGAGCTTCATCGCGCAAGACGCCTACCTGCCGCGCCCGCTCACGACCCGGGGCCACCGCCTCGTCTACTCGAACGGCGTCCTCCTCCTCGCCGGGGTCTCGGTCGTCCTCCTCGTCGCGACCCACGCCAACGTGTCGAGCCTGATCCCGCTCTACGCCTGCACCGTCTTCACCGGCTTCACGATGGCCGGCGCCGGGATGACCCAGTACCACCGCAAGCACCCCGGCCCGCACCGGCTGCGCAACCTCGCGATCAACGGGACCGCCTTCGTGGCGAGCGCGGTCGTGACCGCCATCTTCGTCGTGACCGAGTTCACGCGGGGGGCGTGGCTCGTCGTCATCGCGATCCCGTTCCTCGTCGTCGTGCTGACGCGCACCCACCGCCGCTACCAGGCCGAGAAGGAGGTGCTCGCCGAGGACCTCGCCGTGCCGGCGCCCGCGGAGCGGACGCTGCGCCACCACGTCGTCGTCGTCCTCGTCGACCGCCTCGACCTGTCCACCGCCCGGGCGTTGCAGCTCGCCGGCTCGCTCACCTCCTCGGGGGACGTCCGTGCCGTCCACTTCGCCATCGACGTGGCGCGAGCCGAGCGGATCGCCGCGTTCTGGCGCCAGCCGGGCCTGATGCACGTGCCGCTCGACGTCGTCGAGTGCGCCGACCGCCGGATCGTGCGGGCCGCGACCGAGCTCGCCGCCGACCTCGCCGCCGACGGCGACACGGAGGTGACGCTGGTGCTTCCCCGCCGGGCGCACCGCGGCGTCGCCTACCGGCTGCTGCACGACCAGACCGCCGACCGGATCGTCGCCGCGGTCAACCAGATCCCCCACGTGAGCGCAACGATCGCGCCCTACGACGTGAGCGGGATGCTGCGCCAGCGGGCCGCGGGCACAGGTGGCGGGAGCCAGAAGGTGTGGACGACGGACGAGATGAGGAGGTCAGCCATGGTCGAAGGCACGACACCGCTCGGCGAGCTGACGTATCGTCAGCGGGCGCTCGTGGCGGGGAGGGTTCGCACGATGAGCGTCCAGCCGTGGTCCGGCGTGTCGGCGCTCGAGTGCACCATCGTCGACGACACCGGGGCGCTGCGGATCGTCTTCCTCGGCCGGCGCTCGATCGCCGGCATCGAGCCGGGCGCGGTCTTGCGCGCCGAGGGGATGATCGGGCGCCACGGCGGTCGGCTCGCGATGATCAACCCCCGCTACGACCTGATCGTCCTCCCCGCGAGCGGGGCCGCCCCGGCCGTCTGAGGGCAGAGGCGCTGGGTGGAGCGGGGCTGGCCGACGACCGAGCAGGCCCGGCGCTGTG
>DATKQY010000003.1:0-75840 GCA_035532475.1 Acidimicrobiales bacterium | reverse complement strand
GCCGGTGCTCGGCCTCGACGGCAAGGTCCGCCCGACCACCGAGCTCACCGAGGTGGCCGAGGTGACCGTCGGTGCCGACGGCTTCAGCGAGGACCGGCGCTAGACGCGTTGCATCCGCGAGCGGGCACGACGATGCGCGGTGGTCAGTCCCTGCCCGTGCTCCGAGGTGGCCCGTGCGATGGCCGTGCTCGTGCCGCCCGGCGCGTCGGCGGGGGGTCAGGGCCCGGGCAGCGGCCACGGCGAGGTGACGAGGTCGATGCCGGGCGGCAGCCCGTCGACCTTGACCTCCTCGCCGTCGGTCTCGATCGAGAGACGCCCGCCGGCCAGCGGGACGTTGTCGATCGCCAGCTCGCCGATGCCCGCGGGAAGCGCCGGTGCCAACCAGACCGTCTGCTCGGGAACCGACGGGTCGAGCCGGAGCAAGGTCGAGCGCAGCAGGAGGAAGGGCGTTGCCGCCGCCCAGGCCTGTGGTGAGCACGAGGTCGGATAACGGACCGGGATCGGGAAGTCGGCGCGGTCGAACCCGCAGAAGAGCTCGGGAAACCGCCCGCCGAACGACTCCGACGCCGCCAGCAGTCCCATGGTCACGGCGTGCGCCTCCTCGATGAAGCCGTACCGGGCGAGCCCCGCCGCGCAGATGGCGCTGTCGTGCGGCCAGACCGAGCCGTTGTGGTAGCTGGCCGGGTTGTACGCCCCCATCGAGCTCGCCAGGGTGCGGATGCCCCAGCCGGTGAACATCTCGGGGCCGGAGAGCCGCTCTGCCACCCGGGCCGCCTTGTCGGCATCGACGATGCCGGTCCACAGGCAGTGGCCGATATTGGAGGAGAGGGAGTCGATCGGGCGCTTCTCGCCGTCCAGGCCCATCGCGAAGTAGCCGCGGTCCTCGAGCCAGAACCGCTCGTTGAAGGCGGCCTTCAGCGTCGCGGCGCGTTCTTCGAAGGTGCGGGCGGTGGCGGCGTCGCCGAGGCCGCGCGCCATCTGGGCGCGCGCCAGGAAGGCGGCGTAGGTGTAGCCCTGGACCTCGCAGAGCGCGATCGGCGGCTCGGCGAGGCGCCCGCCGGCGAAGCTCACCCCGTCGAAGGAGTCCTTCCAGCCTTGGTTGGCGAGGCCGCGTGCCGTCGCCCGCTGGTACTCGACGAAACCGTCACCGTCGCGGTCGCCCGATTCGTCGATCCAGGCGAGGGCGCGGTCGGCGTGAGGCAGGAGCTGGCGGACGAGATCGCCGGCGAGCCCCCAGCGGTAGAGCTCGCCGAGGAGCATGACGAACAGCGGTGTGGCGTCGATCGAGCCGTAGTAGATGGAGCCTTTGCGCGTCTCGGCGGCCGTCGCGAGCCCGCGGCGCAGCTCGTGGAGGATCTTCCCCGGCTCCTCCTCCGAGATCGGATCGACGCGCTTTCCCTGGAAGCGCGCCAGGGTGAGCAGCGTCCCGGTCGCGAGGGTCGGGTCGACGCCGAGCGTCATGTACGAGGTGATGAGCGAGTCACGGCCGAACAGTGTCATGAACCAGGGAGCGCCGGCGGCGACGACGGCGCGCCCCGGTTGCTCGGGGTCGAAGATCCGGAGCGCGCCGAGGTCGCGCGCGCTCTGGTCGAGCGCGGCCGCCAGGCCGTCGTCGTCGGTCCGGACCCGTGGCGTCTTCTGCTGCCACGCCCGCAGGCGCGCGGCGGGCGCCGAGCCGAACACCGCCTCGCCGCAGCGGTACCGGAGGTCGACCGCCTCGCCGTCCATCTCGAGGTGCATCTCGACGCAGCCCCGCCACTCCCCGCGCGCCGGCACGACGAACTCCACCACCGCGAGCCTCGGCGTCACCACCGCCCCTTCCGGGAGGCGCACCTCGAGGCGGCGGGTCACCTCGCGGTGCTCGTAGGCGAAGGTCATCATCGCTCGCGAGGTCTCGACGGTGTACTCCCCGTGGAGCCGCACCCGGCCCTCCTTCACCTCGAAGAGGTGGGCGAAGTCGGCGTCGACCTCCAGGCTGAGCGTGCACGCCGCCGGCTCGCGGCCGAGGTTGCGCACGACGAGGTCCTCACGCATCCCGTTGCCGACGAACCGGTCGCGCACGAGGAACAAGGTGCTGTCCGCCTCGCCCGGGCGAGGGCGGGCCCGCGCCAGGAACGTCGCTCCGAACGCCTCGTGCGGCACCACCGCGAGCTGTTGGGGCGAGGTGTCGTCGAGGCGGAGCCGCCAGAGTGAGACGAAGCGCGTGTCCGCGAAGAAGAGGCCCTGGGAGCCACCGGGCTCGATGTCGCCCTCGGCCGAGGAGATGGCGAACGAGGTGCCCTCTACCAGGGTGACGGACTCGCCCTCGAGGCCGCTCAGCGCGGGGGTCCCGGTGAAGGTCCACGCGTCGGTCACGTTCGGGACGCCGGTGCTGCGACGGCGAGGTGCATCGGAGGACCTCCTACGGCTCCAGCGTGGCACGTGCACGCCGGGTGCACGGTGCGGGGTGCCTGCCGGCCACCGTAGGCCCGTGGTGGCGCCCTGTCGGCACGGGCCGACCGCGCCGGCCCGCTAGGTCACCGGCGCCGGGGCCGGATGGTCGCCCGAGAAGGCGGCGAAGGCCGCGACGACCACCGCGGCGAGCACGGCGAGCAGCGCCGCCGGGGCGGCCGCCGGGGAGCCGATCGCAAGGAGCGCCCCGATGCCCGCGCCGACGATCAGCGCGACGAGGATGGCGGTGCGGCGCGAGGAGACCCTGATCGGCGTGCGGGTGGCGAGCGAGGTTCACCCCGGTGAGTGTCCCCGTCAGGTACGTGGTGGAGAGACCGCTCACGCCCAGCCGGAGCACGGCGCTGCTCTGGATCCCGAGCGCGGTGGCGTTGACACCGAGCAGCACGAGGGTCATCGAGCCGGTCGGGCGGACACCCGCCGCCTCCCAGCCGGCGGCGAAGCCGCAGAACCCGAGGAGCTCGGCTGCGGGCGCGAGCGTCATCGACCGTGGCCACAGGCCGTCGTCGCGGGCGCTTCCCGCGAGGTGGGCGCCGCCGACGACATAGCCGGCGAACGCGACGCGGGTGTGCAGCGCGAGGATCCCGTCGCCGCATCCGGCCGCGACACCGAGCAGGACCATGTTGGCCGTCATGACGCGCGTGAACACACCGCCGAGCCTCGTGAAGCCGATCGCGTCGGTCATCCCGGTGACGAGGATCAGCGCGACGACGAGCACGCTGCGCATCGCCTCGGGCTCGACGCGAAGCTCCGCCGGGAGCACCGCCCTCGGGGCGCGCGCCGGCGACGCGGCGGGCTGCGCGCTCACGGATGCCGGCGCTTCAGGTGCCGGCGGTTCAGGTGCCGGCGGTTCAGGTGCCGGCGGCGCGCGCCGTGGCCCCCTGGCCGCCGAGGAACGACTCGATGAAGTCGGGGCTCGCGGCGAGCTCAGCGGGGGTCCCCTCCATGCGGAGCTGGCCGCCGCCGAGCACGTACGTCCGGTCCGAGATCTCGAGCACCGCCTTGGCCCGCTGCTCGACGATCAGGACCGACGCGCCCGTCAAGGCGAGCTGGCGGACGTGGTCCCGGAGCACGGACAGGGCCACGATCGGCGCGAGGTTCGCAGTCGGCTCGTCGAGGACGACGAGCGCCGGCTGGAGCATCAGGACCCGACCCATCGCGAGCATCTTCCGCTCGCCTCCGCTCAGCTTGCCGGCCCGCCGGCCGAGCATCCGCCGGAGCTGGGGAAAGACCGTCAGCACGCGCTCGACGCGTCCGGACACCTCACGGGGCCGCAGAAGGTAGCCACCCATCTCCAGGTTCTCCCGGACGGTGAGCGGGCTGAAGATGTCGTCGACCTGGGGAACGTAGCCGACACCGATGCGGGCGACCGCCTCCGGCGCCCAGTTGGTGACGTCCCGGTCACCGACGAGCACCTGACCCGAGAGCACGTCCACGATCCCGACGAGGCTCTTCAACAGCGTGCTCTTGCCCGAGCCGTTCGGGCCGACGATGGAGACGACCTCGGCGGGCTCGACGTGGACCGACACCCCGTGGATGATCGGGCTCCCGCCGTAGCCGGCGGTCACCTCGACGGTACGGAGCGAGACGCCCTGCACCTTCGGCTGGTCGTCCGGGCCCGCCTCTCGCTGGTCAGCCGACAAGGTATGCCTCCACCACTTCCTCCGTCGCCCGCAGGGACGCCATCGTGCCCTGGGCGAGGACGCGGCCTTCGGCCATCACCACGACCGGGTCGCAGAACTCGTCCATGATCGCCAGCTCGTGCTCGACCATCACGATCGTCATGCCCTTCCCGCAGAGCCCGACCAGCCGCTCGCCGATCTGGTGGGCGAGCCGCGGGTGCACACCCGCCATCGGCTCGTCGAGGAGGAGCACCTCCGGCTCGGCCATCAACGAGCGCATGATCTCGACGAGGCGGCGCTGCCCGCCGCTCAGGTCCCCCGCGTAGCGGTCGGCGAGCGCCGACAAGCCGAACTCCTCGAGCATCTGCTTGGCCCGTTCGGTCGCCTCATGCTCTTGGCGCCCCCAGTAGCGCCGACCGAGCACGGCGGCGCGGAAGGTGTCACCGCGTTGGTCGGGAACGGCGGTGAGCAGGTTCTCCATGACCGTCAGCTTCTTGAACTCGCTGGCGAGCTGGAAGGTCCGTACCAGACCCGACCGGGCCCGCCGGAAGGCTGGAATCTGCGTTACGTCCTCGCCCCGGTAGAGGATGCGTCCCTCGGTCACCGGAAGGGTTCCGGCGAGCATGGCGAGCGTGGTGGACTTTCCGGCGCCGTTCGGGCCGATCAGGCCGGTCAGCTGCCCGCGCTGGAACGCGATCGAGACGCCGTCGACGGCCCGCACTCCCTCGAAGGCACGGACGAGCCCGACCGTCTCGAGGATGATGTCGCGGGCGTCGGCGTCGCTCCGGACCCGAAGCCGGACGGGGGCCGTCGACGGCGGCGGGGCCGCGTCGACGTCGAGGACCCGGCCGACGCGCTGCCCCGCGCCGGTCGGGTCGGGCGCCGTGCTCTGCTCGGTGAAGGCCTGGCCGGCGATGATCCGTCTGCGCTCGGGCAGGATGCCCTGGGGCCTGAACCAGAGGAAGAGCACGATGAGGAGGCCGATGGCCACCCACTGGAGGGCCGGGATCAGGCCCGGGTTGCCGATGGCGGGGATGTAGCGGCTCGCCTCCTCAAAGCCGAGCGGAACGACGATCGCGCCGAGGACGGCCCCGCGGTGGTTGCCGAGCCCGCCGATGATGACCGCGGCGAACAGGACGATCGTCTCTGCGTAGCCCCACGCCTGCGGGTCCCAGAGGTTGATGAACCCGACGAGCATCCCGCCGCTCAGCCCCGCGATCGCGCCGCCGACGACGAGGGAGGAGGTGCGCAGCGAGCGGAGATTCTTGCCGAGGGAGTCGGCGACGATGTCGTTGTCGCGCATCGCGCGCAGCGTCCGGCCGTAGGGGGAGTTGGTGATCCGGGTGACGAACAGGTAGGTGAGCGCCGCCAGCACGACCGCCACGGCGCTGTAGCCCCATTGGTAGCCGACGGACTGGGGGTTCATCAGACCGCCGAGCGGTGACGGCACGAGGGAGAGCCCGGCTGCACCGTTGAGGAAGGGTCGGTAGTTGGTGACGAGGAGGTTCGCCATCACGGCGGTCACGAGCAGCCCGATGGCGGCAAAGTCGCCGCGCAGCCGCTTGCCGACGATCGACGCGAACGGCAGTGCCAGCAGCCCGCCGACGATCGCCGCGCCGATCAAGGGAAAGGGGAACGGGAGGTGCAGGCCGCCGACGTAGCTCTGGAACGCGCCGTTGGCGCTGTCGGAGGGGAGGGACAGGACGCCCGCCGCGTAGGCGCCAGCGGCCTGGAAGATGATGAACCCGAAGTTCGTCACGCCGGCGACGCCGAACTGCTGGCTGAGCCCGAGGCAGGCGATCGCGTCGACGCCCCCGTAGACGAGCAGCGTGGTGAGGTAGTAGATCATCGGCGCAAGGCCCTCGCTCCGGTCAGGTCCGCGCGCCGAGCAGCCCGGTCGGGCGCACGGCGAGCATGGCGAGCAGGATGACGAACGCGATCACGTCCTTGTAGTCCGGGACGATGAAGGCGGCGCTGACCTCGGTGGCGAGCCCGATCACGAGCGCGCCGAGCATGGCGCCGTAGGGTTCGCCGGGACCTCCGAGGAAGACGGCGGCGAGGATGAGCACGAGGAACAGGTCGGTGCTCGTCGCCCCGAAGGTTCCGGCGTCCATGGCGAAGACCGCGCCGGCAAGACCGCACAGGGCCCCTGTGATGAGCCAGGTGAGCGTGACGACGCGGTCCGTGCGGATGCCGCAGTTGCGGGCGAGATTGCGGTTGGCCGCGGTGGCGCGCATCGCCTTGCCGAGGCGCGTGAAGCGGATGAGCACGTGGATGCCCAGCATCGACACGACGCTCAGGATGATGATCGCCAGCTGGACCCCCGTCAGCTGGAACGAGCCGGCCTGGAAGGTCGGGCCCTGGCCCATCGTGAAGGAGACGTTCGTTCCGCCGGCGATCGCCTGCGTGCCGAATTCGAGGATCAGGGTCATACCGAGGGCGACGATCACCATCGCGATCGGGGACGTGCCACGCCGCTGGAACGGTGTGTAGACGACGTTGTTCAAGAAGAGGGAGAAGACCGCGCCGGTGAGTGCGGCGACCACCGCGGCGATCCAGACGTTCACCCCCGCCTGGTTCACCGCGTAGGCGATGAACGCCGAGGCGATCATCACCGCGCCGTAGGCGAGATTGAGGACGTTCGTCACGGCGAACTGCAGCGTGAAGCCGACAGATGCGAGGGCGAGGACCGCGGAGGTCACAAGACCGAAAGCAATGGAGGCGATGAAGATGCTCAAGTGGTGCGTTGCCTTTCGAGCGTCGGTCCGGTCCGCATCTCGCCGTTCAGCGGTGCCACGGAGGGGAGCCGGGACATGCCCGGCCCCCCTCCCCCGCCCCACGGGGCGATGCGGCTCCTCGGATCAGAAGCGAGTGATCAGGAGAGCGCCCGCAGCTCGGTGGTCGGGATGTTGGCCACCACGGCGACCTGACCCGAGGGGCTGTACTTGTCGACCTGGAAGATCCCGGTCGAGTCGTGATAGCTGTCGAAGTTCGTCGGTCCGCCGGGTCCCTCGTAGCGGATGTGCTTCCCCTTCTTCAGCAACGCGGCGCCCTGGGCAAAGGAGTGGACGACGGTCGCGCCGGGCACCCCATTGCCGATCTTTTCGACGTAGGAGCGGTACACGCTCGGCAACGTGCTCTTCGCCTCGATCATCGCCAGCGCCGCCAGGTTGATCCCGTCATAGAGGTGGACGGCGCCCGGGGCGGTCAGGTAGGTGCTGAAGTTCCCCGTGTTGCCGACCTTGCCCTTCTCGCCGAGGATCGCCTTCGAGAACACCGAGTAGGCGGGCCCGCTCGTCTCGACGACGAGGTTGTCCGCCAAGAAGGTGCTCGAGAGGGTGCTCGCGCCGACCGCGGCGGCGACCGACTTGTACCAGTCGGGCGAGATGGTGGCGGAGGTGCCGATGACCGGGATCACCTTGTTCCCGTTCAGCTGCTTGACCTCCGACAGGAATGACGCCTCAGCTGGGCCGAGCGCCTCCGTGAGGATCACGTCGGGCTTCGCCGCGACGATCTTTGCCGCCTCGGTCCGGAACGTCGTGGCGGAGAGGTCGAGCGTCTCGTTGGCGACGAGCTTCTGGCCGGCGAGCTTGATCGCAGCGATCGCCGGTCCGACGAAGGTCTGTGAGCCGATGTCGTTGCCGAAGGCGAGCGCCACGCGCTTGTAGTGCTTCATGTAGTGCGCGATGGCCACCATCGCGTACGACTCCTCCAGGTCCGGCGGGACGAGGCGGTAGAAGTACTGGAAGTGCGTGTGGTCGAACTCGGACTGGCCCGTCATACAGAAGGTGACCGTCTTGTTGGCGTTCAGGATCGGCACGACCGAGGCCGCTTCGTCCGAGGTGCAGCCGATCACCAGGACGAGGTTGGACGTCGAGGCGTACATCTGCCGAACGGCTGGCACGGCGTCGGCGGGGTCGCCGCGGGTGTCGACGGCCTTGCACGCGAGCTTGTGACCGAGAACGCCGCCGGCGTTGTTGATGGTCGTCGTCGCAGCGTCACACGAGACGAGATATGTCGGCCCGAGCGCCGCATCGGTACCGGTGAACGGTGCCACGTCGGCGACCGTGAGGGTCGCGCCCGAAGCCGCCTTCGGCGCCGTCGAAGCGCTCGACGCCGCACCGATGGCCACCATGCTCATCGCCAGCACCGCCGATGCCGCGGCGAGCGGGATGGTACGACGGGCGTGTCGCCGGGTGGGGCCCGTCGGCACCTGTCGTCCTCCCGGCTTGCCAATGCTCCCCCTTGCATTGCCGTGGAACATGTATCCCCCCTTTGTTCTTGCCTGTTGGTTGTCCGGTGTTCCTGCCTGTTAGCTGTCCGATATTGCTCCTACATCTCCACGCCCGGGCGCATCCCACCGATCGCCACGGCGCGTCCGCCGGCACGTCCGGGGCGACCCGACGGCCGGACACCCGCGTCCCTACAGCGACGCTCCCTTCGACGACGGCGGGACCCACCGCCAGCCGGAGAGCTCGGCCTCCTCCGCGACGACGCGGTTGGCGATCCGACCGATGCCTTCGATCGTCACCTCGATGAGGTCCCCCGGCTGCAGCCACACGGGAGGGGTCCTCGCGAAGCCGACACCCCCGGGCGTCCCGGTCGCGATCACGTCACCGGGGCGCAGGGTGGTGAACGAGGACAGGTACTCGATGGTGCTCGGAACATTGACGATCATCTGGGAGGTGCGCGCGTTCTGCATGACCTCGCCGTTCAGGCGCGTCGTGAGCTCCACGTCCGAGACGTCGACCTCGTCGACCGTGACGACCTCCGGGCCGATCGGCATCGTTCCGTCGAAGTTCTTGCCCGGCGTCCACTGGGTCGCCGCACGTTGCCATTCCCGTGCCGATCCGTCGTTCAGGACCACGAACCCTGCGACGGCGGAGAGGGCCTTCTCGGCCGGGATGTAGCGCCCGCCACTGCCGATCACGATCCCGAGCTCACCCTCGTAGTCGAAGTGCGGGCTCAGCGCCGGCTTCACGAGATCACCGAAGGGGGCCGCCACCGAGCCGGCACCCCGCACGAACGACTCGGGCCAGGTCGGTGCCTTGCGACCGCCTTCGAGGGCGTGCTCGAGGTAGTTCACGCCGAGGCAGAGCACCCGGTTCGGTGCGGGCACCGCGGGACCGAAGTCCGACTCCGCGTACTCGACGCCGTCGCGCCCGGCGATCCTGCTGATGGCGTCGAGCGCCTCGGGGCCACCGTCGAGCACGGCGTTCAGCTCGGCGTAGCGGGCCTCGCCCGTCGCAGTGGCGACGTCGACGTATCCTCGCTCGCCCTTCACGTGCAGGCGTAGGCCGTCGGCGGTTGCGATGGTGGCGAGTCTCACGGTCGAGCACCCCTTCGATTGGTCGCACGCCGGGAGAATTGGTCCGACGGCAAGCTTCCTGAAACATCGGCCAATGTACCGGCAGGAGGGCCCGCTGGTCCCCTCGGCAGGCCGCGATGAGCGGATTGGTTGAGCACTTGGTTCCGATTAGTCGGATTGGCCCTGACTGTAAACCCCGCCACTCTGCGGCGTCAACGGCGCGCTCGGTCAACCCTTGTGAGCTGCCCGGCAGGATAGGTAGGATTGGTTGACAATCGGACCAGAGCGGAAGACGGCGCGACGCATGGCACACCAGATGGACAGCAGCCGTACTGAGGTGCGAGCGCTGCCGGCCGCCGCCGGCCGCGAGCTCGCGGAGCTGATCCTCGAGGAGTGCGCGAGGTCCGGCGCCGGTCCTGGCGATCGCTTGCCGACCGAGCGCCAGCTCGCGTCCGACCTGCGCGTCACGAGGACCGCGGTGCGTCACGCCCTCGGCCTGCTCGAGGCGCGCGGCCAGGTGTCGAGGGAGGTCGGCCGGGGCACGTTCCTCCAGGCGCCGGAGCAGGCGGTCCACCTCGCCGAGGTTCGCCCCGACGGCGCGGCGCAGCGCCCCGACGACGTCGGTCCCGCCGATGTGATGGCTGTTCGCAGGCTCATCGAGCCACACGCGCTCGCGATGGTCGTCGCATGGGCGACGGCGCGCGACTTCGATGAGATGCAGCGCTGCCTCGACGGCGGAGATGCCGCCGAGACCAGCGAGGAGTTCGAGGCGTGGGACTATGCGCTGCACCACGCGATCGTCGCCGCCGCGCACAGCCCGCTGCTCCTCAGGATGTACGGCGCGGTCGAGTCCGCCAGGCGGGGTCAGTTCTGGGGGAACATGAAGCGGCGCAACGACTCGCGCCAGCGCCGCAGCACCTACCAAGAGGACCACCGGGCGCTCGTCGACGCGCTGCGCTCCCGCGAGCTCGAACGGGCCGTGGCAGCCATGGAGGGGCACCTGTCGCGCGTCACCGACAACCTGATGGGTGCGATGCGCTCCTCGGCCGACGACACGACCACTTGATCCGAGTCGGCGGAGCCGCCGACCGCTCCGGGGGCACCGGTTGGCGCGACCGGGTCGTGCGGACCGATCGAAGGTCCTGTGGTCGTGCGCCACCCAGGGCGCGCCGGCATCGCGCGAAGAGCGGCTCCGTCTCACGGTAACCGGCGGGCGCGACGAGCCGGGCGCTTTTGGTAGCGGTGACCGCCCGGATGATCACTGCGTATAGGTCGTGCCATTCCGGCGCCCGAAGCCCGGCAGCGCCGAGGAGGCGATCGGCGCGACGTCTCGTGCGCGGCCGGTGACGAGCGCCGGCCCGAGCCACGCCGAGAACTGGTCGACGAGCACCAGGCGCCCGCCTGGCCGGAGCATCCTGGCGCACTCGAGGACGCCGGCCCGCTGATCGGACCGGTGGTCGAACGAGGTCGTGCTCACGACGAGGTCGAAGACACCGTCGGGAAAGGGGAGCCGCTCCGCGACCTCCATCGCGAAGTGCAGCCGGTCGTCGCCGGCGAGGCTCCCGGGGATCGATCATCGTGGGCGCGGGATCGATCCCCACGAGAGCGAGCGCTCCGGGGACCCGGGCGCCGAGCCGGCGCAGCAGGTAGCCGGTTCCGCCGCCGACGTCGAGCACGGGTAGCGGCGTCGGCAAGTCGGCGAGAGCGAGATCAGCGGTGCGGTCGGCGATCGCGTGGTGCAGTCGTCCGAGCCAGCCACGCTCGTATCCCGCTGCCCGCTCCTCGAACGCCGCGACGTCGCGTGCGAGTGTCACGCGATGATGCTCGCACATGCTCCGAAACCTGCCGGGGCCGGGCGCTGTGACCGGCAGGCCGAGCCCCCTCGAACGCGGCGGGCAGATCGTCGCCCGGGTGCGGACCCGGACCGTCACCGGGCCGCACGACGGCGGCGAGCGGCACGGCACCGTGCCGGCGGGGGCGACCTCGGCGACAGTCCTCCGGCACTCCCGCGTGCCTCATCGAGTGCGGGGGCCGTGTCGACCGGACGCGGGACCCGCTTCGCCCGTGTGCCGAGGAGCCGCTGGACCGCGCCACCGAGAAGCAAGCGGCTCGCGGGTGCGAGATCGGGGTAGCGATCGCGCCAGGCTCCTGTCGGCGGTCGGTGTACTTGAGGATGTTCCGGTGGCCGAAGTGGAGGTCGGAGGTGATCCGGTTGGTCATGGCTCGCCCTCGTGGCTGCCGTCGAGGCGCCGGTGGTGGGGTGCACGGGTGCTCTGTGCAGCGCGCCACGAACCGGGTCCTGATTTCTTTACGACCTTCGCTTAGGGCGGTCGTCAGCGAGGGTTATGGCGATAACCCTCGCTTTAACGCTCCGCTACCGCACCCTCGTCAAGGAGAGACGTTAGCGAAGGTTATTGATATAACCCTCGCTATAATGAGTCCATGATGACGGATAGACGGCCCCGTAAGCGGTCCGGCACCCCTCAGGGCGGCCAATTCGACGCTGTCGCGCGTCCCGAGAGCGACCTGCACCTGGAGCCACCCGAGGCATCGTGGCCGGTGGTCACCTACGAGGAGCACGAGTGGCTGCCCAGCTACCAACTCCCGCGGGTGAGCGGACGGGTGATGGCCGCCAGTCGTGGTCCGTACAAGGCGGCCGTCGTCCGGCCCATCGCCGACATCCCTATCGTTGACCTTCCGCCCGAGGTCAGCGTCGATGCCGGTGATGCGGCAGTCGAGATCGCCCGCTTCGACAGCGGGCTTGGCGCCGAGATCGCCCCGTTCGCCGCCGTCCTTCTTCGCTCTGAGTCCGCGGCCTCATCGAAGATCGAGCAGCTGACCGCGTCAGTGAAGTCCATCGCGCTGGCCGAGCTCGGCGCCAAAGATGGGCGGAACGCGACGCTCATCGTCTCCAATGCGTGGGCGATGCAGGCCGCCATCGAACTTGCGGATCGGCTCGACGGCGACGCCATCTTGAAGATGCACGACGCCCTGCTCCGGGCCGATCGGCCCGATATGGCCGGCAAGTGGAGAACTGATCAGGTCTGGATCGGTGGGAGCGACTACAGCCCCCACTTGGCCGATTTCGTCCCTCCCCACTGGGAACGTGTGCCGGCCGCGACAGATGACCTCGTGGCGTTCATGGCACGGGCTGACCTGCCTCCGCTCGTCCAAGCAGCCATCGCTCACGCCCAGTTCGAGACCATCCATCCGTTCCCGGACGGCAACGGTCGAGTCGGCCGAGCGCTGGTCCACTCGCTATTGCGCGGCAAGGGCCTCACGCGAAACGTCACCGTGCCGGTGTCTGCCGGTCTTCTCACGAACACCGACAGCTACTACTCGGCGCTAACCGAGTACAGAGCCGGTAACCCCGCTGCCATTGTCGAGCGGTTCACCGCGGCCTCTTTCGCCGCCATAGGTAACGGACAAACGCTCGTGGACGACCTCCGCCGTGTCCGAACCAGCTGGGACGACATCATCCAAGCCAGATCCGGCGCGACTGCCTGGCGACTCGCTGACCTGGTCATCCGTCAGCCGATCATCGACTCGCCACTAGCTCAGCGCGAACTCGGTGTGAGCGACCACTCCGCAAACGCCGCCATCGAGAGCTTGGAGCGGGCCGGAGTTCTCAAGGAGCTGAGCGGCAAAGAGCGCAATCGGAAGTGGGAAGCCTCTGAAGTCCTCACCGCTCTCGACGCGTTTGCGACCAGATCCGGCCGGAGGGGCTGACCCAGCGGGCACTCAAGACGAGCTCGGGCACTCGGCGTTCCTCGAGCGCCTGCTCGCCCTCGAGGTCACCGCGACCGAGCACGGAGAGGCAAGGGATGCCGCCTCGTGCTCACGGACCAGGCAGTCGGCCGGGTACGAAAGAAGACCCTCTCCCCCTCGCCGGCGGACGCCATCCGCTCGTGCTCCGCTCGCTCGGCGCTTGAGCGTCTGTTCCCCGCGTGGAGAGCCCGCTCGACCCGGCCCCGCTCGGCACTGCCACCCACAACCTCTTCGAGGACCTGATCGCGCGCTCGATGGGTGAGCGTGGACTGGCCGCAGCGGCGACGCTCCTCGCCGACCTTGAAGTGCACCACCGTGACCTCGGTGCCCCGACGGCCCCGGACGACCTGGCCCGTTGGCGCAACGAGGTGCAGCGCCGGATGGTCGGCCTGTGGGAGATCGAGAACCCCGACGAGATCGACATCGTCTCCTCCGAGTTGCACGTGAACGTCGACCTCGACGGCATCAAGCCGTAGCGGCGAAGGACAGCGAGGAAGAGCCGCTGTTCAGTCGAGCGACGTCGACAGCTCCGAAGTCCTGTCGTTGAGACATGGGCGCGGAAGATTACGACGGGGGTGACTCACACGCGGATGGTCGCGGTGCAACCAGTTGGTCCGATCCTCTACATCGCTCCGAGCGTCGTCCGCGGAGCGTCCTGCCTTCAGGGGCCGAGCAGCGCGAGCGGGACGACGGCGATGCCGTCGGCGCGTCGATACGCGTACTCGCCCGCGGTCAACACGAGCGAGTCGATGACGTCAGCTCCGATCTGAGCCGAGAGCCACTGGAGGTGGCGCACGTCCCGATCGTCTGGCGTGGCGGCGAGCTTCGTCTCGATCGCCACGACGCGTCCGTCTCGACGTTCGACCACGAGGTCGACCTCGTGGTCGCCGCTCTTCGTTCGGAGGTGACCGACGCGTGCCCGCGCCCGCTGTGCGAACACCCGGACGGTGAGTGCGGCAAGCGATTCGAAGAGCGCTCCGAGCAACGAGCCGTCGCGAACGATCGGCGGCTCCGCGGGGACAGCGGACAGCAGTGCTCCCACGTCGACGCCGAGCAGGCTCGCGGCCAGCGCGGGGTCGGCGAGATGGTGCTTCGGCGGACCGGTCAGCCGCGCGATGCGGTTCGGCGTCGGCGCCCACGCCGGAACGTCGTCGACGATGAAGAGGCGTTCGAGGACCTCGCGATAGGGCTGTGTCGTCGAGCGGGCGGGTTTGGTGTTCTCTCCCCCCGTCGCGGCATCGCGAATCGTCTCCAAGGACGCGGTCGTGGCGGTCGCCGCCGCGTACGCCGTCATCCATCGGCGAAGGGTCTCCGGCCGCCGGACTGCCTGGCCGAGCTCCTCGAAGTCGCGCTCCACTATCCGTTCGAGATAGCTCTCGAGGAAGTCCTCGGCGGCGCTGCTCGTGAATGGTCGCGCTGCTGGGAACCCGGAGGTGATGATCTCGTGCGCGTACTGCTCCAGTCCCACATCGCTCCTCCCACCGATCTCGGGCCGATCGCCGTCGAGGATCGCCCGGAGGCTGATCGCTGGCTTGCTGACGCCTCGTTCGGGGAGCGTCATCGGCCGCATGCGCACGCTGATGATCCGCCCTGCACCCGAATGCGCACCTCGGTCGCTCGCTGAGCCAGCGAGCAGGTAGCTGCCGGGCGCTGCGCCATCGTCGACCGCGCGACGCACGACATCCCACGTAGCGGGAACACGCTGCCATTCGTCGATCAGGATCGGCGGGTCACCGACGAGCACGATCTCGGGTTGCTCGCGGGCGAGTGCTCCGGCGGGACCGTCGAGCAGATGTTCGGTCTTGGCACGGCGCCGAGCGGTCTCCGTCTTGCCGACGCCCTTTGGTCCCTCGATGGCGATGGCAGCGAACTCTCGGGACCTCTCGTCGAGCTCCGGATCGAGTACGCGCGGGTGGTAGGGCCGCAACCTCGATGAGGCGGGACGAGCTGGCACGCCTCCCACGCTACAACTGGACAGGTCTCGACGCTACAACTGGGCGCCTTCCTGCACTACAGATGGCCAGCTTCCTCCGCTACGACTGGCCGATCGGTTCGAGAACGTCGTTCCCGTGGACCACGCGGCCGAGATGGTCAGCCGCTTTCCTCTGGGCCGACATGCGAGCCTTGCTGCAGTGCTTGGCCAACACCTCTGGCGTGTGGCCCTGGCGCTGAGCGACGACGCTGATGTTGAACCCGGCATCGAGCAACTCGCTCGAGGTGAACTTGCGGAACCCGTTGAACGAGAGGTTGAAGTTCAGCTCCCGTCCGACTGCCTGCTCGCGCCGAAGCGCTGCCGCGCAGGCCCGTTGCGCCCAAGACTCCGTTCGACCGAGCGCCGTCGCGACGTCGAGGTAGGACATCGCCGCGCCGTCTTGAGGCGCGGGAACAGGCCGACCCGACCGGTCGACGCTCCCGGATCGTCGAAGCCTCAGCGCCTCGTCCTCCAGGGCGATCGTCTCCGGGCGCTTGTCCTCGACGCCGAGATGACCCTTGAGGACCTGGAGTCGCTTCGTCACGCGCCCCGGGAGGAGTGGCTTCGAGCCATCGGGATGGCGGACTTCCAGATGCCCAAGAGCACCTACGTGCCAGAGGAACGACTGCCTCCCGAGACCGAGGACATCGCACTCATCCTCCATACAGGATCGACCGATCGATCTAGCCACTGACCAGCTACTATGTGGAGCCCGAGGTGGGATTCGAACCCACGACCTGCGCATTACGAGTGCGCTGCTCTACCACTGAGCTACCCGGGCGCGCAGGATCGCGGTCACCGACGCTGACCAGGCGATCCCGGTGCTCCGGGGGAACATCGTAGGCGCTCTCCGAAGTCCCGGACGCGAACCGAGCGCGCCAGCTCGGCAGTGTTCGGCTGGCGGCACTGCGTCGCAGTGTGGGCACCCCCGCTCCGCTGGATCGGGCGCCGGGGCCGGCTTCCTGGCCTCGTCCGCGCGTCCGCCCGGCCGCGCGTTGACGCGGCCGGGTCGCCGGAACGCCAGGGGTGCCAGCGGCTGGCGGCGGCCCATCCGGGGTCGATTCGGTGGGCGGCGATCCGGGTCGATGCGCGATCCGGCTCCTGACAGTGCCTGCCTGGCTGGCTGTCGGACGGTCGACCGGACGCCTCGGGTGGGCTGCCGGGTCCGCCGGCCCTCAGGGCAACGGCCGGGCATCGAGTCGAACATCGGGATTGACGACGTTGACCGGTGAGCCGGCGACATAGGCGTTGATCTGGTCGAAGAGCTCGGCGAAGTGGACTTCCCAGTCCTCTTGCGTCACGTAGCCGATGTGGGGGGTGCAGATGGCGTTGTCGAGGTTGAGCAGCGCTTCGTCGGGGTCGTCGAGCGGTTCGTGGTCGTAGACGTCGACCGCGGCCAGACCGGGCCGCCCAGCTTGCAGGGCTTTCGCGAGGGCTCCGGCCTCGATGAGCCCGGCGCGGCTCGTGTTGACGAGCAGCGCGGTGGGTTTCATCGTGGCCAAGTCCGCGGCGGTGACGATGCTTCTCGTGGCCTCGACGAGGCGCATGTGCAGGCAGAGGACGTCGCATGTCTCGAAGAAGTGCGACTTGTCGTCGGCGATCGCGAAGCCGTCAGCCTCGGCCTGGGCCAGGGAGTGGGGGCGTGCCCACACGATGACGTTCATGCCGAAGGCGGTCGCGTAGCCGGCAACGACCTTGCCGATGCGGCCGTAACCGTAGACACCGAGCGTCTTGGAGCGCAGCGTGTGGCCGATGCCGGTCTGCCAGCACCCGGCCTTGAGCGAGGCAACCTGTTGGGGGATGCGCCGCATCGCGGCGAGGACCAGCGCCCACGTCAGCTCTGCGGTGGCATAGGACGGGCTGCCGGCACGGAGGTCGGAGCACACGACGATGCCGAGTCGGCTGCAGGAGTCGACGTCGATGTGGGGGTAGGCGCCCCGTTGGCTGATCAGCCGAAGGTTGGGGAGACGCTCTAGCAGCGGCGTCCGGATCTCGGTTCGTTCCCGGATCAGCACCAGCGCCTCGGCCTCGCGGAGCCGGCCGGCCAAGACGTTCTCGTCCTCGGAGTGGTCGTTCCACACCGTCACGTCGTGACCGTCGAGCCTGGCGAAGCAGTCCAGCGTGCGCAGCGTGTCGAGGTAGTCATCGAGCACCGAGACCTTCACCGCGTCTCCCTTGACTGACCACTTGCTGACTGACCACTTGCAACCGCCGCCAAGAAACTGCTCCGGAAGGAGGCGACCACCGAGCGGTCGCCTCCTTCCGGAGAGATCGCCCCGGCCGAGACGATGAGCCTACGGCTCGGCCAACCGCGGCGAGTGCCGCAAGGGTCGAAGCCCGTCTGCACCGTCCGGTCGCGCCCAGATGGTCGCATCGCCGCAAGCGCGCCGCTCCTGGGTCGCCGCGGGCCTTCTCGTCGCGACTGCAGATTGCGTTCCCGTCGCCTTCTTGGGGCCAATCGGTCGGGACAGCGGGACTTTGGTACCTACCGAACTTCCCGGCCGAACCGCCAAGGTTGGACCTAGTGATTCTCGAGCAAGTGAGTGAGAGGAGCAGGTGATGCGACGCAAGGTATTCGACCTCCTTGCAAGTGCGGGTGGTGCGGTGGTCGTGGCGGTGCTGGTCGTCGCCGGGTCGCTGTTGATGTGGGGCTACAGCTTCGCCAACTCGAACGTCCACAACCAGCTCGTCCAGCAGTCGATCGTGTTCCCGTCGAGGGCCGCCTTTGCCAGCGCGAAGCCTGGCACGGAGATCACCCCGGGGATGATCCCCTATCTCGAGAAGTACGCCGGACAGCAGCTGACGACCGGTCAGCAGGCCGAGGCCTACGCCGACCACTTCATCGCGGTGCACCTGTCTGAGATGCCGTACGGCGGCGTGTACTCGAAGCTCAGCGCCGCCTCTCGCGCCACCCCGAGCAACACCCAGCTGGCCGGCCTCGTGCAGACCTCGTTCCAAGGGACGACGCTGCGGGGGCTCCTGCTCGAGGCCTACGCCTTCTGGACCTTCGGCCAGATCGCCTTCTGGGCCGGGGTGGCCTCGTTCGTGCTGGCAGGGATCATGGCGCTGCTCGTCGGATTCGGCATCTGGCACGCCCGGCGGGTGCCGGTCGAGGCGGAGCTGAAGATCGGCGCACCGGCCACGGCGCCGCTCCTGCAGACCGCATAGCCCGTCAGGAGGATCTGGAGCTGATCCCAGCGCTCTCCGCCCGGTCCGCCGAGTCTCGACGGGCCGGGCGGAAGCGCGCCCCGGCGCAGGGCGCATCCCCCCGGCGGGCCACTTGACGCCGTCGGAGGTCGCGAGCGATGGTACGACGGCCATCAGGCCTCCGGCCTCGGTCGTCCCTATCGGATCCCGGTTCAGCTGCGGGTCCGTGGACAGGCGGCATGAGCGGGGGCGCCGAACGTCACGGAGTTGCCAGGATGAGAGCGATCGTCTACCGCCAGACCGGAGGACCCGAGGTCCTCGAGCTCGTCGACCGGCCCGAGCCGCGGCCGGGACCGGGCGAAGTGCTCGTGCGCGTCGCCGTCTCGGGGGTGAACCCGACGGACTGGCGCTTCCGTCGTGCCGACGGTCCGGGCAAGCCGCTCCCCTTCCCCGAAGTCGTCCCCAACCAGGACGGCGCGGGCTCGATCGTCGCCGTCGGGGAGGGCGTCGACGCCTCCCGTGTCGGCGAGCGCGTCTGGCTCTGGGAGGCGGCATGGCTCCGGGCGCACGGCACGGCGCAGGAGCTCGTCGCGCTCCCCGCGCGCCAGGCGGTGGCGCTGCCCGACGGCGCTTCGTTCGACCTCGGAGCGACGCTCGGCATCCCCGCGCTCACGGCGCACCGCTGTCTCACGGTCGGTGCCGAAGGTCCGGACTCGCTCTCGCCAGGAGCATTGAGCGGCCAGAAGGTGCTCGTCTCGGGCGGCGCGGGGGCGGTCGGTCACGCCACGATCGAGCTCGCGAAATGGGCCGGCGCAACGGTCGTGACGACGGTGAGCTCGGCAGACAAGGCCCTGCTCGCGAAGGCCGCCGGTGCCGACCACGTGGTCGACTACCGCGCGGAGGACGCAACCGCGGCGATCCGCCAGTTCGCGCCGGACGGGGTCGATTTGGTCGTCGAGGTGAGCCCGATCGCCAACGAACAGCTCGATCAGGCGGTCGTCGCGCCCAACGGCACCGTCGCGATCTACTCGACCGGCGACCGGGATCTCACTCTCGACGTGCGGCCGCTGATGATGAACAACATCCGTTACCAGTTCGTCCTTGTGTACACGGTGCCCCACCGCTCGAAGGAGCAGGCGGTGCGAGACGTCGTCGCGGCGGTCGCCGCCGGCGCTCTTCGGGCCGGGCATGACGCGGGTCTGCCCCTGCACCGCTACCCGCTGGCCGAGACGGCCGCGGCGCACGCGGCGGTCGAGGAGCAGGCCGTCGGCAAGGTCCTCGTCGACGTGAGCTGAGGCCGCCGCGCCAGACCGCGGGCGGCGCAAAGTGGCTAGTCTCGCTGTCGTGGCCGACCAGGCGCGCTTCGTCGATGACGCGATGCAGTACATGCCGTCGCTCTACACGGCGGCGATGCGCATGACGCGCAACAACGCCGACGCAGAGGATCTCGTCCAGGAGACCTACCTAAAGGCGTACCGCGCCTACGGGGGGTTCAAGGAGGGCACGAACCTCAAGGCCTGGCTCTACCGCATCCTCACGAACACCTTCATCAACGCCTACCGGGCGAAGAAGCGCCGGCCGGACGAGTCCGACATCGAAGACGTCGAGGATCTCTACCTGTACCGGCGCCTCGGGGGTCTCGCGGGGGCGAGCGCCGGCAGGAGCGCCGAGGATCAGGTGCTCGAGGGCATCACCGAGGACGAGGTGAAGGAGGCGATCGAGTCCCTCCCGGAGGCGTTCCGCATCGCGGTCCTCCTCGCTGATGTCGAAGGGTTCTCCTACAAGGAGATCGCCGAGATCATGGACGTCCCCATCGGGACGGTCATGAGCAGGCTCCACCGGGGAAGAAGAGCGCTCCAGAAGGCGTTGGGAGAGTTTGGACTTGAGCGCGGACTGGTGGAAGCCCACCCGAGGTGAGTGATGCTGGCGATCACGGCAGGTGCAGGGGGGGAGGTCCGGCGTCGCGACGCCGGACGTTGTGCCGTGGTCGCTCCGTGATGGGGGAGAAGACGCGATGACCGACGGCGTACGCATCGAGCGCGGTCCGGAGGACGAGGCGAAAGAGGACCCCGCGGACTGCGAGGAGACGGTCCATCGCCTCTACCACTTCCTCGACGGCGAGCTGACCGAGGAGCGGCGCCATGCGATCCGGGCCCACCTCGACGGCTGCGGGGACTGTTTCGACGCGCTCGGGTTCGAGGCCGAGCTGCGGCGGGTGATCGCCGACCGCTGCAAGGACCGGGTGCCGGCCAACCTGCGCGATCGGATCGCCGAGGCGATCAACCACGAGCAGCAGGCCGAGCGCTAGCGACGGCTCCCCCATGGCGGTGTCGGCGTAGGCTCGGCGTGTGAGCCGCACTACTGGAGACGAGGGGGGTCGGTCGGTGACCGACCCGGTGGCCTGGGATGTGGCGCTTCGCGTGGCCCGTCAGGCCGTGCGCTACGCGTCACCGCTCGATCCCGCGACGCAGCGGAGGGTGGAGGACGACTTCGCCGAGGCGACGGCTCGCGCCGAGGGTCTCGTCGAGGAGGTCACGGGCCTCTCCTCCTCCAAAGGGCCGGCGCGGGCGCGCGTCATGGACCGGGCCGGCTGGGTCGAGGTGAACGTCGGCTCCTTCCGCCGGCTGCTGCGACCCGTCGGCGAGCGGCTCGCGGCCTCGGCCACGACTCGAAGGGCGCTCAACCCGGCGAGCCGCGCCGCCGCCGGCGTCGAGGTCGGCCTCGTCTTGAGCTGGATGTCGGGACGCGTGCTCGGCCAGTACGACATGCTTGGGGGCGACGGGGACGACGACGGGGACGTCGTCTACTACGTCGGGCCCAACGTCGTCTCCCTCGAGCGGCGGCACGGCTTCCCACCCCAGGAGTTCCGGCTGTGGATCGCGCTGCACGAGGTGACCCACCGGCTGCAGTTCACCGGGGTCCCGTGGATGCACGAGCACTTCCTCGGCATGGTCGAGCGCGGCGCGGCACTGACCACGCCGGACACGAAGGCGATCCTCCAAAGCGTGCGCCGGGCGGCCGCCGAGGTGCGTGCGGGGAACAACCCGCTCGCCGACGGCGGGATCATCGGGCTGCTCGCGACCTCCGAGCAGCTCGCCACCTTGCACGAGGCGCAAGCCCTGATGAGCCTGCTGGAGGGCCACGGCGACGTCGTGATGGCGCGCGCGGGCGAGCGGCAGGTGCCGGGCGCCGCCCGCTTCGCCCGCGTGTTGAAGGAGCGACGCGAGAGCGCCTCGGGCGTCGCGCGGGCCGTCCAGCAGATGATCGGGATCGAGGCGAAGATGCGCCAGTACGCAGAGGGCGAGCGGTTCATCGAGGAGGTCACCCGCGCCGGGGGTGACGAGCTCCTCGCGCTCGTCTGGCGTTCCCCCGAGATGCTCCCGACGCTCGAGGAGATCAGGGAGCCGCAGCGCTGGGTCGCCCGGGTGGGTGGGACCCAGCACGCCGCGGTCTGAGCGTGGCAGTGCTCTCGGACGTCGCCGTCGAGCTGCTCCCGCGCTGCAGGTTCCCGTCTGCCGGCGAGCCGCTCCCGTGCGCGGTCTCCGGCGGCGCTGACTCGCTCGCGCTGCTCGTCCTCGCTGTCGCCGCCGGGTGCCGTGCCACGGCGTACCACGTCGACCACGCTCTGCGCGCCGGCTCCGCCGAGGAGGCCGAGGTCGTGCGCGCGGCCGCCGGCCGTGTCGGGGCGGGATTCGTCGCGCTGACCATCGAGTGTCCTGCCGGGCCGAATCTCGAGGCTCGGGCCCGCCGCGCCCGCCTCGCTGCACTGCCGCCGGGCGCCGCGACCGGTCACACGGCTGACGACCAGGCCGAGACGATCCTGCTCAATCTCTTGCGGGGGGCGGGGAGCGACGGCATGCGCGGGATGGACGCCGGGCCCCGTCACCCGATCCTCGCCCTGCGCCGTGCCGAGACCGTGGCGCTCGTCTCGTCGCTCGGCCTCGAGGTGGTCGACGACCCGTCGAACGCCGACCCGGCATTCCGGCGCAACCGCGTGCGCCATGAGCTCCTCCCGCTGGCGGCAGAGATCGCCGGGCGTGACCTCGTACCGGTGCTGGCGCGCCAGGCCGAGCTGTTCGCGGACGAGGTGGAGCTGCTCGACGAGCTAGCGGCCGGGCTCGACGCCACCGACGTGGGGGCGGTGCGCAAGGCCCCCGAGGCGCTCGCCCGCCGAGCCGTCCGACGGTGGCTGCGCGGCCTCGACTCGGACGGCTACGCACCGGGAGCGCGCGACACCGAGCGGGTGCTCGATGTGGCACGTGGCGTGGCGCTCGCCTGCGAGCTCCCCGGGGGACGGCGGATCCGCCGTTCCCACGGACGGCTCGTCGCCGACGCCGCCCCGGCACGCTGACCGGTCGATCCCACCACGGCTAAGGTCACGCCAGTGAGCAGCGGCGGCCCAACCGATCGGCCCGATCTGTCGCCCGGCGGACCGAACGGGATGACGCCGGGACGCGTCCTCATCTCCGAGGAACAGCTGAGGAACCGGATCCAGGAGATCGGCGACCAGATCACCCGCGACTACGCGGGCCGCCCCCCCCTCCTCATCGGCGTGCTGAAGGGTGCCTTCGTCTTCATGGCGGACCTCAGCCGCTCGATCCGCCTGCCGGTCGAGATGGACTTCATGGCGGTGTCCTCGTACGGGACGGCGACGAAGACGAGCGGCATCGTCCGCATCGTGAAGGACCTCGACGCCGACTTGACCGGGCGGCACGTGATCGTCGTCGAGGACATCGTCGACAGCGGTCTCACCCTTTCCTACCTGCGCAAGGGCCTCCTGGCGCGCGGTCCCGCCAGCCTGGAGATCTGCGCGCTGCTGGTCAAGAAAGGCCAGCAGCGCGTCCAGCTCGACGTGCCCTACATCGGCTTCGAGATCCCTCCGGAGTTCGTCGTCGGCTACGGGCTCGACGTCGCCGAGCGGTACCGGAACCTCTCGGGGATCTACATCGTGGACACGCCGCTCGACGCGGGTGGCGAGTGACCGACCACGCCGGCGTCGAACGCCGCGGTGTCGACCTTGAACGGGCTGCCGCGGCGATCCGTGAGCTGCTCGCCGCGGTCGGCGAGGACCCCGGCCGTGAAGGTCTCGCCGCGACGCCCGGCCGGGTCGCCTCGATGTACGCCGAGCTGCTCGGGGGCATGTTCGAGAACCCCGATCATCACCTCCGGGTGACGTTCGCCGCGGACCACGACGAGATGGTGATGGTCCGTGACATCCCCTTCGCCTCGCTCTGCGAGCACCACCTCATCCCCTTCATCGGCAAGGCGCACGTCGCCTACATCCCCTGTGACGACGGCAAGATCACCGGGCTGTCGAAGCTGGCCCGTCTCGTCGACGCCTACGCCCACCGGCTGCAGGTGCAAGAGCGCCTGACGACCCAGATCGCCGAGTCCATCGAGCGCGTGCTCACCCCGAGGGGAACCCTCGTCGTGATCGAGGCGGAGCATCTCTGCATGGCGATGCGCGGCGTGAAGAAGCCCGGGACCCGCACCATCACGTCGGCGGTTCGCGGCCTGTTCCGCCACGACGTCGCGACCCGCGCCGAGGCGATGGCCTTCGTGCGCGGCGACCGCTAGCGGGCCGGGGGGCGGAGCGGTGCCACCTCGGCTCGAGCTCCTGGCGCCGTAGGCTGACGTTATGAGGCCCCTCGTCATGGGCGTGCTGAACGTCACCCCCGACTCCTTCTACGACGGCGGGCGCTACTTCGACCGGGAGGCCGCGATCGCGCACGGTCGGGCGCTCGTCGTCGAGGGTGCCGACATCGTCGACGTCGGTGGTGAGTCGAGCCGCCCGGGTGCCGAGCCCGTCACACGGGACGAGGAGCTCCGCAGGGTGCTGCCGGTCGTCGCCGCGTTGGCACCCGAGGTGCGGGTGTCGATCGACACCATGAAGCCCGAGGTGGCGACGGCGGCCGTCGAGGAGGGCGCGACGTTGGTGAACGACGTCGCGTGCCGCCTGGCGGACGTCGCCGCGGCGACGGGAGCGGGCCTCGTGGTCATGCACATGCGCGGGACGCCGAAGGACATGCAGCGCGACCCGCGCTACGACGACGTGGTGCGCGAGGTGTTCCGCAGCCTCATCGATGCCGCGACGGCCGCGCACGCCGCCGGCGTCGGTGAGCTCTACGTCGATCCGGGGATCGGGTTCGGCAAGACGGCCGAGCACAACCTCGCGCTCCTCCAGGCGGTTCCCGAGCTCGTCGCCCTCGGCGAGCCGGTGCTGATCGGCACGAGCCGCAAGAGCTTCCTCGGGAGGCTCCTGGCGTCGGCCGGGGCACCTCCGCTCCCCGCCGAGGAGCGCTTCGAGGCCTCGCTCGCCACCGCCGTCTGGGCGATGGCCGCCGGGGCTGCCATCGTCCGGGTCCACGACGTGAGGGCCACTGCGCAGGCGGCGCGCCTTGTCGGCGAGGTTGCCCGCACGGCCACGCCGGCGAGCGCGGGCGTGGCTCGATGAGGGGGCGATGGGCTGCGGGGATCGTCCCGCGCAACTTCGCCTGGATCATCAAGGACCAGCTCGCGGTCAGCGAGCGCCCGGGCGGCTACGCCCCCCACCATCGCCGGGTGCGGCGCCAGGAGGAGATCCTCTGGCTCAACGCGCAGGGGTTCACGAGGATCGTCTCCCTCCTGCCCTCGACCCACAACCTCCACGCCTACGAGGAGCTCCACATCCCCTCGTCGCACTTCCCGCTGCCCGTCAATGCCGACGTGCGCGCGCCGCTCTCGGAGCTGTACCCCGCGCTGCTCGACTGGCTGCGGGCCGGTGAGCGGATCCTCGTGCACCAAGAGGAGCTGGGCGAGCGCGTGGCGGGGGTCGTGGCAGGCTTCCTGTGCTGGAGCGGGGCGCTGCCCGAGCCGCCGCGCGCCATCTCGGCCGTCGAGCAGCTGTTGAAGCGCCAGCTCGGCTCGGCCGGCCGGTCGATCGTGGCCCTCGTTCCCGAGCTCCCGCCGCCCGGCGCTCCGGTCCCGCCTCGCCCCCCCGGGGCGACGGAGACGGCCACCCCCGCGGAATCGCCCGACGCAGACGCGGGAGCGAGCGCCGGCGAGCGTTCCGCGTCGGTCCCGCCCGCCCCCGCACCCGCCGCCGACGAGGCCGTCGTGCCCGGCGCGGTCCCGCACGCGACCACCGCCGCGACCCGAAAGTCGGGACACAAGGTCGCGACCGTCAAGGGCGTGGCCCCCGGCACCGAGGTGGACACCGAGGTGCGCCCGCCAGCGCCGGACGAGGTCACGGCGAAGCGGTCCCGCACCGGCGAGGCCCGGCGGAGCCGGTGAGCGACACGATCGAGATCCGGGGCCTGCGGGTGCTCGGCACACACGGCGTGCTGGCGAGCGAGCAGGAGCGCCCCCAGCCCTTCGAGCTCGACCTCGACGTCGTGGCCGACCTCGCCGAGGCAGCGCGTTCGGACGACCTGGCCGAGACCGTCGACTACGGGCCGCTCGTCGCGGCGGCGCGCCAGGTGGTCGAGACGGGCCGCTACCGGCTCCTGGAAGCCCTGGCGGTCGCGGTCGCCGACGCCGTCCTCGCCGAGCCGAGGGTCGAGTCGGTCGCCGTCGGCGTGCGAAAGCTCCGCCCGCCGCTCGCCGCGGACGTCGCGACCATCGGGGTGCGCGTCGTCCGGCGCCGGGACGGGCTCCACTCCCGTGATGCCTGACCCGGGTTCGACCGTGACGACCGCACGCGGGCGTGACCTCCTCGTCCATCTGGGCCTCGGCTCCAACCTGGGCGACCGCTGGTCGCACCTCGGACGGGCGGTGGACCGGCTCCGGCGGGTGGACGTCGCCCTCGCCGTCTCGCCGGTTTATGAGACCTCGCCGATCGGTGGCCCGGAGGGACAGGGCCCATACCTGAACTGCGTGGTGCGCCTGCGCGTCGACGGTTCCGCACGTGACGTCCTCGCGCTCGTGGCGGAGCTCGAGTCCATGGAGGGTCGCGTGCGCACCGAGCGCTGGGGGCCGCGCACCCTCGATGTCGACGTCTTGTTGCTCGGGGGGATCCGCGTCGACGAGGAGGACCTCGTCGTGCCACACCCGCGGATGGCGGAGCGCGCCTTCGTGCTCGCACCGCTCGAAGACCTCGATCCCGGCCTGGTCCCCGACGGCTGGCGGGAGCGGCTCGGCGGCGACGGCGCCGTCGCCGCGGCGGTCCGGCGCGTGGGCGATCTCGTCCTCGTCGAAGCGCCCTAGGGGGCGGGTGTGCTCGAGGTCGTGACGACGCGCGAAGGCCTCGGCGCGGTGCTCGCCGACCGGCGCCGCCGCGGCCGGCGCGTCGGGCTCGTGCCGACGATGGGCGCGCTGCACGCCGGCCACGTGTCCCTCGTCGAGGCGGCTTCGGCGGGGAACGACTCGGTGGCGCTCTCGATGTTCGTCAACCCGCTCCAGTTCGACCGGGACGAGGACTACGAGCGCTATCCGCGCGATCCCGACGGCGACCTGAAGACGGCCGAAGCTGCGGGGGTCGAGGTCGTCTTCATGCCGAGCGTGGCGGAGATGTACCCGGCGGGGTCGCCGCAGGTGACGGTCGACCCCGGGCCGCTCGGCGACGTCCTCGAGGGGGCCTCGCGCCCGGGGCACTTCTCGGGCGTCGCCACCGTCGTGGCGAAGCTCTTCGCGCTCGTGGCGCCGGCGGCCGCCTACTTCGGCGAGAAGGACTACCAGCAGCTCGAGATCGTGCGGCGCCTCGCCGCCGACCTGTCGTTCCCGGTCGGGGTCGTCGGCTGCCCGACCGTGCGCGAGCCCGACGGCCTCGCGCTCTCCAGTCGGAACCGCCGCCTCGGGCCCGAGGAGCGAGCCGCCGCCACCGTCCTGCACCGGGCGCTGGTCCGGGGAGCGGAGGTGCTCAACACGACCGGGCGTTGCGCGCCGGCGATCGAGCAGGCCATGGTCGAGGTGGTCGCCGGCGAGCCCTTGGCCCACCTGGACTACGCGGTCGCGCGCGCCGCCGGCGCGCTCGATCGGGCAGGATCGCTCGATGCGACCGGCGAGATCCGCCTGCTCATCTCGGCGCGCGTCGGGCCGGTGCGACTGATCGACAACCTGGGGATCCCCTCGTGAGCTCCCGCGCGCCCGGCCCGGGGCTGCCCGAGGTGACCGGGCCGAGCTCGCGTTTCGACGCCGTTGTCGTCGGGAGCGGCGTCGCGGGCTGCGCGGTCGCACTGCGCCTCGCCGCCGCGGGGGCTCGGGTCGCCGTCGTCACGAAGGGGGTGCTCGGGGCGTCGACGACGGAGTGGGCACAGGGCGGCATCGCCGCGGCGTTCCCCGTCGAGGGCGACTCCGCGGAGCTGCACCTGGCGGACACGCTGCGCGCCGGGGTCGGGCTGTGCGACCCCGAGGCGACCCGGATCCTCGTCGAGGGAGGTCCCCAGGCGGTGCTCGACCTGGTGGCGCTCGGAGCCGTGTTCGACCGCGACGAGCGGGGCGGGCTCGCCCGCTCGCGCGAGGGCGGCCACAGCACCGCCCGCGTCGTCCATGCAGGCGGCACCTCGACCGGCGCCGAAGTGGTCCGGGCGCTCGTCGCCCGGGTGGGGCGGGCCCCCGTGACGGTGCTCGAGCGCACCTTCGCGCTCGCCCTCGTCGTCGAGCACGGGCGGTGCACGGGCATCGACGTGCTCGACGCGGGAGGGACGCGGCGGCTCGTCGCCTCGCAGACCGTCCTCGCCACCGGCGGAGCGGGTCAGCTCTTCGACCTGACGACGAACCCCCTCGGCGCCACGGGTGACGGGATCGCGCTGTCCCTGCGCGCGGGCGTGCCCCTCGCCGACCTCGAGTTCGTCCAGTTCCACCCGACCGCGCTCGCGGTCCATGCGCTCCCGCGGCCGCTGCTCTCCGAGGCGCTGCGCGGCGAGGGCGCGGTGCTGCTCGACGGGCGAGGCGAGCGCTTCGTCGACGAGCTCGCCCCCCGCGACGTCGTGAGCCGGGCGATCGCCGCGAGGATGGCCGAGGAGGGGACCGACCACGTCGACCTCGACGCCCGGCCGGTCGAGGGCTTCGCACGCCGTTTCCCCGGTCTCGCCGTCCAGCTCGCGGGCCAGGGCCTCGATCCGGCGAGCGACCTCCTCCCGGTCGCGCCCGCCGCGCACTACCTGTGCGGCGGGGTGCTGACGGACCTCGACGGCGCGAGCGCCGTCGAGGGGCTGTGGGCGGTCGGCGAGGTGGCCTGCACCGGCGTACAGGGTGCGAACCGGCTCGCCTCCAACTCGCTGCTCGAAGGGCTCGTGTTCGCGACGAGGGCGGCCGCGGCGATCATGTCGGGGCGCGGCGGGCCTCTCGAGACCGGGGCGCTCGGCCCGTGGCTCGGTGGCCCCACCTCCGCCGGCTCGATCCCTGTCCGTCCCGTGGCCGGCGACCGGCCGGACCCTGCCTCCTCCCCGCCCGAAGGGATGGCTGGTGACGTCGTGAAGGAACGCGAGGTGCTCCAGCACGCGATGGGCGAGGGCGCCGGCGTGGTGCGGAGCGCCGCCAGCCTCGAGGGGGTCGAGCGCACGCTCGGCGAGCTGCGGCGCGGCGCACCGGCGGCCGGCAGCGCCGATCCGCGGCACACCGTCGCGGCGCTGGAACTGGCGAATCTCGCCGAGGTCGCCGCCGCGATGCTGCGCTCGGCCCGCGCGCGGCAGGAGAGCCGGGGCGCGCACTTCCGTGCCGACTTCCCGGCGACCGACGACGCGTGGCGGCTCCGCCTCGTGGTCGGGCGGCGTGCGTCCCCCCTCGGCGCCGCCGCGCCAGCGCTCGAGCGCCGCCGGACGCGAGAGGCCGGCGCGCCGTGAGGCGCGACGCCCTCGCCGCGCAGGCGGCCCGGCGATGAGGCGCGACGACGTGCACCCCCCGGTCGTGGCGGTCCGCCCCGCCGTCGCGCTGGCCCTCGCGGAGGACCTGCTGCCGCTCGGCGACCTGACGGCCACGTTGCTCCCCCCCGACGCGACCGCGCGCGCCGCCTTCGTGGCGCGCCGTCCCGGCGTCGTGGCCGGGACGCGCTGCGTGCTCGAGGTCTGCCACCAGGTCGACCCCGCGCTCGCCTGCGACATCGTCCTCGACGACGGGGAGGAGGTGGCTGCGGGCGGCGTGGTCGCTCGGGTCGCCGGGCCGTTCCGGTCGCTGCTCAGCGCCGAGCGCAGCGCCCTCAACTTCCTCTGCCACCTCTCGGGCGTCGCCACTGCCGCCCACCGCTACGTCGAGCTGGCCCGGGCCGCCAATCCGGCGACGCGGGTGTGGGACACCCGTAAGACCACTCCGGGCCTGCGCGCGCTCGAGAAGGCGGCGGTGCGCGCCGGGGGCGCGGCGAACCACCGGGGCAACCTCTCCGAAGCCGTGCTGGTGAAGGACAACCACCTCGGGGGGATGTCGATCGCCGAGGCGGTGCAACGGGCCCTCGAGCGCTGGCCCGGCCGCATGGTCGAGGTCGAGTGCGACCGCGTCGACCAGGTCGGGGAGGCGGTGGCGGCGGGGGCGACGCTCGTGATGTGCGACAACATGTCGCCGGGGCAGGTGCGGGAGTGCGTCGCCATCGTCCGGGCGCATCCCCGCGGCGCCGCGGGCGCCGTCCTCGTCGAAGCGTCGGGCGGCATCGATCTCACGAACGTGGCCGCGTACGCCGAGGCGGGCGTCGACGTGGTCTCGATCGGCGCGATCACCCACTCGGCGCCGATCCTCGACATCGGGCTTGACCTCGAGGCCTGACACCGATCCGCCCGCGGCCCCCGCCGCTCGCGGAACTTTGGCGGTGCCGCCGGATCGGGTAGACCAGTAGGCCATGCTGCTCGCCGTCGACGTGGGGAACACCCAGACGGTCATCGGTGTCTTCGAGACCCCCGAGGCCGCCGGGTCTCCCGGCGCGCGCACGCCCGGGGAGCTCCCCGGCCTGGCGCGGAGCTGGCGGGCGGCGACGGTCGCCGAGCGCACGGCGGACGAGCACGCCCTGCTCCTCAACCAGCTGCTCGGTCTCGACGGCCTGCGCGTCCGCGGCGCGGGCGATGCGGGCGCCGCCTCCGCGGACCGGCTGATCGAGGGCGTGGTCGTCTCGTCCTCGGTGCCGGCGGTCACGGTGGCGCTGCGCGAGACCGCGGCGCGCTGGTTCGACGTGCCGCTCGTCGTCGTCGAGCCGGGCATCCGGACCGGCATGCCGGTCCTCTACGACAACCCGAGAGAGGTCGGCGCCGACCGGATCGCCGACGCCGTGGCGTCGCTCGACCTGTTCCGCCCCCCGATCATCGTCGTCGATCTCGGCACGGCGACGACGTTCGACGCCATCTCCGCGGCCGGCGAGTACCTCGGCGGCGCGATCGTGCCCGGCATCGAGATCTCCATGGACGCGCTCTTCGCCCACGCCGCCGCCTTGCCGCGAGTCGCCCTCGGCGAGCCGCGGCGGGCGATCGGGCGCTCCACGGTCGAGTCGATGCAGGTCGGCGCGGTCTTCGGCCACGCCGCCCTGGTGGACGGCATGTGTGAGCGGCTCGAGGAGGAGCTCGGCGCGTCCACGATTGTGGCGACGGGGGGCCTCGGCGGTCTGGTCGCCCCGCACTCCCGCAAGATCCGGCACTACGAGCCCTGGCTCACGCTCCACGGCTTGCGCCTGCTGTACGCGAAGAACGTGGAACCCGACGCCGAGGGGGCGGCCCGGTGACGGATCCGACGGAGGGGCCGGCCCCCGGGCGCGAGGCCCCCGCCGTCCCGTACCGCCTCGCCGGGACCGTCGGCGCCGGGACCGTCGCCGCCGACCCCGCCTACGAGCGCCTCGATCCGGGGGCGAGCTCCGGTGTCGTCGTCTCGGTCGCGGGGCGCATCATGCGTTCACGGCCTCAGGGCCGGATCGCCTTCGCCGAGGTCCGCGACTGGACGGGGGCGGTGCAGCTCTTCGCCCAGGAAGGGGTCGCCGAGCGCTTCGAGGAGTTCACACGCCTCAACCTCGGGGACTGGATCGGAGCGACCGGCGAGGTCCTGCGCACCAAGCGGGGCGAGCTGTCGGTCGGCGTCGCCTCGTGGTCGCTCCTCGCCGAGGCCCGCCGCAGCTTCGGCGACAAGTGGCGCGGCGTCCACGACGTCGAGCTCCGGCACCGTCAGCGCGAGGTCGACCTGTGGGCGAACGAGGGCGTGCGCGACACGTTCCTCGTGCGCTCCAAGGTCGTCGCCGAGCTGCGCCGCCTGCTCGCCGAGCGCGGCTTCGTCGAGGTCGAGACGCCCGTGCTCCACCCGATCGCCGGCGGGGCGCACGCCAAGCCGTTCGTGACCCACTACAACGCGCTCCACGCCGACTTCTACCTGCGGATCGCGCTCGAGCTCTACCTGAAGCGGCTTCTCGTCGGCGGCTTCGAGCGGGTCTTCGAGCTCGGCCGGGTCTTCCGCAACGAGGGCCTCTCGCCGCGCCACAACCCCGAGTTCACGATGCTCGAGCTCTACCAGGCCTATGCCGACTACACCGACATGATGGCGATCACCGAGGAGCTCGTCGCCGGCGTCGCCCAGTCGGTGCTCGGCACGACCGAGCTGACCTACCAGGGCCGTGCGCTCGACCTCACGCCACCGTGGCGCCGGGCGACGATGGAGCAGCTCGTCGCCGAGCAGACGGGCGCCGAGGTGAGCCTCGAGCTCGGCGTCGCCGAGCTGCGCCGACGCGCCGAGGAGCTCGGCGTCCCCGTCGACGCGAGCGACGGGCCGGGCAAGATCATCCTCGAGATCTACGAGAAGACGACCGAGCCGAACCTGTGGGGCCCGGTGTTCGTCATCGACTATCCGAAGGAGGTCTCGCCGCTCGCGCGCGACCACCGCAGCCGGCCCGGCTACGTGGAGCGCTTCGAGCCGGTCGTCGCCGGCCGCGAGCTCGGGAACGCCTTCAGCGAGCTGGTCGATCCGGACGAGCAACGGCGCCGGCTCGTCGCCCAGGCCGCCGAGCGCGCGGCCGGCGACGAGGAGGCGATGGCCCTCGACGAGGAGTTCCTGCGGGCGCTCGAGCACGGGATGCCCCCGACGGGCGGACTCGGCATCGGCGTCGACCGGTTGGTGATGCTCCTCACCGACAAGGCGAACATCCGCGAGGTGATCCTCTTCCCGGCCCTGCGTCCCGAGCACCGTGGGGGGGAGTCGGCCGTCGGTCCGGACGTGGTCCACGAAGCGCCCGGCCCGGAGTCCGGCGGGTAGCCGACGGCCTCGGTCCGCGGACGCGCCGGCTTGGCGGTTCGCGAGGGCCCCGAGGCTCAGCTGGCGAGCGCCCTCGTCGAGCGTTCCAGGTCGTCGAGGAGGCTCATGCCGAGCTCGGAGAGGGCCTTTGGCACGATGCCGTCGCCGAGGCTGAGGGCGGTGTCGGTCGCCTCGTTGGCGTAGCGGCGCGCCGTGTGGGCCGAGGCGGTGATCCCCGGCGACGCGGCGACGAGCTCGCGGGCGACCTCGACCTCCTCGCGCCCGAGCGGCCGCCCGAGCAGCGAACGAAGCTTCGGGCCGATCTGGCGGTCGAGCAGCGCACGCTGCACCGGCAGGGTGTAGATGCCCTCAGCCAGGTCCTGGCCCGGCGGCTTGCCGAGCTCCTGCTCGCCCGCGACGACGTCGAGGACGTCGTCGCGGATCTGGAAGACGATCCCGAGACACTCGCCAAAGCGCGTGAGCGCCTCGATCTGCGGGCGCTCCAGCCCGGCGGTGATCCCGCCGATCCGGCAGGCCGTCGACATCAAGGCGGCGGTCTTGTCGGCGATGGCGACGAGGTAGTCCTCTTCGCTGCGGTCGAGGCGGTAGGCGGAGCGCACCTCGGCGATCTGGCCCTGGCAGAGCCGGGCGAGCGTCGCCGCGAGGAGCCCGGCGATCTCCGTGCCGAGCGACGCCGCGATCTCCGCCGAGCGCGCGAGGAGGAAGTCCCCGGCGACGATGGCGAGCAGGTTCCCCCAGCGGGCGTTGACGCTCGGGACGTTGCGCCGGCGCGTCGCCTCGTCCATCACGTCGTCGTGGTAGAGCGAGGCGAGGTGCACGAGCTCGACCGAGACGCCGCCGAGCAGGGTGTCCTCGCTGGCGTCGATGCCGGCCAGGGATGCCGCGGCGAGCGTCAGCGCGGGGCGCACGCGCTTGCCGCCGGCCTCGATCAGGTGCGTCGAGATCTCGTCGAGAAAGGGGTCGCCGCGCGTGACGACGCTGCGCAGGCGGGCTTCGAGCCGGGCGAGGTCTTCCTCCGGAACGGGAAGCGCGAAGAGGTCCGGCGCGTTCACTAGGTGAGCACGATAGGCCAAGGACTCGTCATCCTGACAACGGCGGCCGTTAGCGATGGTGGCGTCGGGGGACCGGCGGAGCGGAATCTCGCCGGTGACCAGGCAGTCTGGCTCCGGGCGAGCGACACGGAGGGGGCGGTCGAGGGCCTGGCGAACGCCACCCCCGCCGACCGCCGCGATGACGGGTGCGACCGGTAGACTGACCTCAGGTCGCAGGCAGAGGGAGTCGAACGTTGTTCGAGCGATTCACCGATCGGGCACGGCGGGTGCTCGTCCTGGCTCAGGAGGAAGCTCGTCTTCTGAACCACAGCTTCATCGGGACCGAGCACATCCTCTTGGGCCTGATCCACGAGGGCGAGGGCCTTGCCGCGAAGGCGCTTGAGTCCCTCGGCATCTCCCTCGAGGCGGTGCGGGAGAAGGTCGAGGAGACCATCGGCCCCGCCGGCTCGGCTCCGACCGGCTCGCCGCCGTTCACGCCACGCGCGAAGAAGGTGCTCGAGCTGTCGCTTCGCGAGGCGCTCCAGCTCGGCCACAACTACATCGGCACCGAGCACATGCTCCTCGGCCTCGTCCGCGAGGGCGAGGGTGTCGCCGCGCAGGTCCTCCAGAGCCTTGGTGCCGATCTGCCGCGCGTCCGCCAGCAGGTGATTCAGCTCCTCTCCGGCTACCAGGGCCGCGAGACGGCCGGCGCGACCGCCGGCGGCACCGGGGGCGAGCAGGCGCCCGCCGGCTCGCCGGTGCTCGACCAGTTCGGCAGGAACCTCACCCAGCTCGCTCGGGAGCACAAGCTCGACCCGGTGATCGGCCGTGACCGCGAGATCGAGCGCCTGATGCAGGTGCTCTCCCGCCGGACGAAGAACAACCCGGTGCTCATCGGGGAGCCCGGCGTCGGCAAGACGGCGATCGTCGAGGGCCTCTCCCAGCAGATCGTCGCGAACGACGTCCCCGACACGCTGAAGGGCAAGCAGCTCTACACGCTCGACCTCGGCGCGCTCGTCGCCGGCAGCCGGTACCGGGGCGACTTCGAGGAGCGGCTGAAGAAGGTCCTGAAGGAGATCCGCACGCGCGGCGACACGATCCTGTTCATCGACGAGCTCCACACGCTCGTCGGCGCAGGGGCGGCCGAAGGCGCGATCGACGCCGCGTCGATCCTGAAGCCGATGCTGGCGCGCGGCGAGCTCCAGACGATCGGCGCGACCACGCTCGACGAGTACCGCAAGCACCTCGAGAAGGACGCCGCGCTCGAGCGCCGCTTCCAGCCGATCAAGGTCGAGGAGCCCTCGCTGGCGCACACGATCGAGATCCTGAAGGGGCTGCGCGACCGCTACGAGGAGCACCACCAGGTCACGATCACGGACCAGGCGCTCATCGCCGCGGCGAACCTCGCCGACCGGTACATCTCGGACCGCTACCTGCCGGACAAGGCGATCGACCTCATCGACGAGGCGGGCAGCCGCCTGCGGATCCGGCGGATGTCGACGCCGCCCGAGTACAAGAAGATCGAGGAGGACCTCGTCCGCATCCGCGCCGAGAAGGAGGCCGCCCTCGAGCGGCAGAACTTCGACGCGGCGAAGATGCTCGCCGAGCAGGAGCAGGCCAAGCTGGAGCGCAAGACGGCCCTCGAGCAGGAGTGGCGTGCCGAAGGTGTCGACCTCTTCGACGTCGTCGACGAGGACGTCATCGCCGAGGTGCTCGCCAACTGGACCGGCATCCCCGTGTACAAGCTCACGGAGGAGGAGACGGCGAAGCTGCTGCGCATGGAGGACGAGCTCCACAAGCGCATCGTCGGCCAGGACGACGCCATCAAGGCGTTGTCCCGCGCGATCCGGCGTACGCGCGCCGGTCTGAAGGACCCGAAGCGCCCGAGCGGCTCGTTCATCTTCCTCGGCCCGACCGGGGTCGGCAAGACCGAGCTCGCGAAGGCGCTCGCGGAGCTGCTCTTCGGTGACGAGACGGCACTGATCCAGCTCGACATGAGCGAGTACATGGAGAAGCACACGGTGAGCCGCCTGGTGGGTTCGCCTCCCGGTTACGTCGGCTACGAGGAGGGCGGCCAGCTCACCGAGGCCGTCCGGCGCAAGCCCTTCGCCGTGGTGCTCTTCGACGAGGTGGAGAAGGCCCACCCCGACGTGTTCAACGCCCTGCTCCAGATCCTGGAGGACGGCCGCCTGACGGACGCGCAGGGGCGCACCGTCGACTTCAAGAACACCGTCTTGATCATGACGTCGAACCTCGGCACCTCCGACCTGCGCAAGGCGGCGGTCGGCTTCGCCAAGTCGAGCGAGGCCGTCACGTACGAGCGGATGAAGTCCAAGGTCCAAGAGGCGCTGAAGCAGCACTTCCGGCCCGAGTTCCTCAATCGCATCGACGAGGTCATCGTCTTCCACGAGCTCCGGCTCGAAGAGGTCGTCCAGATCGTCGACCTCATGATCCGCCGGGTCCGCGAACAGCTGGAGAGCCAGGGCATCGGCCTCGAGCTCAGCCGCGAGGCGAAGGAGCTCGTCGCCCAGAAGGGCTACGAGCCCGCCCTCGGGGCGCGCCCGTTGCGACGGGCGATCCAGCAGATGGTCGAGGACCCCCTCTCGGAGAAGATCCTCTGGAAGGAGTTCCGGGTCGGCGAGACGGTCATCGCCGACGTCGAGGACGGCGAGATCGTCTTCCACGCGGTGGACGGCTTCGAGCCCCCGCCGGTCGAGCTCGCAGGCGCCGGGGCCGACTCGGACAGCTGAGCGCGCTCGCCCGCCAGCTCAGGGCGCGGGAGCCCCGGGAGCGTCCGCCGATCCGGAGGGTTCGGTCGGCTCGCCCCGTGTCCTCCTGCCGCCGCGCAGGATCGCGGTCGCCGCGACCGCGGAGATGACCGCGGCGACGAGCACCGCGAGCTTCGCCTGGTGCTGCTGTGCCGTCGCGCCGAGCGCGAGGTTCGCCACGAGGAACGACACCGTGAGCCCGATGCCGGCGAGCGCGCCCACGCCGAGCACCTCGCGCAGCCCCATCCCCTCGGGGAGCCGGCCGATCCCGAGGCGCTGCGCGAGCAGGGTCGCGCCGACGACGCCCACGAACTTCCCGACGAGCTTGCCGAACAGCACGCCCCCGGCGAGCCCCGTCACCCCGCCCTTGGCGAGCGATCCGCCGCCGAACGGGATCCCGGCGTTGGCCAGCGCGAACAACGGCACGGCGAGAAAGCTCGACCAGGGATGCAGCTGGAGGCCGAGCCACTCGGCTCGCGGCACCGCGCCGAGCGCGATGTGCACCGTCCTTCGCACCGCCCGGGGCGAGGACAGGTCGAGCAGCTCGTCCTCCCGTGCCTCGGTCTCCTCCGGCGACAGCCGCGGCCGGCCCGGCGCGAGCAGGCCCATGGCGACCCCCGCCAGCGTCGGGCTGACGCCTGCCTTGTCGAGCGCGAGCCAGACCCCGATGCCGAGGAGGGCGTAGACGGGCCACCAGCCGACGCCCGCGAGCCGGCACACCGCCGCCACCGCGAAGACGCCGAGGGCGGCGCCGAGGGCCACCGCGTCGAAGTTGTGCTCGTAGAAGATCGCCAGCACGACGATCGAGCCGAGATCGTCGGCCACCGCCAGCGCCAGCACGAACAGCTTCACCGGGCTCGCGACGTCGCGGCAGCCCAAGGAGAGCACGCCGAGGGCGACGGCGAGATCCGTCGCCATCGGGATGCCCCAGCCGTGGACCTGCGCCGTCCCGGCGGTGAAGGCGACGTAGACGAGCGCCGAGCCGACCATCCCGCCGAGCGCGGCGATGATCGGCAGCGCGGCGGCACGCGGGTCCCGCAGCTCGCCGACGGTCAGCTCGCGCTTCAGCTCGAGGCCGACCGTGAGGAAGAACACCGTCATGAGCCCGTTGTCGACCCAGCCGCGCAGGCTCATCTCGAGCACGTGGCCTCCGAGGGCCACCCCGAGCGTCGTTCCCCAGAGGCGGTCGTAGGCGCCGACGAGGGGTGTGTTCGCCCAGACGAGCGCCACCGTCGTGGTGATGACGAGCAGGACGCCGCCCGCGACCTCGGTCTGGAGGAAGCGCCAGGTCGGGCGTGCGATCAGGCGCGGAATGCTCGCGAGCGGCATCGGTCCCCCGGGGGGAGGTCTTGGCGGTGCCGACCGGTGCTCACGGCGGGCCTGCCAAGTATGGCGCGCCGGGCCGTTCCCGGGCGGTGTCACAGCCGGCGCCTATCGTCCGGCCGTGGCTCGGGAGCGGATCGTCCATCGTTGCAGCGCGTGCGGGTCGAGCTCCCCCCGCTGGTCGGGGCGGTGCCCGCAGTGCGACGCCTGGAACACCCTCGTCGAGGAGCGGTGCTCGCCGCCTGCGACCGGTGCTTCCACCGGCTGGGGTGCCGGCGCCGGCTGGGGTGCAGGCGCCGGCTGGAGCGCCGGCGGCGGCTGGGACGGCTCCCGCGAAGGACCGCTCGAGCCGGTGCCGCTCAGCGAGGTGGGGCTCGAGGGAGGACTCCCGGTCCCGACCGGCGTCGGCGAGCTCGACCGCGCCCTCTCCGGTGGCCTGGTTCCGGGGTCGGTGACCCTCGTCGGCGGCGAACCCGGGATCGGCAAGTCCACCCTGCTGCTCCAGGCGGCGGCCGCCGCGGCGGGCCGCGGCGCACGCGTGCTGATCGTCTCTGCCGAGGAGTCGGCCGAGCAGGTGCGTCGGCGGGCCGAGCGCCTCGGCGCCGCCGTCCCGGGCGTGTCGCTGTTGGCCACGACGTGCCTCCCGGCGGTGCTGGACGCCGCCGGACGCCACGGGCCCGACCTGCTCGTGCTCGACTCGATCCAGGCGGTCGCCGACCCGGCCATCGGCGGGGCGGGGGGCAGCGTCGTCCAGGTGCGCGAGTGCGCCGCGCGCCTCGTCGCCTACGCGAAGGGTCACGGCGTGGCGACGGTGCTCGTCGGCCACGTGACCAAGGAGGGCGCCCTCGCGGGGCCGCGGCTGCTCGAGCACCTGGTCGACACCGTCTGCTCCTTCGAGGGCGAGCGCCATCACGCGCTGCGGGTGCTGAGCGTCACGAAGCACCGTTTCGGCCCCGCGGGCGAGCTCGGCATCTTCGCCATGACCGCCGACGGGCTCGAAGGCGTCGACGACCCGAGCGGCCTGCTGCTCGCCGACCGGCGGAGCGGCATCGCCGGCAGCGTCGTCGCGCCGGTGCTCGAGGGACGGCGGCCCCTCCTCGTCGAGCTGCAGGCGCTCGCCGCCCCGAGCAGCCTCGCGACACCCCGCCGCACGGCCCAGGGCCTCCCGCAGGGGCGGCTGGCGCTCCTGCTGGCGGTCCTGGAGCAGCGGGTCGGCGTCGCCCTCGGGGCGATGGACGTCTTCGCCTCGGTCGTCGGCGGAGTGCGCGTCAGCGAGCCGGCGACGGACCTCGCGCTCGGGCTCGCCCTCGCGTCGGCCGCGGCGGGCGCCCCGCTCGGCGACGACGTCGTCGCCTGCGGCGAGGTCGGTCTCGGCGGCGAGGTCCGCCAGGTGGCCCACACCGAGCGACGCCTCACCGAGGCGGCCCGGCGCGGCTTCCGGCGCGCCGTGGTGCCGGTCTCGGCACCCGAGCCTCCGGCGGGCATCTCGCTCGTGCGGGTGTCGACCCTCGCCGAGGCCGTCGCTTCGCTGATCGGCTCCGGCACGGCGCCGCGCCGGCTCCGGCCTCCCGCCTGAGCACCGCTCGCGCCGGCCCCGCCCCCGCCGCATGGCACGGCGGGCCGGGCGGAGACAGCGGCGGCCTCCGGTACGATGCCCAGGTGGCGCAGGCCCCCGCAGCGCTCGGTCAGCTGCTCGCTCAGGTCGTGCCGGGCTCTCCGCTGCGCGAGGGGCTCGAGCGGATCCTCGGGGCCCACATGGGAGCGCTGATCGTGCTCGGTGACGGTCCCGAGGTGCTCGCGATCTGCTCGGGCGGCTTCCACATCGACACCGAGATGACGCCCCAGCGGCTCTCGGAGCTGGCCAAGATGGACGGGGCGATGGTCCTCGACCGCGAGGCCAAGCGCATCGTGTGGGTGAACGTCCATCTGATCCCGGATCCGTCGGCCTTCACGATCGAGACCGGCACGCGACACCGCACCGCCGAGCGGGTCGCCCGCTGCGTCGGGGTCCCGGTGGTCGCCGTCTCGGAGGAGACGGGGAGGATCACCCTCTACGAGCGCGACGCCCGCCGCCAGCTGCAGCCGACCGACGCGCTCGTCGGGCGGGCGAACCACCTCCTCCAGACGCTCGACCGCTTCCGGGCTCGCTTCGACGAGGTCAACGGGAGCCTCGGCGCGTCGGAGATCGCAGACATGGTGACGGTGCGCGACGTGGCCACGGTGCTGCAGCGCGCCGAGATGGTCGCCCGGGTGGCCGACGCGATCGCCGACGTGCTCGACGAGCTCGGCGAGCACGGCCGCCTGCTCCGCCTGCAGTTGAACGAGCTCACGAGCGGCGTCTTCGAGGACCGCCGGCTCGTCGCCGCGGACTACGTCGCCCCCGGGCAGGGTGACGCGGTCGACCAGACGCTCGCCCGCCTCGCCGCCATCCCGGCCGACGACCTGCTCGGCCTCGACCACGTCGTCCGCGCGTTCCGACCGGGATCCACGGTCCCCCTCGATCTCGACGCTCCGCTCGTGCCGCGCGGCTACCGGCTGCTCCGCCGCCTGCCGGAGATGAGCCGCGCGGAGGTCGAGCGGCTCGTCGCACACTTCGGCGATCTCCACCGCCTGCTCCGCGCGCCGGCCGGCGAGCTCGCCGAGGCCGCGGAGATCGGTGAGGACCAGGCACGCCTCGTGAAGGGCCGGCTTGCCAGGGTCGCAGACGCCGGCGCGCTCGACCGCTTCGGCTGACCGGACCGCCGGCGGCCGGGCGCGCTCGGCGCCCCGCGCCCCCCGATCACCTCCAGGAGCGCCGCTTGCTGGACCTCCCGCGGTGAGGTGGGCCCAGGACCGGTACAATGGCAGCTCGGCCGGCTCGGACCATCGAGCGGCCCACGGCATGTCTCGTCGCAGAGACGCCGTTCCGCACGTGCCGGGTTGAGGAGTCGCGCAGTGTTCGATGTCGGCGACAAAGTCGTCTATCCGCATCACGGTGCGGCGGTGGTCGAGAAGCGGGAGATCCGGGAAGCCTTCGGCGAGAAGCGGGAGTACCTCGTCCTCCGGCTCGCCTACGGCGACCTGACCCTGATGGTCCCCGCCGACAACACCGACGAGGTCGGGCTGCGCGAGGTGATCAACGACGAGGAGGTCGAGGAGGTCTTCGCCGTCCTTCGCAAGAAGGAGGCGCGGATGCCGACCAACTGGTCACGCCGCTACAAGAACCACGTCGAAAAGCTGAAGTCGGGCGACATCTACCAGGTCGCCGAGGTCGTGCGGAACCTCTCGATCCGCGACAAGGACAAGGGGCTCTCGGCCGGCGAGAAGCGGATGCTGAACCGCGCCCGGCAGATCCTCGTCTCGGAGCTCACCTTCGCCATCGGGGTGAGCGAGGCCGAGGCCGAGGAGCGGCTGAACGCCGCTCTTCCCTAAGCCGGTCAGCCCCTTGGCCGCTGGCACCTGGGCGATCGTCGTCGCAGGGGGCGAAGGCCGCCGCTTCGGCGGGCCGAAGCAGTTCGAGCAGCTGTGCGGACGTCCCGTCGTGGAATGGGCCGTCGACGCCGCCCGGTCGGTCGCCGAGGAGGTGGTGCTCGTCCTCCCCGAGGCGGCGCTCGGCGAACCGTCCCGCCATGCCGGTTGCGGCGTCGTCGTCGCCGGCGGGGCGACGCGAGCCGCCTCGGTGCGGGCCGGGCTCGCGGCGGTGCCGGCGTCGGCCGAGATCGTCGTCGTCCACGACGCCGCCCGCCCGCTCGCCTCCCGGTCGCTCTTCACGGCCGTGGTGGCCGCCGTCGGGGCGGGGGCGGACGGTGCGATCCCGGCCGTCCCCCTGGCCGACACCGTGAAGCGCATCGCCGCGGGGCGCGTGGTCGAGACGCTGGAGCGCTCCGATCTCGTCGCCGTGCAGACGCCCCAGGCGTTCCGCGCCGCGGTGCTGCGCCGGGCGCACGCCGGCGAGCCCGACGCGACGGACGACGCCGGGCTCGTCGAGGCGATCGGCGGTGCCGTCGTGACGGTCCCCGGCGAGGCGCGCAACGTCAAGCTCACCGACGTCGACGACCTGGCGCGCCTCGGCTCCTGGGGCGCCGAGGTCCTCGCCTCCGGCTCGCGGTGAGCGAGCAGCGCGTCGGCCTCGGCGTCGACGTCCACCCCTTCGACGAACCGACGCCGGGCGAGCCCGGCCGGGCGCGGCCGCGCCAGCTGGTGCTGGGCGGCGTCGGGTTCCCCGGCGAGCGGGCGCTGCGTGGCCACAGCGACGCCGACGTCGTCGCGCACAGCGTCGCCGACGCGATCCTCGGCGCGGCGGGCCTCGGTGACCTCGGTGCGCACTTCCCCGACACCGACGAGCACTGGCGCGGGGCCGACAGCCTGCTGCTCCTGCGCACGGTCGTCGAACGTGTGGCCGCCGAGGGCTGGCGGGTGGTGAACGGCGACTGCACAGTGGTCGGGGAGCGGCCGAAGATCGTCGCCCGGCGCGAGGAGATGATGGCGCGCCTCTCCGATGCCGCCGGGGCCCCGATCCACGTGAAGGCGACGCGCCCCGAGGGCCTCGGCAGCCTCGGGCGTGTCGAGGGCATCGCGTGCTTCGCCGTCGTGCTGCTCGAGCGGGAGCCGCCCGCCCCGGCGCCGTGAGCGCCCCGCGAAGCGATGGCCGTGGCGCGCGCGGCAGGGACGCCGGCGGCAGGCGTGGCACCCCCCGTAGCACCGCCGGGCGCCGCGGGAGCCCCGGCAGGCCGGGCGATCCCGCCCGTCGCAGCGAGCAGGCCGAGGCACTCGGGGGCGAGCAGGTCGAGGGCCGCCAGGCCGTTCGTGAGCTGCTGGTCGCCGGGCGCCGACGCGTGTTCGAGCTGATCGTCGCCGAGGGGCGCGACCCCTCGACCGTGCTGACCGAGATCGTCGAGCTCGCCCGGTCGCGGGGCGTCTCCGTGCGGTTCGTCCCCGAGCACCACGTCGACTCGCTCGCGCGCAACGAGGTCCACCAGGGCGTCGTCGCCCGCGCCGCTCCGGTCCTCGCGACCGACCTGGCCAGGCTCCTCGCCCCGTCGGAGGCGACGGCGGGCGGCGCGACCGGCGAGGTGGCGACACCACCGTTCCTCGTCGTGCTCGACGGGGTCACCGACCCCCGCAACCTCGGGAGCGTGCTGAGGACGGCGAGCTGCGCCGGCGCGACCGGCGCGGTGCTCCCGCGTCGCCGTTCGGCGCACCTCACGCCCGCCGCGCTGAAGGCGGCCGCCGGGGCGGTCGAGCACCTGCCGATCGCCCTCGTCCCCGGTGTCGGCGCCGCCTTGCAGGAGCTCTCCCGCGGCGGGGTGTGGAGCATCGGCCTCGACGCTGACGGGGAGCGTGAGCTCGACGGGCTGGAGCTGCTCGACGGCCCCGTCGCGCTCGTGCTCGGCGCCGAGGGCCGTGGGCTCGCCGCCCTGACGCGCTCGCGTTGCGACGTGCTCGCCCGCATCCCGCTGTGGGGCCCGCTCGGCTCGTTGAACGTGGCGGCGGCGGCGGCCGTCGCCTGCTTCGCCGTCGCGGGGCGCCGCCGGCACCCGAGCGCCTGAGGCAGCGGTAAGGCAACGGCCCGCCGGCGCTCGCGCCGGCGGGCCGTTGCCTGGACCCCCCCGTCCCAAACCGGACCCCCCCGGAGACCGGCCGTGTCATCTGTTTAGCGCATCGTCATCATCCGCGCCAGAGATGTGACCGCCCCGCCTCGGCCGGCGCGCCGGTGGCGGGGCGCTCAGGAGCGCTGCTCGAGGGCGACGTAGTCACGCTCCGGGCTGCCGGTGTAGAGCTGACGCGGCCGGGCGATCTTCGTGTCCTTCGAGAGCATCTCGACCCAGTGCGCGAGCCACCCCGCGGTGCGGGGGATGGCGAAGAGCACGGTGAACATCTCCACGGGGAAGCCCATGGCCTGGTAGATGAGGCCGGAGTAGAAGTCGACGTTCGGGTAGAGCTTGCGCGAGATGAAGTACTCGTCGGCGAGCGCCGTCTCCTCCAGCTTCAGGGCGATGTCGAGCAGGGGGTTCTTCCCGGTGATCTCGAAGACGTCGTAGGCCGCCTGGCGGATGATCTTCGCCCGGGGGTCGTAGTTCTTGTAGACGCGGTGCCCGAACCCCTGGAGGCGCCCGTGGCCCTCCTTCACGGACTGGACGAAGGCGGGGACGTTCTCGATCGAGCCGATGGAGGTCAGCATCCGCAGCACCGCCTCGTTCGCCCCGCCGTGGCGGGGGCCGTACAGGGCGGCGCAGGCCGCCGCGCAGGCCGAGTAGGGATCGGCGTGGGCGGAGCCGACGACACGCATCGTCGTCGTCGAGCAGTTCTGCTCATGGTCGGCGTGGAGGATGAACAGGACGTCGACCGCCCGGGCGAGCGCCGGGTTCGCCTCGAAGCGGGGCTCCGCCGTCTTCCACATCATGGAGAGGAAGTTCTCCGCGAAGGTGAGCGAGTTGTCCGGGTAGACGAAGGGCATCCCGACGCTGAAGCGGTGCGTCGCCGCGGCGAGGGTCGGCATCTTCGCGATCAGGCGCACGATCTGCTTGTGGCGCGCGTCGAGGTCCAAGATGTTCTTGGCCTCGGGGTAGAAGGTCGACAGCGCGGCCACCGCCGAGACCAGCATCCCCATCGGGTGGGCGTCGTAGTGGAAGCCTTCGAGGAAGCGCTTCCTCACGTTCTCGTGGATGAAGGTGTGGTGGGTGACCTCGTCCTTCCAGGTCTCGAACTGGGCGGCCGTCGGCAGCTCGCCGTTCAGGAGCAGGTAGGCGACCTCGAGGTAGGAGGAGCGCTCCGCCAGCTGCTCGATGGGGTAGCCGCGGTAGCGCAGGACGCCCTCGTCGCCGTCGATGTAGGTGATCGAGCTCTCGCACTCCGCCGTCGTCGAGAAGCCGGGGTCGTAGAACCAGATGCCCGGGAGCAGCTTCGACCACTCGGTCGCGTTGACGCCGCCGTCCACGATCGGGATCTCGATCGACTGTCCGGTCCGGTTGTCGGTGATGGTGACGCTGTCAGTCACGCCCTGCGACCTCCTCGGTGGTCCGCCCCCCGCCCCTCGCGAAGAGGGATCCTACGACCGCGCGCCGGAAAGGGCACCTCCGGGCCGCCAGCTCGCGCGCGCGGCCGGGCCGCGGGTCGAGCGGCGGCCCGAGCGCCGGGGAGATCGCCCTGGCGCAGCGCGCGATCGGCCTCAGATCAGGATCTCTGGGACCCCCGCGCCGTCGGCCGCGCCCGACGCCGCCCGATCGGCGGGCTCGCGGTAGACGTAGCGCCCGCCGCGCAGCCACGACGCGCCCGCCGCCACGACGCAGGCGGCGATGGCGAAGGCGAAGGCGTGCCTCAGCCCGGACCGGAACGGCGTCGAGATGAGCTCGGGGAAGAAGCGCCTGCCGGTCAGCACCGCGACGTGTGCCGGCGGCAGCTTGGCGAGCGTCGCCGCGCCGATGAGGTGCTGCATCGGGTTGTAGCCGAGGAAGGCGGCGAAGAGCACCGAGACCGGCGGGAGGTGCGCGATCCGCTCGACCGCCGTCGCCGGGACGCCCTCCGCCGAGAGGCCGTGGGTGAGGGCGGCGGGCAGCGTCGAGGAGAGCCCGACGATCATCAACGTGAAGAAGATCCCGATCGACAGCACCTGCGCCGAGTTCTGGAAGGTGGAGTTCATGCCGCCCCCGGCGCCGCGGTGCTGGGGCGGGAGGCTGTTCATCACCCCGGCGCGGTTCGGGGAGGCGAACGCTCCGGCGCCGAGCCCGTTCATGAACAGCAGCAGGGCGAAGGGCAGGTAGGAGAAGTCGACGGGGAGGAACAGGAGCAGGGCGAAGCTGGCCGCCTGGACCACCATGCCGCCGGTGGCGAACGGTCGCGACCCGAAGCGGTCCGAGAGCAGGCCCGACACCGGGCCCGCCACGAGGAAGCCGAACGTCAGCGGGAGCATGTAGATGCCCGCCCACAGCGGCGTGGCGGAGAACGTGTACCCGTGCTCGGGGAGCCAGATGCCCTGGAGCCAGATGATCAGCATGAACATCAGCCCGCCCCGGGCGATCCCGGCGAGGAGCGTGGAGATGCTGCCGGCCGTGAAGGCGCGGATCTTGAACAGCGGGAGCCGGAACATCGGGTTCTCGACCCTCGACTCGATGACGGCGAAGGCCCCGAGGAGCGCCACGCCCGACAGGCCCGACGCGATGACCCGGGGGCTCGACCAGCCCATGGTGCTGCCCCCGTAGGGCTCGATGCCGTAGGTGATCGCGATCATCACGCCGATGAGGCCGAGCGCGAAGGTCGCGTTCCCGAGCCAGTCGATGCGCCCGGGGCGCCGCTCCCCGCGCTCTTCCAGCTTCAGGTACGCCCAGACGGTGCCGAACAGGCCGATGGGGACCGAGATGAGGAAGACGAGCCGCCAGTCGATCGGGGCGAGCACACCGCCGAGGACGAGGCCGATGAACAGGCCGCTGATCCCGGCGATGTTGTTGATGCCGAGGGCCATGCCCCGCTGGTGCTCGGGGAAGGCGTCGGTCAGGATGGCCGCGGAGTTGGCGATCAGCAGGGCGCTGCCGACACCTTGGAAGATGCGCATGATCACGAGGTAGAGGGCGCCGGCGCGCCCGGTCTGCCACGTGACGGTGAGCAGTAGCGAGAACAGGGTGTAGACGACGAAGCCGAGGTTGTAGAGGCGCACCCGCCCGAACAGGTCGCCGAGGCGGCCGAAGTTCACGACGAGCACGCTCGTCACGACGAGGAAGCCGAGCAGCATCCAGAGCAGGTAGAAGCTGTTCCCGGCCTGCAGGGGGTCGAGGTGGATGCCGCGGAAGATGTCCGGCATGGCGATGAGGGTGATCGACCCGTCGATGGTCGCCATCAGCACGCCGAGCGTGACGTTGGACAGGGCGATCCACTTGTACCGCTCGTCGTGCGAGCGACCGGCCGGTGGGCCACCACGGCTTCGCGAGGTCGCCAGGGCGTTCCCGCTCATCGAGCGCGGGGCCCGGTGCGCCGTGCACCACGACTCGGCACCGCCTGGTCGCTGCGGCAGCTCATGTCGTTAGCTTAGCGAACTAACGATCTGCAGGGCCGGCCGGTCGGCGGGCCGCAACCGCCCCGGGGGGCCTGCGAACGGCTACCGGGCCGCCGGGCTCACAGCTCGCGGCGCCACACGTTCGTCTCCCGACGCGCGAAGCCCGACCGTTCGTAGAGGCGGTTCGCGGCCTCACGGCTCGGGCGCGAGGTCAGGTCGACGGTGCGCGCCCCGGCGGCTCGCGCCGCGTCGAGGGCCGCCTCGACGAGCGCGGCGCCGACGCCGCTGCCGCGGGTCGCCCCGTCCACGACCACGTCCTCCAGCCACGCGCGCAGCCCAGTCGGGATCTCGAAGGTGACGAGGGTGCAGGTGCCGACGATGCTGGCGTCGGCGCCGCGCGCCACCAGCAGCGCGGTCCCAGGCGAGGAGACGACGCGGCGCAACGCCTCGAGCCCGGGGGGCGGCGAGGAGGAGAGCTGGGGCCCGAGCCGGGCGAAGGCCGCGACGAGCTCTTCGCTCACCTGCTGGACGCGCTCGATCAAAAGGCCGTTGGTCGGCACGGGCCGCAGTGTACCGGGGGCCGTGCGCCCGGCTCGCGAAGCTCCCGGTCGCGACGTGGGCGGATGCGCCGATAGGCTGCGAAGGCAATGGGAGGACTCGCGATGGGACGGCGACGGACGGGGCTGTTCAGCGGCGGGACCCGGCCGCTCGCGGGCGCGTTCGATCACTTCCCGCAGTCGGCGGTGCGCTTCCTGCGCCGCCCGAAGCTGCGCCGCCCGGTGCTGGTCGCCGCGTTCGAGGGCTGGAACGATGCCGGCGAGGCGGCCTCCTTCGCCGCCTCGCACCTGGCACGGGCCTGGGGTGCCGTCCAGTTCGCCGAGATCGACCCGGAGGAGTTCTTCGACTTCACCGAGGTCCGCCCGGAGGTGGCGATCGGCGAGGGCGACTCGCGTCGCGTCGCCTGGCCGGCCACCTCGCTGTCGATCGCGACGGTGCGCGACGAGGGACGAGACGTCGTCCTCCTGCGCGGGCACGAGCCGCAGCTGCGCTGGCGCTCGTACTGCGAGACCGTCGTGGCGCTCGCACGCGGCCTCGGCGTCGAGCGGGCGCTGACCCTCGGCGCCTTCCTCTCCGAGGTGACCCACTCCCGTCCCGTCCCGCTCAGCGGGACGTCGAGCGAGCCGGGGCTGCTCGAGAAGTTCGCGATCGAGCCCTCCCGCTACGAGGGCCCGACCGGCATCGTCGGCGTGCTGAGCGGCGCGCTCGCCGACGCGGGGGTGCCGACGACGTCGCTGTGGGCGAGCGTGCCGTGCTACTCGATCCCGCTCTCGGCCAAGGCCGCGCTCGCGCTCGTCGAGGTGACGACCGCCATGCTCGGCCGCAGCGTCGACAAGGTGGCGCTCGAGGAGCAGGCCTTCGAGTACGAGAGCCGGATGGACGACCTCGTCCGTGAGGACGAGAACGTCGCCGCGTACGTCGCGCGGCTGCAGGAGCTGGAGGAGGCCACGGGCGGCGACCTGTCCGCCGAGGGGCTCGCCGAGGAGATCGAGCGCTACCTGCGCGGGCGGCGCTCGGGCTGACCGGCTCGTTGCCCGCGCCGGTCGCGGGGGCGGTCGAAGAGCACCTCCACCGGCTCGCCGCCGATCGCGGCGAACGCCTGGTCCACCCAGCGGTCGGAGCCGGCGAGCGGCTCGGGGAGCGCGTCCCGGGCGAACCAGCCGACCTCGGCGCACTCGAGCGGGTGCGCGGCGAGGGCGCCCCCGGTCGTCTTGCAGTGGAAGACGAGCGAGTACAGCGCAGAGCGCGTGAAGCCGAGGCGCAGGCCGTCGAGGACCATCACCAGCCGCAGCGGCTCGACCTCGATCCCCGTCTCCTCTGCCACCTCCTTCACCGCCACCTCGGCCGCCGAGTAGCCGACGTCGGCCCAGCCGGTCGGGTAGAGCCAGACGCCGGAGTCGGCACGCCGGACGAGCAGCAGCTCGCCGTCGTCGTTGCCGACGATCGCCCCGACGCTCACCCGCGGCGTGACGTAGCCGGCGACCCCCTCACCGACGCTGCGCATCCACTCCTGGACGAGCCCCTCGGCCGTGGTCCCGACCGGGGCGTGGCCCGCCACGGCGAGGCGCTCGTCGGCGACGGCTCGCATCTCGGCGGCGAGGCGCAGCACCTCCTCGAAGCGCTCGCGCTCGAAGACGCTCGCGGTGAAGCCGAGTCCGGTGCGCGCGATCGCTGCCAGGCTCTCGCTCCACCTGAGCAGGTCGGCGACGGGGACGGGCTCGCCGGTCACCGGACCGACGCTATCGCCACGCCGGCCGTGTGCGACGATTGTCCGATGGCCGTCCGGGCGGATTGTCGCCACTACATCATGCAGACGGTCCGCAACGGCGAGCGGCTCGAGCGGTGCCGGCTCGGTGCGAACGACACCGTGCCCTTCGGCTGCCCCGACGGCTGCCTCTTCTACGAGCGGCGCTCGACCTCGAGCGCCGGCTGGCAGGTCGGCGAGGGGGACGCTCCTGGACCCGGGCGGCCCCGGCGCTGACCCGCCCCGCCCGCCCGGGGTCGGGCGCCGGGCGGGCCTCAGCTCTCGACCACGTCGCCGAGGAGCTCGACGCGCACGCCCGTCTCCGCGAGCCATGCGAGCGCCCGTTCGACGTCGGCGCCGTTGCCCTCCAGCTCGCAGACGATCCAGCCGGAGTCCTCGTCGACGCTCGCACGCCGGATGTTCGGCTGCACGTCGAAGCTCCGGGCCAGCCGGGCGAGCACGGGCTCGCGCACGAGCGCCTCGGGGAAGACGAGGCGGACCCGGACGCTCACCGGTGCTCGCGCCCCGGCGGGCCGGGAGCGCCCGGCGGGGCGAGGGCGGCGTCGGCGAGCGCGCTGCGGGCGAGGTTCCCCGAGCGCAGGCCCTCGAGGTCGAGCGTCACGTAGCGGTAGCCCACGCCGTGCAGCGCCTCGACGACCGCCTCGCGGGCCGCGAGGGCCTGCTCGAGCTCGCCGAGGGCGAGCTCGAGACGCGCGCACTCGCCGTAGTGGCGGACGCGCAGCTGCGAGAAGCCGAGTCGGCGCAGCGCCGACTCGGCGCGCGCCACCTGACCGAGCACGCCGAAGGTCACCGGCGTGCCGTGGGGGACCCGCGAGGCGAGGCACGCCGCGGCCGGCTTGTCCCAGGTCCGCAGGCCGAGCTGGCGCGAGAGCTCGCGAAGGCGCGCCTTGGTGAGGCCGGCCTCGACGAGCGGGAAGGACGCGCCGCGCTCGGCCGCCGCCTGCTGACCGGGTCGGTGCTCCCCGAGGTCGTCCAGGTTGACCCCGAGGACCACCGTCGCGCCCTCCGCCGCGGCGAGCGGCGCCAGGGCGTCCATCAGCTCGGACTTGCAGTGGTAGCAGCGGTCGAGCCCGTTGGCGGCGTAGGCGGCCCGTGCCAGCTCGTCGGTGCGCACGGCACGGTGGCGGAGCGACCACTCCCGGGCGAGCCGGGAGCACTCCTGCTCCTCCTCGGGGGCGAGCGAGGGCGACACCGCCGTGGCGCACAGCACCGCCTCCGGACCGAGCGCTGCCGTTGCCACGAACGCGAGGAAGGCGGAGTCGGCGCCGCCGGAGAGGGCGACGACGACGCGCCCGAGCCGCCGCAGGACCGCTTCGAGACGGTCGAGCTCGACGGCGCGCGCCGGCGCAGCCTCGAGGGTCACGGGCTCAGCCCGCCCCGAGGGCGGCGAGCACCTCGGCGGTGCCGCCGACGGTCCCGGCCACGAACGGGCCGAACTCGGCGTAGCGGGCGGACGCCTCGTCGAAGCGCATCGTGTACACGCACTCCTTCAGCACGTCGAGATCCCGCCCGAACAACGTCACGCCCCACTCCCAGTCGTCGAGGCCGGTCGAGCCCGTGATCAGCTGCACCACCCGCCCGTGGAACGTCCGCCCGACGCTGCCGTGGCCGCGCATCAGCTGGAGGCGCTCATCGTAGGAGAGCTGGTACCAGTTGTCGGCGGCGCTCCGGCGCTTCGACATCGGGTAGAAGCAGAACGCGGGCATCCCGGCGGGCGGCAGCACCGGGTGGAGCCGCGCCTCGCGCATCGCCTCGGGGATGCCGCCCGCGTACTCGGACACCTCGGTGAGCGAGACGTAGGACCACATGGCTCGACAACCCGCGCGCCGGAGGGAGCTCTGCAGCGCACGCAGCCGTTCGGGCGAGGGCCCGAGCGCCATCACCGCGAGGTCCGCCTTGTGCCCGAGGAGCGCCGCCGTCACGACCTGGTGACCCGAGGTCTGGCAGTCCTTCACCGCCAGCTCGACGGCGGTGGCGTCGGCCCCCGCCTCGAGCGTGCAGAAGAGGTGGAGGACGGCCCAGCCCCGGTGGTCGGGCGTCGATGCTTCCCCGCCCTCCGCCGGCGTCCGGTGCCTGCCCTCGTCGGTCGTGCGCACGCCCTGAGTCTACGAGGGGCCGGGCCGGGCCGTTCCCGGGCGCGACGACGGGGCGCCCGCAGGCGCCCCGTCGCTCACTGCCTGGCCTGCGGCCGCCGCCCGCCCGGTTGGGGGCGGCCGGCACGCCGTCGGGGCTAGAAGTCCTCCATGCCGCCGCCCGGCATCGCGGGCGCCGACTTCTCCTCGGGCTTGTCGACGACGAGCGCCTCGGTGGTGAGGAACAGCGCCGCGATCGAGGCCGCGTTCTGCAGCGCCGAGCGCGTCACCTTGGCGGCGTCGATGACGCCGGCCTTGAAGAGGTCCTCGTACTCGCCGGTCTCCGCATTCAGGCCTTCCGAGGCCACCTTGAGGTTGCGCACGCGCTCCACCACGACGCCGCCTTCCATGCCGGCGTTGACGGCGATCTGCTTCAGCGGCTCCTCGACGGCCCGGGCCACGATGCGCGCCCCGGTCGCCTCGTCGCCCTCGAGCTTGTCGGCCCGCTCCAGGATCGTCTCCTGGGCACGCAGCAGCGCGACGCCGCCGCCGGGCACGACACCCTCTTCGATCGCCGCCTTCGTCGTCGAGACGGCGTCTTCGATGCGGTGCTTCTTCTCCTTCAGCTCGACCTCGGTGGCCGCGCCGACCTTGATCACCGCGACGCCGCCGGACAGCTTGGCGAGGCGCTCCTGGAGCTTCTCGCGGTCGTAGTCGGAGTCGGTGTTGTCGATCTCGGCCTTGATCTGGTTGATCCGGCCCTTGATGTCGGCCTCCGACCCGGCGCCCTCGACGACCGTGGTCTCGTCCTTCGTGACGACGACCTTGCGGGCCCGTCCGAGCAGGTCGAGCGTGACGTTCTCGAGCTTCAGGCCGACGTCTTCGGTGACGACCTGACCGCCGGTGAGGATCGCCATGTCCTGGAGCATCGCCTTGCGCCGCTCACCGAAGCCCGGCGCCTTCACCGAGACGCTCTTGAACGTGCCACGGATCTTGTTCACAACGAGCGTGGCGAGCGCCTCGCCCTCGACGTCCTCGGCGATGATCACGAGCGGCTTGCCGGTCTGCATGACCTTCTCGAGCACGGGGAGCAGGTCGCGCACGGCGGAGATCTTCGAGCCGAACAGCAAGATGTAGGGGTCCTCGAGCGAGGCCTCCATCCGCTCAGGGTCGGTGGCGAAGTACGGGGAGATGTAGCCCTTGTCGAAGCGCATCCCCTCGACGAGGTCCATCTCCATGCCGAAGGTCTGCGACTCCTCGACGGTGATGACGCCGTCCTTGCCGACCTTGTCGATCGCCTCGGCGATCATCGCCCCGATCTCGGTGTCGGCGGCGGAGATCGCCGCGACCTGGGCGATCTGGTCCTTGGAGTCGGTCTCCCTCGCGAGGTCCTTCAGGCGACCGACGGCCGCCTCGACGCCCGCCTCGATGCCCTTCTTCAGCGACATCGGGTTGGCGCCGGCCGCGACGTTGCGCAGCCCCTCGCGGACCAGCGCGCCCGCGAGGACGGTGGCCGTCGTCGTGCCGTCACCGGCCACGTCGTCGGTCTTCTTCGCGACCTCTTTGACGAGCTCGGCGCCGACCCGCTCGAAGGGGTCCTCGAGCTCGATGTCCTTGGCGATCGACACGCCGTCGTTCGTGATGGTGGGCGCGCCCCACTTCCGCTCCAGGACGACGTTGCGTCCCTTCGGTCCGAGCGTGACCTTCACCGCGTCGACGAGCTGGTTCATCCCGCTCTCCAGCGCTCGGCGGGCCTGCTCGTCGAAGGTGATCAACTTCGGCATCTCGGGTGTCCTCCCTTGGCTGCTCGGCGAGCCGAGCGTTGGCACTCTCCTACGTCGAGTGCTAATAGCAAACCACGGTCAGCGTAGCGGCGCAACCGCGACCCCGACGCGCCGGGGGGAGGGAGCCGGCCGGCGGGGTCAGCCGCCGGCGACGGCCGGGACGACGGAGAGCGTCTGGCCGTCGACGACGGGCGTGTCGAGGCCCTCGAGGAAGCGGACGTCCTCCTCGGCGAGGAAGAGGTTGACGAAGCGCCGCAGGGCGCCGTCGTCGTCGAGGAGGCGCTCGCCCACGCCCGGGTGTGCGGCGTCGAGCGCCGCGATCGCCTCGCGCACCGTCGTGCACTCGACGGCCACCTCGCCGGCGCCGCCGGTCAGGGGGCGCAGCTGGGCGGGGATGCGGACGGTGACGCTCATCGACGGCTTCCTTCCTCGTCGTGCTCGGCCTCGCGCTCCGCGGACTCGAACGCCTCGATCGTCGGGGGGATGACCGCGCTCGGCCCGAGCTGGTCCTCGAGCGCCTCGACGGTCTTCAGGCCGTTGCCGGTGATGTAGGCGACCACCCGCTCGTCTCGCCGCACGACGCCCGCGGCGGCGAGCTTGGCCAGCGTGGCGACGGTGACGCCGCCGGCCGTCTCGGCGAAGATGCCCTCGGTGCGCGCCAGCAGGCGGATCGCGTCGATCACCTCGGGGTCGGTGGCGGACTCGACGGCCCCCCCGCTCGAGCGCACGGCCTGCAGCGCGTACCAGCCGTCGGCCGGGTTGCCGATGGCGAGCGACTTGGCGATGGTGTCGGGGCGCACCGGCCGGATCGTGTCGGAGCCGGTGGCGAAGGCGGTGGCCACGGGGCTGCACCCCTCGGCCTGGGCCCCCGAGACCCGCACGTCGTCGCCGCCCTCGATCAGGCCGAGCTCGTTGAGCTCGTGGAAGCCCTTGTGGATCTTGGTCAGCTGGCTGCCCGAGGCGATCGGGACGACCACGTGGTCCGGCGCCGTCCAGCCGAGCTGCTCGGCGACCTCGTAGGCGAGGGTCTTGGAGCCCTCCGCGTAGTACGGGCGCACGTTGACGTTGACGAACGCCCAGTCGGGGTGCTCGCTCGCCAGCTCCGCGCAGAGCCGGTTCACGTCGTCGTAGGTGCCCTCGACGGCGATGAGGCGGCCGCCGAAGACCGCGGTGGTCACGATCTTCACCCGCTCGAGGTTGCTCGGGACGAAGACGTACGAGTCCATCCCGGCCCGGGCGGCGTGGGCGGCGACCGAGTTCGCCAGGTTCCCCGTCGAGGCGCAGGCGGCGACCTTGAAGCCGAGCTCGCGCGCTTTGGAGAGCGCGACCGCGACCACCCGGTCCTTGAACGACCCGGTCGGGTTGCGGGTGTCGTCCTTCAGCCAGAGCTCGCCGAGGCCGAGCTCGGCGGCGAGCCGGTCGGCGCGCACGAGCGGGGTGAAGCCGGCGCCGAGGTCGACCGGCGCCGAGCTCGCCGCGGGGAGCAGCTCCGCATAGCGCCAGATCGTCGGCGGCCCCGCCGCGATGGACGCGTGCGAGACGCGTCGCCGCAGGGCGTCGTAGTCGTAGACGACCTCGAGCGGACCGAAGCAGAAGTCGCACACGTGGAGCGCCTCTGCCGGGTAGGACCGTCCGCACTCCCGACAGCGCAGACCTTCGATGGCACCCATGGCATCCTCCTCATCGCTCGGGCATTGGCACCTTGCGTCGGATCCCCGCCCCTCCCGGCGAGGAGGCGGTTCTTCCTGGCACTGGTTGCCGCGGCGTCGCAGGGCCCGTCCCTCAGCCGCTCTGGATGATGGGCTCAAGTGTGGACGACGGGCGCACGCTCGTCAAAGTGCCCCTGCGGCCGGCCCGCGCCGGCCACCGCCGTGAGGTGGGCAATTGCCGCGGAAGGGACCAGCGGCGAAGATGGACCCGTGACCGGCGCCGAGGGCGAGATCTCGACGTTCGACCACCGGGAGTTCCCCGCCGATCGCCTGGCCGACCTGAAGGGCGATCACCGCGTCGCGGTCTGCATCCCCGCCCGCGACGAGGAGCGCACGGTGGCGCGCGTCGTCGCGGCCGTGCGCTACGAGCTCGTCGAGCGCACGCGCATCGTCGACGAGCTCGTCGTGATCGACGACGGCTCGCTCGACGCCACGGCCGCCGTGGCCGAGCGCGCCGGCGCCCGCGTCGTGCCGAGCACCGAGGGCAGGTGCGCGGCGCGCCCCGCGGCGATCGGCAAGGGCGGGGCGATGCGGCGCGGCGTCGAGGTGACGACGGGCGACCTCGTCGTCTTCCTCGACGCCGACGTGGTGAACCTGCGCGACCACTTCGTCACCGGCCTGCTCGGGCCGTTGCTCGTACGCCCGGACCTCGTCCTCGTGAAGGGCTGCTACACGAGGGCGTATCGCGGCGACCCCTCGGGAGGCGGCCGCGTCACCGAGCTCGTCGCCCGCCCGGCGATCTCCCTGCTCTTCCCCTCGCTCGCCGCGCTCTCCCAGCCCCTCGCCGGCGAGACGGCGGTGCGCCGCAGCGTCGTCGAGGAGCTGGAGCTGGCCGAGGGCTACGGCGTCGAGATGGGGCTCCTCCTCGACGTGGCCGGGCGCCACGGGGCCGGCGCCATCGCCCAGGTGGACCTCGGCGTGCGCGTCCACCGGAACCGCCCCCTCGCGGAGCTCGCGCCCCAGGCGCGCGAGGTGCTCGCCGTGGCGCTCGGCCGCAGCCGCATCCCGGTCACGTGAGCCCCGTGACGGGGCCGCAGCGGTGAACGGCGACGCGGCCTCCCGCGGCGCACGCCCGGCGCCGACCGCCGGGAGCGACCTCGTGGTCGTCGCGAACCGGGGACCGGCGAGCTTCCAGCTCGGCGAGGACGACGAGCTGGTCGTGCACCACGCTGCCGGTGGGCTCGCGCCGAGCCTGCTACGGGCCCTCTCCGGGACGAACGCGCTCTGGATCGCCTCGGCGATGACCGAGGGCGACCGACGCGCCGCCGGCGAGGGCGTGGGGGCGGACCTCGGCGGCGGCATCGACCTGCACCTGGTCGACCTGCCGCGCGAGGTGCGCGACGCCGCCTACCGGGTGATCGCCAACGGGACGCTGTGGTTCCTGCTCCACAACATGTTCGACCTCACGCGCCGCCCGCTGTTCGACCGGCGATGGCACGAGGCGTGGGAGGGCTACCGGGCCTTCAACCGGGCGATCGCCGAGGAGGTCGCCAGCGCGGCGAACGACGGCGCCACGGTGGTCGTGAACGACTACCACCTGTTCCTCGCCGGCGCCCACCTGGCCGAGCTACGGCCCGACCTGAAGACCGTCCACTTCACCCACACGCCGTTCTGCGGGCCCGACGAGCTGCGGACCCTGCCACGCTCGATCGCCGTCGAGCTCCTCTCGTCCATGGCGTCCTTCGGCGCCTGCGGCTTCCACACGCGGGTGTGGGCGGACCGCTTCCGCGCCGGCGCGACCGCCCTCCTCGGGGAGGCGCCGCGGACCTTCGTCTCGGCGCTCGGCACCGATGCCGACGAGCTGCGGGCGATCGCCGCCTCGCCGGCCTGCGGCGAGCGCCGGGAGGCGCTCGAGGAACGGTTGGCCGGACGCCGGCTCGTGCTGCGCAGCGACCGGGTCGAGCCGTCGAAGAACCTGCTGCGCGGCTTCCTCGCCTTCGAGGAGCTCCTCGAGCGCGGCCCCCGCTGGCGGCGCGAGGCCGTGTTCCTCGCCCGCACCTACCCCTCGCGCCAGGAGCTGCCCGAGTACCTCGCCTACCGCAGCGAGGTCGAGCACCTCGTCGCCAGGGTGAACGAGCGCTTCGCCTCCGGCGGTCGCCCGCCGGTCGAGCTCGAGGTCGCCGACGACTTCGAGGCGAGCGTCGCCGCGCTCTCCCGCTACGACGTGCTGCTCGTCAACCCGATTCGCGACGGCATGAACCTCGTCGCCAAGGAGGGTCCCGTCGTGAACAGCCGGGACGGGGTGCTGGCGCTCTCGCACGACGCCGGGGCGTTCGAGGAGCTCGGCGCCCACGCCCTCGAGGTCGAGCCCTTCGACGTCCACGGCACCGCGGCCGCCCTCGAGCGCGCCCTCGAGATGCCGGCGTCCGAGCGGGCCGAGCGCAGCCGTGCGCTCGTCGCGCTCGCCGCCTCACGACCTCCGAGGCTCTGGTTCGACGAGCTCGTCGCGGCCGCACGCCGGCCCGTGGCGCGGCGCGGCGGCTGAGCCGGCGCGGGATCAGGAGACGAGCTTGCCGCGCCTCGCGGGCGTCGGGTCGAACTGGCTCCGCAGGAGCTGGTCGAGCTCGGCGGCGGGGAGGGGCCGCGAGAAGTGGTAGCCCTGGGCGAGGTGACAGCCGAGCGTCAGGAGCTCGGCCGCCACCTCGGCACGCTCGACGCCCTCGGCGACCGTCTCTAGGCCGAGGGCCTGGGCGAGGCGAACGACGGTTCGGGTGATCGCCGATTCGTCACGGTCGACGCCGAGCCCGTCGATGAACGACTTGTCGATCTTCAAGACGTCGACCGGCAGGCGGCGCAGCGACGCGAGCGACGAGTAGCCGGTGCCGAAGTCGTCGATGGCGAGCCGGACGCCGAGGTCCCGAAGCTGCTGGAGGCGGTCGAGCGTCGCCCGCGTGTCGTTCATCAGGACCGACTCGGTGATCTCGAGGACGAGGCGCCTCGGGTCCACCCGGGCGGAGGCGAGGGCGTCCGCCACCTCCTCGACGACCATCGGGTGCTGGAGCTCGCGCGCCGACAGGTTCACGCTCATCGTCAGGGTCGACCCGGGCAGTGCCTCGCTCCAGCGCCGCGCCTGGGCGCAGGCCTCCCGCAGCACCCAGCGGCCGAGCTCGACGATCAGGCCGCTCTCCTCGGCGAGGGGGATGAACTCCGTCGGGGGGACGAGGCCGCGCTCGTGGTGCTGCCAGCGCACGAGCGCCTCCATGCCGACGATCGAGCCGCTGACCAGCTCGACGATGGGCTGGTAGTAGAGGAGGAGCTCGTCGCGCTCGATCGCGCGGTGCAGCGCGTTCACCGTGGCGAGCCGCTCGACGGCGCGGGCGCGCATCTGCTCGTTGAACAGCTCGTAGCCGCCGCGCCCGAGCTCCTTTGCCCGGTAGAGGGCGGCGTCGGCGTCGCGCAGCAGCGCCTGGGGCGTCTGGTCGGGACCCTCGGAGAAGGCGATGCCGATGCTCGTCGTGATGAAGACCTCGCCGTCGGCGAGCGCGATCGGCGCGGCGAGGGACTGCGACAGCCGCTCGGCCACCCCGACGACCTCGTCAGCGGAGACCACGTCCTCGCAGAGAACGACGAACTCGTCGCCGCCGAAGCGCGCGATGGTGTCGCTCTCGCGAAGCGCCGAGCTCAGTCGGGCGGCGACCTGCACGAGGAGCTGGTCCCCCGCGTCGTGGCCGAGGCTGTCGTTCACGAGCTTGAAGCGGTCGAGGTCGAGGAAGAGCACGGCGACTGGTGCGTGACGCCTGGCGCGCCCGAGGGCGACGGTCAGCCGGTCGAAGAAGAGCACCCGGTTGGGCAGGCCGGTGAGCTCGTCGTGGAGGGCGTGGTAGGTGAGCTGCTCCTCGGCGCGCTGGCGCTCGACGACCCGTCCGAGCTGCGCGCCGATCTGTCCCATCACCTCGACGAAGGTGTCATGCGGCTCGGCCATGTCCTCGGCGAAGAACTCGAGCAGCGCGACGAGGTCGCGCCCGGCGAGCACCGGCAGGGCGAACGCCGAACGGAACCCGACCATCGCCGCCATGCGGATGCGCGCTGGGAGGTCCTCGGCGGTGACGTCCGGCATCCAGACCGGGCGGCTCGTCTCGGCGACGCGCGGGGGGAGCGTGTCGGCGTCGCCGGCCAGGGCGCGACTCGTCGCCCGGCGGAAGGCGCGGAAGCGCTTGGGGTCACCGAGGTGCCAGATCTCGGAGGCGACAGGGCGCGGAGGGTCGGACTGCTCGACGAAGTAGGCGTGCCCCGCGCCCCAGCCGCTGTGGGCACAGATCCTCGTCACGGCGAACTGCAGCGCCTTTTGCGGATCGGAGGCCTCGTTCGCCGCCAGGGCGACCGACTCGAGGAGCTGGACCAGCGCGACCCCCCGGGCCAGCTCCGCCTCGGCACGCTTGCGATCGGTGATATCCCGCAGGATCCCGGTGAAGTAGCAGGCGTCGCCGCGCTTCCACTGGGCGACGGAGAGCTCGAGGGGAAAGGTGCTGCCGTCCTTGCGGCGCCCCTCCGCCTCGACGGTGGCGCTGCCCGCCGCGTCGCCGGCGGCCTTCGGCTGCTCGAGCGCGAGGCCGGCGCCCTTCTCCGAGAAGCCGGGCAGCAAGGGGGCGAACGGCTCGTCGATGACCTCGTCCTCGGTGTAGCCGAACATCTCGCTCGCGGCCCGGTTCCAGGCGACGATGTTCCCGTTCGTGTCCGTCGAGACGATGGCGTCGTTCGCCGACTCGGTGACGGCGCGGAACTTGAGCTCGGACTGGCGCAGCGCCGCCTCGACCCGCTTGCGCTCGCGGATCTCGTTGAACACGACGACACGCGTCACGGCCGGCTCGCCGCCGCGGGTGAGCGTGTAGGCGACAGGGAACACCGTCCCGTCGGCGGCGCGGAACAGGTCGTCGGCCCGCTGCTGGCCGCCGATCGGCGTGAGGGTGCACGCGCTGCAGGCGTCGGTCTCGATCCCGGCGCCGTGGTGCAGCCGGTGCACGTCGCGCCCGAGCGCCTCGCCGGCGTCGATGCGGAACATCAGCGCGCCGGCCGCGTTCAGGTACGTGCAGCGACCCTCGGCGTCGGTCGCGTACACCCCCTCGCCAGCCGTCTCAAGGACGAGTCGAAGCAGCGCGACGGCGTCCTCAGGCAGCCCTCCCTGCGCTGAGCCCATACCTGAGTAACGGAAGTTGCGCCTCGCAGGTTGAGCGGGCGGCCTCGGGGAGGCCCGCCGGGCGACCGCCTACCGCCGCGCGCCGCGGTGGTGTCCGGGCCAGCCGCGCGCGGTCGCGTGCGCCCGGGCGCGCCGGGAGCGCGCCACGCCGACCACGATGGCCGCCGCGACGGCTTCGAGCGCCACCACCACGAGGAGGACGAGGGTAACCACGGTCCCCGCCCCTACTGCGGGGGCCCGCTGGCGAGCATGAGGCTCCCGCTGTGTCGGGCTCCGGCCTGGTCGACCCAGCCGAGCGTGACGGTCGCACGCGGCTTCATGGTGAGCAGGAGGTTGGTGAGCGCCGTCGACGAGGCGATCGTGCGGCCGTTCAGCGAGTTCAGCACGTCGCCGCCGACGATCCCCGCCTTCTCGGCGGGAGAGGCGGGGATCACCTCGAGGACGTAGGCCCCCGCGGTGAACTGCTGGCCGCGGTAGTAGCCGGAGGGGACGACGTCCACGCCGAGGAACGCCGTCGGTCCGATGTGCACGGTCGCCGAGGCCTTCTTGGCCGTGATCTGCCGAGCCAGCGCGACCGCCCGGTTGATCGGGATCGCGAACCCCTCGCTGCTGCCCGACTGGAACGTGAAGGTGCTCGAGGCGGCGGTGTCGATGCCGATGACCCGCCCGGCGGCGTTCGTCAGCGGACCGCCCGAGTCGCCGGGCTGCAGCACGGCGTCGGTCTCGATCAGCCCCGTCAAGCGCTCGGAGCCGCTCCCGTCGCTGGCGACGATCGTGCGGTTGAGGGCCGTCACCGTGCCGGTCGTGGCGGTCGGCGTGCCGCCCGTGCCCCCCGCGTTGCCGGTGGCGGTCACCGACTGGCCCACCTTCACGGTCGTGGAGTTGCCGATCGCGGCGGTCTTCAGCCCCGAGGCGCCCTTCAGCTGCAGGACGGCGATGTCCGCGGAGACGTCGTAGCCGACGACCGTGGCCGGGTAGGTCCGGTGGTTGCCGACGTCGGTCACCTTGATCGTCGCCGCGCCGCGGATCACGTGATTGTTGGTCAGGACCTCGCCGGTCGAGGTGAGCACGATCCCCGTCCCCGCCGCGCCGGCGTTCTGGTAGGCGAGGTTGGTGACGATGTCCACCACCGACAAGTTGACCGTCGCGGCGCTGCCACGCGCCGACGCGCCGACTCCGGGGGCGACGAGCAGCACCACGGAGGCACCGCCGGCCGCCAGCACCGCGGCGTCGAGGAGCCGCCGGCCGGTGGTGGCCGGCGGGCGTCGGGCGTGCACCGACTGGTGAGCGCGTCCCACGCCGGGTGACCCGCACGACGGCACACGCCTCATGGGAGCCTCCTCCTCCTCAGACAGACCTCCGGCGCCTCCGCCCGGCGTTCCCACCGGCCGGGCCGCCCTTCTCCCCCAGTGTCGGACGCGAGCCTGTGGACTTCACGGGTACGCGCTGTGCGCTCGGTGTGCAGGCGGGGAGCGCTCAGCTGTCTCGGTCGGGGCCCATCGCCTCGATGCGGTTGCCGAACGGATCGTCCACGTGGGCCCGCGCGAACCCGCCGTGCGCCTCGTCGAGACGGACCGGGTGGCCCGCGGCCTCGAGCCGTGCGACGAGCGCCAGGAGGTCGTCGACGACGAGCGCGAGATGGGCCTTGTGCGCCGGGCGGAAGTCGGGATCGGCGCCGAGGTGGACCTGTACGCCTGCGTCCTCGAACGAGCATCCGCCCCGCAGCGCGAGCCGGGGCGGCTTCGGCACCCGGGGGATCCCGAGGACGCCTTCGTAGAAGGCGGTCGCGCGCGCCTCCCCGCCGGGGGCATCGCGAGCTGCACGTGGTCGAGCCGGTCGATGCGCACCAGGTCATGCTCGCCGAGGCGCGCGGCTCGAACAAGGCGCCGGGAGGCGGGGCGCTGCCCCTCACCTCTCCCCGGCGCGCACCCGCTCGTCGAGGGCGCGCAGCAGCTGGAGCGCCGCCGCGGGGCCGTCGAGCACGAGGTCGGCCGCGGCGAGCAGCTCGTCGGGGGCCTCCTCGCTCGCCACGGCGATCTTCAACGCCCCGAGCCCCGAGGCCCGGAGCTCGTCGAGGGCGCCGAAGGCAGCCAGGTCCCCGAGGTCGTCGCCGAGGAAGCACGCCGCCTCGAGGTCGCGGGCGAGGTCGGTGACGACGCTCCCCTTGTCGACCGCGACCGGGGGGACGAGCTCCGCCGACATGCGGCCCCGGTGCACGACCAGGCCGTGACGCGCGGCGAGCTCCCCGGCCACGGCGGCGGTCTCCCCGGCGCGATCGGGCGCGTCGCGCCAGTGCAGCGTCACGCTCAGCCCCTTGTCCTCGACGCGCACCCCGGGGCCGGCGAGCGCCACGGCCTCCCCGGCGGCTGCCGCCACCGGGGCCCGCCAGACGCCGAGCCCGGGCTCGGCGCGCAGGTCCCCCCGGCCGGGCCCGGTCCGGCTGCTCGCCCGCTCGAGGCCGTAGAGGCCGAAGAGCGAGACGCGTGGACCCGGGCCCGTCCGGCCGAGGCGGTCCAGCAGGAACGCGACCGGCCGCCCCGAGACCACCGCCACGACGCCGAGATGCTCGGCGAGGGAGTGGAGGACGTCGACCGCGCCCGCGACCGGCACGGAGGTGGCCGGATCGGGGACGATCTCGGCGAGCGTGCCGTCGAAGTCGGTGAACACGCCCGACGCCCTCGGGCTCCGGGCGAGGAGCTCGATCGCGCCGAGCGCGACCGCGTTCAGTGCGGGCGGCGGCGCCGTGGCTGCTCGCCGACGAGCAGGGCGCGCCGGCGAGCAGCGCGCCGGCGTTGCAGGCGGCGCACGACGAGCGGGTCGTAGCCGAACGCGGCCGCGGAGTCGGCGAGACGGTCCAGCAGCGCGTAGTAGCTGGCCGACGAGATCGACAGGCGCCGGCGGATCGACTCCGCCTTCGTGCAGCCGGCCGGCTCGACCCACCACTCGCGCTCGAAGTCGAGCACGGCGCGCTCGCGTTCGCTCAGCTCCGCCAAGACACCTCCATCGACTCGACAATGCCAAGACCGCGCACGCGAAGCAAGGACCGTGCGCCCGCCGGCGCCTCGCGTTCGCACGCCGGCGCCCCGGGCGCGAGGCTGGAGGTCGACGGCGCGGCCGTCCGGCCGGGCGCGAGGCACCGGATCCGGCGGCCCGGCGGGCGCGGGCGTGCCCGACGAAGGAGCGGACGCAGTTGGGTGCAGGAGTCAGCTACGTGGTGGCGTTCGGCGGGGGTGTCGCCTCGTTCGTCTCGCCGTGCGTGCTCCCGGTCGTCCCGGCGTACCTGTCGATGGTGACGGGCTTCGACATCACCGAGGCGGCCGACGCCCGCCGCCACCTGGCGAAGATCGTCCGCGACACCCTGCTGTTCATCGCCGGCTTCGGCGTCGTCTTCGTCCTGCTCGGCCTCACCGCCACGACGGTCAGCTCGGCGCTGCACCACAATCTCACCCTCATCACCCGGATCTCCGGCGTCGTGGTGCTCTCGATGGCGTTGTTCCTGGCGGGCTCGCTCGTGCTGCGCCTCCCCAGCCTGTACCGGGAGGCTCGCTTTCACCCGAGCCCCTCCCGCCTCGGCCCGTTCTACGCGCCGGTCGCCGGAGCGGCCTTCGGCTTCGGTTGGACGCCGTGCATCGGGCCCGTGCTCGCGTCGGTGCTCGCCGTGGCGTCGACCAACCGCGGCCCCGGTCAGGGGGCGGTCCTGCTCGCCCTCTACACGGCGGGGCTCGGGGTCCCCTTCCTCGTGGTGGGGTGCAGCTTCGGCCGGCTCACCGGGGCGCTGCGCTGGGTCAAGATGCACTCGCGTGCAATCACGCTCGCCTCCTCCGGCCTGCTCGCCGGCTTCGGCGTCCTGCTGATCCTGAACGAGCTCCCGCTCCTCACCACGGCGCTCGACGCGTTCTTGCGCCACGTGGGTCTCGGGCGTCTCGTCACCGTCGGCTGAGCCGGCCACCGTGCTCCCGGACGACCCCGATCCGCGGACGTCCTCGCTCGGTTTCGCGACGCTCGGCGAGCTGCGCCAGCTGCTCTCGAAGGACCTGACCCGCGCCGAGCTCGTCGAGACGCTGCTCGGACGGATCGCCAGGCTCGACCGTGCCGGGCCGCAGCTCCGCTCGGTGCTCGCCGTCGACGGGCGCGCGGCCGAGCGGGCCGAGGCCGCCGAAGCCGCCGAAGCCGCGGCGCCCGGTCTCGCGGCGCGGCCGCTGCTCGGGGTCCCCGTCCTCGTGAAGGACAACCTCGACACCGCGGGCGGCCTCGGGACCACCGCCGGCTCGCTGGCCCTCGCCGAGGTCCCGCCGGCCCGCGACGCCACCGCGGTCGCCCGGTTGCGCGAGGCGGGGGCGGTCGTCCTCGGCAAGACGAACCTGTCGGAGTGGGCGAACTTCCGCTCGCGCCGCTCCTCGAGCGGCTGGAGCGCCGTCGGCGGCCAGACGCGCAACCCCCACGCGCTCGACCGAAGCCCCGGGGGCTCGTCCTCCGGCTCCGGCGCCGCGGTGGCAGCCGGCTTCGCGCCCCTCGCCGTCGGGACCGAGACGGACGGGTCGATCCTCTGTCCGGCGGCGGTGTGCGGGGTCGTCGGGGTGAAGCCGACCCGTGGCCTCGTCAGCCGCGCCGGCGTGGTCCCGATCGCCGCCAGCCAGGACTCGGTCGGCCCGATGGCGAGGTCGGTCGTCGACGCTGCGCTGCTGCTCGGCGTCCTCGCCGGCGCGGACCTCGCGGATCCGGCGACGCTCGAACGACCGGCGGGCCTGCCGGCCGAGTACACGCAGTTCTGCCGCGCGGGCGGGCTCGAGGGGATGCGTGTCGGCGTGCCGCGCGCCTTCTACACCGGCTACCACCCGGCGGCCGACCGGGTGGTCGCCGAGGCGCTGCGGGCCATGCACGAGGCGGGTGCCACGCTCATCGACCCGGTCGAGGTGCCGACCGCCGCCGAGCTCGACGAGAGCGAGGACGAGCTCACCGTCTTCTTCCACGAGTTCCACGACGGCCTCGACCGCTACCTAGCGGGGCGGCCCGGCGACCGTGACGCCTGCCCGCGCTCCTTGGCGGAGCTGATCGCCTTCAACGAGGCGAACGCCGGCGAGGAGCTGGCGCTCTTCGGGCAGGACCTCTTCGAGGCGGCGGCGGCGACCGAAGGGCTCGACGCCCCCGGGTACCGCCAGGCGCTCGAGCGCAACCTCCGACGCGCCGGGCGTGACGGCCTCGACGCCGCCCTCGACGGCGCCGGGCTTGACGCGCTCGTCGTGCTCACTATGGCGCCGGCGTGGTGCATCGACCAGGTGAACGGCGATCCTTCGCTGCGGGCCGGCTACCAGGCGGCGGCCGTCGCCGGCTATCCGTCGATCTCGCTCCCCGTCGGCAGTGTCGACGGCCTGCCGGTCGGGCTCACCTTCCTCGGGCGGGCGTGGAGCGAGCCGACCCTGCTGCGCCTCGCCTCGGCGCTCGAGCACCAGCTCGACCTGACGCTGCTGGCCTCGTTCCGCCCGTCGGTCGCCCTGCGCTGATCGCTCGGGACGCGACGGCGGGGGGTCTCCGCGAGGACGCGGCCTGCCCGGGCGCTCAGACGGCGAGCGTGGCGCGCACCGGCCGGTGGTCGGAGCCGAGTGGCTCGAGCACCTCGCCGTCGAGCACCTCGAGCGGGCCGCGGACGAGGACGTGGTCGATCTGGCTGTGCGGGCGCCACGCCGGCCAGGTCCGACCCTTCACCGCCCGGTGCCAGCCGGGCAGCATCGCCACGAGCGGCGGCCCCCAGCAGTTCATGTCCCCGAGCAGCACCGCGGGCGTCGGTGCCGGCGGCAGCGCGCGCCGCAGGGCCCGGATCTGGATCGGCGAGCCCCGACGGAGGTGGCCGAGGTGGACCCCGGCGATGACGAGCGGGGTGCCGCCGACGTCGAGCTCGGCGACGACGGCCTTGCGCGTCGCCGCGTCACCGCGCAGGTCGGGAAGCTCCACGACCTCGTGGTGGCGGACCGGAAGCCGGGAGAGGACTGCGACTCCCCAGCCGCCGCGCGTCGCGGGCAGGCGGAGCTCGGCGGCGGACAGCCGGGAGCGGCGGGTGCCCGGGCGCCCGTCGATGCGCAGCATCCTCGTCTGCGCCGCGCGCCCGGGCCCCCACGTCGGCGGGTCGTCGGGGCCGACGAGGGCCGGATCGGGCGACACCATCCGTCCCCGGGCGAGCTCGGCCTCGACGACCTCGTAGCCGCAGCTGTCGGCGATCTGCCGGGCGAGCGGCGTGCCACCCTCGGGGGACCAGGTCTCCTGGAGGACGAGCACGTCGGCGTCGATCCGCCGCGACGCGCCGACGACGTCGATGTGGCGCCCCCAGCCGTCGATGCCCGCGTGCACGTTGAAGCTGGCGACCGTGACCTGGCGCTCGCTCACGGGAGCGGCCGCGTCCGCCGAACGGTCCCTCGTGCCGGCGAGGTCCCGGGGCCCGCTCCCGCCACCGCTCAGGACGCGGCCAGCTTGCGCACGACGTAGCGCAGGATGCCCCCGTGGAGGTAGTACTGCGCCTCCGTCTCGGTGTCGATCCTGAGCAGCGCCCGGAACTCCGTGCCGTCCGCGCGGACGGTGACGCTCCTGCCGATCAGCTCGCCCGCCGTGGCCCCGGCGAGCCCGGTGACCGAGAACACCTCATGGCCGCTCAGGCCGAGCGAGGAGACGCTGTCGCCCGGCAGGAACTGCAGCGGCGCCACGCCCATCCCGATCAGGTTGGAGCGGTGGATCCGCTCGTAGCTCTCGGCCAGCACCGCCCGTACCCCGAGCAGGGCCGTGCCCTTGGCCGCCCAGTCCCGCGAGGAGCCCGAACCGTACTCCTTGCCGGCGAGGACGACGAGGGGCGTTCCCTCCGCCAGGTAGCGCCGCGCGACGTCGTAGATCGCCGCCTGCTCGCCGTCGGGGAGGTGGACGCTCACCCCGCCCTCGGTGCCCGGCGCGAGACGGTTGCGGATGCGGATGTTGGCGAAGGTCCCGCGGATCATCACCTCGTGGTTGCCGCGGCGCGCGCCGTAGGAGTTGAAGTCGCCAGGCTCGACGCCGTTGGCCTGCAGCCAGGCGCCCGCCGGGCTCGCCGCCCGGATGGAGCCCGCCGGGGAGATGTGGTCGGTGGTCACGCTGTCGCCGAGGACGGCGAGGGCCCGGGCGCCCGCGATGTCGCCCAGCGCCTCGGGCTCGGCGCCCATGCCGTCGAAGTAGGGCGGCCTGCGGATGTAGGTCGAGACGTCGTCCCACTCGTAGCGGTCCCCGGCGCCGACCTCGAGCGAGCGCCAGTGCTCGTCTCCAGCGAAGACGTCGGCGTAGTCGTCGCGGTACATCGAGGCGAGCACCGACTGCTGCGCCGTGGCCACGACGTCGGCCTGGCTCGGCCAGAGGTCGCGGAGGAACACCGGCTCGCCGGCGCCGTCCTCGCCGATCGGGTCGTTGTACAGGTCGATGTCCATCGTCCCGGCGAGGGCGTAGGCCACGACGAGGGGGGGCGAGGCGAGGTAGTTCATCCGGACGTCCGGGTGGATGCGCCCCTCGAAGTTCCGGTTCCCCGACAGCACGGCGACGCACGCGAGGTCGTGCTCGCCGATCGCGGCGGAGATCTCGGGGGCGAGCGGTCCCGAGTTGCCGATACAGGTGGTGCAGCCGAAGCCGACCAGGCCGAAGCCGAGCTTCTCGAGGTATGGCATGAGCCCGGCACGCTCGTAGTAGTCGACGACGACGCGCGAGCCGGGCGCGAGCGAGGTCTTGACCCAGGGCTTGGCCGACAGGCCGCGCTCGACGGCCCGCTTGGCGAGCAGGCCGGCGGCGAGCATGACCTGGGGGTTGGAGGTGTTCGTGCAGCTCGTGATGGCGGCGATGACGACGTGGCCGTGGTCGAGGCGGAGCTCGGTCCCGTCCGCGAGCTCGACGGGCGCCTCGGCGTGGGGGCGCTCGCCGCCGCCGCCGGAGGCGAGCGCCTTCGTGAGCGCCTCGGCGAACATCGGCTTGGCCCGGTCGAGCGGGACCCGGTCCTGGGGCCGCGACGGGCCGGCGAGGCTCGGCACGACGCTCGACAGGTCGAGCGCGAGCGTCTCGGAGTACACGGGCTCGGCGTCCGGCTCGTGCCAGAGTCCCTGCTCCTTGGCGTAGGCCTCGACGAGGCCGACCTGCTCGGGGGAGCGGCCGGTGAAGGTGAGGTAGCGGAGCGTCTCGGCGTCGATCGGGAAGATGGTCACCGTCGATCCGTACTCGGGCGACATGTTGCCGATCGTCGCCCGGTTCTCGAGCGGGACGTTCGCGACGCCGGGGCCGTAGCACTCGACGAACTTGCCCACCACGCCGTGCCCCCGCAGCAGCTCGGCGATCGTGAGCACGAGGTCGGTCGCGGTGGCGCCCTCGGGCAGCTCGCCGTCGAGGCGCAGGCCGACGACGCTCGGGATGAGCATCGAGATCGGCTGGCCGAGCATCGCCGCCTCGGCCTCGATGCCGCCGACGCCCCACGCGACGATCCCGAGCCCGTTCACCATCGGGGTGTGCGAGTCGGTGCCGACGAGCGTGTCGGGGTAGGCGTTGCCGCCGGCGTCGGTGAAGACGACCTGGGAGAGCAGCTCGAGGTTGACCTGGTGGCAGATCCCCGTGTCCGGCGGGACGACCCGGAAGTTCGAGAACGCCTGCTGGCCCCAGCGCAGGAACCGGTAGCGCTCGGCGTTGCGCTCGAACTCGAGCCGGGCGTTCGTGGCGAACGCGTCCGGCCGCCCCGCGACGTCGGCGATCACCGAGTGGTCGATCACGAGGTCCACCGGGACCTGGGGGTTGACCCGCTGCGTGGCGCCCCCGAGCTGCTCAACGGCGTCGCGCAGCGCCGCGAGGTCGACGACGCAGGGGACACCGGTGAAGTCCTGCAGGAGGATGCGCGCCGGCGAGAAGGCGATCTCGCGCTCGCCGGGGCCGTGGTCGGCGAAGCCGGCGAGGGCCTCGATGTCCTCCGCGCGGACGTTCACGCCGTCCTCGTTGCGGAGCAGGTTCTCGAGGAGGATCTTCAACGAGAAGGGGAGCCGTTCGACGGCGTGGTCGCCGGCGAGGGGCGCGAGCCGGTGGATCGTGTGGCGCCTGCCCCCGACCTCCAGGGCGCCCTCCGCGCCGAAGCTGTTCCGTGCCATCACGACCTCCCAGTCCGTCCGCCGCCGATGACGCTAATGGGGATCGGCCGGTGCCTTCACCTCCTCGGGCGTCTCGGGGGCGGGCTCGCTGACGAGCGTCGCCTCGGGGGCGACCCGGTCGCGCAGCCTGCGCAGCAGCAGGGCCAGCTCCTCCTCCTCGGCGGGGCAGTACAGACCAGTGAGGAGGTTGTCGATGTCGCACTCGTGGTGGGCGACCGCCTCCGCCGCGCGCCCGGCTCCGGCCTCGGTGAGGAGCGCGAACGCCCCCCGCCGGTCGCTCAGGCACAGCTCGCGGGCGACGAGGCCGGCGTCGACGAGCCGGTCGACGGCGCGCGTCAGGCCGCTCGGGGTCAGTCCCGTCTGGGCGGCGAGGTCGCTCATGCGGAGCCGGGTCCCCGGCGTCCGCAGCAGGCGGAGCAGGATCTCGAAGGACTGGCCCCGGATCCCGACCTCGCAGTCGTGCCCGGGTCCGAGGGCGCGGCGCAGGCCGAGCGCGCTCTCGAGCACGAGGCCGACCAGGGTGATCCGGTCCGGTCGCTCCGGGCTGAGGCCGGCGCTCGCGGCCGGCTCCGCCTCGTCGGGACGGTCAGCGCTGATCGCCATGGGGTCAGTCTAGCTGCTTCCGGCGGAATAATTGCGCATGCAATTGTTGTTCGGTAGAGTGATCCTTGGACGAGGTCAGGACGCGAGACGCTCGACAGAGCGGAGAAGGAGCACTGCAATGGCTGATACCACCACGCTCACGAGGACCGTCGACGGCGAGACGGTGCCGATCCCAGGCACCTACACCCTCGACAAGTCGCACAGCGTCGTCGGCTTCGTGGCGCGCCACGTCATGGTGGCCAAGGTGCGCGGCAGCTTCCACGAGGTGGAGGGCTCCGTCACCGTCGCCGAGGACCCGCTCGAGTCGCACGTGGAGGCGATCGTCCAGATCGCGAGCCTCGACACGCGTGACGAGCAGCGCGACGCGCACCTGCGATCGGCGGACTTCTTCGACGCCGAGAGCCACCCGGTCATGACCTACCGCAGCACGAAGGTGTCGCCGAAGGGCCACGACCATTGGCTCGTGGAGGGCGACCTCACCATCAAGGACGTGACGCGTCCGGTCGTCCTCGACGTCGAGTTCAACGGCGCGAGCGGGGACCCGTGGGGCGGCAAGCGGATCGGCTTCTCGGCCGTGACCGAGATCGACCGCGAGGAGTTCGGGCTGACCTGGAACGTCGCGCTCGAGACCGGCGGCGTGCTGGTCGGCAAGACGATCAAGATCGAGATCGACGCGGAGGCCGTCCTCCAGGCCTGAGGCCCGGGGACCGGTGCCGCTCCCGGCGCCGGACGCGAGGCAACGGAGATCGCCGGCGGGACCCTTCGGGCCGCCGGCGATCTCGCTACCGGTCGGGCCCGACCGTGCCCGACCGTGCCCGGCGGGCGTGCCGGCGCGTTCGCGCCGGGAGTCGCCACGTTGCGCCCGTGACCGCCCGCCTGCTGCAATGCGGCGATGACCGAGCCCGCCGCCGAGGTCGACGCCGCCACCGTCACCGTCGACGGCCGGCGCGTGCTCGGCCCGCTCTCGCTCGAGGTGCGTGCCGGCGAGCACTGGGCGCTGCTCGGCCCGAACGGCGCCGGCAAGACGACCCTGCTCTCCCTCCTCGGCGCGCAGCGCCACCCGTCGAGCGGAGCCGTGCGCGTCCTCGGGCGGGAGCTCGGCAGGACCGACCTGCGGGAGCTGCGCCGACGGATCGGGGTCGTCGGCCACAGCATCTCGGACCGCCTGCCGTTCCAGGCGAGCGCGCTCGAGATCGTGCTCACCGGCAAGGACGGGCTGCTCGCACCGTGGTGGGGCGTCTTCGACGACGCCGACCGGGAGGAGGCGCTCACCCTCTTGGCGCGGCTTCGCTGCGGCCAGCTGGCCGGGCAGCCGTTCGGGCACTGCTCACAGGGGGAGCGCCAGCGGGTGCTGATCGCGCGCTCGCTGTTCGGACGTCACCAGCTGCTGCTGCTCGACGAGCCGGTCGTCGGCGTCGACCTTCCCGGCCGTGAGGCGCTCGTGTCGGCCCTCGACGAGCTGGCACGCGGGCGCGACGGCCCGACGACGGTTCAGGTGGCGCACACCCTAGAAGAGCTCCCGGCCTCGGTGAGCCACGCCCTGCTGCTGCGCGAGGGTCTCCCCGTGGCGTCCGGCGCGGCCGCCGACGTGTTGCGCGACGAGCCGCTCAGCGAGTGCTACGGCCTCGCGGTCCACGTCGAGGCGCGCGACGGCCGCCGCAGCGCGTGGGCCGCCAGCTCCTGGTGAGCCGGCGGCTCCGCCCGTCAACGCTCGTCTTCTCCTCGGTCCCGGTCGCGCTCCCTCCCCCGCTCGCGCTCCGAGCGCCGCGCGATGACGTGCACGTCGATGCCCTGCTCGGCGGCGAAACGCAGCACGCGGCTCACGACCGAGCCCTTCACCAGCTCCTCCAGCCGGCTCCGCCGCGACGAGCCGAGCACGATCTGGGTGATCTGGTGCTCCCGGGCGAACGACACGAGCGCACGCGCCGGATCCTCGCCGTGCAGCTCGTGCCAATGGCCGTCGACGTCCTCGGCGAGGTGCCGGGCCCGCCCCACCGCCTCTTCGGCGACCTTGTTCCCGCCGTCCTCGTTCGCGACGTGGACGACGAGCAGGTCCGCCTTCACCCGGGCGGCGATGCGCGCGGCACGCCGCAGCACGGCGTCGGTCCCGGGTGCCCCGGTGACGGCGACCATGATGCGCTCGGCCGTCTCCCACACCATCTCGACGTGGCGGCTGGCGAGGAACTGGAGGAGGTCCTCCTCGGTCTCGTCGGCGACGAAGCGCAGCGCCAGCTCCCGCAGCGCTACGAGGTTCTCGGTGCGGAAGAATCCGCCGAGCGCAGCGGGGACCTGGGCTGGGGGGTAGATGTTCCCGTGGAGCATCCTTCGACGGAGCTGCTCGGGCGAAGAGTCGACGAGCTCGAGCTGGTCTGCTCGGCGCACGACCCAGTCCGGGACGCGCTCTCGGATCGCGACGCCGGTGATCCGTTCGACGGCGTCGGCGATGCTCTCCAGGTGCTGGATGTTGACGTTGCTCACGACGGCGATGCCGGCGTCCAGCAGCTCGAGCACGTCCTGCCACCGCTTCTCGTGGCGGCCCGAGCCCGGCACGTTGGTGTGCGCGAGCTCGTCCACGAGCGCGATCTCCGGTCGACGGGCGAGCACCGCGTCGAGGTCCATCTCCTCGAAGCTGGCGCCCCGGTACTCGACGCGCTTTCGCGGCACGACCTCGAGGTCGCCGATGAGCTCGGCGGTGTGGCGGCGGCCGTGGGTCTCGACGAAGCCGGCGACGACGTCGCGCCCGCGCTCATGGCGCCGGCGCCCCTCGTCGAGCATCGCGCAGGTCTTCCCGACGCCGGCGGCGGCGCCGAGGTAGAGGCGGAACCGGCCGGCCGGCTGGACCGCCTGCGCCGCCTCGTCGTCCGCCAACGCCACCGGGTCAGCCACGACGCCATTCTCGCGATCCGCCGCGGGCCGTGCCCCGCCGGGGCCGGCCGGAGACGACCCTGCGGGGGCCCCAGGGGCGGGGACCCTCGAGTCCGTAGACTCGAGCAGCCGGAAGAGGGCGGTGCGCAAGGCTGATGAGCTCACGTCGACGGAGCCTGCTCGGCGCGGTCGTCGCGCTCGGGACGGTCGCGGCGCTCTGCGCGGTCATGTTCCCGCTGCGGTCGCGCCTCAGCATCGCGACGACGGCGCTCGTCCTCGTGGTGCCGGTGGTGCTCGCGGTCGCCGTCGGCGGTTTTCGCGCCGGAGCGCTCGCCGTGACGGCGGGCTTTCTCGCCGACGACCTCTTCTTCATCCCGCCCTACGGGACGCTCTCGGTCGGTGAGGCCGCGAACTGGACGGCGCTCGGCGTCTACGTCGTGGTGATGCTGATCACCGCGAGGGTGGTGGCCCGCGTCGAGGCGGCCCGCGCCGAGGCACGCCGGCGCGAGGCGGAGGCCCGGCACCTGCTCGAGCTCTCCGAGGTGCTCATCGGTGGCTCCCCGCTCCCCGAGCTGCTCGGCCGCATCGTCCTCACGCTGCAACAGGCCTTCGCGCTGCGCTCGGCAGCGCTCCTGCTGCCGGTGGACGGCACGCTCCGTGTCGCCGCCGCCGCCGGTGAGCCGCTGTCGCCCGACGAGCTCCGCGCCGTCTCGCCGACAGGCGGCGAGCGCCGCAGCGTCGTGGCGACGACGTCTGCACCCGGAGCACTCATGTCGCTGCCGCTCGCGGTGTCCGGCCGGCCCGTCGGCCTGCTCGTCGCCGCGGGCGCCGAGCCGGAGGTCTACGACGGGGGGCTGCTCAGGACCTACGCGAACCAGGCGGCGCTCGCGCTCGAGCGCTCGCAGCTGCGCGAGCAGGCGCTTCGCGCCGAGCTCTTGGAAGAGGTCGACCGCTGGCGCGGCGCCTTGATGGGCGCGGTCTCCCACGACCTGCGGACGCCCCTCGCCGCGGTGAAGGCGGCCGTGTCCGACCTGCGCCGCCCCGACGTCTCCCTCAGCACGAGCGATGTCGACGAGCTGCTCGAGCTCATCGAGATGCAGGCGGACCGTCTCGCGCGCCTCGTCACGAACCTGCTCGACATGACCCGCATCCAAGCGGGCGCGCTCGAGCTCCGCCGCGAGCCGACGGCGCTCCCCGAGCTCGTGGCCGAAGGGCTGGCCGCGCTCGGCTCCGAGCTCGCGCCCGGGCGCGTGGAGTCGTGCTTCGAGCCCGGGCTGCCCCTCGTCGACGTCGATCACCTGCTCGTCGCCCAGGTGCTCGCCAATCTGCTGGAGAATGCCGATCGGCACGCCCCGGAGGGCAGCGTGATCGAGGTCCGGGCAAGGCGCGAGGGCGACGTCGTCGAGGTCCTGGTCGAGGACCACGGGCCCGGCATCTCCGAGACGGACCGAGAACGCGTGTTCCAGATGTTCAACCGCATCAGCGGCGGCGGACGGGCCGGGCTCGGTCTCGCCATCGCCAGGGCCTTCGTCGAGGCGCACGGCCAGAAGATCCGCGCCGAGGAGGTGCCAGGCGGCGGCGCGCGCTTCGTCTTCGCGCTCCCGGTGGCACACGTCCCGGCGGAGGTCCTCTGAAGGTGTCACGCGTCCTCGTCGTCGACGACGACCCGTCGCTTCGCCGGGCGCTCCGGATCGGCCTGTCGGCGCGCGGGTACGACGTCGTCCTCGCCCAGACCGGCGGCGAGGGCATCGCCCAGGTCGCGCTCGCCCAGCCCGACGTCGTCGTGCTGGACCTCGGCCTCACGGACATGGACGGCATCGAGGTCTGCCACCGGGTGCGGGAGTTCTCGAACGTCCCCGTCGTCGTGCTCTCGGCCGCCGGCGCCGAGGAGCGCAAGGTCGCCGCGCTCGACGGCGGGGCCGACGACTACGTGACCAAGCCGTTCGGCATGGCCGAGCTGGAGGCCCGGCTGCGGGTGGCGCTGCGCCACGCGAGGATCGGCGGGGACCCCGAGCCGACGGAGCTGACCGTCGGTGCCCTCGTCGTCGACCTCGTCCACCACCAGGCGTCGATGGACGGCCGGGACCTCGAGCTGACCGCTCGGGAGTTCGCCTTCCTCGCCTTCCTCGCCCGCCACGCCGGCAAGGTGTGCACCCACCACATGATCCTGAAGGAGGTCTGGGGCCCGGGGTATGGGAGCGAGACGCACTACCTGCGCGTCTACGCGCACCGGATCCGCCAGAAGCTCGGCGACGACGAGGGACGGTTGCTGAGGACCCACCCCGGCATCGGCTATCAGCTCGTCGCCGAATGAGCGCGAGCACCGGCACCGGCCGCCGTTGTGCGGGAGGCGGACCGGCGCCGGTGTCTCGCGTCGTGGTGCATCGGGGGCTTCATGCGGAGTCGCCCGTCACTTGAGCTTGGCGAGCGCCTCGTTGAGCTGCAGCACGACCACGTAGTCCGAGCCGAGGAAGCCGAGCTGCGCGGTGTGGGTCTCCTTCGAGATGAGGGCCTTGAGGACCGTCGGCGACAGGCTACGCGCCTTCGCGACCATCGGGATCTGCACGATCGCGTCCTCGGGGGTGATGTCCGGGTCGAGGCCGCTGCCGGAGGTGGTGACGAGGTCGGGCGTCGGGTTCACACCCATCGAGTGCCAGTAGTTGACGAGCGCTTTCGTGTCGGCCGAGAGGACGGACGAGCGAGGACCGAGGTTCGTTGCGCCCGACTCGCCGCTGACGCCGTTGGCGACGAGCGGGTTGTCACCGCCCGAGACCTTCGCCTTCGGGTTCGCCGCGTACGGCCCGGCGTCGTCGGGGCGGCCGTGGAACCACTTCGGGCTCGTCCAGTTCTGCCCGATCAGCGACGAGCCGTTCGCCGTGATCGAGCCGTTCGCCTGGCTGTGGAAGAGGAGCTGCGAGACGCCGGTGCCAATCAGCGGGTAGGCGAGGCCGAAGATGACGATGGCGATGAGCGCCAGCACCACCGAACGGCGGAGGTGGGCGAGCATCAGTAGCCTCCCGTGGCCGTGAGGATGAGATCGATCAGCTTGATGAAGATGAAGGGCGCGATGATCCCGCCGACGCCGTAGATCCACACGTTGCGGCGGAGCAGCGCGGCGGCCGCCATCGCCCGGAAGCGCACACCCCTCAGTGCGAGCGGGATCAAGGCGACGATGACGAGCGCGTTGAAGATGACCGCGGAGAGCACCGCCGACTGCGGGCTGTGCAGCTTCATGATGTTCAACGTGTTGAGCTGCGGATAGGTGGCGACGAACAGCGCCGGGATGATGGCGAAGTACTTCGCCACGTCGTTGGCGATCGAGAACGTCGTGAGCGCGCCCCGGGTGATGAGCAGCTGCTTGCCGACTTCGACGACGTCGAGGAGCTTGGTCGGGTTCGAGTCGAGGTCGACCATGTTGCCGGCTTCCTTCGCCGCGGTTGTGCCGGTGTTCATGGCCACCCCGACGTCGGCCTGGGCGAGGGCGGGGGCGTCGTTGGTGCCGTCCCCGGTCATCGCGACGAGCTTCCCGCCTTCCTGTTCGGCTTTGATGAGGGCCATCTTGTCGGCAGGGGTGGCCTGGGCGAGGTAGTCGTCCACCCCGGCTTCCTGGGCGATGGCCGCTGCGGTGAGCGGGTTGTCGCCGGTGATCATCACGGTGCGGATCCCGAACGCGCGCATTTCGGCGAAGCGTTCGCGGATGCCTTGTTTCACGATGTCTTTGAGCTCGATCACCCCGAGAAGCTGGGGTCCGT
>DATKQY010000002.1:0-43178 GCA_035532475.1 Acidimicrobiales bacterium | reverse complement strand
GGCAACTCGTGGGCCACGCTCGGTGTCGCAGCATTCCTGGGCGTGATGTTCACCCAGCTGGGCTTCGTCGGCCATGACGCGGGGCACCAGCAGGTCTTTCGGTCCCGCCGGGCCACTTGGCTGCTCGGGCTGGCCGTCGGGAACGCATTGATCGGATTGAGCTTCGGCTGGTGGGTTCCGAAGCACAACGCCCATCACGCACACCCCAACCAGGTCGACCGCGACCCCGATATCGGTGAGGGCCTCGTGGTCGTCACCCCCACCGACGGGCTTGCCGGGGAACGCCGCAGCCTCACGTGGTTCCTGGCGCGCTGGCAGGCCTGGCTTTTCTTCCCCCTCATGCTTCTCCGAAGTGCGGGCTTGCATGTGTCCGGTATCCAAAGGCTGCTCCGGCAACGAGATCGTGCCGCGGCCGTGGAAGGCCTGTTGATAGCCGTGCACACCGCGCTCTATCTGACGGCGGTGCTGTGGGTGCTCTCCCCGCTGAAGGCGTTGGCCTTCGTCGCCGTCCAGCAGGCGCTCTTCTCGCTGTACCTGGGCTGCAGCTTCGCCCCCAACCACAAGGGCATGCCCATCATCGAAGCCGATGTGGAAATGAGCTTCGCTCGGCGTCAGGTCATCACCGCCCGCAACATCACCGGCGGCCGGTTCATCAACTTCATGCTCGGCGGTCTCAACTACCAGATCGAGCACCACCTCTTCCCGACGATGCCCCGACCCAACCTCTCGCGCGCCCAGAGCCTCATCCGGGCATTTTGCATCGAGAGCGACCTCGGATACTGCGAGGACAGCCTGGTCGGCTCGTACCGCCAGACCCTCCGCCACCTGCGCGCCGTGGCGGCGGCCATCGCGCTCGTGCCTAGGAGTGCCACGGGTAGCTGAGCGTTCTCCCCCCTGTCGCTGTCAATGGAACGCCCGATTCGGAAGCTGGGCGGTTCAGCCGGTCCCGCTGGAAGGGTGCGACTGTTCTGGGGCACAGGGTCGGCGATCCGCGCTCAGCGGTCAGCCCCGGAGTAAGAAGCCGACTCCGTTCAGAATGTCACCTCCGACGCGCCGTCGAACCGGCGTTACGGGACGCCCGACCGCTGGGGGATTGAGGTAATGGGACGCGCGTTCGGCACGGTCACCGCGCGACTGCCCGGCACCCCGACCCGTCTGATATGGCCTCGTCGACCTGGTCGAGGAGGTCGTTGTCGTCGGCGCCAGAAGGATCATTCGGGGTTGATGCCAGGTGCCCGGGAAGAGGCCTCGGGATCGACGCTCGTGCCGCACGACGCGCAGCCCAGCAGCAGCTCGCCGCGGCAGTTCCCGCCGTCGTGCTCGCCGAGATGCTCGGCGTCGCCATTCGCACCTCGGTCGTCTGGGTCCACGCGGCCGGAGGCGACTGGGTCAACTACGCCGCGCTGGTCACGGACAGAGCTGATGCTCGAGGCCCGTAAAGCCCCACCAGATGCAACACGCACGACCTCGGGCAGAGGCATTCGACATGGTTGGAACATCGGTCTTTATCAGTTTCGCCGCCGGGGCGACACCGAGGGAGATCGCTACTCGGGCGGGTCACAGCTCGGTGGTGACGGTTCTCGATCGGTACGGCCACCTGTTTCCAGGCTCGGAGGATCGAGTGAACGCGGCCCTCGACGCGCTCGCCGTGAATGTCGGAGCGGAATCCGGCGGGAAGGTGCTTCGACTCGGCCAAACAGGCTCGTAGGCCGTCGGCGACGTCCCGCCCCCCTCCTCAGCGCGTCGGGATCCACATTCGATCGATCGGCGCGACGTAGAGGCGGTCCCCATAGTTGTAGGACCGTTCACCTGTGTAGAGCGCGACTCCCACGATGAACGCATCGCCAGCGGCATCACGAAGGCGTTCCAGCGCGCGCATGTCCTCACCGGGAACACGCGAGCCGCCTTTCACCTCGATCGCGACGATCCGTCCGTCGTCGCGCTCGATCACGAGGTCCACCTCGTCCCCGTCGTACGTTCGCCAGTGGTGCCATCCCGTCACACCGCTGAGCCAGGTCGACTGTTTGACCAGCTCACCGACGACAAAGGTCTCGAGGAGATGACCGAATTCCGTGAGGGCGGTGACGTCACGCCGCGCGAGGTGTTCGGGTGTGAGGCGGAGAAGCCGGGCCGCGAGGCCCGAGTCGACGAGGTGGACCTTGGGCGTACCGGTCGTCCTGCCGCCGAGCGTCCGCCCCCAGGCCGGCAGCTGGCGGACGAGGAAGACCGACTCGAGCAGGTTCAGATAGTCGGCGGCCGTGTGGCGGTCCAGAGCCGCGGCCTGTGCGGTCGAGGTGATGTTCAGGAGCTGGCCGGTCTGCGATGCGATATGACGGAGAAGCGCCGGTAGCTGGCGGCGGCGACGAAGCTTGCTCATCTCCAGAACGCCGCGTTCCACGACCAGGGTCGTGTAGTCGTCGAACCATCGGTTCCTCGCCTCCTCGCTTCGTGCCAATGCGATCGGCATGCCACCGGCGGCGATGCGTCGCGCGTACTCGGCGCGCGACGTCGTCGACCTCTCAACCGTCACGATGCTCGACACCTCACCGAACAGGAGTGTCTCTGAGAAGTCCTCACGGACACCGGCGATCTCGCCCTGGGACAGGGGCAGAACGGGCAGGAGGTTGACGCGGCCCGCCAGGTATTCCGCGACCTCTGGGATCGCGGTCGACTTCGTCGAGCCGGCGAGCACGAATCGCCCGGGCCGTAAGTCCTGGTTGAGCTCCGCCTTGATCGCGGCGAGCACCGACGGCTCGTGCTGGTACTCGTCGACGAAGACTGGCGTCGGTCCCTCGATGAACGTGGACGCGTCCCTGCGCACGGCGTCCCGAGTGGGGGGGTCGTCAAGGTCGATGACGTCGCCACCGTGACGCGCTGCGAGCTGATGGAGGAGATAGGTCTTGCCGACGGTCCTCGGACCCTGGAGGAGGAGGAGCGGCTCGTCGGCAAGGCGCTCGAGCGCGACTTCGAGAATCCTTCGCTCGAAGCGCCTCGCCGCCGACATGCGCTCAGCCTATTCGCTGTTCACCTCTTGCGCGCCAAGTTATTCACCAATCACGCGGGCGATTATCCTCCAAGGTCGCGGTGATCTAGTCCCCAAGATCGTGGCCGCGCGGCAACCTCGCCGCGCACTGCAATCCTGGCCACTGATAACCGCCAGATTCCGTCAGGGGGGGGCGCATGCCCGCCCCCTGGTGCGGCCGCTCGGTGTTGTAGCTCGCGACCCAAGCGTCGAGGGCGGCCTGTGCCTCGTCGAGCGTCGCGTGGCGGCGGTCGTGCTCGACGAGGAGCTCGGCACGCATCGTCTTGTGGAAGCGCTCCACCTTGCCGGTCGTCGTCGGTGAGTAGGGCGCGGTGAGCAGGTGGCGGATCCCGTTGTCGTGACAGATCCGGTCGAACAGCACCGGGCCGGGGCCTCGACCGAAGCGCGCGGTGAAGACCTTGCCGTTGTCCGTGAGGATCGCCTTCGCCAGCCCATGGCGCTCGAGGGCGAGCCGCGGCGCCCCACAGACCGGCCGGGCCGTCGCGCGGACCATGAGGCGGGCCGAGACGCAGTAGCGGGAGTGGTCGTCGATCCCGGTGAGCGCGTGGCACTCGGTCCCGTCAGCGAGGAAGATCCGCCCGACGAGGTCCATCTGCCACAGCTCCATCGCGCTCGAGCGCTCCCAGCGCTTGTAGTCCGGGCGGCGACTTTTGCGCACGCCCGGCTCGACGAGGCGGTGGCGGACGAGGCAGCGACAGATCGAGCTCCGCCCCGGCAGCGGGTCGCTGCCTTTGCGCGCGAGCTGACAGGCGATCGTCCGGGGCCCCCAGCCCGGGTGTGCCCGGCGCAGCTCGACGATCGCCGCCTCGACCTCTGGCGGCATCTGGTGCGGGCAGTTGTCTGGCTTCGAGCTCTTATCGATGAGGCCGGAAAGGTCGTCCGACGCGTAGCGCCGGAGCCAGTCGTGGACCGTCTGACGGGCGACGCCGTTGCGACGGGCGACATCGGTCACGCTCGCGCCGTTCTCGAGCACGTCTTTCACCGCGGCCAAGCGCTGCTCCACGACACCGAGCTCCACGAGCACGAGGGCCTCCTTCGGGTCTGTCGAGGGGAACCCCAACAGCGAAGGAGGTGGCAAGCAGCGGGTGGTGGATCCCGGGGCCGCGAGGGTGTCGTCCAGGTGCCGGAGCCAGTGTCGCCCAGGTGCCGGAGCCGCGTCCGGGAAGTGTCAGCCAGCTACCGGAGCCACGGTGTCAAGGATGAACCGGAGTCGCACAGTCAGGACAGATGCAGCGGCGCGCGATCAACGCGCCATGGCTGACGACGCAACTACCGAGTCGCCAACAAAAAGCGGGATTGACCAGGGGGAAGAGGGTGGGGCTAGCTGGAATCGAACCAGCGACCTCAGCATTATCAGTGCTGCGCTCTAACCGACTGAGCTATAGCCCCGAGAGACGTTCAAGCTATACCACCGGCGAGGCCCCCCGGCCTCCCGTCGACCCCGAACCTGCTCCACGCACTCGACCTGAGCCGGCGGACCCTGTAGTCAGTCCTCCTCGGCGCTGGTGAGCAATGCCACGGCGGCGACGCTTTGACCTTCGTCGAGGTTCATCACCCGCACGCCGGTCGCATCGCGACCCTGAGCGGTGATCTCCCGCACCGGGATCCGGATCACCACACCACCCGAGGCGACCACGATGAGCTCATCCTCGAGACTCGCCATCAGCGCCGCGACGACGTAGCCGCGCCGCTGGGTGAGCCGGATCCCCCGCACGCCCTGGCCCCCGCGACCCTGCACGCTGAAGTGCTCCAGCTTGGTGCGCTTGCCATAGCCGGCGTCGGTCACGATCACCAGGTCGGCGTCGGAGCGGCCGACGTCGCAGGAGACGACCTCGTCGCCGGGGCGCAGCCGCATGCCACGGACACCCGCAGCGCTCCGTCCCATCGGCCGGACGTCAGCCTCCGAGAAGCGGATCGTCATGCCGTTGCGGCTGACCATGAAGATGTCGTCCGAGCCGCCGGTGGCGAGCACCCGGACCAGCTCGTCGCCGTCGTGCAGGTTGATCGCGATGAAGCCCTCCCGGCGCGACTTGTCGTACTCGCTGAACGGCGTCTTCTTCACCTGGCCCGCGCGGGTCGCGAAGAGCAGGTAGCGGTCCGGGTCGAACTCGCGCGTCTCGACGATCGCCTGGATCCGCTCGTTCGGCTCGAGCGAGATGAGGTTGACGATCGGCGTCCCGCGTGCCGTGCGCTCCTTGATGGGGATCTCGTGGGCGCGGAGGCGGTAGACCTTGCCCCGGTTCGAGAAGAGCAGGATGTGCGCCAGCGCGGTCGTGTGGACGACCTCGTCGACCAGGTCCTCCTCCTTGAGGCGGGCCCCTTGGACGCCGCGGCCACCGCGTGACTGCGTGCGGAAGGCGTCCGCCACGACCGCCTTGATGTAGCCGGCCCGGGTGAGGGTGACGACGATGGCTTCGTCCTCGATGAGGTCCTCGTCGCCGAGGTCGCCCGGGTCGTGGACGATCCGGGTCCTGCGCTCGTTGGCGAACTTCCGGCGCACCTCCGCGAGCTCGTCCGAGATCACCGCACGAAGGCGCCCGGGGTCGCCGAGGATCGCCTCGAGCCCGGCGATCGTCGTGCGCAGCTCGGCCATCTCCTCCTCCAGCTCGGTGCGCCCGAGGCGCGTGAGACGCCCGAGGGTCATGTCGAGGATGTGCGTCGCCTGCTCGTCGCTGAAGGAGAAGGTCTCCGCCATGAGGGCCGTCTTCGCCGCCGGTCGGTCATCCGCGGCGCGGATCGTGGCGATGACCTGGTCGAGCATGTCGATCGCCCGCAGCAGACCCTCGATGATGTGCGCCCGGGCCTGCGCCTTGCGCAGACGGAACTCCGAGCGACGGGTGACGACCTCGATCTGGTGCGCGACGTACGCGCTCAGGGCCTGGACCAGGTTGAGCAGGCGGGGTACCCCGTCGACCAGCGCCAGCATGTGCACGCCGAAGCTCGTCTGGAGCTGCGTGTGCTTGTACAGGTTGTTCAGCACGACGTTCGCGTTCGCGTCGCGCTTCAAGGTGATGACGAGTCGCGTGTCGCGCCCCGCAGAGTAGTCCTGGGCGTCGGAGACGCCGGAGACATCGCCGCGCTCGGCGGCCTCGGCGATCTGCTTGACGATGGTCTCCACCGAGGTCTGATACGGGATCTCGGTGACGGTGATCTGGGCGCCGCCCCCGCGCGTCTCCTCGATCTCGGCCACTGCCCGCAGCCGGACCGAGCCGCGTCCGGTGCGGTACATGTCGAGGATCCCCGAGCGGCCGAGGATCAGCGCCGACGTCGGGAAGTCCGGACCCTTCACGAACTGCATCAGGTCCTCGATGCTGGCGTCCGGATTGTCGATCAGGTGTCGCGTGGCGTCGATCACCTCGCCGAGGTTGTGCGGCGGGATGTTCGTCGCCATGCCGACGGCGATGCCCTGGGAGCCGTTAACGAGGAGGTTCGGGAACCGCGCCGGCAGGACCACCGGCTCCTCATCTGCTCCGGAGAAGTTCGGGACGAAGTCGACGGTCTCCTCGTCCAGCCCCTCGAGCAGGCTGAGGGCGATCGGGGCGAGGCGGCTCTCCGTGTAGCGCATCGCCGCCGGGCCGTCGTTCGGGCTCGGCGAGCCGAACTCGCCGTGGCCGTCGATCAATGGGTAGCGGAGGCTGAAGTCCTGCACCATCCGGGCCAGGGCGTCGTAGATCGCCGTGTCGCCGTGGGGATGGAAGCGGGCCATCACGTCGCCGACGACCGTCGCACACTTCACGTGGGGTCGGTCCGGGCGACGGCCCGTGTCCCACATGCTGTAGAGGATCCGCCGGTGGACGGGCTTCAGGCCGTCCCGGACGTCGGGGAGCGCCCGCGCCACGATGACGGACATCGCGTACTCCAAGAAGGAGCGCTCCATCTCCTCTTGGATCTCAATCGGCTCGACGGCGCCGCCGCGCGCCTCGTTCTCCCCGTCGCCCGGCGGCGTCACGTCTGGTGCCATCTGCTGGCATGCCTCCCATGGTGGTCTTCGGTGTGCAGTTCAGGAACAGGTGGTGGCGCGCTCATTCGCCAGGTTGAACCCGCCCGGAGCGCGTCGCGTTCGGCCCGGGCGGCCGGTCGCCTCAGATATCGAGGAAACGGACGTCCTTCGCGTTGGACTGGATGAACCGCCGGCGCATCTCGACATCGTCGCCCATCAAGATCGAGCAGGCCTGGTCTGCCAGTGCCGCCTCCTCCATGTTGATCTGCAGCAGCGAGCGGAGCGAGGAGTCCATGGTGGTGTCGCGCAGCTCGTCCCAGTCCATCTCCCCGAGGCCCTTCAGACGCTGGAACTCGTGCTTGTGGTTCGGGTTCTCCGCGAGGAAGCGCGAGCGCGCGGCATCGTCCTTCAGGTAGACCTTCCGGTTCCCGACGAGGGTCGAGTACAGCGGGGGCTGGGCGACATAGACGAAGCCCGCCTCGATCAGCGGCTTCATCTGCCGCAGGAACATCGTGAGCAGCAGCGTCCGGATGTGGGAGCCGTCGACGTCGGCATCGGCGAGGATGATGACCTTGTGGTAGCGGGCTTTGTCGACGTCGAAGTCGTCGGCGATCCCCGCGCCGATCGCCAGGATGAGGGCCTGGATCTCGGCGTTTTTCAGCATCTTGTCGACTCGCGCCTTCTCGACGTTCAGGATCTTCCCGCGGATCGGCAGGATCGCCTGCGTACGCGGGTCGCGGCCGCGCTTGGCCGAGCCTGCCGCCGAGTTGCCCTCGACGATGAAGATCTCCGAGTCGCGCGGGTTGCGCGACGAGCAGTCGACCAGCTTGCCGGGCAGCCCGGCCCCGTCGAGCGCGGACTTGCGCCGCGTCAGGTCCCGAGCGTGCCGGGCGGCGACCCGGGCGCGCTGCGCGAGGAGGGCCTTCTGTACGATCTGGTTGGCCTCACGCGGATTCTCGTCCAGCCATTCGGCGAGCTTCTGGTTCGTTGCCCGCTCGACGAGCGAGCGCATCGAGACGTTGCCGAGCTTCGCCTTCGTCTGCCCCTCGAACTGCGGGTCGCGCAGCCTGACGGAGATGATCCCCGTCACGCCTTCTCGGATGTCCTCGCCGAGGAGGTTGGCGTCTGCGTCCTTGAGGAGATTGCGCCCCTTCGCGTAGCGGTTGACGACGTTGGTAAGGGCTTTCTTGAACCCCTCCTCGTGCATGCCGCCCTCGGTGGTGGCGATGCCGTTCGCGAAGGAGTGGATGCCCTCGTAGTAGCCCGTGTTCCACTGGAGGGCGACCTCGACCTCCTGGTCGCTCTCGGACTGTTCGAAGTAGGCGACCTTTCGGAACAGCGCCTCCTTCGACTCGTTCAGATGTCTGGCGAAGTCCACGATGCCGCCGGTGTATCGGAAGGTCTCCTCGAGCTCGTGGCCGGGCCGCTCGTCGTGGAAGCGGATCTCGAGCCCGCGGTTCAAGAAGGCCATCATCTGCAGGCGCTCGAGCACCGTCTGGGCGCGGAACTCCGTCTCCTCGAAGACGGTCGGGTCCGGCCAGAACGACACCGTTGTCCCTGTGCGCCCGCGCGGCGAGGCCCCGACGACGGTGAGCGGCCCCGACGGCTGGCCCCCCTTCTCGAAGCTCATCCGGTGGCGGTTGCCGCCGCGGTCGATCTCGAGGTCGAGCCGAGCGGAGAGGGCGTTCACCACGGAGACGCCGACGCCGTGCAGCCCGCCGGAGACCTTGTAACCCGATCCCCCGAACTTGCCTCCGGCGTGCAGGACGGTGAGCACGATCTCCGCGGCGCTCTTCGAGGGGTCGCTCGGGTGCGGGTCGACCGGGATGCCCCGGCCGTTATCGGTCACCTTGACGCCGCCGTCGGCGCGCAACGTCACGTCGATCTGCGTGCAGAAGCCCTGCATCGCCTCGTCGATCGAGTTGTCCACGACCTCCCACACGAGGTGGTGGAGGCCGCTCGAGCCCGTCGAACCGATGAACATGCCCGGGCGCATCCGCACCGGCTCGAGACCCTCGAGCACGGTGATGTCGCCGGCTTCGTACGAGGCCGGGGCTGGCTGTGTCGCTTCGTGCTGCATCGGTCTGTCTTCGGAATCCCTCGTCATGGGCGCTTCGCGGTCGCGGGATTCCGGTTCCTCGGGATCCTTCACCACGGGCGCGCCTCCTCGGCTGCGGTGGACATGTGCTACCGGCGCGACCGAAACGGGCGGTTGTCGGGCCGGCGAGGCAACGGCACCAGTGTACCGTCAGGTCACGACAAGACGGTGATCTCGAGCCCCCCCGCGACGCCCTCGCCGAGCCGTTCGGCCAGGCTGGAGAGTATCTGTTGCGCGAGGAAGGCGAGCTCGGTGCCCCACGCGGGATGGTCCACGGAGACGACCAGCCGTCCCTCGCGAAGCGCCCTCGGCGTGACGTGCGCGGCGACCTCGGGCCCGACGACCTCGGCCCAGCAAGCGCTGATCGCGGCGAGGCGGCGGGCCTCGCCGTAACCCTGGCTCGTCAGGTACTCGTCGAGCGAGCTGGCGAGCGTGCGGTCCCGCGGTGGTACTGGTCGCGGCGGGTGGCGGGGTCCGCCTCGCGGCGGGAGCTCCGTGCTCACCCGGTGAGCCTCCCGCCCTCGAGCTGCAACGTCCTCGCCGGATGCGCACCCCTCGGCAGGGACCCGGCGGTCGTGAGAATCGCCTGACCCGCGGGCAGCTCGTTGAGCAGCGCCTCGGTCGTCGCGGGATCGAGCTCGGAGAACGCGTCGTCGAGGAGCAGCACCGGTCGCGACCGGGCGTGGGTCGCCACGACCTCGTGCGCGGCGAGCCGCAGGGCGAGCGTGGCGCTGCGCTGGCGGCCTTGGGAGAGCCTCGTCCTCGCGTCGAGACCCCCGACCGACACGGCGAGCTCGTCACGATGGGGGCCCGTCGTGGTCACTCCCCGGCGGAGATCCTCGTCGCGGGACTTCAGCAGCGCCACCGCGAGCTCGCCGTCGAAGGAGCGCCGGTACTCGAGCGCGATCGGGTCGCCAAGGCGCGTCAGTCGACCGAACGCCGAGGCCGCGACAGGGACGAGCTCGTCGACGAGCGCCTCGCGTGCGGAGACGAGCTCGACGCCGGCGCTGACGAGCTGCGCATCCCAGACGTCGAGCGTCGACGCGACGTCGGCGCTCGCGCGGGCGCCCGCCTGGCGCAGCAACGTGTTGCGCTGGCGCAGGACGCGCTCGACCGCTTGGCGGGTGGGCGCGAGCGCCGGGTGGGCTGAGACGAGGATGTCGTCGAGGAAGTCCCGTCGTTCCTGAGGGCCCCCCTTCACGAGCATCAGATCATCGGGGGTGAACACCGTCACCCGGAGGGTCTCGAGGAGATCCTGGGAGCGTTGGATGCGCTGGCGGTTGCAGAAGACCTGGTCACGACGGGTTGGTGCGATCTCGATCTCGACGAGCGCGCGTCGGCTGGCTTCTTCGACCTCGATCCGGACGATCGCCCGGTCGCAGCCGGTCCTCACCAGCGCATCGCGCGGGCTACCGCGAAAGGAGCGCAGCGTCGAGGCGTAGCCGATCGCCTCGAGCAGGCTCGTCTTGCCTGCCCCGTTCTCGCCGGTCACGACCGTGAGCGCTCCCAGTGGAGGATCGAGCTCGGCGGTGGCAAGGTTCCGGAAGTCGCGGACCTCGAGGTGGACGACGTCGGTCAGGAGACCCTCACCGGCATGAGCAGGTAGCAGTAGTCGCTTTCGCCCTCGCCCCGCAGACTGGCCGGCTTGGAGGAGTCGATCACCTCCAAGAAGATGGTGTCGGACCGCACAGCCTCGATCCCGTCGAGCAGGTAGCTGGGATTGAACGCCACGACGAGCTCCTCGCCGGAGAACCTACCGTCGACGCGCTCGGCCGCCCGGCCGCTCTCGGCTGTGAGCACGGTGAGCTCCGCACCCTCCGGGTTGAACGTGACCCGAACGGGCGTCGTCGCGTCCTTGGCGTCGCGCACCATCAGGCGTACCCTGCGGACCGCGGCCGAGAGCTCCTCGCGTCCGACGGTCAGCGCGTACGGGTACGAGGGTGGCAGCAGCCGCTCGTAGTCGGGGAACGGACCCTTCAACAGGCGCGTCGTCAACCGCACCGCACCGAGGTCGAACACCGCGTCGAGCTCAGTGTGGCGGAAGACCAAGGTGTCCTCCTCCTCCTCCCCCTCCCCACCGCCGACCAGGCGTTGGATCTCCGCAAGGGCGCGCGCCGGCACGAGTACCTGGGCCCCGGGGTCGAGCGCGCTGATTCCCTCGAGATCACGAAAGGCGAGTCGGTAGGAGTCCGTCGCGACGAGACGCAACCCGGTCTTGGTCGCGACCATCAAGACGCCGGTTAGCTGTGGGGCACGTGTATCGTCGGTGAGCGCCGCCCGGACGACCTGGCGGAGCCCCTCGGCGAATCGCCCGGCCGGGATGGCGATGCCGTCGCTCTCGGGCGGGCCGAGACGGGTGATCTCGGCTCCCACGGGCACGCGCACGACGAACTCGGCCCGCCCGGACGTGATCCGTACCTCCTCGTCATCGCCGACGAGGGTCACCACGCCCGGCTCGAGTGCACGGACGATGTCGACCACCAGGCGAGACGGCACGAGCACGACGCCGTCGGACTCGCCGATGACGTTCGAGCGCACCTCGATCACAAGATCGGCGTCAGAGCCGGTGACCTCGAGATCGTTCCCCCGGAGCGCAAGCTGGATGCTCGGCGAACCCGTCCCGCCGGTGCCACGGGGACTCGACGCGCGGCCGGCGGTCACGAGTGCTTCGAGCAGGCCGTCCCGTTCGGTACGGAGCTTCACTGTTCGTGCACTCCCTTCTTCTCATTGGATGCTTATGAAGACTGCAGTAGTAGTAGGTGCTGTGGATTGTGGATCAGCGGGTGATCGCCCAGCTCACGACAGTCGGTGGCTGCTGAGGTCGTCCACAGCGGTGCACAGGCTGCGGGGGGCGATGCGGGCGTGCTGTGGATCCCCGACTGGCCATCCACCACCACTACCATGCGGTCCACAGCGCCATCCACGGGGCGGTCCACCACCGGTGCCTACCACCACCCAGCCGGGCGCGCAGGGCTCACTCACCGTTGCGGACCCGGACGAGGAGCTCGGTGACCTGCTCGTAGACCTGTCGACGCTCCTTCATCAAGGCGGCGATCTTCTCGACGGCATGGATCACCGTCGTGTGGTCCCGCCCGCCGAACTCTCGGGCGATTGCAGGATAGGAGAAGTCGGTGAGCTCCCGGAAGACGTACATGCTGATCTGGCGGGCCATGACGAGTGGGCGGCGCCGGCTCGGACCGCAGAGCTCTTCGACCGCGAACCCGAAGTGGTCCGCGGTGGTCGTGAGGATCTGCTGGGCGGTGATGCGCCGCGGCTGACGGCCGGCGACGAGGTCGGCGAGGACCGTCTCGGCGAGCTCGCGGGTGAGGGGCTGGCGGGTGAGGCTGGCATACGCGGTGACTCTGATGAGGGCGCCTTCCAGCTCGCGGATGTTGTCCTTGATGTTGGAGGCGATGAACTCGAGGACATCGTCGTCGACGACTGACCGCTCGTGCTCGGCCTTCGTGCGGAGGATGGCGATACGCGTCTCGAGCTCGGGGGGCTGGATGTCGGCGATGAGGCCCGACAGGAATCGGCTTCGTAGCCGGCTCTCGAGGGTGGCGATCGAGCCGGGCGGCCGGTCGGAGGTGAGCACGACCTGTTTCGAGGCCTCGTGGAGGGAATTGAACGTATGGAAGAACTCCTCCTGGAGCGACTCTTTGCCCTCGAGGAACTGGATGTCGTCGATCAGCAGCACGTCGCACTCGCGGTAGCGCCGCTTGAAGGCCCCGGTGGTGTTGTTCCGGATCGCCTCCACGAACTCGTTCATGAACGTTTCGGTGGAGACGTAGCGGACGTGGAGGCGCGCGAAGTTCTCGGTGACGTAGTTGCGGATCGCCTGGAGGAGGTGGGTCTTGCCGAGTCCGACGGCGCCGATGATGAACAGCGGGTTGTACGCGCGGGCCGGCGATTCGGCGACGGAGAGCGCGGCGGCGTGGGCGAAGCGGTTCGACGGACCGATGACGAAGTCGTCAAAGGTGTGCCGGCTGCTCGGCCCTTCGACCACGGCCCCGAAGCCGTCGGGAACGCCCATTCTCGCCTGGGCTGTGGAGATCGGGGCGCTCTGTGCGTCGCCGTTGCCGGCCGGGTCGCCGAGCGCCGATTCGACGTCCTCACCTGGCGCGAGCTCGGTGGTGACGTCGAGGCGAAGCGGTAGGTCGGTCCCGGCCGCCTCGGCGACCGCGTCACGCATCATGCCGGCAAAGCGGCTCTCGAGACGCTCCTTTACCAGGGAGTTTGGGACCCCGAGGACAAGTGATCCGTTCGCCACGGCGATTGGCGAGATGCCCGCGAACCACGTTCTCCACGTCGCGTCTGAAACCTGGGAACGGATCGCCGCTGCGCAGCTGTCCCACAGTTGCTGAGCGTCGATCAACGGTCTCGAGCCCTCCGGCCAGGAAGTTCTCCACAGGAGGGTCCACATCTGTGGACTGCGGGAGGATCCTTGGAGGTCCGCATCCTACAGCGCGCTCTGTCCTGCCGCCCAAGGGCCGTCGGTCGCTCCGGCGCGACCCGGCGGTGGGCCGCGCTACCATCTGGGGTCTTTCTTAAAGGGGCAGGATGAAGCGGACGTTCCAGCCGAACAACAGGAAGCGCGCCAAGCGGCACGGCTTCCGCCACCGCATGTCGACACGAGCCGGCAGAGCGATCCTGAAGGCGCGCCGGCGGCGCGGTCGGGTGCGCCTGTCGGCTTGAGCGGCCGGTTGGGCACGGTCCAGGGTCGGAGGACGTTCCAGCAGCTCGCACGGAGCGACCGCCGGGCCTCGAGCGGTCCCGTAGCGGTACGATTCCTGCCGAAGGAGGACGCGCCAGGTGAGGTGCTCGTCGCGTACTCCGTCAGCCGGAAGGTCGGCGGGGCCGTCGTCCGGAACCGGTGCCGGCGCCGTCTCCGTGCGATCGCGGCGGGCATGGCGGCCGAGCTCGCCGCCGGCGCCTACCTCATCGGAGTCGGTCCCGGTGTGCGCGGCCTAGCCTTCGACGAGCTGAGAGAACGGGTGAGCGACACAATGCGACGAGCGAGCGGAGTGAGGAGATGAGCGCCCTCGGAGGCGCCAGCCGCCGGGCGCTGCTCTGGGGCATTCGGTTGTACCAGGCCGCCCGCGCCGGACGCCCTTCTCCCTGCCGATTCGTACCCTCGTGCTCGCAGTATGCGGCCGAGGCCATCACCACCCACGGTGCGCTGCGCGGGAGCTGGCTCACGCTCCGTCGCATCTCCCGCTGCCATCCGTTTGGCGGACGCGGCTACGACCCCGTACCGAGCTGAGAGGCCTCCCGTGCTGCTCGCTTCATCTCTAGGAAAGATCGTTCACCCGCTGTTCATCGCGTTCGCCTGGCTGTTGGCGCTCTTCTACAGCTGGATTCCGAACTACGCCGTGGCGATCATGCTGCTCACGCTGACGGTGATGATCGTCGTCTTCCCGATCACCCGCAAGGGCACCCGGTCGATGATGAAGATGCAGATCCTCGCCCCGGAGATGAAGAAGCTCCAGGCGCGCTACAAGGCGCCCGCCGGGGCGAGCGCCGCCGAGCGCACCGAGGCGCGCCAGAAGCTCAACGAAGAGATGATGGCGCTGTACAAGGAGAACGGCGTCAGCCCGACCGGTGGGTGCGTGCCGATGTTCCTCCAGTTCCCGGCGTTCATCATCCTCTACGACACGATCCGGGGCCTGACGCACCTGAACGCAGCACACCACCTCGCACCGCTCTACGTCGCCCACACCACCCGGATGTACCACGACATCGTCACCCAGAACGCCCTCCAGGTGCGGCCCCACCTCGACGCGTTCGGGCTCAACCTGGCGGACTCGGTGCGCACGAGCGGGCTGTCCTTCGCCGCGCGGATCCCCTTCCTCGTGCTGATCCTCGTCGCCATCGCCCTCCAGTACGTCCAGATGAAGCAGCTCAGCGGACGCAACCCTGCCGCGGCGCAGGCGAACCCGCAGATGCAGCAGATGCAAAAGGTCATGCCGCTGATCTTCGCGGTGATCTACATCAGCATCCCGGCGGGCGTGAACGTCTACTTCATCATCTCGAGCCTCTTCCGCATCGCCCAGCAGGAGTTCATGTACAAGCGAGACCCGCAGATCCTGGCGTCGATGGAGCATCTGCGGGCGCGCACCAAGCAGGACCCGAAGGTCGTCGAGGCGAAGCTCGCGATCGAGCGTGAGCGCCGGCCGAAGGGCGTGCTCGGCCGCCTCCTCCCCTCACCGGCCTTCGAGGGTGACGGCGACGTGAGCGGCGGTTCGGCCAAGCCCGCGCGACCGAACGGCGGTAACGGTGGGGGGGGGGCCGCAACCGGCGGGGGCCGAGGTGGCGGTGGAGCCACGAAGTCGGGCCAGTCCGGCAGGGGCCCGCAGCGCTCCGGCGCGCGAGGTGCCCGCAACGGCCGGCCGTCGGCGAACGCAGCACAGAACGGGTCGGCACCGGCGCCGAAGACGCAGCCGCGGGCCCAGGGCAAGCGCCGGCGGAGGCCGCGGTAACGGTGGAGTGGGTTGAGACAACCGGCCGGACGGTCGCCGACGCGCTGGAGGCCGCGCTCGACCAGCTCGGCGTGGACGAGCAGGATGCCGAGGTCCACGTGCTGGTCGAGCCCCGTGCCGGGGTGTTCGGCATCGGCCGGACCGACGCGCGAATCCGCGCCCGGGTACGGCCGTCCGCGCCACGACCGAAGCGTCCCCAGCGCGGACGCCGCAGCCGTGACCAGCGCTCGAGCGGCCAGGGACGTGAGGACACCCGCGAGCCGAGCGGCGCCGGACAGGGCCGCGAGCGGCGTCCCACGTCGCAGCCGGCGAAGAGCCGGTCGCGCCCTTCGGGGACCAAGCGCGCAGGACCGTCGGAGGGTGCCGGCACCGCACCACCCTCCACCGTGCTCGAGGGCGTCGGCGACGGATCATCGGCCGGGTCGGGAGCCCACGAGGCGGGTGTGGGATCGAGCGCCAGCCGACGACGGCGTGGCGGCCGCCGAGGTCACGGCGGCCGTGAGGGGGCGCCGACAGGCGCACCGAGGAACGAGGAGGGCGAGATGGGCATCGAGCAGCAGGCCGAGCTAGTGGGCGCGTTCGTCCGTGGCGTCGTGGAGCGCCTCGGCTACGAGGCGACGACCGACGTGCGGGTCGAGGAAGAGCACATCGTCGTGGAGGTGACCGGCGACGACCTCGGCCTTCTCATCGGGCCCCGAGGCTCGACGCTCGACTCGCTCCAGGAGCTGGCGCGCACCGTGGTCCAGCGCCGCGGTGACGAGCACGGCGCGCGGGTCGTCGTGGATGTGGCCGGCTTCCGGGCGAAGCGTGCAGCGGCGCTCGAGAACTTCGTCCGTCGCCTCGCCGCCGAGGTGCTCGCGAGCGGCGAGCCCGAGGCGCTGGAGCCGATGTCGCCGGCCGACCGCAAGATCGTCCACGACACGGTGAACGGCATCGTTGGCGTCGAGACCACCTCCGAAGGGGTCGAGCCGAGCCGTTACGTCGTCATCCGGCCGTCGTCGGCCGGGGCAGCTCCGACCGCTCCCATAGAGGCGGTCGCGGCGGAGGCCGGGACACCGGACGACTGACCACGCCCGCGGCCCGGTGAAGCGCGCGCTCCGGCCGCGTACGCCGCGGCCGCATCGTCCTGAGCCCGGACAACAGGGCGCGGCTCGAGCCGAATGGATGGCTGATGGATGGTGCGCCACATGACCGGTGAGCGAACCGTGCCGGTCGGTGCTTCCGACCCCCGGGGTGACGAGGAGCACCTGCTCGCCCTGCTCGCCCGGGCCCAGGAGATCGGCGCGATCGGACCTGCGCCGGTCCGGGAGCACGTGGCGCATGCCGCTGCGTTCGTCGAGGCGGCCGAGGGGCTCGTCCCCGAAGGTGGCACGGTCCTGGATCTCGGCACCGGTGGGGGGCTCCCCGGGCTGGTCGTGGCACAACGGATTCCTGCGACGGCGGTGACTTTGCTCGATGGACGGACCCAGCGGGCGGGTCTCGTGTCGCGCTTCGTCGAGGAGCTCGGCTGGACGCAGCGCGTGCGGGTGATCGCCGCCCGTGCCGAAGAGGCCGGGCGCGATCCGGAGCTACGGGCGCGGTTCGATCTCGTCGTGGCTAGGGGCTTCGGCCGGCCCGGGGTGACAGCGGAGTGCGCTGCGCCCTTCCTCCACCAAGGTGGTTGGCTGATCGTCTCCGAGCCGCCGACAGACGGCACGGGGGGCGCTGAGCGCTGGCCCGCGGATGGATGCCTGCGGGTCGGCCTCGAGCTGAGGAGGACGTCGCCGTCGCCGTGGTCGCTCGCCTTGCTGCAACAGATCGCGCTCTGCCCGGCGCGCTACCCCCGGCGGGTGGGGATCCCGGCGAAGCGCCCCTTGTTCTGACGGGCGACCCCTGGTTCGCGTCGGCGCCACGCCGGTCGAATTGCCCCGCTCAGAGCGGGTGGTCCGCGGGTATGCTGCTCGGGTCGCCGGCAGGGGCATGCAGCACGAGCTGTGGGTCATGTGGCGAGCCGAGCCGGTGGGCGCCGAGGACGATGTTTCACGTGAAACAGTCGCGGACCCGCCGGCGCGTGCATCGGCCCAAGCGGAGGGAGCGCGGAATGGCGAGGCGGCAGCGCGTTGACGCCTACTAACGAGGGTGCAGGGGACGTACACGTCAGCCCGAGGCCGGAGCTCAGCGAGCCGGCCGTTCGCGGCGTGGTGCGGGGGGGTGCGCGCCGCTTGCCGAGAACCTTCGCCGTCGCCAACCAGAAGGGCGGCGTCGGCAAGACCACGACGACGGTGAACCTGGGTGCGTCGCTCGCCGAGCTCGGCTACCGGGTGCTGGTCATCGACCTCGATCCGCAGGGGAACGCGACCACCGGCCTCGGCATCGAGGCCCGCAACTTCGACACGTCGATCTACGACGTGCTCCTCCACGACGTGCCGCTCGAGGACTGCATCGAGCCGACACACCTGAAGAACCTCTTCCTGGCGCCGGCGACGATCGATCTCGCCGGCGCTGAGATCGAGCTGGTCCCCGCGTTCAGCCGGGAGCTGCGGCTGCGCAAGGCGGTCGAGCTGGTCCGGGACGACTTCGCCTACGTGCTGATCGACTGCCCGCCATCGCTCGGTCTCATTACCGTCAACGGACTGGCCGCGGCGACCGAGGTCCTGGTGCCGATCCAGTGCGAGTACTACGCCCTGGAAGGTCTCGGCCAGCTGCTCCGGAACGTCGAGCTCGTCCGCGGACAGCTGAACCCCGAGTTGGAGGTCACCACGATCGTCCTCACGATGTATGACGCCCGGACCAAGCTCGCCGATCAGGTGGTCAACGAGGTGCGGACCCACTTCGGCGACGCCGTGTGCAAGACGGTCGTGCCCCGTTCGGTCCGCATCTCCGAGGCGCCGTCCTTCGGCGAGCCGGTGACCGTTCATGATCCGACATCTCGCGGCGCCATCGCCTACCGCGAGCTGGCCAAGGAGGTGGCCGGTGGCGCGGCGTAGCGGCCTCGGACGCGGCCTCGGGGCACTGATCCCGACGGAGATCGTCCACGCGGCACACTCCCCTCTGCGGGAGGTCCCGATCTCGAGCATCAGGCCGAACCAGTACCAGCCGCGCAAGCAGTTCGACGAGGAGGCCCTGTCCTCCCTCGTCGACTCGATCAAGGCCGTGGGGCTTCTCCAGCCGGTCCTCGTGCGCGAGGTCGACGCCGGCCAGTACGAGCTCATCGCCGGCGAGCGGCGCTGGCGCGCCGCCCGACGCGTCGGCATGCAGACGATACCGGCGCTCGTCCAGGTGGCGAGCGACGTCTCCAGTCTCGAGCAGGCCCTGGTGGAGAACCTCCACCGGGAGGACCTCAACGCGCTCGACGAGGCGGCCGCGTACCAACAGCTGATCGAGGATTTCAATCTGACGCACGACGACGTCGCGAAGCGTGTGGGCCGCAGCCGGGTTGCGGTGACGAACGCGCTGCGCCTGTTCCAGCTGCCGCCGACGGTCCAGCGGCTCGTCCGTGACCAGAAGCTCAGCGCCGGTCACGCCCGCACCCTCCTCGGGACACCGGACCGCGAGCTGCAGGAGGAGCTCGCGGCGGCCGTCGTGCAGGACGGCCTGTCGGTACGTGCCCTGGAAGAGCTCGTCCGCTCTGGCGGTGGCAGCGACCCGGAGCCTGAGGGTGCGAGCTCGGCCACCGCCGGCGCGGCCGCGGATCCGGCGACCGACGACACCGCGCGGCCGCCGGGGCTGCGCCCACCGGGTGTCCTCGAGCTGGAGGAGCTGCTGGCGACCCATCTCAACACCCGCGTAAAGGTGGAGATGCGCGCCAAGCGGGGCCGGGTGCTCGTGGAGTTCGCCACCCTGGAGGATCTGGAGCGCATCTACCGGGTGATGATCGGCGAGCGCTCCTACTAAGGAGCACGAAGCCGAGCGCTCGCGCTCGACCTCAAGGTGAGCGTGAGGTGGCGGGTGCGGATGATCGAGCGGCTGTCGCCGGACGGGAATGTTCCCCGCATTCGCCGTGCCAATAGGGTTGCTGAACTGGGGGAATGTCCTGGCGAGGTCCGCTCCGACCCGGGGAGAGGCACCGGGCGGCGCCACGCCGGCCTAACCCGAAGGTGAACGTTGATCCACAACCTCGTGCACAGGTTGTGGATGACGGCTCACTCCCGGCTGGCGTCGATCCAGGTGGCGAGGCACCTGACGACCACCTGGGCGAGCGCCGCGGTGCGCTGGACGACCTGCGCAGGCGACCCGAGCTGGACGTCGACCGCCGGCATCTGCGTCTCACGCAGGATCGGCAACGACATGCCGAGGATGCCGCCGTCGGCGAGCCCGAGCGCGCCCGGCAGCTGTCCCTGGATGAGCCCGGCGAGGTTGCGGCTCGCCACCGACTCGTAGCGGAACCCGCTGTAGTACGCGGTGGCGCAGCTCGAGCTCCCGGGCTCCAGGCGCAGACTGACCACGCAGTCGACCTCCGCCGCGTTCGCCTCCGCCGCCTGGCGTGACGGGTCAGGGTGGTGGAAGGCGAGCGCCGTGGCACCCGCGTCGCCGAGGGCGCGGCAGACCGCGGCGGCCGCGGCGGCGAAGCCTCCGCCCTCGGCCACGGCGATGCGACGGCCCTGGAGGCTCCCGGAACCCTCGCCGGCGAGGCGCAGCCGCTCCCGGAGGGGCGTGACCAGGTCGGCGCCGCCCTCGAGCCGGGTGACCAGGAGGAGCTCGCCGAGGGTGCGCGAGCCGCAGAGCCCGTCGGGCGTCAGGCCCATGTTGCGCTGGAACTCGGTGACGACCGTGCGCGTCTGATCCCCGAAGATGCCGTCGATCCGGCCGGGGTCGAAGCCGAGGGTGCTGAGCCGGCGCTGCAGCTCCGCGACGTCGTCGCCCCGCATCATCGGCTCCCGGCGGTAGAGCGGCCGGTCGCCCAGGCGGTAGCCGGCTTCGACCAGCGCGGACCAGGTGTGGCGGTCGCAGACGCCGTTGGCGGGCAGCCCGCGGCGGCCCTGGAGCTCGCCGACGGCGCGTGCCGTCTGCTCGCCGTACTCACCCGGGGTGTCGTCGCAGGCCAGCTGGAGCGCGGCGAGACGTTGCTGGAGGTCGAGCACGGCGTCGCCCGAGTCTCCCGGCCGGAGCGGGAGCACCGCTCCGTCGGCCGGGTGGGTTGGGTCGCGCATCTGGATCATGCTAGGTGCGGCGATCGGAGTCGCCGCCACCCCGGTCCAGAACGCCGCCGCGGGAATTCGCCGTGCTCGGCGGCACTGGCGCGCCGGCGGGCAGGGCGCAGACGTGCCTACAGGTGCTGGTCGATCTCGGCGAGGAGCGCCGACTTGGAGCGGGCCCCGACCAGGCGCAGGGCCGGCTCACCGTTCTTGAAGAGGATCAGCGTCGGGATGCTCATGACCTCGAAGCGCTGGGCCGTCTTCACGTTGTCGTCGACGTTCACCTTGGCGATCCTCAAGCTGCCCGCCTTCTCCGAGGCGATCTCGTCGAGGATCGGCGCGATCATCTTGCAGGGCCCGCACCATTCCGCCCAGAAGTCGACCAGGACGGCGGAGTCCGCCAGACCCACCTGCTCGTCGAACGTGTCGTCCGTCACCTTGATCGTCGTGTCGCCCACCGGAGCTTCCTCCTTCGTGTCGCCCTCTCGGGCGGACGTCCTTCTCGCAGCCTCGCGAGAACCTTCACAAGTCGAACACCGCTCCGTCTCGCCCCATTCCGGCGCCGTGACCAGCGTGCCCGCCGCCTCGGCCGCTGTCCGGAGCCTCGGAACGCTACAGCGGCCGGATCACCCCTCGCCGAGCGACTCCAGGTGACGCTCGACGTCGAGGGCAGCCATGCAACCCGACCCGGCCGCCGTCACCGCCTGACGGTAGACGTGGTCCTGGACGTCACCGCAGGCGAAGACCCCCGGGATGTTCGTGTGCGTACCGTCCCTCGTGACGAGGTAGCCGTTCTCGTCGGTGTCGAGCTGGCCGGCGAACAGGCTGGTGTTGGGGGCGTGCCCGATGGCGACGAAGCAGCCGTCGAGCGCGACCTCGCTGGTCGCGCCGGTGATCACGTCGCGGACCCGGACACCGGTGAGCTTGTCCTCACCGAGCACCTCGGTGACCACCGAGTCCCACAGGAACGAGATCTTCGGGTTCGACATCGCGCGGTCCTGCATGATCTTCGAAGCGCGCAGCTCCTTGCGCCGGTGGATGACGAGCACGGAGGAGGCGAACTTCGACAAGAAGATCGCCTCCTCGAGCGCCGAGTCGCCGCCACCGACCACGGCGATCGGCTGGTTCCGGAAGAAGAAGCCGTCGCAGGTCGCGCAGGTCGAGACACCGTGCCCGAGCAGGCGTGCCTCTCCCGGCACCCCGAGCATCAGCGACCTGGCGCCGGTCGCCACGATGAGCGAACGCGTCGTGTAGGTCGGTTCCGCCGCGGCGGGGTCGCCAGTCCACACGCCGATGGGTGTCCCGGTCAGGTCGACGCGCGTCGCCTTCTCGGTCTTGATCTCGGCGCCGAAGCGCGCGGCCTGGGCGCGGAATGAGGTCATCAGCTCGGGGCCCATCACGCCGTCGACGAAACCCGGGTAGTTCTCGACCTCGGTCGTCAGCATCAGCTGGCCGCCCGGCTGGTCGCTCGTCGAGGACGGCTCGCCCTCGAGGACGAGCGGACGCAGGTCGGCCCGCGCGGTGTAGATCGCGGCGGTGAGGCCCGCCGGCCCCGAGCCGAGGATCATCACCTCGCGATCGGTCCCGCTCCCCTCGCTCCCAGGCCGTCCGGGGATCTCAGGTACCGACATCGCTCCTCCTCGCGCTCGCGCTCCGCCGCAACAAGAACGCCCCCGCCACAGCGAAGATTCCCCCGAGCAGGAGGTAGCTCGCCCAGACCCGGCCACCGAAGACGAGGTCGGTGAGCAGGCGGACGAGGCCGACGGCCGTCACCACGAGGACGACGGTGGCGAGGGCGCCGCTGACGAGCCCGACGAGGAGTGCTCGAAGGGCGAAGACGATCGGCCGAACCGACCGGTCGCGCACGGCCTCGACGAACGATTCGACAAGCGTGGCGGCGCGCGCCGCCCAGTCCTCGCCGTGCCGGGGTTCCTCGTCGGTCACCGCCATGCTCACGAGGTTAGGGCAGTCCGTGGGAGCGGCGCTGCGTCACGGCTCACGAGCGCAAGAAACAGACCCCGATGGTCCCGGCTCCGGTGTGCGCACCGATGACGGGGCCGATGTAGGCGACGATCACGTCGTCCGCCGGATGCACCTCGGCGAGGATCCGGAGGAACTCGCCGAGGTCGCTCGCGGCGGCGTGGGCGACGGCGAGGCGCCGGAGCGGCTCCGCCTCTGCGACCTTCTCCGCGAGGTAGCGGAGGGAGCGACCGCGGGTGCGCTGGCGTGACTCGCCCTCGACGACGCCGCCGCGTACCTCGATGACCGGCTTGATCGACAGCAGGGAGCCGACGAACGCCTGGGCGGAGCCGATCCGTCCCCCGCGGCGGAGGTTGTCGAGGGTGTCGAGCGTCCCGAAGACGCCGATGGCGCCGACGGCGGCGCGCACGCCGGCGGCGACCTCCTCGAGCGACGACCCCGGGGTCGCCAGCTCTGCGGCCTCGATGACGAGGAGCCCCTCGCCCATCGTCGCCGAGCGCGAGTCGATCACCTCGACCGGGATGTCGCCGGCGACCTCGGCGGCCCCCGCGCAGGCGGCCTGGTAGGTGGCGGACAGCTCCGAGGAGATCGTCACGCAGACCACGCCGTCGCAGCCGTCCTCGCGTGCCTGGGCGAAGGCGTCCCTGAAGGCGCCCGGCGAAGGAGCCGACGTCTCGGGGAGCGCCGCGGTGTTTGCACAAGCCTGCCAAAATTCGGTGGCCGACAGCTTTCGGGTCTCCTCCGGGCCGAGATCGCCGAGGCGGACGTCGAGGGGGACGGTGACGACCGAGTACCGCGAGGCGATGTCGGCTGGCAGATCGCTCGCGCTGTCAGTGACGACCCGGATCCCGGACACCTAGCCTCCTCGAGTGCCGCCGCTCACGGCGCCTGTGCCGGCGGGAAGTCTGCCAGGCCGTGATCGATGCCGCTACGCCCGCGCCCCCGAGGTAGACGAGCCCTCCCGCGAGCACCTCGGTGATGAGGCGCAGCCACCCACCGATCCCGCCGCCCGAGCCGACGAGGGCCGAGACGAGGGCCACCGCGAACGCCATCACGAGGCTGAGCAGGACCGAGCGCAACGAGGCGGTGAGGACGGGCCGCCCGCCGATCGTGCCGAGGCGCTCGCGGAGCACCATCACGGCGACGATCGCCGCCACCGTGTACGCCACCGAGTACGACAGCGCGAGGCCCCGCACGCCGAGCGGGCGGTAAAGGACGAAGGCCAACAATATGTTCGTCCCGTTCTCGAGCACGTAGAGGACGAAGGCCGTCCGCGTGTCTTGCATCGCCTGGAACGCCCGGATGGCGAGGAAGTACACGCAGAACCCGGGCAGCCCGAGCGCGAACAGCGCCAGCACGGAGGCGGTGAGGTTCGCCGCGGCGACCGACTCGTTGTGGTGCTGGAGCAACAGGGTCACGATCGGACGCGCGAGGAGGAGGTAGCCCACTGTGGAGGGGAGCACCAGCGCGAGGATCTGGCGTACGCCCGTGCCGAACCGCTCCCCGAGCACCCGGGGTCGCTCGAGTGCGTGGGCCCGGGCGAGCTGGGGGGTGACGACGTTCACGATCGAGACGGCGATGACGCCGAAGGGGAGCTGGAAGAAGGTGAAGGCGTACGTGTAGGCGCTGACGGCGCCGGGGCCGATGTGGAACGCCAGCGCCAGCACGACGAAGACCGCCAGCTGGTTCGCGAGGACGAAGCCGAACGTCCAGCCGGAGAGGGCGAGGATCATGCGGATCGCCGGGTCGCGCAGCCGCCAGGCGAAGCGGATGCGGATCCCCGAGCGCATCAGCGAGGGCACCAGCGCCAGCGCCTGGACGGCGACGCCGAGCGTGGTGCCGACCCCGAGCAGCACGACGAGCCCCTGGTGGGCCTGGAGGTAGCCGAGGCTCGTCGAATGCGCGAACGCGGCGAAGAGCGCCAGGACCACGATGCTCACCAGATTGTTGAGCACCGGCACCACGCCGACGACGACGAAGCGGTCACGGGTCGCGAGCACCGCCGAGATGAGGCTGATGACGCCGTAGAAGAAGAGCTGCGGCGCGAAGAATCGGAGCAGCTCGACGGCGATCGCGTGCTCGGCCGGGTCGGCCGAGCCGAGGGTGTACAGGTCGATGATCCCCGGCGCCGCCAGGACGAAGGCCACGGTGGCGACGACGAGCAAGACGGTCGAGACGGTCACGACGGCGGAGATCGACTCCAGCGCCTCCGCCTCGTGGCGCGTCGCCAGTCGCTCCACGAACACCGGGACGAAGGTCGCGGCGAGGATCCCGCCGAGGACGAGGTCGTGGACGATGTTCGGCGTGTTGTTCGCCAGGTTGAAGGCGTCGGCGAGGTGGAGTCCGCCGAGCGCGCTGGCGACGACGACCAGCCGGAGCAGGCCGGTGACCCGGGACAGCAGCGTGCCCGCGGCCGTGCCGAGCGAGGCGCGGTTGAGCTGGGAGCTGCGACCCGGTCGCGCCGCCGCCCGCGCCGGTGCGGCGGGCGCGTAGCGGGGCGGCCTCACGCCGGAGCGCTGGGCGCGGCAGCCGCGGGCTGCTCGGCGCGTTCGCGCGCCGCTCGCTCGGCGCGCTCGCGTGCGATCCGGCGCCGGTGTCGGCCGTACGAGCGGAACCACCACGCGGCCAGCACGAGGAGCGCCCCGATGCTCAGGGCGATGGCGAGCCCCGACACCGCTCTCGACTGGACCTCGAAGACGTCGCCGACGAGCACCTGGCCGCCGACGGGCGCGACGAGCGAGACGTCGATCCGGGACTCCCCCGACGTCCGGGCGCTCACCGAGACCTCCCGCTGGAAGTCCTTCGCAGTCAGCTTCAGCGGATACGTCCCCCGCTCCGGCCCCGGGAAGGTGAGCTCGGCGCTGCGCAGCTGGAGCAGCACGTGGACGGGGGCACGGGGCGAGGCGGCCGAGAGGACGGTGATCGGGATGCGGCCGGTCGCGGAGGTGAGGGTGAACGTCTTCGTGCCGGAGATGCTGAGCGAGCCGGCGATGACGCCGAGCGCCCGGCTCGCCGCGCCGGCGAATCGACGGGCGGTCCGCTGCTTGAGCTGCGCCGACTCGGCCTCGAGGATCGAGTCGCCGACCCTGCCGAGCAGGCCGCGGTCGTCGGGGACGATGGACGCGATCGTGCGGAGCGTCTGGCGTGCGGCGACGATCGAGGCCTTCGGCAGCGAGCGCGCGGCGCCGCGCGGCGGCGGGACCGTCTCGACCTCGGGTGAGCTGTTCGCGCCCGGGGCGATCGTCGAGAACAACGATCCGAGCGTCGACGGCGCGAGGATCGGGCTCGACGCGAGGCCGCTCAGCACGTTGGCCAGGAACGGGGCGTCCTGGCCGGCGGTGTTCGGCGCGACGACGACACCGCGGTCGGCCAGCGAGGGGTCGTCGAAGTAGATCGTCGCCAGCTCGGCGAGGAACTGGTGCGCCGCGAGCACGGGATCGGCGGTCGTGGCGTCGAAGTGACCGGCGAGCACCGGGTCGCCGACGAAGGCCACCGGGCTGCCCACGGCGCTCTGGCTCGAGGTCGCGCCCCCCGACGCCGTCGTGGAGGTCGAGGTCGTGCCCCCTCCGCCGAACAAGGTCGTGGCGGTGGTCGCCGTGCCCGTCGTGCCGCCCGTCCCGGAGGCTGTGGCGATGAGGTAGAAGGGGGAGGTGGCCGTGTGAACGGGCGCGACCGGGGGCGAGACGCTCGAGGGCGGCACGACGAGCTGCTGGAACCCGTCGCGGCGGAGCAGCGCGAGCGCGTCGGGACCGATCGGCCCGCGCGAGATGAACGGCGCGGCGGCCGGCGCCTTGCCGACCACGCTGGCCAGCGTGCGGGCGCCGGCGCTCAGCTGGGAGGCGAGGTCCCCGCCGAGCCCGGCGGCCACGAGTGACTCGACGTCGACGTCGGCGAAGGGCGCGGCGAGGAGCTGTCGGCTCGCCAGGCTCCCGAGCGCGGCCTCCGACCGCAGCAGGCTCACGAGGCTGTTGAGGATCGACTTCGCCCGGTACCCCGGGGTGCGTTCGAGGCCGAGGAGGACCTGGGGGTACAGGTCGAGGCTCACGCTGGTCCGGGGATTTGCCGCGAGCTGGCGCACGACCGAGGCGATGACCGTGAGGTCGGCCTTGGTGAGGGCCGAGCTACCGTCGGCCTTCAGCGCGGGCGCGGCGCCCAACGGGAGCACGAGCCCGACACCGAGCTTGGCGCCGCCCGCCCGGAGTGGCGGCGCGTAGACGAGGTGCGTCGTCAGCGAGGCGAGCTGGACGTTGTCGAGACGGTCCCAGAGGACGACCTCGAGGGGGTAGACGCCGGCGCAGTTGCCGACGCTGCAGTCGAGGCCGAGCGGCGGCGATGTCGTTGAGGTCGATCCCGCGGCGGAGCCCGCCGTGACGGGCAGGTGGAGCACGACCCGGCTCCCGCGGGTGAGCGCGGCGAGCGGGATCGTCTGCTGCGGAGCGTCGATCGGCAGCTCGGTCGCGGGCTCCTGGCCGGTGAGGGAGAGCTCGAAGTCGCCGCGGTTGCCGAGGCGGGAGTAGAGGACGATGCGGATGCCGAGGCGCGCCGACGGCAGCGGCGAGACCACCTTCAGCTGGAGGGTCATCCCGCTCGGTCCCTGCACCCACGACGTCTGCGAGGCGAGGACGAGGGTGCTCGCGCTGCTCCCGGCGCCGGGCGCGGTGCTCAGCGGGGCGGCCGCGGCCCCACGCTCCGATGCGGTGACGAGCGCCAGCAGGAGCAGCGCGGAGCGGGCGGGCGCGCGCGCGATCGTCCGGTCGCGCCGTCTCGTCGGCGCGACGGGTGATGCTCGCCGGAACAGCGCCACGTGCGGCCAGGTCCTCCGATCGGCTCGCGGTCGCAGGGAGCCTACTGGCGCGGTGCCGGATCATTGGAGTGCGGCTACCGTCGTCTCCCGATGACTGTCCTGCTCGGCTACCACGGGGCCTGCGAGGCCCACGAGCCCGGACCCGGTCACCCGGAGGCACCCGAACGCCTGGACGCCGTGTGCCGGGGCGTGGCGGACGCCCGGTTGGGGGAGGCGGTCATCGAGTTCGCCCCCCGCCGCGCCACGCGCGAGGAGCTCGGCCGGGTGCACGATCTTGGCTACGTGTCCTGGGTCGAGGAGCGGTGCCTCGCCGGTGGCGGCGATCTCGACCCGGACACGGCGGTGGTGCTCGAGTCCTACGAGGCGGCGCTGCGGGCTGCGGGAGCCGGCGTGGACGCCGTCGAGCGGCTCGACCGCGGCGAGGCGTCGGCCGCGTTCCTGGCCGTGCGGCCGCCCGGCCATCACGCCCTCGCTTCGCGCTCGATGGGCTTTTGCCTCTTCAACAACGTCGCCGTGACCGCGGCAGCGCTCGTGGCGCGCGGCGAGCGGGTGCTCGTCATCGACTGGGACGCCCACCACGGCAACGGCACCCAAGCCGCCTTCTACGACCGGCCAGAGGTGCTCTACGTCTCGCTGCACCAGTACCCCTTCTATCCCGGTACCGGTCACATCGGCGAGGTCGGCGAGGGCGCCGGCGAAGGCACGACGGTGAACCTGCCGTTCCCGGCGGGGACCGAGGGCGACGCCTACCGGCTCGCGTTCGACGAGGTGCTCGTCCCCGCGTCCGAGACCTTCTCGCCGAGCTGGCTTCTCGTGTCGGCCGGCTACGACGCGCACCGCGCCGATCCGCTCACCGACCTCGGGCTGTCGGCCGGAGACTTCTTCGACCTGACCGAGCGGGCGGCGCGCCTCGTGCCACCGGGAAGGCGCCTCCTGTTCCTGGAGGGCGGCTACGACCTCGACGCGCTCGCCGCGTCCGTCGGCGCGACCCTCTCGGCACTCGTCGGGGTGACGCGGCGGTCCGAGCCGGTGACCTCGGGTGGGTCGGACGGCACCGCCGGCGCGGCAGCCGACGGCCTGCCCGCGGCGGTCGTCGCCGCGGCCCACGCGCTCCACGAGCGGTTCACCGGCGCCTGAGCCCCCGCTACCCTTCCGGGCCATGATCCCCGAGCGGATCCGCCCGATCGTCGAGGAGACCGAGGAGCTCGTCCGGCGCTTCGCGTCCGCGGGCAAGCGCATCTACCTCGTCGGCGGGACGGTGCGCGACGCCATCGCGGGTCGTCCCGGCGGCGGTGCGGCCTTCGGACCCGACGCGGACGTCGACTTCACCACCGACGCCCGTCCCGACGAGATCGAAGCGCTCGTGGCGGGCTGGGCCGACGCCGTGTGGCTCCAGGGCAAGCGCTTCGGGACGATCGGCTGCCTGCACGGCGGACGGCGCTACGAGATCACGACGCACCGGGCCGAGGCGTACGACCCGAGCTCGCGAAAGCCCGAGGTCGTCTTCGGCGACGACATCGAGGGCGACCTGTCGCGCCGCGACTTCACGGTGAACGCGATGGCCCTGCGCCTGCCCGACCTCGAGCTCGTCGATCCCTTCGACGGTCTCGGCGACCTCGCTGCCAGACGGCTACGGACCCCCCTCGACCCGGAGGAGTCCTTCTCCGACGATCCCCTGCGCATGCTGCGCGCCGCGCGCTTCCTCGCCGGCTACGACCTCGAGCCGGACCCCGCGCTCGTCGCGGCGATCACGACGATGCGCGAACGGATCTCTATCGTCTCTGCGGAGCGGATCCGCGACGAGCTCGACAAGCTGGTCGTGCTCCCCTCGCCAGAGGCCGGGCTGTGGTTCGTCGTGCGCAGCGGTCTCGCCGGGCTGTTCCTGCCCGAGCTCCCGGCGCTGGCGCTCGAGCAGGACCCGATCCAGCGTCACAAGGACGTGCTCGCGCACACGATCGCCGTCGTCGCGAAGACACGCCCGGACCGGATCCTCCGGCTCGCCGCGCTCTTCCACGACGTCGGCAAGCCGCGGACGCGCGCCTACGGCCCCGACGGGGTCTCGTTCCACCACCACGACGTCGTCGGCGCGCGCATGGCGCGGGCGCGGATGGAGGCGCTCAGGTACTCGGCGGCCGACACCGACCAGGTGGCTCGCCTCGTCGAGCTCCACCTGCGGTTCCACACCTACAGCATGGGCTGGACCGACTCGGCGCTGCGCCGCTACGCGCGCGATGCCGGCGACCTGCTCGACCGGCTGAACGAGCTCACCCGGGCCGACTGCACGACGCGCAACCAGGAGAAAGCGCGCGCGCTCGAGCGCAGGATGGACGAGCTGGAGGAGCGCCTGGCGGAGCTCCGCGAGCGCGAGGCGCTCGACGCCATCCGGCCAGAGCTCGACGGCGACCAGGTGATGATGCAGCTCGACATCGCCCCCGGGCCCGACGTCGGGCGCGCGCTGGCATTCCTGCTCGACACCCGCCTCGAGGAGGGCCCCCTCGGCGAGGACGAGGTGCGGCGCCGGCTCGACCGGTGGTGGGAGGAGCAGCAGGGGCGCCGCTGAGCGGGGGCTCAGGCCCCGGAGGCGAACTCCTCGATCATGCGGTGGGCGTCCTCGTCGCGGAACTGCTGGGGGGGCGACTTCATGAAGTAGGCCGAGGGTCCGAGCAGCGGGCCACCGAGGCCGCGGTCGAGGCCGATGCGCGCGCAGCGGACCGCATCGATGATCACTCCCGCGGAGTTCGGGGAGTCCCATACCTCGAGCTTGAGCTCGACGTTCAGGGGCACGTCGCCGAAGTTCCTGCCCTCCAGGCGGATGTAGGCCCACTTGCGGTCCTCGAGCCAAGCGACGTGGTCGGACGGGCCGATATGGACGGACTCGGCGGCGATCCCGCGGTCGATCTGGCTCGTGACGGCCTGGGTCTTCGAGATCTTCTTCGACTCGAGGCGGGAGCGCTCGAGCATGTTGCGGAAGTCCATGTTCCCGCCGACGTTCAGCTGGTACGTCCGGTCGAGCACCGTGCCGCGGTCCTCGAACAGACGGGCGAGGACGCGGTGCACGATGGTGGCCCCGACCTGGCTCTTGATGTCGTCGCCGATGATCGGGACGCCAGCCGCGCGGAAGCGCTCCGCCCATTCCGGGTCGCTCGCGATGAAGACGGGTATGGCGTTCACGAACGCCACGCCGGCTTCGAGCGCGGCGGCGGCGTAGTGCTTCTGCGCCTGCTCCGAGCCGACCGGCAGGTAGGCGACGAGCACCTCGGCGCCGGTCGCGCGCAACACCTCGGCGACGTCGACCGGCGGGGCCGGGGACTCCTCCACGACCTCGCGGTAGTACTGGCCCAGACCATCGAGGGTGGGCCCCCGCTCGACGGTGACCCCGAGGCTCGGCACCTCGGCGAAGCGGATCGTGTTGTTGTGACCGGCGAAGATCGCCTTGCCGAGGTCGAGCCCGACCTTCTCGGCGTCGACGTCGAACGCCGCGACGAACTCGACGTCGCCGACGTGGTAGCCGCCGAGCGTGACGTGCATCAAGCCGGGCACCGACTCGCTCGGGTCCGCGTTGCGGTAGTACTCGACCCCCTGGAGGAGGGAGCAGGCGCAGTTGCCGACGCCGGCGATGGCGACCTTGATCTTGTTCGAACGCGTCATTGCCTGGTTCTTCCCTCCGTCCCGCCAGCAACGCTGGCCGCGCCCGTGCGGACCCAGGGGGTGTGTCCCCCTCCGCCGTGACGCCCTTCTGTCGTGCCCTTCCCTGCTGCTCCGGGCGCCTCGTCGGCGTCCGGAGCGGTCGTGGCGGCGACCGGCTCGACTTCGCGCGCCGCCGCGATCTCCGCTTCGAGCAGGCGCTCGATCCAGGAGAGGTCGCTTTCCACGGTCTCCTGGGAATGCTCGGCGAGCGAGCGCTCGTAGGCGTCGAGCGGACGCGTCGGGGCAGCCAGGGAGCGCCTCGCGCGCTGGAGCCGGTCCGTCAGCTGCATCCGGCGCCGCTCGAGGAGCCGGACGCGTGCCTGCGGGCTCAGATGCCGGGCGAACGACAGGCGTAGGGAGAACGCTCGAGCATCCTCACCTGCGCCGTCGGGCTCCTGCAACAGCTGTTCGAACAGCTCTTCGCCGCGGGTCGTGATCTCGTAGACCTTGCGGGCGCGGGTCCCGTGCCCGCCGAGGGCGGCGGCGGCCTTGGCCGTCGCGCGCCGGGCGACCAGGGCGGCACGCTCGCCGCCGAGCGAGCCCGTGAGCGGCACGGCCGGCGTGTTCGGCACCGCCGTGCGTCCGTGCTCGGCACCGGTCGAGGTGAGGGCGCGCACCGCGCCCGACGCCTCGAGCCGGGCCAGCGCCGGATAGAGCGAGCCGAAGGACAGGTTCGAGAGCGGCCCGAAATCCTCGCGGAGCCGCTTGCGGAGGTCGTAGCCGTGCATCGGCCCCTCCTTCAGCAATCCGAGCAGCGCCAGTTCGAGCACGGCGCCATAGTAACAGTTCGATGTATCGACTCGATATGTCGATAGTGTGAACTTCGCCGAGCCTGATCACGCGGAGGGTGGCGGCGGACGCGCCCGATCGCTCGGGTAGCCTGACGCCGTGGCGAGCGGACCACTGTTCTCGGCAGGCAGACCTGCGGTCACGGGCCTCGGTCAGGTCGAGTACCGCCTCGCGCGCGACTCGGTCGTACGCGAGTACCGACGGGGACGGCTCTCCCGGCTCGACGTGTGCGACGCGCAGGCCGAGCTCCTCCGGGTCGCGCGCAACCTCGGCAAGGCCACGGAGATCAACTGCCCGATCTGCGAGGAGTCCGAGCTCGTCCACGTCTCGTTCGCCTTCGGCCCGCGCCTGCCCCCGGGCGGCCGGGTCGTCGCCTCGCCCACCGAGGTGCGCGCCCTCTCGCGCGGCAGGGACGACGTCGCGTTCTACGTCGTCGAGGTCTGCACCGAGTGCTCGTGGAACCATCTCGTGCGGATGTTCACCGCGCCGGCGGGCCGGCGCCGCTCGGGGAGCTGATCCGCCCGCTTCCCGTCCTGGGCTCGTCGCGCCCGGCCACCCCGGGGTCGCGCCGGCAGGCCACCCACCGCCGCCCGCCGGGCTCGGCGCTAGCCTTCGGGTGCCGCTGGCAGCCACGTGGCGCTGGACGGTGGGAGGAGCCGAGATGGCAGAGAAGGTCACCGCGCCCGAGATCGCCGCGCGAAAGCGGCGGGACGGCGCTGGCGCCGTCGTGATGGTGACGGCGTACGACACGCCCTTCGCCCGGGTGGTCGACGAGGCCGGGGTGGACATGATCCTCGTCGGCGATTCTGTGGCCGACAACGTCCTCGGGATGGAGGATACCCTCCAGGTCGGCGTCGAGCAGATGGCGCACCACGTCGCGGCGGTCGCCCGGGCCCGCCCGCGGGCGCTCGTCGTCGCCGACCTGCCCTGGATGAGCTACCACGTCGACGCGGGCGATTCGCTCCGCAACGCGGCGGTGCTCGTGCGAGCCGGAGCTGAGGCGGTGAAGCTGGAGGGTGGCCGACGTCGGCTGCCGGTCGTCCACGCCCTGCTCGACGCCGAGATCCCGGTGATGGGACATCTCGGGCTCACGCCGCAGTCGCGGCACGCCATGGGGGGCCTGCGGGTGCAGGCTCGCACGGTCGAGGCGGCAGAGGAGCTCGAGCTCGACGCGAAGGCGCTCGCCGCGGCCGGGTGCTTCGCGATCGTCCTCGAGGGCGTCCCGGACCTCGTCGCGGCGCGGATCAGCGAGGTCGTGGGAGTGCCGACGATCGGGATCGGGGCCGGCCCGGCCTGTGACGGCCAGGTGCTGGTCCTCCACGACCTGCTGGGCCTGTCGGCGCGACCGTCGCCTCGCTTCGCCCGGCGCTACGCCGATCTCGCGCGAGTGGCGCGCGAGGCGGTCGCTACGTACGCCGCGGACGTCCGCTCGGGCGCCTTCCCCGCCGACGCCGAGACATACCACGCCTCCGAGGAGCTGCGCACTGCTCTCGACCACCCCCGCTGAGGCACCGCCCGGGCCGCTCACCCGGCAAGACGGACGCCGGCGGAGGCCCCGCTGATACACCGGCGCGCCACGATGCCGCCGTGGAGCTCCACCCGCAGGCCCGATCGTTGGCGTCGGCTAGCATGCGTCGGTCACACACGCCCCTGCCCCGGTCGTTCCGGGGCCCCGAGCGCCACGTGCGCCGGGTCCGGAGGAGGTGCGCCGCCTTGCGGCCATACGAAATCGTCGTCATCTTCGACGCCAGCCTTGAAGAGAGCGTCACCCGCGAGATCACCGACCGGGTCGTCGAGCACGTGCGGTCCCGTGGTGGGACGCCCGGCCACGTCGACCGCTGGGGTCGTCGGACCTTCGCCTACGAGCTCAAGCACCGCACCGAAGGCTTCTACGTCTTCATCGAGGTGGTCGCCGAGCCCGAGGTCATGGCCGAGGTCGACCGGATGCTCGCCCTCTCTGACGAGGTGCTCCGCCATCGGGTCATCCGCCAGCCCGAGCACGTCGCTGGACGCAGGCGCTCGAACGCGCCAGCTCCCGCGACGGCGCCCGCGCCGGTTGCGGACGCGGCCCCGGTGGCGGGCCAGTAGCGAACGGAGAACAGAGATGTCGAACGGGAACACGGTCACGCTCGTCGGTAACGTCACGCGCGACCCCGAGCTGCGCTTCACACCGAATGGCCAGGCCACGGCCTCCTTCGGGCTCGCGGTCAACCGGCGCTGGCAGAACCGCCAGACCCAGGAGTGGGAGGAGGCGACGTCCTTCTTCGACGTCGTCTGCTGGCGGGAGATGGCCGAGAACGTGAGCGAGAGTCTGACCCGCGGCTCGCGCGTCATCGTTACGGGCCGGCTGGAGCAGCGAAGCTGGGAGACGCCGGACGGGGACAAGCGCTCGCGTGTCGAGGTGATCGCCGACGAGCTCGGCCCGAGCCTGCGCTGGGCGACCGCGCAGGTTGTGAAGAACGAGCGGCGCGGACCGTCAGGTGACGGTGGGGCGGGAGGCGGCCAGGCCGCCCCCCGGGCCGCGCGCCCGGCGCCGGCAGCTGAGCCGGCGTATGCGACCGAGGACGAGGAGCCCTTCTAGATGGCCAGGAACAACGACCGCGAGCGCTCCAGCAGGCGGGCGCCGAAGGACACCGGCCGGCGTACGAAGAAGAAGGTCTGCATCTTCTGCAAGGACCAGATCGACTACGTCGACTACAAGGACGTCAACCTGCTCCGGAAGTTCATGTCGGACCGGGGCAAGATCCGCGCCCGCCGCGTGTCGGGCAACTGCGCGCAGCACCAGCGTGACGTGGCCGTCGCCATCAAGACGTCCCGGGAGCTGGCGCTCCTGCCCTACACGCAGCGGACGACCAGCGAGCGGCCAGGTGGCCGTGGCATGGGTCGTGGCCCTCGCTCTGGCGGCGGCGCGCCGCCCCGGCCGGGCTCGCCGCCCCCGTCTCCACCGAGCGACTCCACGCTCGTCGTCGGGCCCGAGGAGGCCGAGGAGCTCATCGCGGTGCTTGCGGAGGGTGTCGACGCGGATCTCGCGGGAGGTGCGGAGTGAAGGTCGTACTCCGCGAGGACGTCAACGGCATCGGCAAGCGGGGCGACATCGTCCAGGTGGCCGATGGCCACGCCCGCAACTTCCTGATCCCCTCGGGACGCGCCATCGTCGCGAACGACGGCGTCACCCAGCAGGCGGCTTCGATGCGCCGGGCGCGGGACCTCCGGGACGCCAAGGATCGTGAGGCCGCGGAGACGGTCGCCCAGCGGCTCGTCCCGCTCGTCATCACCGTGCCTGCCAAGGCGGGTCGCGAAGGGCGCCTGTTCGGGTCGGTGACGCCGAGCGACATCGTCGCTGCCGTCGAGCAGCAGGCGGGCGTCGTGCTGGACCGCCACAAGCTCCTTGCCCACGAGCCGATCAAGTCGCTCGGCAGCCACGAGGTCGGCGTCCGGCTCCATCCCGACGTCGAGTTCCGCCTGACCGTCGACGTCGTCGCGAGCTAGTCGCCGCTCTCGGCGGCCGCCTGCACCTCGCGCGATCTTGTGCCTTCCGGTTGCCATTAGTGGCTGATACACCCCTGCCGTACTCTCCGGCGGCGTGCACCACTCCCGACCTGGCGTTAGCTGGCGGCTGGCTCCGCCGCCCACAGACCGATGGCTGTCGTCCCCCGGAAATGCACAGCCAGCGCGGGGAAATCCACTCGCAACGGGTCTAGTTGCCAACAGCCGCGAAGGTGCAGTGTGAGGTCCGCCATGCTGCAGCCTCTTGACGAGTCCCGACGACGGGTTCGACCGGCACCGGGTCCGTCATCTCCCGGCCGCGTCCCCCCGCACAACCTCGAAGCGGAGGAGTCGCTGCTCGGGGCGATGCTGCTCTCGCGCGATGCCATCGCTGTCGCCGTCGAACGGTGCGCGCCGGAGGACTTCTACAAGCCGTCGCACGCCCACATCTTCTCTGCGATCACCTCCCTTTACGCTCGGGGTGAGCCGGCCGACGCCGTCACCGTCGCCGAGGAGCTACGGCGGGCGGGCGTGCTGGAGGAGACAGGAGGGGCGGCCGCCCTCGTTGCCCTGCAGTCGAACACACCGTCGATCTCGAGCGCCGGCCGCTACGGCGGGATCGTGGAGGAGCACGCCCTCCTCAGGCGCCTGATTGGCGTTGCGCACGAGATCGCCGAGATCGGGTACGGGCTCCCCGACGACGTCACGGAGGCGGTGGACCGCGCCGAGGCGATGGTCTTCGATGTGGCTCAGCGTCGCTCCGCCGACACGATCTCGCCACTGCAGGAGCTGCTCAGCCGCAGCCTCGACCGCCTGGAGGAGCTCTACGGGCGTGGCGAGACGATCACAGGCGTACCGAGCGGCTTCCACGACCTCGACGAGCACCTCGCCGGCCTGCAGCCGTCCAACCTCGTCGTGGTGGGCGCCCGCCCGTCGATGGGCAAGACGGCCTTCGCGCTCGGGATCGCCGCGAACGCGGCGATCCTCGGAACACCGGTGCTGTTCTTCTCCCTCGAGATGAGCCACCTGGAGATCGCCCAGCGCGTCCTCTGCGCGGAGGCGAGAGTGGACGCCTCCCGAATGCGCAATGGCCGGCTGTTGGAGGGCGACTGGCCGAAGATCAGCCATGCCATCGGCAGGCTCGGCAACGCCCCGCTCCACATCGACGACAACCCGAACGTGACGGTGATGGACATCAGGGCCAAGGCTCGGCGGATGAAGAGCCGGGAGGGCCTCGGCATGGTGGTCGTCGACTACCTGCAGCTCATGACCGGCCGCCACGGGGCCGAGAACCGGCAGGTCGAGATCTCCGAGATCAGCCGTGGCCTGAAGATCCTCGCTCGTGAGCTCGAGATTCCTGTCATCGCGCTCAGCCAGCTCTCACGCTCGCTCGAGAGTCGTGCCGACAAGCGGCCGATGCTGGCTGACTTGCGCGAGTCTGGCGCGATCGAGCAGGACGCCGACGTCGTGATGTTCATCTACCGCGACGAGGTATACAACCAGGAGTCGACGGACCGGGGAGCCGCCGAGATCATCATCGCCAAGCACCGCAATGGCCCGACAGGGATCGTCCAGCTCGCCTTCGTGGGCAACTACGCCCGCTTCGCCAACATGGCCCGCGTCTGAGCAGCTCGTCGATGATGCGCGCCCGACAAACTGAGACTGCGCACAACAAGCTGGGACAGGTCAGATAAGTCGTGAACGCCGTGGAGTTCGTGCGCACAAACTGAGAACGCGCGGCCTAGCTGGAACCTCGGCGACGCCGCGCAGCCTGTTGGCGGCTCGAAGGGAACGCCGCCGTAAGCCTCGAGCGCCACCCGAAGGTGGGTGACGGTCGCGTCGCTGCCCCAATACCAGCCGTCGGGGCCATTACCAACGAGGAGCGTTGGCGCGCCCGGCGCGAACAACTCCTCGACGCCGGCAGCGTCGCCCGCCTTCATGCGCCCCATCAGCTGGATGACCAACCGCTCGACCTCGGGGGAGCGATCCATTGGATGTCTCCTCGTCACTTCGCCCCGGGCAGTGCCCGGTGGCGGACGCGGTCCATCGTCATCTCCGACGCGCCGCCCAAGAGCAAGCACCCTCGAAGGAATGCGCTTGTTGCTATGCCCCGCAAGGGGCGCAGTCTCTCCGGAGCTTCGACCGACTCGTTGGCAAGAGGGGCCGGGCCGTGCGACTGTCGCGAAGCGCGATGGCCTCGGCCATCGACCCGGGTAGCGCGCTCGGCATCGGCATACCTGCTTCCGGCCGGCGCCGCGGGAGACAAGGCGTGCCCCTTCACGGGCAGGCCGAGCGCTCTGGCGCTGCGAGGGGCGTACGCTCCGAGCGTGCGAGGTGCCGTGCTGCGGCAGCTGCTCGCTACGGGGTTGCTGCTGGGGTCCGCCGTTTCGGAGGCGGCGTTCGTCGCTACGCCGCGGAGCCGCGCCGAGCAGAAGGTGGCGGTCGCCAGCGTGCACGCCGGGGGCTATGCCGGCTATGCGCTCCTCACCGACGGCCACGTGCGGTCTTGGGGTGACAACCTCGAGGGGCAGCTCGGCGCGGCCGACGGCGCGTCGTCGAGCGCCGTCCCGGTCGAGGTGGCCGGGCTCTCCAGGGTGACCGCCGTCGCCGCCGGCGGCGCCAGCGCCTACGCCCTCCTGCGGGATGGCACGCTCTGGGCGTGGGGCGACGACAGCGCGGGCGAGCTTGGCCGGGCCGACCTAGCCCTTCGGCGAGCGCCGGTCCGCGTGCCCGGCCTGGCCGGGGTGACCGCTGTCGCTGCGGGCGCGTTCTCGGCCTATGCGATCCGGCGGGACCGCACGGCTTGGGCGTGGGGGAACAACTCCTACGGGCAGCTCGGCACGGCGTCGGGCGCTCCCACCTCAAGCATCCCGCGCCAGGTGCACGGGCTCCGCGATGTCGTCGCCCTCGCCGGGGGGTCCGCCGACGCCTATGCGCTGCTCGCGGACGGCACAGTGTGGGCCTTCGGCGACAACACCCTCGGCCAGCTCGGGCAGGGCCCCCCAGCCGCGGGCGGTCCGCGCGCTGCGAACCTGCGCGCGTCCGCGATCCCGCTCCGCGTGCGGGGGCTCGCTGGCGTGGTGGCGATCGCCGCGGGCGGGGACACCTGCTACGCCCTGCGTTCGGACGGGAGCGTGTGGGCTTGGGGTGACGACGAGTTCGGAGAGCTGGGCAACGGCCGGGAGCGCCTCGACGAGGCGGCGCCGGTTCGGGTGCGGCGCCTGACCGGTGTCGTGGCAATCGAGGCGGGCGCCTCAAGCGGCTATGCGCTGCTCGCCGACGGAACGGTGTGGGCCTGGGGCCGGGGCACCGACGGTGAGCTCGGCGACGGACGCCTGGCCAACAGCGCGCTGCCGGGGCGCGTCAGCGCGCTGCCCGGCGTGGCGCAGGTGGCCGCCGACGGGGAGGTCGCGTTCGCCGTCGCGCGAAGCGGTGCGGTGTGGTCCTGGGGGGCCGACCAGTACGGACAGCTCGGCGACGGCTCGGAGATGGCCACTGGCCGTCCGAGGCGAGTCGTCGGCCTGCCGGTGGCGAGCACGCACGCCACCGCGGGCGTCGCCAGCCCCGGTAGCCGCCCATCGCCAGCTCAGCCTCTGCGACCGGTCGGCGCAGCGCTCATCGACACCACGCTGAACGGGGTCGCTTGCGTCAGCAGCTCCGACTGCTGGGCCGTAGGGTCCGTCCAACGTGGCCTGCTCGGCCGGGGCGGCCTCGCCGAGCACTGGGACGGCCAGACCTGGGCCGAACGGGCGAGCCCGACACCGGCAGCGGCGGTCCCGTACCCGCTGGTGCAGCTTCGAGCCGTCGCGTGCCTCACCGCCTCCGACTGCTGGGCAGTCGGTTCGTTCGCCAGCGGCAACGAGGGCAACTTCCCGGGCCTTGTCGAGCACTGGGACGGAACACGCTGGAAGCTCGTTGCCAACCCAAGACGCCCAAGCTCAGCGCTGCTCTTTGGCGTCTCGTGTGCCGACGCGTCCGACTGCTGGGCCGTGGGCGAGTACCAGGCGGCCACCTACAGCACCTTGAACGTGGTCGAGCACTGGAACGGGAGATCCTGGTCCTTGTCGGCGGCTCCTGACCCCTCCTCTTTGACCTCGCTCCTTGCGGTGACCTGCGTCGACCCCTCCGACTGCTGGGCCGTGGGCGACTACCTGGACCGCGCACAGCGGTCCCGGACGCTGGTCGAGCGTTGGGACGGCTCGGTCTGGGAGGAGGTGACGAGCCCGGGCGAGCCCGGTGCCCTCCAGGACCAGCTCTACGGCATCTCGTGCGTCACCGCGTCGACATGCTGGGCGGCGGGCGACTACCTGACCCGTTCCGGCACCGAGAGGAGCCTGGTGGAGCGGTGGGACGGCAGGCGCTGGTCCATCGTCGCCAGCCCCAACCGGGTCCCCGCCTCGCAGCCCGAAGGCTCGTCCCTCTCGGCGGTGACCTGCGTCAGCCCGTCGCTGTGCTGGGCAGTCGGATCGTCTTTCAGCGACCGGCTCGGTTACCGGGATCTCGTCGAGCGCTGGGACGGACGGCGCTGGGTCGTCGCCGCCCTCGTGCTCCCACGGGAGACGGGAGCGTCGGGGCTTCTCGAAAGCGTGTCGTGCATCGGTGCCTCGGCGTGCTGGGCGGTCGGCTCCTCCCAGCGCGGCGGCAGGGGCACGGCATCGGGCCTCTTCCTGCACTGGGATGGCCTGCGTTGGTCCGCTGCGCCTTCCACGCCGTGAGCGGCCGGGGTGGCTCGACGCCACGACGGCTCTGCCCCTGGTCGGCACTTCGCCGATACGCGTCGCGACTTCGCCAGTGCGTATTTCGTGACGCGCGGTGGAATGTGCCGGAGGTACCAAGAGGGGCGTAGGCGATCGCTGATCGCCTAGCCCGCCTCAACGAGAGCGGCGAGATTCGCGAGTGACATCCGCGTGCCGGTCTCGTTGTCGGAGGTCGCCACACCCCCAGGTATCCCTTCGTGCACGACGAGGACATCGGTGCCGCCGTCTGCATCAGCAAGCGTCGTAGTGATGGTCATCACGCCGCGCAGGTCGGGATCTGCTGTCTCGAACTCGAGCACTTCGACTACTTGCTCGTTCGGCACGAGCTTCGCGAAGTGACCGTGGTACGTGTCGGTATGCGCGGTCGTCTTGCCCGTGGCGGTCGGCGCATCGTACGTGAGCGAGATACGGAACGAGCCACCTTCGCGGGCATCGAACTCATGGACGTTGCTGGTCATGCCTGTCGGCACCCTCCACGTCGTCATCGCGCGCGCATCGAGCAGCGCGCGATAGACGACGGCGCGGGGAGCGAGAATGTGACGAGCGACACGAGTCGAGCCCAGGCCGTTAGTGTACGGCCGCTCGTCGCAGGACCTCGGGACGCGACCCGCGGCCTTGGTCCTCGCGGGACCGATTGGGATCCGAGCGCTGAAAGTTGCGATGGATACCATTGAGACCGTCAGCTGAACGGACGAACCTGATCGCAGGAACGATGTTCCGGCCGAGGAATGTCGCTGACCGCCGCACACAGCCAGCTCCGAACTCGGCGACCGAGGCGTCCCTCCGTCCTCGGGCGAGGTCGATGTCACTGAATGAGCCCACCTGGCTGTCGCACGCACAACGACCGCCTGGCGGCGGTACATCCTCCTCGTGGCTCGCGACAACTGGAGCACCGGGGCGCCAGGGAGAGCCGACCTTGTGCACGGAACTTGATTGCTACATGCAACAAGCAGTGCGTGACGCCTAACCCGAGGCGCTCAACGGACACCGACGGCACCGCATGGCAGACAGTTGAGGAGCCGGCGGACGATCAGCGATGGCGGTTCAGCTCGGCGTCGATATCCGCCTCGGTCACTGGCCGCCGCAGAAACACATCCCACACGTGCATCAGCAGGCCCACGCCCCACCCGCCGATGACCCATGCCGGCCAGAAGTAGCCGGCGCCAGTGAAGGCCCACACGCCGACCAGGAAGCCGTTGACCACAACGTAGGCGACCAGGTGTGAGATGAAGTCGCGCCGGGCCTGCAATTGCCGCCGTGCCGCTTCGCGTTCGTCTACGTCCTCACCCGTTTCTTCAATGCCGCGTCTCGTGTGGAGGGACATGGCGCACCTCCTTCACACCTCTCCGCCAACGGTGTATCTCCGGACCGGGGTGGAGACCAGGGGCGGAAGACACTTTCACGGCCCGCCAGCTGTGAGTTCCCGAAGCAACGACACCGAGGCTGGAGGTTCATCCAGGCCATCGTGCGAAGGCCCGCCACTCCTCCGCGGAGGAAGAGCCAGCACGCTGCCCGGACCTGCGCGCACACGTCAACCTTCTGGCGCCGAGCAGGCGAGCTGATCGAAGGCCAGCCCGCGGGGAGTAGCCCTCCGGCCTCACCTGGCGTGGCCGAGGGCTCCGGGCGCCGCTCGCCCTGCCGCTCGGGCTGCCGATCTCGGTGATCAGAGAAGTTGCTGGCGGAGATCGGCCGTTCCACCTCGCCATGTGACGAACGGCCCTGTCACGGACCACCTCGACTGCTTGATCATGACGGTGCCGGGAGAGGTTAGTGCGATGTCGACGCCAGTCGGTCGGTCTTCTGGGATCGTCGGCGTCAGCACCATCCCACCGCGTGGAAGAGATGTTCCAATGTCCAGGCGCATTGCGCGTGTGCTGGTTACTGGGGCTGCGGCGCTCAGCATATTCGGGGCAGCCGCAGCCGGCGCGTCGGGCACGGCCACCGGCGCTTCGCGAGCGTCCCACGCGTCAGCCATTCCCGGCGCGCAGCTGTGGGCTGAGCGCTACCACGGCCCTGGGAACGGCCCGGAGACGCTCTTCCCGAGCGGCACCCAGTCCCTGGCGGTGAGCCCCGACGGGGCCGAGGTCTTCGTGACCGGTGGGAGCACCGGCGCCAAATCGGGTCTCGACTTCGCCACGGTCGCCTATGACGCCGCCACCGGCGCACGACTGTGGGTCAGGCGCTACAACGGCCCGGCCAACCACGACGACAGCGCCACCTCCGTGGCGGTGAGCCCCAACGGGGCCAGGTTGTTCGTGACCGGCACAACCGAGGTCGCCGAGAACGGCGCTGACTACGCGACGGTCGCCTACAACGCTGCCACCGGCGCGCAGCTGTGGGTCAAGCGCTACAACGGCCCGGCGAACCGGAACGATGGCGCTGTGTCCGTCGCCGTCGATTCCGGCGGTTCCAGGGTGTTCGTGACCGGGACGAGCGATGACTCCTCAAACGCAACCGATAACCGGGGCCCAGAAAGGGGCGGTGCACCGGGATGGAGTGGCGAATGACGATGCGCTCGGGTCCGACGAGAACTTCTTTGACCACGCTGCGTAGCACTTTCTGGCGCTCGAGGACGGTGGCGGACTCAGCGGTGTCCCGCAGTCGGCTGAGGAAGGTCTCGAGGTCCTCGGCCAGCTTCAGATAGGTCTCGCGGTCGAGCAGTTGCGCGTCGAGCGCGTCGAGCGCGGCCCGTGTGCTTGCTTGCTTGGCCCGCAGGGCAGGCATGCAGGCCCGTAGCTCCTCGAGGGAGATGAGCTCCTCCTGGTACCCCTCGACGAGGCGACCGATGGCCTTGGTGGTGCGGGTTGCGTCGAGCTCGAGCCGGGAACGTTCAGCGGTGGCGGGGTTGGCGGCCTTGAGCCCGTCGAGGCGTCGATCGAGCTCGGCGCGGACGAGCGTGGGGTCGGCGAGCAGCGCGGTGACGTGCGCCCACACAACTTCGTCGAGGTAGTCGGCGCGCACCGGCTGGTTGCCACACACCCGGCCTTTCTCGTAGCGGTAG
>DATKQY010000001.1:0-21284 GCA_035532475.1 Acidimicrobiales bacterium | reverse complement strand
ACGCCCGCGTCGAGCGCTCACCGCCCCCTGGCGCCGCGAGCTACGGTCGCTGCAATCTGGTGACCACGGTGCTCGTCGGCGTCGGGAACGTCGTCACGACGTCGGGAGCTCCGAGAGGTGGCCTCGGCGAGCTGGACGGCTCTGTCCGTCGGCCGCGCATCGGCCGGCGTGGCGTGCCTCGGCGTGGCGAAGGTGCCACGCTCTTAGGTAGCTCACTCGCGCCGGGAGGCGAAGGCCATGACATCCAACCCGGGCTCAGCTGCCGGAGTCCAAGATCCTGAGCGCAGCGCCGGGGACCCGCCCGCGCCGCCGCGCCGCCCGGGTCCAGGTCCCGTGCTCTTCGCCGGGCTCGGCGTCGCGATCCTCCTCGCCGGGGCATTCGCCTACCTGGCCGTCCGACACCGTGACCAGCAGAACCAGCTCTCGAACATCCGGGCGACGGGGATCCCGTCGAGCGTGTCGACCTCGGTCGCCGACCTCATGGCGCTCTCCCCCGTGCAGACACGACCTGCGCCCGGCTTCCGCCTCGTCGACCAGCAGGGCCGCACGCTCCCCCTCTCGAGCTTCAAGGGCCACGCGGTGGTGCTCGAGTTCATGGACCCGCACTGCGTGGACATCTGCCCGATCGTCTCCCAGGAGTTCGTCGACGCCTACCACGACCTCGGCTCCGCGGCATCCCACGTCGTGTTCCTGGCGGTCAACGTCAACCGCTACCACCTGAAGGTGGCCGAAGTTGCCGCGTTCAGCAGGGCCCACCAGCTGACCACCATCCCGACGTGGCACTTCTTCACCGGATCGGCGAACGACCTCCAGGCGGTCTGGCACCGCTACGGGATCGAGGTCGAGGCCCCGAGCCCCAACGCCGATATCATCCACAGCTCGATCGTGTACTTCATCGACGCGCAGGGCCGGGAGCGCTACATCGCCAGCCCGACCGCCGATCACACCGCCAAGGGCGCCGCGTTCCTCCCGGCGGGCCAGATCGCCTCGTGGGGACACGGCATCGCATCGGTGGCGCGATACGTCTCGTAATCGGTGACGGCGGCCGCCGCGTCGCGCGGCACCGACCGGCGCGAGCTCCTCCAGGCTGGCCACCGGCCCCTGTCGCCAGTGCTCCACGTGGCTCGGGGCGAGCCAGCCGAGCCCCACCAGGACGTCGGCGGCCGTGACGACCCGAGCGCGAGCGAGCGAGGCCGCCGCGGCCCGGGCGACGCGTCGCTCCAGGTCCGGAGGCTCGGTTCGGCTCATCTCGAGCCTCGCCGGCACGTGCCCACCGGTGCTCCCGACCATCCGCGACATCGCTCCCCCTCGATGCTACGAAAGGCAGATGACCGATGCGCAGCTGCTCGACAAGGTGGCGGAGCTCCGCCAGCAGGGGCGTTCACCGAAGGACATCGCGCACTGCCTCGGGGTTCGGACAGCAGCGGTGGCGCCGATCATCCGCGACATCGCCCGACGCCGGGACGCCGACGCCTCCGAGCCGGAGCTCGTCGGCTGCTGGGTGAGCCCCGGCTGGAGCAACGGCCTTCGCGTCGACGGCGAGCCTGACTGGCCCGGCCTCGGTGACGACCGCCCGGACCGGTCGGGGATCGCCATGGTCCTCGTGGCCCGCAGGCGCCGCTACGCCAAGGTGACGGTGTGCGGCTACCTCGTGGACACCTGGTGCCTCGGGGTGAAGGACGCCTTCGGTCCCCGCGTGATGGACGAGGCGGGGCTGGCCCGCGACGTCGCGACCTACTTCGAGGTGTTCGAGGCCGACCCGCTCGCCGCCCCCGTCGAGCTGGCGCAGCAGCTCGTGTGGGGTGCGGTCGGCCACGCCCGGGCCCTCGGCTTCGCGCCCCATCCCGACTTCGACGCCGCCGCCGGTCACCTCGGCGAGCCGATCGAGTCGTGTGACATCACCTTCGGCCAGCACGGCAGGCCCTGCTACGTCGAGGGCCCCCACGACAACGCCGCCCGGGTGCTACGGACCCTCGAGCGCACGGCCGGGGCGGGCAACTTCGGCTTCACCGTCGCGTTGGCCTGACCGGCCCGCCGCCACCCTGGGCGCGCCACCCTGAGCGCAGCGGCGCTCGGCACACGGGTTGCCAAGCTCCGGCCGTCTCGGACCGGCGTGGCGGCGCCTCGCTGGACGTGCTGGCACCGAGCGCGTCGCCGGCCGGCTGGGCTACCTTCCGAGGCGAGTGGCCGGCGGCCGGCAGCGGCGCCGAGACGCGACGCCACTCGTCGACCAGAGGACGGACCCCCGTGGCGGGAAAGCGCGACAAGCGGCGGCACGAGCGCCGCCAGCACCACCAGCGGGTCACCACCGAGGCGCGGCGCGAGCGGCGCCAGCAGGCGGCGCGTGCGGTCGACGAGCTGCTCGGCCAGGTCGAGAGCCTCCTCGGCGCCGCGGCTGACCCCGGTGTCGAGCCCGAGGCCTTCGTCGAGCGCCTCGGCGAGGTGCTCGACCACGACCTGGCACACCGCCTCTTCGAGCAGCCCGAGGCCGCCGCCGCACAGGGTGCCATCTACGCGAGGGACCTCGACGAGGAGCGCGCGCTGGCCCTCGTCGAGGCGCTCGCCGCCCGGGGCGGCACGGACGCCCGCTATGCATGGGTCGCGGCCGGCGCCGCGGTCAGGGCCGGGCGGGAGGACCGCGCCGATGAGATCCTCAGCGCGCTCGACGCCGGAGCGGACGAGGCGGAGGATGCGACCGCGCTCCTCGCCCGGGTGCGCCTCGAGCGCGGCCGGGTCGCCGACGTGCTCGAGCTCCTCGACGCCCGCTGTGCCGAGGACCCGACTGACGAGGACCTCCAGCGCCTGCGGGCGACGGCGCTCGAGCTGGCCGATGCGAGACAGGCTCGCGCGCCCGGGGACGGCGAACCCTGCAGCTGCGGCTCAGGGCTTGTCTGGCCCGCCTGCTGCCGGGACCGAGAGCGCGCGTCGCTCGAGCGCTTCACGAGCCGCGCCGAGCTCTATGCGCTGCGCGAGGCGGTGTCGGCGTTCGTCGCCTCCGATCCGGCGCTTCGCGACTGGCTCGACGAGCGGGTGGAGGAGTGGCTGGCGATCGTCCGGGGGAGCGCCGGCCTCGGAACCTTCGACAAGCTCGGCGGGCGGGACTCGCTGGACGAGCTGTTGCGCCGGGACGAGGCGGGCGCAGCGGGCGGCTACGCGCAGCTGGCGTCGGAGTGCTCGTGGTTGCAGGGTCCGCACCGAGCCGGCGCCGGCGAGGGCCACGCGGACGCGGACGACCAGGACAGCCTCCTTGCCCGCTTCGCCGCGGACACCTCGACGCCGCCGCGCCTTGGCGCTGCGGCGCGCTCGTGGCTCGCGAACGCCCGCTACGGGCTCTGGCAGCTCGAGCGCACCGACGCCGGGCCCGGCGTGTGGCTCACCGACCTCGTCACGCGTCGCTCCGTCTACGCCTCCGTGCCGGAGGAGCAGCTCGAGGGCCTCTGCCGCTGGAGCGTCCTGCTCGGCGCGCTCGTCCCGGTCGAGGGCACGTGGCGGAGCGGCGGCGCCCTCGTCGCGCTCGACCCCACCGACGCGGACCGGCTGACCGAGCTCGCCCTGCAGCTCGCCGACGAGGTCGCCCACGGCCTCGCCGCCGAGCAGGGGATCACCGGGATCGGACCGCCGAGGGCGATGCGCGCCGGGCAGGATGTTCCTCCCTACGGGGTGCTGGCCTCCCTCGCCGAGCCGCTCGACGGCGTCGTCGCCGACCTCTACCACAAGGTCGTCGGCGCGGGCCTCGCCCAGCTCGTCGGGGCGGCCGAGGCGGCTCGCCGGCACACCCCGCGCCTCACCAACACCGACGGCGACCCGCTCGAGCTGCTCAGCGCTGCGGTGCCGGTGGCCGACACTGCCGCGCTGCGCAGGGCGCTCCTCGCGAGCAGCGACTTCGAGGAGGACCCCGACGGCTCGGGGCTGGCGTGGAAGGGGCGCCGGATGTCCGCGTCCGAGGCGGCCAGCTCGCTCGCCGAGGCCCGGGCCATCGCCGCCGAGAAGGGCTGGAGCGCCCCGGAGGAGGACCCCGGCGAAGCGCGCCACTGGATCCGGGGCTTCTGGCGCCTCGAGCCCGGGAAGGTGGTGATCGAGGTCAACTCCCGCCGGCGCCTCGAGGCGGCGCTGCGGCTCCTGCACCACCACGGGGTCGACGGCGAGCCGGTGATCGGCTCGCGGGTCGACCCCGCGCTCGACCTGCCGGTGCCGGCCGGTTGGCGGCCGTCCGCCCACGCCTCCTCGGCGGAGGCTGACGAGGTGTGGCGCCGGCACTGGCTCGACGAGAAGGTCCCGGCCCTCGGCGGGACGACGCCGCGGCGCGCCGCGGCGAGCCCGCGGAGCCAGCCGCTGCTCGAGAAGCTCCTCCGCCAGTTCGAGCACGACGCCGATCGGGCGCGCGAGCGGGGCGAGCGTCCGATGGACACCGCCGAGCTTCGCCGCGAGCTCGGGATGGAGCACTGGCCCGAGGACGTCGACGAGGACGAGGACGAGCCCCCCGCGAGCGGCGGCGGGAGGCGCCACATCGCCGAGCGCGGGTAGGCGCCCTCCGGGCCGAACCGCCGGTGGCCCCGGGTCGTCGCGGGGAGGTGCCGGGAACCTCCGGGCCTCGGCCTCGCGCACGCGTGCCACCGACGCGACACGCCTGTCGGCAGGCTCGGCGGCCGACCAGTGCCCCTACGGGCGGCGGGCGACGATGGCGTAGTCGGCCGGGCCGAACAGGTGGTAGTTGACGGCGTCGACGAGCGAGCCGACCGTCTCGGCCCAGGGCTCGTCGGGCTTCGGCCGTGCGAGGCTCGGCGCCTGCTCCGTCCGCTCGAGGCGGCGGACCTCGACGGCGTCGAAGCCGCGCGCGCCGACGAGGAACGCCAGCAGCGGCGGGGGGAGGGGGCGGCGGTGCGTCGGGTCGAGGTAGAAGCTCGAGGCGCCGACGACCACGTTCTCGGGGTTCTGGGTCTCGAGGATCAGCAGGCCCCCGGGTCGCAGTGCGCGCGCCGCCAGCTCGACCAGCTCGATCAGCTCGTCGGTCTGCAGATGCTCGACGAGCTGGATGGCGGTGACGGCGCCGAGCGAACGCTCCTCGAGACCGGCGAGGTGGCTGCGGACGTCCTCCTCCCGGACGTCGAGGCCCTTGGCCCGGCAGCGCTCGACGTAGCCGTGCTCGATGTCGACCCCGTAGGCGGCGATACCGGCCTCGGCGAGCACCTCGAGCAGCTCGCCGCGCCCCGCGCCGAGGTCGAGCACGGGTCCGAGCCCGGCGCTTGCCCGCAGGTCGTCGACGTAGGCCCGAGCGCGCTCGCGCACGACCGCCTCGGGTCCCCGGAAGGCCTCCTCGAAGACCTGGTAGAGGCTCTCGAAGCCGGAGGGGAGCTCGGCGAGGCGCTCGGGGGGAGGGGGCTTTGGAAAGGCCCGTCTCGCCTCGGTGAGGAACAGGTCCAGCTGGTTCAGGCGGAGCCAGACGTCGTCGAGGGCCTCCCGCCAGGCGCCGCGGCGCGCCTGCTCGGCCTCTTCCATCGCGGCGTGCACCGCCGAGGTGACCATCGACTCGACGCGCGGGCCGGCGTCCTCGGCCACCGTCGAGGCCAGGTCGTGCACCCGGGCGTCGAGCTCGTTCAGCGCCGAGCGGATCGGGCCGATCCCCTCGTGGTAGCGGGCGAGCGCCTGGCGCGCCCCGAGGTCGACCTTCTCCTGGACGAGGTCGATCTGGCGGAGGAGGTCCATGATCGCCGGCTCCAGGTGCTGCAGCAGGAACTCGTGGCGGTCGAGCGGCTCCTCGTGGCGGACGAGCACCCCGGTGTGGTGCTCGATGTCGCCCCGCGCGCGCGCCAGCTCGAGCTCGGCCGCGTCGAGGCGCTTGGAGAGGGCGTCCATCTCGGCGAGCAGCGCCCGGTTGACGACGACCTGGTACCGCAGCACCGGCCAGAGCAGCTTGGCGATCAGCCGCCGGAGCGGGTTGTGCGCCGGCATGCCGAGCTCGGCGTTCGCCTGGCCCGTCGACCAGTGCTCCGTCAGGCCCGCCACCGCCGAACCCGCCTCAGCGCCCGGTGAGCCGGCGCAGGCCGCGGCGGCCGAGCGCGAACAGCGGACCGCTGCGCCGCAGCACCCGGACGATGACGACGCTCATCCGGTAGCTCGCCTGGCGCTGGATGTCGGCCGCCAGCGCCCCGAGCTCGACGATGCGCTCCTCGGAGCGCTCGAGGTCGCCGAAGAGCTCGGCGGCGCGTTCGCGCACCTGGCCGATCTCCTCGCGCAAACGGTCCTGCTCGCGCTCGAGGCGCTTGACGTAGGCCTCCTTCAGCGCGAGGTCGCGCTCCATCGCTAGGAGCTCGGTCTCGTGCATCTGCTCGGTCTCGTCCTGCTCGCGGACCCGCAGCTCGAGCTCGGCGACGCGGCGCCCTAGCTCGCCGACCTCGCCTGCGGCCGTCTCGATGCCTGCGTCAGAAGCTCGCGCCGGGCCGGCTGCATCGTCGCCGGGCGGGCGGGGCGCGTCGTCGACGAGCGCCCCGGCCAGCGCGAGGCGCGGCCGTACCGGGTTAGGCGAGCGCACGTCGGCCACGCCCGAAAGGGTACCCCACGCTCAGCTGGACACCTGGGCGAGCGCCGGCACCGCCGCCGCGACGCTCGGACGGCCGGCACCGCACGAGGAGGACTCATACAAGGTCTGCCGACCCGTGGATCCGCCGCTCCGCAGGATCCGAAGGGTTGCACCGCCATCCCGGGCGGTCCGGGCGTGGCGTCGTCCGACCGAGGGCGTTCTTCGCGCTGCGGCGCGTGTGGTCGATGTCGACGCGACAGGAACAGGCGCCGAGGCTCGGCCCCCTCCTCATGGGTGCGGCAGCTGCGCCCGCCCGCGCTGCGCTCGAACTCGGCGGATCGTGCCGGCACCGGCACCTCCTGACCCGACGTCGGCGTTGGGGGACCCCAGCGCGAGGAAACGGGAGAGACCTCGCGCACGTCGGCGAGCTGGCCGCAGGCGGCGGGCGCATCCACGCTCGGCTCGACGACAACGTGAGGAGTCGGCGTGCGCCAGCTCGTCACGACCGGGAGGCGCTACGGTCGACGGCCGTGCAACCCGACGTCGAGCTGCCGCTCGTCGCGTTCGTCGACGACGACGCCGGGTACCTTGCATGGGTGGCGCGGAACCCGGGGGGCTTCGTGGTGAACACGACGCGCTCGCCCCACCGCGACTACCTGATGCTGCACCGGGCAAGCTGTCGCCACATCTCCGGCGCTCGACGGAGTCGCTGGACGCATCAGTACGTGAAGGTCTGCGGCCCGAGCGCGGCGCTGCTCGAGAGGTGGGCGGCGACGGAGCTCGCCGGAGAGGCGGTGCGGTGCGGGTTGTGTCAGCCGTGAGGAGACGACACAGCTCGCGGCTGAGCCGCGCCATGCGGCGCCGGTAGCGGCTGAGCGCCTTCGGGTTCTCGACGAGCTCGCCCGTCGAGAGCGCTGCGAGGACCTTCACCCCGAGGTCGACGCCGACGACCGCGTCCGGGAGCCTCGCGGGCGGCGTCCGTGCGCTCGACCTCTGCGCGACCCCGACCCATGGCGCGCCGGCTACCCAGGACCGTCCGATCAGCATGAGCGCGTCGGGAAGGAGGTTCAGGGTGCCGGGGCGAATCCTTCGCGTCTGGCCCGCGACAAAGGCAGACGTCGCGTCGGCCTCCAGCATCGGGGCCTCGGAGTGCTCGCCGCTCGCACGGATCTGGAAGAAGTGGTCCATGGTCCACAGGCTGTCGAAGCCGGCCTCGCTCGCTGAACGCGCGAGACGGGGCACGGCCGCTCCGATCTCGGAGGGCGCGACGGGCCGAGGAGAAGTCCGTGACCGAGATGCCGAGCCTCATGGAACCTTCCAGATCCCCTGCCGGACGACGACAACTCACGAGCCGGCTGTCGATGGCAGCGTCTTCTACGCTGGACACGCATGGCCTACCAGCCGACCCGGCCCACGCGACCAGAAGCGGTCGCACCCGGCCCGACGCCGATCGTCCTCGTGCCCGGGCTCCTCGCCACGGCGCGGCTCTACGCGGCCCAGGTGCCCGAGCTTTGGCGGTACGGCCCGGTGACGATCGCGGACCACACGCGCGACGACGCCATGGACGCGATCGCACGGCGCATCCTGGCCGACGCCCCAGCGCACTTCGCCCTCGGGGGCCTTTCGATGGGCGGCTACGTCGCGCTCGAGATCATGCGCCAGGCGCCCGAGCGCGTCACCCGGCTCGCGTTGCTGGACACCTCGGCCCGCCCGGACACCGAGGCACAGCGTGAGCGCCGGGTGCACCAGATCGGCCTCGCGACCTCCGGACGCTTCGACGAGGTCCCTGATCAGCAGCTCCCCCTGCTCGTTCACGCCGACCGCCGGGATGACGACGTGCTGCGGCGTCTGGTCCACCTCATGGCCGACGAGACGGGACCGGCGGCCTTCGTCCGCCAGCAGCGGGCGATCACGGGTCGCGTCGACTCCCGGGCCGACCTGGCGGCGATCCGCTGCCCGACGCTCGTGCTGGTCGGCGACGGCGACGCGCTGACCCCGCCCGACCTCGCGGCCGAGCTGGCGGAGGGCATCGACGGCGCTCACCTCGTCGTCGTGCCCGACTGCGGGCACCTGTCGAGCGTCGAGCGGCCCGAGCAGGTCACGACTGCGCTCGTGGAGTGGCTCGCCTACTGAACCTGCGCCGGCCGGACACGACGAGGTCGCTGCACCTGCCGCACGCGCCGTGGCGCTCGAGACGCCGGGAGCATCCTCGCTCAGACGTTCTAAGCCAGACGTTAGAAGCATGACCGTTCCTCTCACCAGGTCCGTGATCGACGAATGCCTTCATCGGCAGCGCCTCGAGATCGCTCCGATCTCCCGGTGACGCCCTCCGCCCTGCCCGCGCTCGCCGGGTGGACGGCGGAAGAGGACCTGCTGCTCGGCGGGTGGCCCGGAGGTCCTCGTCACCTCGTCGCTCGCAGGGCGCCCGAGACCATCGACGTGGGTGGTGGGTAGCCTCGCGGTCAGTGTCAAGCGTGCTCGAGCCGATCCTCCATCTCCACGCGGCGAGGACGGCAGCGCGACGCGTTCTTGCCAGCGCTCCGGGCGCGCGAGCGGACTTCGTCGTGGGCCTGGCCGAATCAGGCGCATCGCCTCCCGGGTCCGTCGGCGTCCGGCGATGACTGACGCGGTCTTCGCGGGGCTGGCCGGCAAGGCGGCCCACGCGACGAACCGGCGCGGCGGACCCGACACGTCCGGCGACCGGGCGGAACTTCTCCTCGAACGTGTGGACGGCGTCCTGTTCGACCTCGACGGCGTGCTGACCGACACCGCCGCCCTGCACGAGGCCGCCTGGACGGCGGTCTTCGCGGACCTGTTCGCGCAGGTCACCTCGTCCTCCGGCAGCGCCCTCCCGGCATTCACCGGGGAGGACTACCGCCGCCTCGTCGACGGAGAGGCACGCCTCGACGGGGTCCATCACGTCCTGGCCGAGCGCGGCGTCGTCGTTGCTGAGGGCAGGGCCGGCGATCCTCCCGGCCTCGAGAGCGCGTTCGCGATCGCGGCCGAAAAGGACGACCGTTTCCTCGCGCTCTTGGCCTCCGGGGGGCCGCGACCGTTTCCCGCCTCGATCGGTCTCCTCCAGCGCCTCCGGTCTCTCGGCGTCGCGATCGCGGTCGTCTCGGCGAGTCGCCACTGCACCGACGTGCTCGCCGCGGCGGACCTCGCCGGGCTGGTCGACGTCATCGTCGACGGGAACGTGGCGATGACCATGGCGCTCACGGGAAAGCCCGATCCCGCGAGCTACCTCGAGGCAGCGGTCCGCCTCGGCGTGGATCCCGAGCGGGCGGTCGTCGTCGAGGACGCGATCGCCGGCGTGGAGGCCGGTCGGCGAGGCGGCTTCGGGCTCGTCATCGGCGTCGACCGCCACCAACGGCCCGAGGATCTCGTCGCCGCAGGCGCCGACGTCGTCGTCTCCGACCTGGGCGAGCTTCGCCTCATCGGCACTGGCCCTACCGGCGACGGCTGGCACCTCACCTACCGGGGGGATGACCCGGCCCACGAGGAGATGCGCGAGGCGCTCTGCACGCTTGCCAACGGCTACCTCGGCACCCGTGGGGCGCGGGCTGAGTCGAGCGACGACGGCCTCCACTACCCCGGCACCTACCTTGCCGGCTGCTACAACCGGCTCACCAGCAGCGCCGGTGGTGAGGTCGTGGAGGAAGAGAGCCTCGTCAACGCCCCGAACTGGCTGGCGATCACCTTCTCAGCCGATGGCGGCCCCTTCCTCGGCGAGCCGGGCGTCGCGGTACTCGACTGCGTCACGTCGCTCGACCTCGCACGGGGGCTGCTGCTCCGCCGGTTCCGTGCGGTTGACGCCTCGGGGCGCTCGACCGCGGTTGTCGAGCGTCGGCTGGTGTCGATGGATGAGTCCCACACCCTCGCGCTCGAGCTGAACCTCGTGGCCGAGAACTGGTCGGGCGAGCTCCGCGTCCGCTCCGGCTTCGACGCCGGGGTCGCCAACGACCAGACCGCTGAGGGCCGCCTCCTCGCCCACCGCCACCTGGGTGACGTCGTGGTCGGAGAGGACTCCCCCGACGTGTGCTGGCTCGTCGCGACGACCACCCAGTCCCACATCGTGATCGCCGAGGCCGCCCGCACACGGCTCACCACCGGTACCGAGCGGGCCCGCCATCTCGTCGACTCCGGCCGGGGCGTCGCCCATGAACTGGTCACCGACCTCGCCGTCGGCAGCCGCGCGGGCCTCCAGAAGCTCGTCGCCGTCTACACCTCTCGGGACCGGGCGATCGCCGAGCCCCTCGAGGCGGCACGAGCTGGCGCGGCGCGGGCCGGCGGCTTCGCCGAGGTGCTCGCAGCCCACAAGGCGGCCTGGGCGCGCCTTTGGCGGCGGAGCCGGGTCGAGCTCACGACCACCCCGCACGTCGATGACGGCGTCGAAGACGCCTCGCGCGTCGTGCACCTCCATCTCTTCCACCTGTTGCAGGTGGCCTCCCCCCATGTCGTCGACCTCGACGTCGGGATCCCCGCCCGAGGACTGGCCGGCGAGGGCTACCAGGGCCACGTCTTCTGGGACGGGGTGTTCTGCTTCCCGGTGCTCAACTTCCTCTTCCCAGAGGTTGCCCGAGCCCTGTTCGCGTATCGGTGGCGCCGGCTCCCGGCGGCCGTGCGTGCCGCGTCCGCGACGGGTCACCGGGGTGCGATGTTCCCTTGGCAAAGCGGCAGCGACGGCTCCGACCAAACCCCACGCACGCTCTACAACCCGCGCTCGGGCCGCTGGATCCCGGACCGCTCACACCGCCAGCGTCATGTCGGGCTCGCCGTTGCCTTCGAGCTGTGGCAGCACTGGCAGACCACTGCGGACAACGTCTTCTTCTCCGGAGCAGGTGCCGAGGTGTTCCTCGAGATTGCGCGCTTCTTCGCCGATCTCTCGACGTTTGACGACTCGCTCGGTCGCTTTCGCATCCGGGGAGTGATGGGCCCCGACGAGTTCCACGACGGCTACCCGTGGGCGCCAGATGGCGGGATCGACGACAACGCGTATACCAATGTGATGACGGCGTGGCTGTTGCGCCGTGCCGTCGAAGTCGTCGAGCTGATCCGCGCCGGGCATCGAGACGAGGTCCTTGACCGGATCGGCGTCGACGACGCCGAGCTTCGCCGCTGGGAACGGGTCGCTGCCGGACTGCACGTACCGTTCCACGAGGGTGTGATCAGCCAGTTCGCCGGCTACGAACGCCTCGCACCACTCGACCTCGACGCCTACCGTGACCGCTACGGCAACATCGGTCGACTCGATCTGATCCTGGAAGCCGAAGGCGATGCGGCCAACCGCTACCAGGTGGCAAAGCAAGCCGACGTCCTGATGCTCTTCTACCTGCTCTCGGCCGAAGAGCTACGCGAGGTCCTTCATGGTCTCGGCTACGAGCTCGAGCCCGAGACGATCCGTCGCAGCGTCGAGTACTACGCGGCTCGCGCCGTGCACGGTTCCACGCTGTCGGCCGTCGTCCACGCCTGGGTGACCGCCCGCGTCGACCGGCGCGCCTCTTGGGAGCAGTTCCGGCGGGCGCTCGCCGCGGACGTCGCCGACACCCAAGGCGGCACGACCGCCACGGGCATCCACCTCGGGGCGATGGCCGGCACCGTCGACCTGCTGCAGCGCTGCTACACCGGTCTCGAGGTGAGAGGCGACGCGCTGTGGCTCAATCCTGTTCTCCCCGAGCAGATCTCGCGCTTAGGCTTCGCCCTCGCGTACCGCGACCACTGGGTCGCCCTCGACGTCGACCACGACCGCCTCCTCGTCAGCGCCATGCCGTCCCAGGCGCGCTCAGCGACGGTCGTCATCGGCGGCGAACGCCACCGGCTGCGCCCTGGCCAGCGCATCGAGGTGGCACTGGCCTGAGCGCGACCGCCGACGTTCAATCGCCGAGCGGCCCGCTCCCCTCCTCGGTCCGGGGCTCACGTCGGCGAGCTCGGCGCTCCGCTCACGTCGAGCGAGCGGTCGCGACCGCCTCGTCGACCGAGGCAAAGAACCGGCCGGCGCCGATCCGCTCGAACAGGCCGCTTCGATGCAGGCCTTCTTGCAGGTGAGACCCAGCCCGGGCCACCGCGACTTCGACATCTTTTTGGGCGAGCTCGTCGAGGACCTCACGAAGGACACGCGAGCCGGTGAAGTCGATGTCGCTCATGCCGATCGCGTCGAGCACGAAGAGCTTGGGCGTCCCTTCGACACGCGCCAACGCGCCATGCACCTCGGCTCGAAAGTGGACGGCGTTCGCGTACCAAAGCGGTGTGGCGAAGAGCACGACCAACACGTGCGGCACCTGACCAGCGTCCGCGGTGCTGCTGAGCGGAACCCAGCTCGTCGTGCCGACGATGCGGCCGAGGACGTGAAGCTGAGGCCGAGCGCTGAGTCGGGTGCGATCGACAACGGCAAGGCCGACCGCCACCCCGATGCCCTGCTCGACCCCGACGAGCGCCACGACGATCAACGTCAAGGCCGCCAGGCCGAGCTCGACTCGGTCGAATCGCGCGATGGCGACGAGGTCATCGACATGGACGATGCGCGTCGCGATGAAGATCAACACTCCCGCGAGGGTCGCGAGTGGGACGTCCTTCAGCAGGCCCGCGGCCGGGATCAGCAGCACGAGCGCAGCCGCGGCAGCGAGCCCGGACGCTTGACTGCGGCCTCCTGCCGAGGCGACCGCCGCGGTTCGAGGAGGGCTCGCGTCGACGGGGAAGGCGCCGCACAGGCCCGCCACGACGCTTCCCGCCCCCACCCCGATGAAGTCCCGTCCCACGTCCACCTCGTAGCCGCTCCGGCCGGCGAAGGAGCGACTCGTGGCCGCCGTCTGGCTGATGACGACGAGCGCGACCACCACCGCGATCGGCACGACGCTTCCGAGCGCCGACCACGACAGACCCGCCAGCCCGAAGGCGGGGGTGCCGTGCGCGAAGGTCCCGAGCACGGCCACACCGTCTGCGCGAAGCCCGCCCGCGGCCACGACGATGGTCGAGGCGATCAGCGCGGCCAGAGCTCCGGGGAGCTTGCGGTCCACACGCTCGGCCGCTGCGACGACGACGAAGGTGACGAGGCCGATGCCGAGGGTCCAGCGGTTCGCGCGGTCGAGCTGTTGCACCGTCGCTGCGATGCGATGAAGCGTGGAGCCGCCCGGTGAGGACAGGCCGAGCAGGTCGGGGAGCTGGTGCACGACGATGATGACTGCCACGCCAGCGAGAAAGCCGGCGATGATCGGCGTGGAGAGGAACTCGGCGATCCAACCGAGCCGCAGGAGCCCGACGAGGACCACGATCGCGCCGACCATGACGGCGAGGATCGCGACGAGCTCGACGTAGCGGGGAGAGCCTGGCGGAGCGAGGTGTGCGATCCCGGCTGCGAAGAGCGGCGCGATCGTCGAGTCGGCTCCGACCGACATCTGCGGGTTCGACCCGAGCGCGGCGAACAGGACCGAGCCGGCGATGAAGGCGTAGAAGCCGGTGATCGGGGGCATGCCGGCGAGCCTGGAGGTCGCCAGTTGCTCGGGCACCGCGATGACGAGCAGCGTCACCGCGGCGATCGCGTCGGCTCCGGCAATGGACGCTCGGTAGCCGCGAAGAGATGAAAAGAGCACGGCGGGCAGGTGCCTGCGGATCGCTTCCCACCTCCCCGACCACGAGCGGGGCGGAGTACCCCCTCGTCATCGGCTCATTATCCTCGACAGGAGATGCTCATGGCACTTTGTGCTGATGACCTCATCCCAGCTATCGGGCTCGCCCCGACCGAGGTCCTCTCGCGCGATCGAGGTTGCGGAGCTCGCGCTGCACCGCAGCCGGGCCCGTGACCTCCGGGTCGCTCATGGCGGCGCGGCTCGCCAAGCTGGCGAGCGCATCACGAGCACCACGACGTCACGAGCCGACGCCAGGGAGCTCGTCGCGCTCGATGGCGACAGCGAGCGCGTCGACGAATCCCACGGTGGCCGCCGTCGCGATCCGTCTGCCGACGAGGTGGTCAAAGACAAGGCCGGCGATCCCAAGCGGCGGTCGATACGTGGCGTCGAGGCGGAGCTCCGTGCCGCCCGCTGCGGGGCGTACGGCGAGGTCGGCCTCGAGAACGGGGAAGAGCCGGCTAAGGCGTGCTGCCTGCCATCTGAGCGAGATGATTGCATCGGGGTGCTGTGGCGGCGGCGTCAAGAGCTCGACACGAGCGGGCACGCGCAGCCAGCGTTGGGACTTCACCGGGGAGAGGAGGATGATCGCGCCCGTTGCCTCGGTGATCTCGGTGTTGTAGGCGACCCGGACGAGCTGGTCGGGGCGGACGTGGAGCGCACGCGCTACCTCGACACTCGACCGCATGATGGTGCGCGAGACGCGCAGACGCTCGTCGGCAGCGGGAAACCACGCTGCCGTCGTGCGGAATTGACCATGATCGGCGCCCTGTTCTCCCGGGCTGGCCGGATCGTTCGTCATCCTCATCACCTCTTCGTGGATCGAGATCGACGTCGCCGGGAGCACATCGGCGGCTCGAGCCACCGCTGACCGGTCGCCTCGCGTCGTGGCCAACCCTGTCACACAGACGACTTCTCGGCCGAAGCGACCGGGGTACGCGGGCTCGCATCGTCGCGTTCCTCCTCCGTCACGTCGATCGCCGTGAGCTCGGGTCGACCCCCGACGGGTCCCACGGTGCGACACGGGTTCGATACCCGGCCTCTAAGCGCCCGGCGGCGGGAGTCGTCGACGAGCGGCGGGTGCTCGCGCTCCATCTACTCCGCCTCGCTCGTCAGCACGTGGCGCGTCTCTGCGGCGATCTCGAGGTCCTCGCGGGCGGCCACGACAAAGGTCGGGACGTCGCCGTCGGGCGAGCTGATCGCGCGATCGGTGTCGCCTTGAGCGTTGGTCACCTCGTCGAGCTTGACGCCGAGGAACCCGAGGCCGCTCACGGCGAGCTCGCGTACCTCGGCGGCGCCCTCGCCGACGCCGCCGGTGAAGACGAGCGCATCCATCCCCCCCATCGCTGCGGCCATCGCCGCGATTCCGGCGCGGAGTCGATGCACGTAGACCTCGAGCGCGAGCAGCGCGAGCGGATCGCCCGCCCTCGCGCCTTCGAGGACCTCGCGCATGTCCGCCGTGCCGGCAAGTCCGAGCAGGCCCGAGCGGTGCTCGAAGGTGTCCGCGAGCTCCGCTGGAGGGGTGCCGACGTGCTCCTCGAGCCAGAGCACGAGTCCGGGATCGAGGCTGCCCGCCCGCGTCGCCATGACGAGACCGTCGAGGGGGGTGAAGCCCATCGTGGTGTCGACCGACCGCCCGGCGTGGACGGCGGCGAGCGAGGCGCCGGCTCCGAGGTGGCAGGTGACGATCCGCAGGGTCTCGACCGGTCGGCCGAGCAGCTCGGCGGTCCGGCGTGAGGCATAGGCATGGGAGAGGCCGTGGAAGCCGTAGCGGCGGAGAGCGAATCGTCGGCGCCACTCGGGCGGAAGGGCATACGTCGCAGCTGCGGGCGGCATGCCAGCGTGGAACGCCGTGTCGAAGCAGGCCACGGCTGCGACGCCAGGCAGCGCGGCGCTCGTCGCGTCGAGTGCGGCGAGCGACACCGGCTGATGCAGCGGCGCCAGGTCACAGAGCGCACGCAGTCGGGTCACGACGCCGTCGTCGATGCGAACGGGTCCGGTGAGCTCCGTCCCGCCGTGGACGATCCGATGTCCGACCGCCTCCACTCCCTCGATGCCGGCAAGCGCCTCCCCCATCGCCCCGGCGTCGAACCGTCCGTGCGAAGCGGGCAGGTCGGTGGCCGCGACGACCTCGTCGCGCTCGTCGAGGACACGGAGCTTCAGGCTGCTCGATCCGGCGTTGACGACGAGGATGCGCATCGAGGGACTCAGTACGGCCAGGTCCACTCGCGGATCTCGGGAGGATCGTCGCCGAATTCGCGCGTGTACTGGCGGCAGGCCAGGCGCCGGTCGCTCATCTGCTGGCGGATGTGCCCGGCCCGGGACGCCAGGCCGGGCACCCGGTCGATGACGTCCATCACCAGATGAAAGCGGTCGAGGTCGTTCATCATGACCATGTCGAACGGCGTCGTCGTCGTGCCCTCCTCCTTGTAGCCGCGCACGTGCAGGTTGTGATGGCCCTGACGCCGGTAGGTGAGCCGGTGGATCAGCCAGGGATAGCCGTGGTAGGCAAAGACGATCGGCGAGCTCGTGGTGAAGAGCGCATCGAACTCTGCGTCGGACATCCCGTGGGGATGCTCGCGTTCGGGCTGAAGGCGCATCAGGTCGACAACGTTCACGACCCGGACCGCGAGCTCGGGAAGGTGCTGGCGGATGAGGTCCACCGCGGCGAGGGTCTCCAAGGTCGGCACGTCCCCGCAGGACGCCATCACGACATCGGGCACGCTCCCGGCGTCATTGCTCGCCCACTCGAAGATGCCTGCCCCCCGGGTGCAGTGGACGATCGCGTCGTCGATGCCGAGCCAGCTGAGCTCGGGCTGCTTGCCGGCGACGATCACGTTGACGTAGTTGCGCGATCTCAGGCAATGATCCGCCACTGACAGCAGGCAGTTCGCGTCCGGCGGCAGGTAGACGCGGACCACCTCGGCCTTCTTGTTCACCACGTGGTCGATGAAGCCGGGATCCTGGTGAGAGAACCCGTTGTGGTCCTGTCGCCAGACGTGGGACGACAACAAGTAGTTGAGCGACGCGATCGGGCGTCGCCAGGCGATGCCCCGCGTGACCTTCAGCCACTTGGCGTGCTGGTTGAACATCGAGTCGACGATGTGGATGAACGCCTCGTAGCAGTTGAACAGGCCGTGCCGCCCGGTCAGCAGGTAGCCCTCCAGCCAGCCTTCGCACTGATGCTCGCTGAGCATCTCCATCACCCGGCCGCTGGGCGCGAGGAACTCGTCGTTCGGCTCGGTGACGGCATCCCACTGCCGCGTGGTGGCTTCGAACAGCGACTCCAGTCCGTTGGAGAGCGTCTCGTCGGGGCCGAATACACGGAAATTCCGCTGCGTGTCGTTGAGCCTTGCCAGGTCGCGCAGAAACGGGCCCAGCACATGCGTATCGCCGATGCCGCGCGTGCCGGGTGCGGGCACCGCGCAGGCGTAGTCGCGAAAATCCGGCATGCGCAGCTCGCGCAGCAGGATGCCGCCGTTGGCGTGCGGATTGGCGCCCATGCGGCGCGTGCCCGCCGGCGCCAGAGCGGCCAGTTCCGGACGCAGCCGGCCGCCTGCGTCGAACAGCTCCGCGGGCCGGTAACTCTGCAGCCAGTCCTCGAGCTGGCGCAGGTGTTCCGGTGGCGTGGTGGCCGACACCGCGATCGGCACCTGGTGCGCGCGGAAGGTGCCTTCGACCGGCAGGCCATCGACCACCTTCGGCCCGGTCCAGCCCTTGGGCGAGATCAGCACGATCATCGGCCAGCGCGGACGGGCGAGGTTGCCCTGCGCGCGGGCGTCGTGCTGGATCGCCCGGATCTGTTCCACCGCAGTGTCCAGCGCGGTCGCCATCGCCTCGTGCATCAGCGCGGGTTCGTGGCCCTCGACGAAGATCGGCGTCCAGCCGCAGCCGCGCAGCAACTGTTCCAGTTCCTCGCGGCTGATGCGCGCGAGCACGGTGGGGTTGGCGATCTTGTAGCCGTTCAGATGCAGGATCGGCAGCACCGCACCATCGGTCGCCGCATCGAGAAACTTGTTGGAATGCCACGCCGTGGCCAGCGGCCCGGTTTCCGCCTCGCCGTCGCCGATCACGCAGGCGACGATCAGCTGCGGGTTGTCGAACACCGCGCCGAACGCATGGCTCAGCGAGTAGCCCAGCTCGCCGCCCTCGTGGATCGAGCCCGGACATTCGGGCGAGGCGTGGCTGGGGATGCCGCCGGGAAAGGAGAACTGCTTGAACAGCTTCTGCAGGCCGGCCTCGTCCTGGCTGATGTCCGGATAGATCTCGCTGTAGGTGCCCTCCAGATACGTGTTGCCGACGACGGCCGGGCCGCCGTGGCCGGGGCCGGACACGTAGATCATGTCCAGGTCGTATTTCCGGATGACCCGGTTCAGATGCACGTAGATGAAGTTCTGCCCGGGCGTGGTGCCCCAGTGCCCCAGCAGCATGTGCTTGATGTCGCCCAGTGCCAGCGGCCGCCGTAACAGGGGGTTGTCGCGGAGGTAGATCTGCCCGACCGCCAGATAGTTGGCGGCGCGCCAGTAGGCGTCCATCCTGTGCAGCAGGTCTGGGTCGAGTATTTTCTCGTGCATGGCGCGGGGTCTCCGTATTCCAGCGTGACGACGCGATAGACGGACGTCGCGATCATGCGCTCTTCGCCGGCGGAACGAGGGCTGTTTGACGCGGGGCTGCAGGTTGCCGCCGGCCCACCGCGCGCGAGGACAACGATACCCCGTCAGCGCGGTGTGCCGGCGGCGCGGCCGGCGCCAGGACATTCTGCGGCAAACCAGACGGAGGGATGACGTGCGGATGGGGCGATGACGCGAACATGGAGATGGCCGGTCCGTTGAACGGGTTTCAACGTCACATCCGAGAGTGATCGCGTGCGAGTGGTTCTGCCGTGAAGTCCGCGATACGGAAAGGTCGCTCAGCCGGCCACGCCGAACAGCATGCCGACGCCTGCCGTGATCGCCATCGCCAGCGCGCCCCAGAACGTGATGCGCAGGATGCCCGTGCTGACCCTGGAACCGCCGGTGCCTGCCGCCAGCCCGCCAAGCAGCGCCAGGAACAGCAACGACGTGATGAAGACGGACGCCAGCAAGCCCGCCGCGGGGGCCAGCAGGACCACCAGCAGCGGCAACGCGGCGCCCACCGCGAAGCTCAGCGCCGAGGCGCCGGCGGCCTGCAGCGGCCGCGCCCGCAGTGCTTCGGTGATGCCCAGCTCGTCGCGGGCATGCGCATCCAGCGCGTCGTGGCGCATCAGTTGCTCGGCGACCTGTTTCGCCAGCGCGGGATCCAGTCCGCGGCCCACGTAGATCGCCGCCAGTTCCTTGTGTTCACCCTCGACGTCATTCTGCAGCTCGGCCCGCTCGCGTTGCAGATCGGCCTGCTCGCTGTCGGCCTGCGAATGCACCGACACGTATTCACCGGCGGCCATCGACATCGCGCCGGCAACCAGTCCGGCGATGCCGGCGATCAGGATGTTCTGTCGATCGGCATGTGCCGCTGCCACGCCCAGCACCAGACTGGCGGTGGAGACGATGCCGTCATTGGCGCCGAGCACGGACGCGCGCAGCCAGCTCATGCGGCTGGTGCGGTGGCGTTCGGAGTGGCGTGGGTGCATGCGGGCGATCTCCCGAGTGAGTGCGGCACGTGAGGCGTTGGCCAACTTTCCCGCGGCAGCTCAGAGCATCCGCTTCAAGGTGTCGTCGTGCCTGCGGTAGTGGTGCCAGAGCGCGGCCAGGATATGCAGCCCGATCACGTAGTAAAAGACCTCGCCGATGGTGCCGTGGATGTTCTCCAGCTGGTGCGACAGCGCACGATCGGGCGCCCCCAGCAGCGCGGGCAGCACGGTCACACCGAACAGCGTCACCGGCTTGCCGCCGACCTGCAGGGTGATCACGCCCAGGATCGGCTGCACCAGCAGGAACAGATACAGCCCGGCATGGGTGAGTTTGCTCAGCAGGTCCTCCCAGTGTCCCAGCGGCGGGGTAATCGCCGGTCGTGCATGCCGGCTGCGCAGCCACAGACGCGGCAGCACCAGCAGCAGCACGGCCAGGCCGGCCAGGAAGTGCGAGGCCAGGATGTTTGCGCGCGTGGCGCTGCCCTTGGGAAACAGCTCGAACAGGTTGATGAAAAGGTAAGCCAGCAGCACCAGAGCAAACATGATCCAGTGCATCCGACGCAGCGGTGCGGCAAAACGGGGTTGCCTATCGATCGACGACATGACCTATCTCCAGCAGGGTGGTGGTTCGCGGCTGTACGCCAAGCGGGATTATTGCCCAATTGCCATCATCGCAGCGCGATCCTTGGCAAATGCTTAGCCATGCCGCGGGCTCGTCCGCGCACGCATGGCTGACCGGATACGGAAAATGAATTCCGTGGGATGCACACGGAAGCATGCGTGGCTGTCATGCATCGGCCACGGCAGTATCGACGATCGTCTGCGCCTGCTGCAGGATCCATTGCAGATGTGCTTCGTCCTGGAAGCTCTCGGCGTAGATCTTGTAGATCGCCTCGGTGCCGGAGGGGCGTGCGGCGAACCAGCCGCTGGCGGCGATCACCTTGATGCCGCCGATCGCCGCGTGGTTGCCCGGCGCCTGGTCCAGCACCTGCGCGATCGTCTCGCCGGCCAGCTGTTTGCTGTGCAGCTGGGCGGGCGAGAGTTTGGCCAGGCGGGCCTTCTGCGCCGGGGTGGCGGCGGCTTCGACGCGGTCGGCAAACGGCGTGCCGAGTTCGCGCGTGAGTTGCGCATACAGCTGGCCCGGGTCCTTGCCCATGCGCGCGGTGATCTCGGCCGACAGCAGTGCCGGCACCAGGCCGTCCTTGTCGGTGGTCCACACCGAGCCGTCGCGGCGCAGCAGCGAGGCACCGGCGCTTTCCTCGCAGCCGAAGCCGAGCGAGCCGTCGAACAGACCGTCGGAAAACCACTTGAAGCCGACCGGCACTTCGACCAGCGTGCGCCCGAGCCGCTGCACCACGCGGTCGATCAACGCGGTGCTGACCACGGTCTTGCCGACTGCGGCGTCCTTGCTCCAGCGGGGACGATGCCGGAACAGGTAGTCGATCAGCACCGACAGGTAATGGTTCGGTTCCATCAGACCGCTGCTGCGGGTCACCACACCGTGACGGTCGTGATCGGTATCGCAGGCGAACGCCACGTCGTA